>CAWBVG010000033.1:0-324781 GCA_963792175.1 uncultured Acidobacteriota bacterium
GCGCGGAACCGAATCGACTGAGCCCCGATGAGAACTTGACGAATGCCGTAGTCCTACGCCGCGTTCACCGCCGATTCCTCTCGCGTACAGGGCAAATCTTCGGCGAGGCGTCGCCCGTCGACATCCTCGAGTGTCCGGCTGACTGGATAGAGCTCATCAAAGTGGCGTTGGCGCGCGCGCAGCGCGCCAACACCAATCTCGCTGTCGATATGGCGCAGAAAGCTGCCGGCGCTGGTATGGAGCTGGTCCAGCGTTGGGTGGCCGTAAATGGGCCCGGCAATTCGCCGAGAGGCGAGGACGCCGTGGCGGTGCTGAAGCCCGTGCTCAACCGGCTCTGGCAGCCGATTCGGATTCGCTTGCTACGCCAACCCGCAGGACCACTGCCGCGGAGGCGACTTCGAATGGGACGATTCCGCGACACCACCGGCGCTCACCCTGTGCAGCAGCTGGAGGGCCAAAGCGGAGCCCGAGCGCGCGGAGAGCCTCCTGGCCGGCCTCTATGGCTGGATTAGGAAAAATCTGACCGGCCCGCGTGGCGAACCGGACTCGCGCGGGTGGCCATGGATACCTTCAACCGTCCGCCTGGACGCCCCGCCACAGCATGCGGACGTGTTCGGCAGCGCGGCGTGGACGCCCGATTTGCTGCGGGTCGAATACACACCGATTCACCCGTTGACCAGGTTCGCTCCCTACGTGGAGAGCGTAAACCGTGCACGAGCGTCAGTCGGCGGGCCCGCCCATGTACACGCAGACGGACTGCAAACAGCCGAGGGGGCCGCTGAGTTGTGCCGTACTTCAGGATCAACACAGCAGACGTGCCGCGCCCAGGGCCTGTACACCAAGCCGCGTCTCTCGGTGAAGGACCCGCATCCGACCAAGGAATTGGAAGAAGCGGATCTCAACGCGGTTCTCCCTGATGAACCGGGCCAGGAGATCCCGACCTTCATCAGCAAAAGTCCGCAACGCGTGACATTCGATGCCAACGGCACGTTCACGGTCGATGTCGAGTTACGCGATCCGGACAGCGGCACGAGGCGCACATATCACGACGAGATCAAAGGTGGAGCCGGTGCTGGCGTGTCCCGATGCGATCAGCGGTGCGGATCCCGCCACGCCACCCAGACCGGACGCGATCAGCGGCGCGGATCCTGCCGCGCCGTCCAATAAACCCGTGCGCTCCGCGCGCGCCCGATGATCGGCCGTGACGTCGCCATCGGTCCGCCATCGCGGCCGGTGCCACTGGCATCGGCTTCGGCATCGCGGCGCTCGCCGGCGCGTTCGACTCGAAGAAGAAACCCGAGGACAAATACAAGGACAGACCGAAGACGCCGCCGAAGCCACAGACCGCCGCGGCGCCGCCGCCGAAGATCTCCTTCGAAGAAGCGCTCGAGGAAGGCGCAATCGCTTGAAGCCGGCGTTCGGCACTGCGACCGGCGGCCGTCCGGCCAGGATCCCGATGATGGCTACGACGCCAGCGAGTGGCGCGAATAGCTCTCGCGCGGCCAACCGGACTCCGATTTCGCGACTACCTCCTCGAAGTGGGTGGCCGTGGACCACACGATCAAGAACATCGGTAAGCCCGTCCCGAAGGCCGGCGGCGGCAGACGAAGTGGCAGTTCGACTGTTTCGAGGGGGTCCACGTCCTGCGCCTCTATGCCTACTGGCGCACCCTGAGCCAGGCGGAGTTCGACAAGAAGTTCCCACGCTCGAGATCGGCTTCGATTCCAAGTTCAACCGCGAGTGGGAGGCGCCCATCCACGCGAAAGGCCCCGGCAAGACCCCGTACGTCGAAGGGCCGCCGACAGAATCCCGGCATGAAGTACTTCAAGCCCTCGGAAAATCCCGCGGGCAAGCCGCGGGCCAAGCTCCTCACGAGGCGCCCAACGGCTCGCAGGTGATCTGGTCGAACCTCGATGCGCAGCGAAGTGCGCGAAGGACCGGTCGCTCGATTTCTGCGCCTTCCAGAACGAGAACGCGACCAAGATCGGACCCGATCGCTACTGGGCCCACCCGTTCGGGATCGTCAATGAGCAGACGATCAAGGACAAGATGTCGAAGTCAGTGATCGGCCGCGTCGCCAAGGCCTACATCGCGAAGAACGTCTTCATTTCCGCGCTCCGGCATCCCAAGGAGCAACCGCGATGAGAGCGCGAGACCGACGCTGGACGCCGTCCAGCTCCTGGCGGACCGACTCCTCCGCGCTGCGGCCGCAGCCCCGCGCATCGGGTGAACGCCCGCCCGGGGCCGTGCCCGCCAGCGTCCGCGAGACGGTAGACGCGCCGGGCCAGCCGCTCGACAACACGACGCGGACGTTGATGGAGCCGCGCTTCGGCGAGGATTTCAGCAACGTCCGAGTGCATACGAACGACGACGCCGCGCGATCGGCGCGCGACGCGAATGCGCTGGCTTACACCGCGGGGCAGAACATCGCGTTTGGGTCCGGCGAGTAGATGCCGTCGACCAGCCGCGGCCAGCGGCTGATCGCGCATGAACTGGCGCACGTGGTGCAACAGCGGCGCGCACCGGCGCCCGAGACCGACTCGATAAGCAGGCCCGGCGATCGCGACGAGATCGCCGCCGATCGCACCAGCGCCGCCGCGCTCGAGGCCGGGCGCCGGAGCCGGCCGCCGGCGCGGCGGGCGCCGATCACGCGCTGCAGCGCGATCCCCCGCCGCCCGGTTCGCTCCAGCAGCGATCGCTGCCGCCAGACGCTGGTCCGGCGAAGCTGCCCGAAAAACCAAAAGGCTCCGATGAGGCGATCGCCGAGGCGCTGAAGAAGGCGTACGACGATTTCAGCAAGACCCAGCTCGGAAAGAGCTCGAGGAACACGCCAAGCGGTACGTGCTGAGCGTCAAAGGCCTGCCGTTCTATTTCTTCGTCGTTCAGGGCGTCGCGATGATCATCTCGACGTTCGATCCGAAGCTGCCGAACGTGCCCGACATCGAGCTCGACAAGGGGATCACGCTGAAGATCGAGTACACCGGCCGCGCCTCGGATCTGCCGCCGCTGATGCGCCAGCTCGTGACCGGTCATCACGATCCGGCGCGGCCGATCGAGCGGGACAAAGCGGGCCAGCCGACGAACGAGACGAAGCTGGCCGTCAGCGTCGAGTTCACCTGGGAGGCGCTCGCCGACTTCGCGGCGGCGTCGGCCGGTTCTTCAAGCTCGCGGCCTTCTGGTTCGCGCGCGGTGTCGTGAAGATCGACACCATCATCGCAAAGGCCGGCCGCGCCATCGGATCGGCGCTGTTGGCGTGATCGGCGCGGCCAAGCACGAGCTGATCGGCGCCGCGATCGGCGGCGCGATCGGCGCCACGCTCGGGGCACTGTCGGGCGTCGGCGCGGGACTCGGACTCGCCGGCGCCGGCGTCGGCCTGGCGTTCGGCGGGATCTCGCATCTGCTGGATCGCCAGCGAAAGAAGCTTTGAGCGATGAGCGCGTTTCCCGGATCGCCGCGGGTGCTCAAGGGCGGCATCGTGCTGCTCGATCCGGACAAGTTCACCGTGCTGCCGAACGGCATCATCGTGCTGCAGTACAACCCCGATTCGCTGTCGCGCACGCTGAAGATCAAGGGCGCCGAGGAAGGCGGCGACCGTTCCGAGGCGCTGCGGCTCACCGGGCCGCCGGTCGAGACGTTCAAGCTCGACGCGGAGATCGACGCCACCGACCAGCTCGAAGTCCCGGATCGAACCAACACGGTCCAGAACGGGATCTTCCCGCAGCTGGCCGCGCTCGAAACGATCGTCTACCCGGCGAGCACGACGCTGCAGAGCAACTTCACCCTCGCGCAGCCGGGCACGCTCGAGATCATGCCGGTGCTGGCGCCGCTGACGCTGTTCGTGTGGAGCGCGAACCGGATCATTCCGGTGCGGCTCACCGAGTTCAGCATCACCGAGGAGGCGTTCGATCCGGCGCTCAATCCGATCCGGGCGAAGGTCAGCCTCGGCATGCGGGTGCTCTCCATCGACGACCTGGACTTCAACGAGAAGGGCGGCAGCCTCTACATGGCCTACCAGCAGCAGAAGGAAACCTCGCGCGGCTCTATCAGGGCGGAACGTTCGCCGCCCTCGGCATTCGGGGCATCCCATGACGACGCGCTCAATATCGATCCCGTGCAGGCGCTGCTGGCGCAGACCGCGCTCACGCGGAGCCTGTTCACCGCCACCAGCCGCTACTACGGCATCGACACCACCACGCTGGAACGGCCCCGACGGCCGCCATCGTCTATGTGCGGCGCCGCTTCCTGCCCTCGCCGGCGCGCTTCCAGATGATCCAGGAGCACACCGTCGCCCAGGGCGAGCGCCTCGACAACATCGCGGCGCGTATCTCGGCGATCCGAGCTGTTCTGGCGCCTGGCCGACGCCAACGGCGCCATGCGCCCGAGAGCTGGCCGAAACGGTCGGGCGCAGGCTGCGCATCACGCTGCCCGAGGGCATTACGGGCGCGAGCATGAACCGCGGCTTCTATCTGACGCTGATGATGGGCTCCTTCACCGCGAGCCCGGTGCCGCAGCCGGTCATCGACGCGCTGACCGAGATCCAGGTGTCGTCGACCGTCGGAGCCAGGGCGGCTTCCAGCTGAAGTTGCGATCGGCAAGAAGTCGCCGCTCCAGCGGATGCTGCCCTCCGGCTTCTTCGATCCGCGCAGCGCGTGATCATCGCGGTCACCGTCAACGGCTCGGTGGACGTGCTGATGGACGGCATCATCACCAAGCAGGACGTGACGCCGACAGCGGGCCGGCAAGTCGACGCTCACCATGACCGGCCTCGACCTCACGGCGCTGATGGACTTCATCGACCTGACCGGGATTCCCTATCCCGCGCTGCCGAGTTCGTGATCGTCGAGGCCATCCTGGCGAAGTACGCCGTGCTCGGCGTCGTGCCGCTCGCGCTCCCGGCGAGCATCCCGCTTCGAGAACCCGCTCGAGCAATTCGTCAAGCAGCAGGGGACCGACTACGGTACGTCACCGCGCTGGCGCAGGAGACCGGCGCGGTCTTCTATCTCGATCCCGGCCCGAAGCCGGGGATGAGCCTCGCGTACTGGGGCCCCGACCTCAGCAAGATGTTCGGCGGGCCGCAGCCGGCGCTCAGCATCAACTTCGACGCCACGACGAACATCGACTCGTTGCGTTCTCCTACGACGGCACCCTGGCGACGCAGTACTTCGTGACGATCATCGAGCCGAACACGAAGATCCCGATTCCGATCCCGGTCCCGAACATCGACATGCTGAAGGCGCCGCTCGGCAAGCAGGCGCCGACGCCGCTCCGGAGTGAGCAGCTCAAGCCGATCGCGAACGAGAGCCCGGTGGGTGCCGCGCTCGCGGGGCTCGGCGCGTTGTTCAAGACGGCCGACGTGATCAGCGCGAGCGGACAGCTCGACGTGCTGCGCTACGGCCACGTGTTCAAGGCGCGGCAACTGGCGGCGGTCCGCGGCGCCGGCAACTACTACGACGGCAACTACTACGTCAAGAGCGTGACGCACAACATCAAGCGCGGCGAATACAAGCAGAGCTTCACGCTCTCGCGCGGCGGCGTCGGCTCGTCGGTCTCCACGGTGAGCGTATGAGACGACGGCCCAAATACTACGGCATCTATCGCGGCACGGTCGTGAACAACATCGATCCGCTGCAGATCGGACGCATCATGGTCCTCGTTCCGGACGTCGGCGGCCTCATGCCGTCGACCTGGGCGATGCCGGCGGTGCCGATCGCCGGCAAGCAGATGGGCATGTACATGGTGCCGCAGATCGGCGCCGGCGTCTGGGTGCAGTTCGAGGCCGGCGATCCGGATCGGCCGGTCTGGACCGGCGGCTGGTGGGGCAACGCCGCCGAAGTGCCGGCGCTCGCGCTCGCCGGCGTCCCGGGTGATCCCGAACATCGTGCTGCAGACGCGCTGCAGAACTCGATCGTGCTGAGCGACCTGCCCGGTCCAACCGGCGGCATCATGCTCAAGAGCACGACCGGCGCCACGATCATCGTCAACGACACCGGGATCTACATTCAGAACGGCAAGGGCGCCAGCATCGTCATGACCGGCCCGACCGTCACCATCAACAACGGCGCGCTGGTGGTCACGTAACGTGCGGAGACGATGATGCCCGGATTTCTTCTCCACGTCGGCGCCACGGTGATCTGCGCGCACGGCGGCCAGGCGCAGCCGACGGTGCCGAACCCGCGCGTGCTCCGTGATGGGTCAGCCGACCGTCACATGCCGGCCCTTACGTCGTCGCCGGCTGCGCGTTCGCCGCCGCCCGGCGCGAACGGGCCGTGCGTCACCGCGCAGTGGCTCACCGGGCCACGCGCGTCACTCGAACGGCCAGCCGCTGCTGCTGCTCGACAGCCAGGCGATCTGCGCGCCGACCGGCACGCCGCTGATGATCACGGTGACGCAGACGCGCGTCACCGGAATGTGAGCCATGAACATCGATTTTCCGTTCCACTTCGACGCCGCGGCCGCACCGCCGCCACCGACGACGGCGATCACGTCCGCGACATGATCGAGCAGCTGCTCTTCACCAATCCGGGCGAGCGCGTCAACCGCCCGGATTTCGGCAGCGGCCTGCTGCAGATGGTATTGCGCCCAACAGCCCCGAGCTCGCGGCGGCACTGCAGTTCACGACGCAGGCGGCGCTGCAGCGCTACCTCGGCGACCTGATCGATCTGCAGCAGGTGCAGGTGACCGCGGAGGACGCCACGTTGACCGCGACCGTGCAATACGTCGTGCGCGAGACGCAGGAGGGGCGAACGGACACGCTTCGTTCGCCAGATCGCGTGACGAACCTGTTCTGCGCCGACGATCGTCGCCGCGAAGACGTCCGCGAGCGCGCCGCTGAACGGCCTCGATTTCGTCGAAGTGACGACGCCGACAGCGCGCGCCTCGAGGTGTTCTTCCTGGGCCGCGCGCCCGGCGCGATCGCGACGGCGAACGTGCGAATCACCGGCGGCCGGCGCATCCGCGACGTCCGCGCGATCGATGTGCACGTGCACCGGCAGGCCGACCCGACACTGGATGACTATCTCGAGGTCGAGGTCTCACAGGCGGGCGACTTCTCCGAGTACATGTTGAGCCTCGTGAAGCTCGACGATCAGGGCCGTCAGACCGACGCGCCAATGGACGGCTTCGATCCGCGTTTCGCGTCGGTGTGCTTCACGTTCAAGGCTGGCTGCCCGACCGATCTCGACTGCAAGACCCCGCAGGTATGTCCGCCGCCGTCCGCGACCGGGCTCGACATCAACTATCTCGCGAAGGATTACGCGAGCTTCCGGCAGCTGCTGCTCGATCGGCTGGCGCTCACGGTGCCGCAGTGGCGCGAGCGCCACGTGCCCGACATCGGCATCATGCTCGTCGAGCTCCTGGCGTACGTCGGCGACTATCTCAGCTACTACCAGGACGCGGTCGCCACCGAGGCATACCTTGGCACGGCGCGGCAGCGGATCTCCGTGCGCCGCCACGCGCGGCTCGTGAGCTACCAGATGCACGAGGGCTCCAACGCGCGCGCCTGGATCACGATCGCCACGGACGACGACATCCCGCTCGACCTGCGGCAGATCTTTTTCACGACGCCGCTCCCGGGCGTTTCCGATCGGCACGTCCTGCAAGCCCAGGAGCTGGAGCGCATTCCGGCGTCGACCTACCACGTCTTCGAGCCGCTGGTGTCCAATCCGGACAAGCCGGTCGTCGTCCACAAGACCCACAACGAGATTCATTTCTACACGTGGGGCGATTGCGCCTGCTGTCTCGCGACGGGCGCGACCCGAGCGACGCTCGTCGATGCATGGGTGCCGGTTGCGACTCCGGGTCAAGCGGCGCCGGCGGGCGATGGGCCGCCGGGCACACGCCGCAGCCTGAACCTTGCCGTCGATGACGTGCTCATCTTCGAGGAGGTTCTCGGACCGGCGACGGGCAATCCGGCGGATGCGGATCCGGCGCATCGTCAGGCCGTGCGGCTGACACAGGTGACGCCGTCTGTCGATCCGCTGTATCACCCCTACGGCGCCGGTTTCGGCCAGCCGATCGTCGAGATCGAATGGTGTTCGGAGGACGCGCTCACGTTTCCGCTGTGCCTCTCGGCGGAAATGCCGCCGCCGGACTGCGACTGCCGCGACCACATCAGCGTGGCGCGCGGCAACGTCATGCTCGTGGATCATGGCGCCACGACGCACGAGACGCCGCTCGGCACCGTGCCAGTGGGATCGACATCGGATCACTGTGCCTGCGGCTGCGAGCCGCCGCACACCGACACGACGCCGGCTCCTTTCTGCCCCGAGCTGGACGGCGGGCCCTTGACCCACGCGCAGCCGCTTCCGCCATTGCGGATGCGCGGGCCGGCTGCTCGTGCAGGACCCGCGTCGGGCGCTGCCGCAGGTGACCTTGACCGGCACGCAAGACACACCGCACGGCAGCATCGTCACCACATGGACGCCCGTGCCCGATCTGCTCGAGAGCGGCCCGAACGATTCGCACTTCGTCGTCGAGACCGATGACGATGACCACGTCCATCTGCGGTTCGGCGATGGCGATCTCGGTCAGCCGCCGGCGGCGGGGACGGTGTTCGACGCCATCTATCGCGTCGGCAACGGCTCGGCGGGCCATCTCGGCGCCGAGGCGATCACCACAATCGTCTTTCGCCAGCCGACCGGCAATGCCGGGACGCTCGTGCCGCGCAATCCGCTCGCCGCCGTCGGCGGGATCGATCCCGAGGCGGTCGAAGAGGTCAAGGCGTTTGCGCCGCACGCGTTTCGCACCGAGCTCATGCGCGCGGTGATTGCGGACGACTATGCGACCCTGGCGGCCGACAACGAACGGCGCTTCGCGGAGCGTGCCGCGCTCGTGAATCGAGCCGATGCCTGCGCGGCGCCTTTTCATGCGCTGCAGGGCGCCAGGGCCACGCTTCGGTGGACCGGCGCGTGGAACGAAGTGTTCGTGGCGATCGATCCGCTCGGGACCGAAGACGCTGACGCCGGGCTCCTGTCGGAGATCGAGGCGTTTCTCGAACAGTATCGCCGCGTCGGCCACGACGTCGATGTGAAGCAGGCGCGGTACGTCGGGCTCGATCTAGCGCTGCACGTCTGCGTGCGGCCGGAGTACCTGCGCGGACATGTGAAAGCCGCGCTGCTCGACGTGTTTAGCAACCGCACGCTGTCCGACGGCACACGCGGCTTTTTCCATCCGGACAACCTGACATTCGGTCAGGGCGTTTACGCGAGCCGCATCATCGCTGCCGCCCAGGCAGTCACGGGCGTACAGAACGTCGAGATCACCCGCCTGGCGCGATTCGAGATCGGCGCGCCGTCTCCCACCGCCGGCCACGCCGATCTGCCCGCTCATGGCGTGCTCGGACTCGGGCCGTTCGAGATCGCCAGGCTCGACAACGACCCGAACGCGCCGGAGAACGGCAGGCTGACGCTGGACCTGGGAGGCGGACGATGAAGAAGCCCTGCGGCTGCTGCGTCGGCCCTGCCGCGCCGGCGGACCCGGAGTACAACCGCCCCGGGCTGCCCACGTTGAGCTACCGAGTTGGCACCTATGCGACGTTCCGCGAGCGGATGCTGGAGCGGTTGTCGAGCGTCAGCATCGATGTTGCCGCCGGCGCCGGCGGCGCGATCGACCGTCTCTATCCACTGAAGCGTCTCACGACGCGCCAGGCGAGCGACCCTTCGATCGCGCTCCTCGATGCCTGGGCCGTGCTCGCCGATGTCCTCACCTTCTACCAGGAACGGATCGCCAACGAAGGCTATCTGATCACCGCGACGGAGCGGCGGTCGGTGTTGGAGCTGGCGAAGCTGATCGGTTACCGGCCCAGACCAGGCGTGTCGGCGAGCGTGTTTCTCGCGTTCACGGTCAACGACGGCTTCGATGGGAAGATTCCCGACGGCACGCGCGCGCAGAGCGTGCCGGGCACGGGCGAGACGGCGCAGTACTTCGAGACCAGTGTCACGCTGCCGGCGAAAGGCATCTGGAACAACCTGAAGCCACGCCTGACCCGCCCGCCCGTCATCTCGCCGCCGCCGGATCCGGATCTGCGAATCGACAACCACCTCGGCACCAACGCCGACCTCGTTGACAGCGTGTACTTCCAGGGCGTCGCGACGAACCTCAAAGCGGGAGACGCCCTGCTGCTGGTGCTGAGCGACGATCCGGATCAGCAGTTTCTCCGCGTCGCCGAGCGCGTCGATGCGCAGTCGGACGGCAACCGGACACGGGTCGCGTTGCGCGAGACGGCGTTGACGCCGTCAGGAAACGTCGAGGCCGTCGTCCGGCAGGTTCGTCGACCGCTTCATCTCGGACGCGCCGAGCCAGTTCGCCGGAAGCGATCTCGCGACCCAGGCCGCCGCATTGCTGGGCCAGGTGCGGGATGCGGCGCTGCACGACTCGACGGGAGCCGCCGCTCTGAACTCGGTGCGCGAGATCGCCGCGCCGATCCAGACGCTGCACGACGTCGCTGTCGACCGGCAGTTCACGCGGGTCGAGATCTGGCTGCAGCATGTGCTGGACCTCTTGCCTGCGCTGACGGCCACGCTCACCGAATTCGCGGGCGGCGAGAACAACACGCCTCCACGCCCGATCCCGAGCCTCGCCGTGTCGAGCCTGGAGCGGCTGGCAACACTGCTGCCGGCGTTGTCACGGCCGGTTTCGGTGCAGCCGGCGAATCCAACCCGTCTCGCGCGCTCCACCGCTTCATCGTTCGCGTCGCACGCCGACACGATGCCGCGGCTGATTGCGGCGTTGAACCCCGTGGCTGCGCCGCTCGTGTACCCGGCGTGGGGAAAGGTGCAACCGGAGCACATCCAGCTCCGCCAGTACGCCCTGCGCGCGAAGGCCGGTCTGTTCGCCAGCAATTTCCCCGGCGCCTCGACGTTCGTTCAGGACAAACCGATCAAGTTCACACCCGCCACGATCGCCAATTCCTGGGGTGATCTCCTGACGGCCAAGATGACATCGCTCGCCGTCATCGCGCTGGACGCCGTCTACGACAAAATCGTCGCCGACTCCTGGGTGGCCATCAGCCGTCCCGATTTCGATGCGGATCCCACGACAGACCGTCTGATCACGTACCACAAGGTCGCCGACGTTCAGACGATGGCGTTGGACACGACGACAGGATACGCAGCGAAGGTCAGCGTGCTCACGCTCGCTACGGCCTGGCTGACCGTGCCCGGCAACAAGGTCACCGACTTCAGGAGGCTCATCGAGCGGTCGTTTCTGCTTCGCGGCACCGTGGTCTACGCGCAGGCCGAGCCGCTGGATCTCTCCGAAGTGCCGCTGGACCGCGACATCTCGGGCGACAGCATCGAGCTCGACTCTCTCTACAACGGCCTGGAACCCGGGAAATGGATCATCGTCTCTGGCGAGCGTACGGACATTCCGAACGTCACCGGCGTGAAGTCCAGCGAGCTGGCGATGATCGCGGAAGTCACACAGGGCGCCGGGAAGGAGTCGTGTCTGCCGTTCCTTCCGGGCGTGATCCCGTTCGAGAGCTTGCTGTACATCAGCGATGCCAACACCGATGGCGATCGACTCGTCGTCGGCGTGCCGACGCACGATCTGCAGAAGAGCCTTGCGCAAATCCCGATGCCGGCGCAGACCGACCAACAGTTTTGCGAGCGCGTGCAGCTTTGTCCCGGCGTCTTCGCCGACGCCTACGTGCCGACGGCGGCTGAGCGGACGGGTGCTTTCGCGGCGTTCGCCGATCAGCTGATCGATCCCGACCGCGTGCCGCGGCCGCAGCCTTTTCCGGGCGGCGTCATTCCGGCGAACCGTCTCGATGCGATCTTCGCGTGGCGAATCCGTCGGCTGATCAGCGGGTCCGAGACGGTCCACACCACGATTCAACTGGCGAACGCGCTGAACTATACCTACGACAGCGCCGACGTCCGCATCTACGCCAATGTCGTCAAAGCGACGCAAGGGCAGACGATCGGTGAGGTGCTCGGCGACGGCGATGCCGCGCAGGCGTTCCAGTCGCTGGCATTGCATCAGAAGCCGCTGACGTATGTGTCGGCGGCAACTCCGGAAGGCGCCGAGAGCACGCTGGTGGTGCGCGTCAACGAGATCGCGTGGCACGAGGCGGACGCGCTGATCGCTCTTGGTCCGACGGATCGATCGTATGTGACCGAGACCGACGATGACGATCAGGTCAGCGTCATCTTTGGCAACGGCGAGCATGGGGCACGCGTGCCGACGGGTTCCGCCAATATCAAGACCATCTACCGGTACGGCATCGGCAGGGCGGGCAACGTCAACGCCTGGCAGATCAGTCAGCTGGCCACGCATCCACTCGGCCTCCAGGGCGTGGTGAATCCGCTGCCCGCGAACGGCGGTGCGGATCGGGATTCGATCGATCAGGCTCGCCGCAACGCGCCGCTCACCGTGACCGCGCTGGATCGCCTCGTGTCCATTCAGGATTACGCCGACTTCGCACGGACATTCGCGGGCATCGGCAAAGCGAGCGCCGTGAGACTCTCAGACGGCCGCGCGCAGCTCGTGCACCTGACGATCGCCGGCACAGGCGACATCGCCGTCGACCCCAGCTCGGACCTCTATCAGAACCTGGTGATCGCGCTCCAGTCGTTCGGCGACCCATTCCAGCCGGTGCAGGTCTGCTCGCGCCGGGTGAAGCTGCTCGTCATCAACGCCGGTGTGCGCATCAATCCGGATTTCGCGTGGGAATCGGTCGAGCCGAAAGTCCGTGCGGCGCTGCTGGCGGGCTTCGACATCGAGGCGCGCGATCTCGGTCAACCGGCATTTCTCAGCGAGGCAGTCGCGATGATGCAGGCGGTGGAAGGCGTCGCTTCAGTCGATCCGCAGGTCTTCGACGCGGTCGCGGAGGACACGACAGCCGCGCAGCTGCTGCAGCTTGCGACGACGTTGACGGTGCGTCCGTTCGTGGCGGCGGAGATCGCGCGTCTGGATCCGGCCGCCGGCACCGAGAACCCGTGCGGGCGCATACGGCCGGCGGACCTGGTGTTCCTGACGCCGGATCTGCCAGCAACGCTGATTCTCACGGAGATCGGAGGGTGACGTGCCCTGTCTGACGCAAGATCCCGATCGCCTCTACGAGCTCGTGCCGGTCGTCTACCGGCTGCGCGATGCAGACCAGGGCTATCCGCTGAAGGCGTTCCTGCGCGTCATCGCCGAGCAGGTGAACCTCGTGGAGCGCGACATCGCCGCGCTCTACGACAACTGGTTCATCGAAACGTGCGCCGATTGGGTGGTCCCGTACATCGGCAGCCTGATCAACTACCAGGCCGTGCACGACGCCGGAGAGCCCACTGCCGGCGGCGGCGCGGCGACCGCCGTCCGCAATCGCATCCTGTTTCCGCGACGCGAAGTGGCGAATACCGTGCTGTTGCGGCGGCGCAAAGGCACCCTGGCGGCGCTCCAGGAGGTCGCGACCGCGACGTCCGGCTGGCCGACGAGAGTGGTCGAAATCGGTCGCCAGCTCGGCTTCACGCAGAACATCGGGTATCTGCATCCCGCGCGCGGGCGCACCATCGACCTGCGCGAGGGCGCCGTCCTCGATGAACTTCAAACGGCCTTCAACACGGCCGCGCGAACGATCGACATACGCCGGGGCGGGTGGACGGCGGTGGACGTGCGCGCCTACGTATGGCGTCTGCGCCCGTACTCGATTACCGAGACGCCGGCCTACTGCTACGAGGAGGCGAGCCCGAACAGTTTTCTGTTCAACCCACTGGGCATCGACACGCCGCTGTTCACGCGGCCGCAGCCAACCACGGGCATCCCGGGCGCGCTCAACCTGCCGACGCCAATCACGAGGCGCAGCCTCCAACACATCGCCGACTACTACGGAGAGGGCAAGAGCTTCCAGATCTGGCAGGGAAAGCCGCTGCAGCCGGTGCCGCCGGAGCAGATCGTGCCCGCCGATTTGACGGACTGGACATATCGCCCGCTGCCGGGACAAGTGGCCGTCGATCCGGAGTTGGGCCGCATCGCCTTCCCGCCCACGGCGTCCCGAAAGCAGGGCGTGTGGGTGTCGTATCACTACGCGTTCAGCGCGGACATGGGCGGCGGGGAGTACGAGCGCGAGCTGCCGGAACCCGGTGGCACCGTCGTGTATTGCGTCGGCGACGGCGAAGCGTTCACACGCATCGGCGATGCCCTCGCGCAGTGGCAGGCGGACAAACCGCCGGCGGCAGCCATCGAGCTGACCGATAGCGGCGTCCATGTCGAGCCGATCCGGATCTCGCTGGGCGCCGGTCAACAGCTCGTGCTCCGGGCCCGCAACGGCGCGCGACCGGTGATTCGGATGCTCGACTGGCAGAACGCGCTGCCCGACAGCTTGTCCGTTTACGGCGAGGCCGGCAGCTGGTTCACGCTAGACGGCATCGTCGTCGTCGGTCGGGGCGTGCAGCTGGACGGCGAGATGGCGGGCGCCGTGATCCGGCACGCGACGCTCGTGCCCGGGTGGGCGATGCACTGCGACTGCGAGCCGACGCGACCGACGGAGCCCAGCGTGGAGGTGAACGGGGACGTCGGCTGCCTGACGATCGATCACGCCATCACCGGCGCGATCGAGGTGAACCGCGACCAGGTGCGCAGCGATCCGGTGGCCATCCGCATCCGCGACAGCATCGTCGACGCGACCAGCACCGAGCGCACGGCGATCATCGGACCCGGCAGCCTCTGCGCGCACGCGAACCTCACGGTCGCGCGCAGCACCATCTTCGGGCAGATCGAGGTCCTCGCTATCGAACTGGCCGAGAACAGCATTCTCATGGGGTCGATCCGGGTCTGCCGGCGCCAGCGGGGCTGCCTGCGCTTCTGCTATGTGACGCCCGGCTCGCGCACGCCGCGTCGATACGCGTGCCAGCCCGATCTCGTCGACGCTGCCGTGGTGGACCTGTTCACGAAGGGTGAAATCACGGCAGCCGAGCGCGACGTGCTGCGCGACCGTGAGCGTTTGCGCGTGGAGCCGGAATTCAACAGCTCGCGCTACGGCGATCCGACGTACGGCCAACTGGCCGATTCCTGCGCGCCGGAGATCACGCGCGGCGCCGAGGACCAGTCGGAGATGGGCGCGTTTCACGATCTGTATCAGCCGCAGCGGGCGGCCAACCTGCGCGCGCGGCTCGCGGAGTTTGCGCCGGCGAGCATCGAGACGGTGGTGGAGTACGCCACATAGGGAGCGATCATGAAGGCCGACCTGACACGCAATACGTTCCACCCGGGCAAGCATTTCGCGCGCGTGCTCATGCAGCAGGGGCGCGTGCAGCTGGATGCCGACTGGAACGAGCAGAGCGCCATACTGCTGCGCTATCTTCAGGCGCTCGCGACCGACATCATCGGCCCGCGCGGTGGACCGGCGGACAACTGCGGCTTCGTGATCTCGCCGTTGACGGCCGCAAAAGCGGTCTTGAACGATTTTCGCATCAGCGCCGGGCGCTACTACGTCGATGGCATCCTCTGCGAGGCGGACGCCGCGCCGGTGGCCGCGGCGATCGCATCGGCCGCGAAGCCGAAGCAGGTTGTCGTCGCGTCGTGGACCGTCGACGGCCTCGAGTTCGCGGGCGGTCAGTTCGTCGAGGTGTCGAACGCCGATGGGTCGAAGCATGCGGTCGTGCAGATTGTCGACATCGATCGGGCCACGAGCACGCTGACGCTCGACACGGACGTCAGCGCGCTGAACGTCGCAAGGCTGCGGCGTGTGCTGACATATCTGACGCAGCGCGACCTGGCCAGCGCCGCGCCTCTCGCGCAGGGCAGCCTCTTCGTGTATCTCGACGTCTGGGAACGCGTCATCACCTACGCCGAGGACGATGCGATTCGCGAAGTGGCGCTGAACGGCGCCGATACGGCCGCGCGCACGAAGGTCGTCTGCCAGGTGAAAGTGATGGCGCAAGACGCCGCCGTGCCCGATCCGACGACGCTCATCGATCCGCCGAACCGCGGGTTTCTCAAGGCGTGTTCGGTCAAGACCGCCGCATCATCGGATCCCTGCATCATCGCGCCGAACGCGCGCTATCGCGGGGCGGAGAACCAGTTGTATCGCGTCGAAGTGCACACCGGCAACCTCGACGCCGCGGGGAATCCGCTCACGCCGACGTTCAAGTGGTCGCGCGAGAACGGATCGGTCGTCTTCCCGATTTCGCGCAGCGCCGGCGCGAACGGCTTCGTGCTCGAAAGCCTCGGACGCGATGACCGCTTCGGCCTCTCGGAGGGCGATTGGGTGGAGGTTCAGGACGATGAGTCGGTGCTGCTGAATCGCGCGGAGAAGCTGCTGCAGGTACAGTCGATCGATCGCCCGGGCCTGACCGTCCGGCTCTCGGGAAGCGTCGGCTCGAACACCGGCAAGGCGGCCGACAAGCATCCGTTGTTGCGCCGCTGGGATCAGAAGGCTGGAGATCCGGCCGAGGGCGGGCTCGATCTAGGCCCCGACAACGCGGCGCTGATCAGCGAGGGCGAATGGCTCGAACTGGAAAGCGGCGTGCAGATCCAGTTCCAGCCGCCGGCCGCCGGCGAGCCGGATGCCGTGTATCGCACCGGCGATTACTGGTCCATCGCGGCGCGCGTGACGACCGGCGATGTCGAGTGGCCGACCGAGTCTGCAGTCGACAGCCAGAACAATCCCGCCCCCTCGCCGGTGGCGTTGCCGCCTGAAGGTGTGACGCATCACTATGCGCCGCTGGCTGACATCACAATCGACGCCACCAAGCTGAAAGTGACGACAGGGCGAACCCGATCTTTTCCACCGCTGCTGCCGTAGTCACAAACTGTTGTCAGGCACATCCATCAAGCCAGCGCTCGCCGCGGTTTGTGTTGCCCTGCTCCTCACGACCACACCTGCGGTTGCTCAGGATCTCGGACACAAGCTGCCGGGCCTGCTCGGACTCGACGCCGCCAGGATACCTGAGCCCGGGCTCTATCTCGTCGATCGCCTCGCGAGTTACGAAGCAGATGAACTACGGGATCGTGATGGACACCTCATTCCCACGGCGCCCTTCACTCTCCTCGGTACGGCCAATGCCTTCGGTGCCTGGTACACGACCAGAGTCTCGCAGAGCAGCGTGTTCCTCACGATAACGGTGGGCTGGCCGATCGCGCGAATCAAACGAGATGTCGAGAATCGTCCCGAGGCGGCTATCGACCGCTTCGGATTGGCTGATCCGTATATCCAGCCCGTCAGATTGGGCTGGCGCAACGAGCGCTCCGATGTGGTGACGTCCTACGGCATCTACCTGCCGACGGACCGGTCCCCGCTCGCAGGTGGCAAGGGAGTCAGCTCCGGACAGGTCACTCACGAATTCTCAGGTGGGGGTTCTGTCTATTTCAAAGACAGAACGACCTTCGTGACGGCGATTGCCAGCTATCAGCTGAACATGCGCCAACGGGGAATTGACGTGACACGTGGCGACGCGATTCAAATCGAGGGAGGAATGGGGAAAAAGATGTTCGGAGAACTGGCGGAAGCCGGACTTGCAGGCTTCGCGTTCTGGCAGGTGCGCGACGACCGAGGAGCGGACCTGCCACCTGTGCTTCGCGGAGCCCGCGATCGAGTGTATGGGCTTGGACCGGAAGCGGCCATCCTGCTCAAGGCGATTCGTGGACAGGTCCGCGTACGCTACGAATGGGACATCGGCGCACGTGCGAGACCACAAGGTCACATCTTCGTCGCCGGTCTCAATTTCTTCCTCGCACAGCGTGGCAAGCCGGCAGGATCTTGATCGCTCTGTCGAACCTTACACGATCCCCGTCAGGTAGTAGACGGCGATCATGAAGAAGACGGCGCTCGTCTTGATGCAGGTAATCGCGAAGATGTCGGGGTAGGACTGGCGATGCGACAGGCCGGTGATGGCCAGCAGCGTGATGATCGCCCCGTTGTGCGGCAGCGTATCCATTCCGCCGGAGGCCATCGCCGCCACGCGATGGAGGACCTCGAACGGGATGTTCGCCGCCAGCGCGGACGCCTTGAACTGATCCGCCATCGCCGCGAGCGCGAGGCTCAATCCGCCCGACGCCGATCCAGTCATGCCGGCCAGCGTCGTCACCGTGATGGCCTCGTTCACGAGCGGGTTCGAGATGTTCTTCAGCGTCAGCTGAATCGCCGCGAATCCAGGCAGCGCGGCGATGACCGCGCCGAAGCCGTACTCAGATGCCGTGTTCACGGCGGCCAGCAGGCAGCCCGATACCGCGGTCTGACTGCTCTTGACGAACGCGGCCGCGATGCGCCGCCACGCGAACAGCGTCACGGTCGCGATGCCTAGCACCAGCGCCGCTTCGACCGCCCAGATCCCCACCTGCCTCGACACCTCGATTGCCAGCGGTTTCGCCGCCGGCGTCAGCGCCAGCGTCGCGGTCGGTCCGTACCATCGCGGGATGTAGATCGTGAACAGGATGTTCGTCACCGCCACGACCGCCAGCGGCAGAAAGGCGAGGAAGGGCGACACCGCGGCCGTCGCCTCGACCGGCTCCGGCTCGTTGAAGTGGACGAGCCCGTAGCCTTCGTCTGACACCGCCGCCGTTCGCCGCCGCCAGTCGAGATACAGCATGCCGACGACGAAGATGAAGGCGCCGCCGATTGGCCCCAGAATCGGCGCGGCCATCGTCGTCGTCCCGAAGAACGTGGTCGGAATGATGTTCTGAATCTGAGGGCTGCCGGGTATGGCGTCCATCGCAAACGTGTAGGAGCCGAGCGCGATCGTCGCCGGGATGAATCGCTTCGGAATGTTGGCTTCGCGAAACAGCTCGGCGGCGAACGGATACACGGCGAACGCAATGACGATGACCGACACGCCGCCGTAGACCATCAGCGCGCAGATCGTCACGATGCCGAGCATCGCGCGTCCGCGTCCCGTGAGATGGCTGATGCCGGCGGCGATCGCCTTCGCGAAGCCAGAGACCTCGATCAACTTGCCGAAGAGCGCGCCGAGCAGGAATACCGGAAAGTAGTTCCTGAGAAACGTCGCCATGCTGTCCATGAAGAGCGCGCTGTAGGCGGGCAGCACCGCGCCGGGCACCGTCAGCAGCACTGCCGCGAGGGCGGCGACCGGCGCGAACAGAATGACGCTATATCCCCGATAGGCGACGAGGATGAGAAAACCGAGCGCGAGCAGCGAGATGATGACGCTCATGGATGGCCGATGATATGCCGTCCACGAGTTCTACCTTTTAACTTTAACTTTTAACTTTTATCTTTTCAGTTTTAACTTTTCTTTCGCTTACCCCAGGTCGGCGGCGCCGGCTCGGTCGTCATCCGAGTTGGTGGCTTCTCCTTCAGCATCCGCATCGCCTCCTCCACCGCCCGTTCGAGCTGTGGATCTTTTCCGGCGATGACGTCCTTCGGCCAGTTCTCCACGTCGATGTCCGGCGCGACGCCTTCGTTCTCGACCGCCCACTTGCCGTCCTTCGAGAAGAAGCCGCCCCGTGGCGCGATCATCGAACCGCCGTCGATGAAGGTCGGCGTATCGGCGGTGTGGACGAGGCCGCCCCAGGTCCGTTTGCCGACGAGCGTCCCGAGCTTGCGGAAGCGGAACATGTACGGCATCAGATCGCCGCCCGAGCCGGCCATTTCGTTGACGATCATCACCTTCGGACCCCAGATGCCGGCCGAGGGGCTCGTGAACGGCAGACGGTCGCCCGCGACGTTGTTGAAGTAGCCGTCGAAGTCGCGCTGCAGGACGTCGATGATGTAATCGGCGGCCGATCCGCCGCCGTTGAAGCGCTCGTCGACGACCACGCCCTTCTTGTCCTGCTGCGAGAAGTAATAGCGATTGAAGCTCGCATAGCCGGGCTGTCCGGTGTTCGGCAGGTAGACGTATGCCAGCTGGCCGTTGGAGAGCTTTTCGACCGTGCGACGGTTCTGCTCCACCCACGCGCGCGTGCGCAGCGGCTGCTCGGTGGCGACTGGAACGACCGTGATTTGCCGCGCGCCGTCGATCGCCGGCCGATTGTTCACGGTGAGGACCGTCTGCCGATTTGCCGTGCCGTCGAGCAATCGATGGATGTTGTCGGGCGCTCTCAGCTCGACCCCGTTGATCGCCAGCACGTAGTCGCCGATCGACACGTCGACGCCCGGCGCGGCGAGCGGCGCGCGCAGATCGGGATTCCAGCTCTCGTTGTCGTAGATGCGGGCGATCTTGTAGCGGCCGCCATCGATCGTGAAATCGGCGCCGAGCAGTCCGCCGGTGGACTGCGGGACTTCCGGCATCGCGCCGCCGCGCACGTACGAATGGCCGATGGAGATCTCCGCGCCCATGTTGTCGAGCAGGTAGTTGAGATCGGCGCGGTGATTCACGTACGGCAGGAGCTGGCCGTACATCTCCTTCATCTTCTGCCACTCGACGCCGTGCAGGTTCGGCACGTACAGGTAATCGCGCTGATTGCGCCACCCTTCGTTGAAGATCTGCGCGAACTCCTGTCTCGGCTCGAGATACATGCGCAGCGTCGCGGCGACCCGGCCCTGGCCCGTCGCCGGCGCAGTGCGATCCGCGTCGACGACGAAGAGGCTGGGCGGCGGAGGCGGACCGCCGGGGGCGGCACCGCCGCGGCCGCGGCCGCCGCCCGCGGGGTTCACGCGATAGAGAAGCTTCCGGCCGTCGGCGCTGATGCTGTAGTCGGCCACGCCGGTCACGAAATTCGTCGCGCGTCGATCGGTCAGGCGATAGCGGTGCAGAATCGATCCGCCGCCTTCGTCGTCGCCGCCCCGCCCGCCGCCGGCACCGGCCTCCAGGTAATACACCGTGCCGGCGACGCCTGCGCGGAGCTGCGAGTACTGCCGTTCGGGGATGCCGGGCACCGGAAGAATGCGCTGTTGAAGCCCGGCAAAATCGATCTGCACCGTCACCGGCGTGCGCGGTGCGCGCGGCGCGGCCTGCTCCTCGCCCGAGCGGTCCGCGTCAGCGGCAGCGCCTCGGCCGCCGCGCCCGCCGGCCGGCGCACTGCCGACGCCTTGATCCTCGTCGCTCTCAGGCAGCAGCGGACTGGGATCCCCCTTCTTCAACACGGCGAAGTACAGCGCGAAGTTCTCCTGGCGGTCGGTACGATGTCATGTCGAGCCACTGCGACCGCAATCCGAAATCGGTGGACGCCAGGAACCAGAGATACTTGCCGTTGGCGTCCCACGCCGGCCACACCGAGTCGGCCAGACCGTCGGTCACCTGCTTGGTTTCGCCGGTGTCGACGTTGCTGATGAAGATCGCGTGATACAGCGACTTCAGCCGGCTCGCGTACGCCACCCATTTCGAATCCGGGCTCCAGACCGGGTTCAGCGTCCGCTGCGGCACCATCCACGGATCGTTGCCGACGATCCTGGCCTTGCCGCTGGCCACATCGAGCACCCACACGTGCAGGTTCGTGTCGGTAAACAGGATTTTCGTCGAGTCCGGCGACCAGGCGGACGTGTAGTAATGCGTCGGTTTTTCGAGCGCAATCTCGCGCGGCGGCTTGAGGCCGTCCTGTTCCTCGATGACGAGCTTGTATTCTCCGGACCTATCGCTGAAATACGAGATGTACTTGCCGTCGGGCGACCAGGCGGGATCGCGCTCCGCCGATCCGCTCGAGTGGCTGAGGTTGCGGACGTCGCCCTTCTCCGCCGGGATCGTGAAGATCTCGCCGCGCGCCTCCGCAAGAATCCGCTTGCCGGTCGGCGACAGGCTCAGGTTCGTCATGCGCGCGGTCACGTCTTCCCACCGCGGCATCATCCACGGGAAATCGCCGGCGGCCGTGATGGAGACGACGCGCGCTTTTCCGCTCTTGGGATCGAGCTCGTGCACGTCGCCGGCCTGTTCGAACACGATCGCGCCGGCGCCGGCGTCGATCGACTTGACGTCGAAATCGACGAACGACGTGACCTGCGCGAGCTTCTTCGATCTCGTGTCGTACGACCAGACGTTGGCCACGCCGTCGCGATCGGACAGGAAATACACCGTGTCGCCCAGCCACACCGGATCGACGTCCTTCGAGTCGGTCCAGGGCGGCGACACCAGGTCGTAGGTCTTGAGGTCGACGATCCAGATCGGACGATTCTGGCCGCCGCGATAGTTGCGGCGCTCCTCGTCCCACGAGTTGTTCATGCGGTAGGCGATTCGTGTCCCGTCGGAGGAAATCTTGCCTTGGTACCCGCGCGGGAGCGCCATCGGCTGCTCGACGCCGCCGTCGGCCGGCACGGTCCAGAAGCGCGGCGCGCCGCTCGGCGCCCAGCTCGCACGCGAGGACGAGAACATGATCGCCTTGCCGTCAGGCGTCCACCCCTGCACGAAGTCGTTGCCCGGATGCCACGTCAGGCGCTTCGGCTCGCCGCCGTCGGCCGGGACGACATAGACGTCGACGTTTCCGGCGTATTCCGCGCTGAAGGCGATGAACTTCCCGTCAGGCGAGAAGTGCGGATTCGACGATTCGCCCTGGAAGCTCGTGAGCCGCCGCGCCGTGCCGCCGGCACGTTCGACGGTCCAGATGTTGTTCGCATAGGCGAACGCGATCGCGTTCGCGCTGACGGTCGGCATGCGCAGCAGCCGGGTCGGCGCGCCGTTGGAACTCGCCGCCCGCGGCGTGAGCACCAGGACCGTGAGCAGCGGAATCGAAGCGATGGCTGCGGAAGCGATACGGCGGGTCATCGAATCCTCCTGCTGCAAGACGTACAAAGCGAACAAAGAGCGCCGAGCGACTTCGAAGATGGTGAGGAACGCGGCTTACGAAACCGCGCGGTCGGTGATTTCGAGCCCTCGGTCGATGATCGCGAACGCTTCGCGGAGCTCCGCCTCGGTAATGCAGAGCGGCGGGTTCGTGAAGAACGTGTTCCACCGGACGAAGGTGTACAGCCCTTCCTGCCTGAAGAACTTGCCGAGCGCGGCCATCTCGTCAGAGGTGCCATTGAACGGCGCGAGCGGCGTCTTCTTCGCCTTGTCGCGCACCAGCTCGAAGAGACCGAAGAGACCAATCGACCGGGCGGCGCCGACCGAGGGGTGACGGCCCGCCAGGTCGGCCATCAGGGTCTTCATCACGGCGCCCATGCGGCGCGCGTTCTCGAGCAGCTTGTCTTCTTCGTAGACCTGAATCGCGGCCAGCGCGGCCGCGCACGCCAGCGGGTGACTGTTGTAGGTCAGCCCGCCGTAGAACACCTTGTCCTTGAACTGATCGGCCACGCCGCGCCGCATGCCGACCGCGCCCAGCTGCACGTAGGCGGCGGTGAGGCCTTTCGCCATGGTGATGATGTCCGGCACGACCTTCCAGTGATCGATCGCGAACCACTCGCCGGTCCGGCCAAACCCGGCCATCACCTCGTCGCAGATCATGAGGATGCCGTGTTTCGTGCATAGTTCGCGCACGCCCTGCATGTAGCCGTCGGGAGGAACGAGCACCCCGTTGGTGCCGGTGACGCTCTCGAGGATGAATGCCGCGATCGTCTGCGGCCCTTCGAGCTGGATCACTTCTTCCAGCATCGCGAGCGACTCCTGAGCCGTGTCCCACCCGCGCGCGAGGCCGTGATACGGATCCAGGACGTGCACGACGCCCGGCAGACCGGGCTCGGACGCCCAGCGGCGCGGATCGCCGGTCAAGGTCATCGCTCCGGCGGTCGCGCCGTGGTACGAGCGATAGCGCGCCAGAATCTTGTGCCGTCCGGTCGCCAGTCGCGCGAGCTTGATCGCGTTCTCGTTCGCCTCGGCGCCGCCGTTCGTGAAAAAGAAGACGTCGATATCGCCAGGCGTGATCTCCGCCAGCTTCGCGCCCAGCCGGGCGCGCGGTTCCGTCGCCATGAACGGGTTCGCGTAGGCGAGCACTTCGGACTGCTCCCGAATCGCGCGCAGGACCCGCTCGTCGCCGTGACCGATGTTCACGCACATCAGCTGGCTGTTGAAGTCGATGAATCGCTTGCCTTCGGGCGTCCAGAAGTAGATCCCCTTCGCGCGCGCGACCGGAATCGGATCCACTTTCGATTGCGCCGCCCACTCGAAGAGCGTGTGCTTCTTCGACAGCGCGATCATCTCTTCGCCGGTCATCGTCTGCTTCAACGTTTCAGTTGCCATCTCGTTTCCTTCCGGACCAAACCTTCTTCGTGCCCTTCGTGTTTCTTCGAGTCTTCGTGAAAAGCCGTCACTGTCGCAGCTAGCCCCTAGCCCCTACTGGCGCAGCATCGTGATCCCGCTTCGCCTTGAACTCGTTCCCGGGCTTCCACTCCGGAATCTTATCTGCCTGCGCGATGCGGTAGCCGACCGCAAAATACACCTTGAGATCCTCGTTCACGCCCGAAAGGTCCCAGTCGGGATACACGACGTCCTTCGGGGTGTGATACCGGTGCTCGGTCCACTCGTCGCGCACCTGCTTCCCGTAGTCCGCCGGCTTGCCGATGTACTCGACGCCCCCTTCCGGATCGAGTGCCGGCACGCCCTGTTTCGCGAAGTTGAAGTGATCCGATCGATAGAAGAACCCCTTCTCCGGCTCCGCGTCGCCGTGGACCACGCGTCCCTGTTCAGCGGCCGCGTCGCGCGCGTATTCGTCGAGGTCAGACGCACCGAACCCGACCAGCGTCAGGTCCTTCGTCCGGCCGTGGGTGTTCCAGCTGTCCATGTTGATGTCGGCCACCGTCTTGGCCAGCGGATAGATCGGGGTCACCGAATAGTACCTGGGATCCCAGCAGACCCTGTTCCTCGGCCGTCACCGCCAGAAACAGAATCGAGCGCCGCGGCGGCGTCGGCAGCTTCGTGAACGCCCGCCCCACCTCGATCAGCGCGGCGCAACCGAGCGCGTCGTCCTCCGCTCCGTGGAAGATACCGTCCGCGGTTTTGCCGAAATGGTCCCAGTGCGCCGTGTAGACGACGTACTCGTCCTTCAGCGTGGGATCGGATCCTTCGAGCTTCGCGACGACGTTGCGCGATGCAATCGTACGGAGGGAATTCTTGATGGTCATCGACGCGGTCACGCCGAGCGGAACCGGCTTGAACTCCCGCGTGGCGGCCTGCGCTTTCAACGCGTCGAAGTCGTGCCCTGCGGACTTCAGGAGCGCCTTGGTCTGATCGAGCGTGATCCAGCCTTCGACGGCGACGCGGCCCATGTTCTTGTCGGGCGTGACGAGATCGAACTGTTCGCCCGTCTTACCCTGGATGACGTTGAAGCCGTAACCCGCGGGACCGGTCTCGTGAACGATGAGCACGCCGGCGGCGCCCTTCTGCGCGCCGATCTCGTACTTGTAGGTCCAGCGGCCGTAGTAGGTCATCGCCTTGCCGCCGAACGTTTTTGCGTCGAGCTCGCTGGGGTTGCTCGGATCGGGCACCGGCGGATCGTTCACGAGCATCACCAGCGTCTTGCCCTTCAGATCGGCGCCCTTGTAGTCGTCCCAGTTGAACTCGGGGGCTTCGACGCCGTAGCCGACGAACACCAGCTCGGAGTTGTCGATGCTCGCGGATGGCGCCACGTGCTTCGTCCACGCCACCACGTCGTCTTTCCACTTCAGCGTCTGCTGCTGCGCGCCTTTCTTGAACACGAGCGGCGCGGGCGTCGGCGTGATGCCGACCAGCGGCACATTCTGGAAATACGTCCCGTCCGTGTTGCCCGGCTTCAGGCCAGCTTTCTTGAACTGGTCGGCCAGGTACGTCACCGCCAGCTCTTCGCCCTTCGTGCCGGGCGCGCGGCCTTCGTACTCGTCCGACGACAGCGTTTTCGTGTGCGCGAGCAACGCGTCCAGATCGATCGCCGGGAGCTGACCGATCGAGACGTGCGTGGATGTCGACGGCGCCGGCGCATAGGCGGTCGGGGTGCTGGAACCGCACGATACGGCACCGACACCGCCGGAGCCTGAGCACGCCGACGTCAACAGGAACAAAAAGAGGGCGTAGCGTTTCATGACGTTTTCAGTCTATCTCCCGGCGCCCATCAGGTCGAGCGTCGCCAGCGCCAGCACCTTGGTCGCGTTGACGAGGTCGTCGATCCGGCAGGATTCGTCCGGCTGATGCGCGAGCTCGAGCTCGCCCGGGCCGTAGGCGATGCAGTGCGGGATGCCGGCAATGCGGGCGACGTGCTTGTGATCGTAGGTGCCTGGACTGGCGACCAGCGTCGCCTGCCGATCGAGCACACGTCCGATGGCCCGTTCCACGGCGCTGACGACCGGCGAGTCGTGCGGCGTCTGCACCGGATCGACCACCATGAGGTCGCGCAGCTCGTGCTCGACGCCAGGCACCCTCGACAAGGCGCGCTTCACGAGCGCGTCGATTTCCGCTTTCGCACGACCGAAGGTCTCTTCGATGAGGAACCGGCGATCGAAGATCGCCCGGCAGCGATCGGCGACGCACGGCGACTGAATGCCGGCGATCGGTTGTCCGCCTTCGATGGCGTTGACGTTGATGGTGGCGTGGCGGGCGGCCTCCGGCACGACCGGCATCGACGTGAGGCGGCCGGCCAGCGCCGGCTCGAGCTCTCCGCGAATCGCCGACAGCACTTCGGTCATGCCATCGATGGCGCTGACACCGAGAAACGGCATGCTGCCGTGCGCCATCCGCCCGACCAGCGTCAACTCGAACCAGTAGACGCCGCGATGGCCGACGGAGATGCGGTCGACGTTCAGCGGCTCGGGAATGATGACGTAATCGGTCCGCGCTTTGGCGATGCGGCCCTGTTCCGCGAGCCACGCCACGCCGGCAAAGCCGCCGCTCTCTTCGTCCACCGTGCCGCTGATCTCGAGCGTCCCCGGCAGCGCCACGCCGGCGCGCGCGATCGCTTCCGCGGCGTAGACGGCCGCGGCGAGCCCCGCCTTCATGTCGCACACGCCTCGCCCGAAGATCCGGCCATCACGCACCACGCCGGCGAATGGATCGAGCGTCCACCCCTCGCCGGGCGGCACGACATCGATGTGCCCGTTCAAGTGCACGACCGGTCCGCCGCCGCCCCGACGCGACGCGACGACATTCACGCGGGGGTGACGGGCGGTATGCTCGGGCCGGCCGTCGGCGACGATGTACTCGACGTCGAACTGGCGCTGCCGCAGGTGATCCCCGAGAAAGCGGGCGCACGGTTCGTACTCGTCGCCCGGCGGGTTGACCGTCGGTATCCGGACGAGATCCACCGTGAACTGCACGATCTCGTCGGCGGCGCGATCGACTTCCGCCAGAATGCGGTCGACAGTGGCCATGGGTTGAGCGGTCTAGAATACTTCCATGCGTACTGCCCTCGCCGTCGCAGCCTTCGTACTTGTCGCGCAGCCCGCTGGAGCACGTTGGACACTTTCGCAACCCACTCCTCGGGCTGCCGAAATCAACGCGACGCTCACGGCGGTCCCCGGCATCAAGGTCGGCCACTTCACGCTCGCCGAACGTCCGACCGGCTGCACCGTGATCCTCGTCGACGGCGACGCGGTCGGCGGCGTCTCGCAGCGAGGCGGCGCGCCCGGCACGCGCGAAACGGATCTCCTGAACCCGCTCAACATGGTCGACAAGGTCAACGCGATCGTCCTGGCCGGCGGCAGCGCGTTCGGCCTCGAAGCAGCGACGGGGACGGTCCGCTGGCTCGAGGAACACAACATCGGCTGGCCCGCGGGCGCCTCGAAAGTGCCGATTGTCCCGGCGGCGATCCTGTTCGATCTCGGCGTCGGCGGAAACCCGAAAGTGCGGCCGACCGCCGACTGCGGCTACAAAGCCGCAGCTGCGGCGACGACCGCACCGGTGCCCGAAGGATCGATCGGCGCCGGCGCGGGCGCGACCGTCGGCAAGTTCGGCGGACCCGGCCGGTCGATGAAAGCGGGCATCGGCAGCGCGTCGATTGTCCTGCCGAGCGGCCTCATCGTCGCCGCCATCGTGGCGGTCAATGCCGTCGGCGACATCATCGATCCCGCCACCGGCAAGGTGGTCGCCGGCGTACGGAACCCGGACGGCACCTTCGCGGACGCGCGAAAGATCCTGCGGGGCGGCGGGACCCGTCAACCGCCACGCGCCGGCGAAAACACCACGATTGGCGTGGTCGCGACCAACGCGAAGCTGTCGAAGCCGCTCGCTGCCCGCATGGCGCTGATGGCAGACGATGGGTACGCACGCGCGATCAGCCCGTCGCACACCAACGGCGACGGCGACACGATTTTCTCGCTCGCGACCGGCCGGTGGGACGGCACCGCCGACATCACGGTCATCGGGGCGCTCGCGGCCGAGGTCATGGCCGACGCCATCGTTCGTGCGGCGACTCAGGCGACAGGCGTCGCGGGCATCCCCGCGGCGCGCGATCTGCGGAAGTAGATGACTCGCAGGATGGCCGTGTGGTCGCGGGCATTCCAGCGGCGCGCGATATAAAGTAAGGGCCTCATGTCTACCTGCAGAGTCGCCGTCATCGCCGGTGACGGCATCGGCCGTGAAGTCATTCCCGCCGGCATGGCGGCAATCGCCGCCGCGGTCCGCGACACGGATTACAAGCTGACGTTCACCGAATTCCCGTGGGGCTGCGAGTTCTACCAGGCACACGGCCGCATGCTCGACGACGACGGGTTCGAGCGGCTGGCAGGATTCGACGCCATCTACCTCGGCGCGATCGGCGCGCCTGGCGTGCCGGACGGCATCTCCGCCGCGCTGATACTCGCCATCCGGCAGCGCTTCGATCAGTACGTCAACCTGCGCCCGATGCGGCTGCTGGCCGGACTCGCCTCGCCGCTCGCCAACCGCGGCACCAGCGAGATCGACATGGTCTGCGTCCGCGAGAACTCGGAGGGCGAGTATTCGGGCGTCGGTGGACGCATCCATCGCGGCACGCCGCACGAGGTGGCGCAGCAGGTCGGCGTGTTCACGCGGCAGGGCATCGAGCGGATCCTGCGCTACGGCTTCGAGCTTGCTGCGACGCGGCCGCGAAAAATGCTTGCGAGCGCGACCAAGTCGAACGCCCTCACATACTCGATGGTGCTGTGGGACGAGGTCGCGGAGATCGTGCGCAAGGACTATCCTTCGGTCGACTACCGGAAGTATCACGTCGACGCGCTGGCGGCCCGGATGATCACGCACCCGCAGACGCTCGACGTGCTCGTCACGTCGAATCTCTTCGGCGACATCCTCACCGACATCGGCTCGGCGATTTCGGGAAGCCTGGGGATCGCGCCGGGCGCCAACATCAACCCGGCGCGGACGTTTCCGTCGATGTTCGAGCCAATCCACGGCTCGGCGCCCGACATCGCCGGCAAAGGCATCGCCAACCCGATCGGGGCGATCTGGGCCGGCGCGCTGATGCTCGATCATCTCGGCCGGCGCGATCTGCACGACCGCATCGTCGCCGCCATCGAAGGCGTCGTCGCAGCCGGGGCCGCCCGCACGCCAGACCTTGGCGGTACCTCGACGACTCGAGAAGTGTCCGACGCCATCGTGGCAAAAATCTGACGGCGCGCCGGTTCGATTACAGTTCTGCGGCGCGTCTCGGCGCTCGTCGATCGCGCGCGTCTATCCGAATGGCGTGCCGCTATCCAATCGGCTAGCGCGCATCTCGCCGATCGCAGATCTCCTGCGGCATTTTCCGACACGAATCGCTGGCACGAACGTTGATGCTGCCATGGACATCACAACGAACAGGAGGCAGAACCATGCCGGCCAGTGTTCCACTCACGAAGTTCGAGGATCTCCCATGCTGCCCGCAGCTCGACACGCAGCCGATCTGCGACGTGCTCGACTTCCGTCGGCGTCTGGTGTTTCCAACCCCGGTTCGCGGCCCGCAGGAGCAGCCAATCAAAGTCGAAGTCGTGATCCACACACGCTTCACGCGATGCTCGGGGCCGCTGGCGCTCGGCGATATCGCCTATACGACGACGCTGCTGCCAGGTGAGCAGGTCCGATTGGCCACCACCGATCGCAGGAGCCGATTCAGCTTCGACTCGGAATCGAAGTTGAGCTACCGGAGCGAACAGATCAGCGAAGAGCAGTACCGCCTGCGCTCGCTGCGCGCGTTCATGAGCGACGAGAATGTGGTCGATCGGGGAAATGACAACTTCAGCGAGCAGGGCAAATGGGACTTCCACGGCGATGCCAGTGGATCCATCGGCTTCTTCTCCGCCGGCGCCGATGCGAACGCGCGCGGCAGCCACAGCGCGTCGAGCGCGCACGACTACCTGCGCGAGCATCGCGCCCACGCCGAGACGTCGGACAACCAGTCGGTGGAGGCGACGCGCCGGGCGCACTCGGTGAGCATCGGCGAGGTGTCGTCGCGGTCGCACACGCAGGGCGAAAGCGAGGATCATTTCGAGGCGTCGTCGCGTGAATTCACCAACCACAATCAGTGTCACGCGGTGACGTTCCTCTTCTATCGCATCAACAAGACCGAGACGATCAAGTTCGAGCTCGTGGCGATCGAGCGCCGGGTGCTCGATCCCGCGACTCCGATGCCGATACCGGCGAACCCGTTCCGGCCGCTCGGGCAGATGGCTACGGTCCCGCAGGAAGTGCCGGCGACGAATCTCCAGCGCGTCGCGGCGATCGACCGCAGCATCGAAAGCGATCGAAAAGTCCAGGCACAGGCGATCGCGTCGCTGCCGCGCGCGGCCAACGTCGCCGGCCTCTTCGTGGTGCCTGGGTTCGGCGCCGCCGCCGCCGGGCTGGGCGACCAGACGCCGCTGGCGGACACGCTGCGCGACAAGGCGGCGGCCTTCGTCGACGAACAGCTCGTCAAGCAGGGACTGCTGGACAAGGTGGGCGGCGTCGCCAGCCCTCAGGCCAAGACGGAAATCGGCTACGAGCGACGGACGTCGATCCCGACCGCCGGTGTGATCGTCAAGACCTGTATGGACAATTGCAGCGCCTGCGAGCCCGAGCTCGAGAAGAAGATCGACCTCGAGCTGCAGCGGCTGGATCTCCAGAACAAGCTGTTGGCGAAGCAGATTGAGCTGCTCGAGAAGTCCCAGGATACCGCTGCTGCCCGGCCGGCGAGTCGGAGGACGACAACTGACGGATACGGGCGTGCGACGACATCCGGCCCGCGAGCCGTCGCACGCCTGTGTAGTACGTTGTGAAAAGTTCTGCGTGCCCGACGCGCCTCTGGATAAGCGTCTTCTGAAGTTCTAAGTTCTAAGTTCTGAGTTCTGTCGCGGAGCGACGGTATCTCAGGATCAGGACCGTAATATCGTCCGCTTGCGGCGCGTCTCGCGAGAACGTCCGCACAGCGTCGAGCACGCGCTCCAGCAGCGATTCGGGCTTCGTGCCGTGGCCGGCCGTGATGGCCTCGACCAGTCGTTCGCGCCCGAATTCGTCGCCTCCGACGTTAATGGCGTCGGTGACGCCGTCACTGTAAACGACGACCAGGTCGTCCGGCTTCAACTGGACCGTCTCGCACTCATACCCTTCGACCGTGAAAAGGCCCAGCACGGGCCCTCCCACCCCCAGCCAGACGACGCCGTCACGGCCGACCACAATCGCCGGTTCCTGTCCGGCGTTGCAATAGCTCAGACGTCCATCCGTGGTGAGCACGCCGTGGAACATGGTGGCAAAACGTGCCTCGATCGGGCGACGCAGCATCGCGGTGTTGACGCGAGCCGTGGTCTGTCCCGGGTCAGTGCCGACTGAGGCCTGTGCGACGAAGTTGCTTTGAACCACCGCCGCCAGGAGCGCCGCCGGCGGGCCCTTTCCGGCGACGTCGCCCAAGGCGAACGCCAGGCTGCCATCGGCCAACTCCAGATAGTCGTAGAAATCGCCGCCGATGGTTCGGCACGGGATGGCGGCGGCCGCCAGATCGAAGTGCTCCGCGCTGAACGCCGGCGGCCCCAGCAGCGACCGTTGGATTTCTGCGGCGAGGCACAAATCCCGATCGACGCGCGCCTTCTCGGCGGCCTCTGCGTACAGACGGGCGCTTTCGATCGCGAGCGCGGCCTGCGTCGCAAAGGCCTCGAGGGCAGAGACACCGCGGACGAACGCATCGTGCTCCGCGCCTGGCCATCCAGGTACAGCACGCCGAGAACGCGATGGGCACTCTCGGACGTCGCGTCGGCGAGCCGGGATGCGACGCGCAGCGGCACACACATCACCTGGCGTATGCCGACCTTGCGCGTGTCATCGTGGCGAGCTGCAGTCCTCCATCAAGTCGGTGAGCAGCTGCGCGCGATCGGTCGCAAAGACTTCGCGAGGAATCTGCCGACTCGTGGTAAACGACGAGCCGTGCAAGGTGACGCGGCCCACACCCCGCGCTGTCTTGAACTCCAGCTCTCCCCGCTCGTTGGCCAGCATGATGAAGCCGCGCTCCGCCTTCGTCACGTCAAGCGCGGCATCCAGGACGACCGCCAGGACTTCCGCTAACACGCGGCCGGAGCCGAGCGCGCGCAACCCATTCAGGATCGCCGCCATCTGGCCGAAGTTCCTGACATCCGACGCCGTGTCCAACAGTTCGGAAATCGACGTCGTCTTTTCTTCGAAGACGATCTCCACGTCGTTCTGCCCCAGGCGAATCCGATCGCCGTCAGCGAGGTTGTGCTTCAGAACCCTCCGGCCATTGACGTACGTGCCATGGCTCGAACCGACATCGCCAAGGACGTACTGATTCCCCGTCCCAGGCAATTTCCGCGTGCTCACGCGACACGTCGAGCGGGCGAAGGTGCAGATCGGCCATGCTCAGTCGGCCGATCTTGAACAGCGGTCTGTCGAGTCCGATCAGGCGCTTTCCTTGCGCGTCGTGGACTCTGAGCTTGGCTTCGGACATCCTGTGGCAATCCGCGCCGCCGCGAAGCGACGGTCACCCGACGATAGCGGCACCGACTTGATCGAGCACCTGTTGGGCCGCTTCGCCCGCGTCTTCAGTCGAAAAGTGCGCGGACAGTTCAACGACCCGGCTGTGACCAGATAGCTCATCTGCGAGCAGCGAACGTATCCCGGAACCCACCACGACAACCTTCGGCCGAGTCGCGCGAATCAGGATCCGCGAGTCTGCAACGTTGGTCGTCGTTGTGACGCCATAACCGGCCCGCCTGAGCACCTCGCGAAGATACGCGAGAACATCGGGGGATGGATCGACGCAGACGATATCGATCTCGAGCGACGGCGGCGCTGCCACGGAATCAGCCGGCGCGCAGAAGGCGGCGATCGCATCGACCTCCGTGTCGTAGCGCGTTCAGAATCGTATGCAGTCTCGTGGACCTCAGGACGTCGCGGATGTGAGACGAAACCGCGCACAGCTTGAGATCGCCATGCGCCGCCCGGGCTCGAGTGAGCAGGCGCACCAGAATGCCGATACCCGCGCTGTCGATGAACGACACGTCGCGGAAGTCCATCAGCACGTGAGGCTGAACAGGAAGCAGATCGTTCACGTGCGAATCCAGCGCGGTGGCGTCCGGGCCCTCGACGATTCGGCCTGCGCACGTCACGACCGCGATGTCACCGATCGAGCGAGTCTGTAACGACAGCGACATAAGCAAGTTCTAACTTCTAAGTTCTAACTTCTCAGTTTCGTCGCGAAGCGACGGTCGGGCCTGATTCTAGCGACCGAGCCTTTCACCGCAAAGGACAAACCCGTCACGTTGGATCCGCTTGGCACCAAAAAGGTGAGACAGGGTTCATCTTCAAACCGTTCGTCGTTGACGCGAAGGACCCGGTGCGTGTGCCCGCGCGCAGCGGTCCGCCATCCGCCGTCGCCAGGGCGCGTCCTGCACGACCGCGTCAGTTAGGGTACGCGGGCTTCGGCCAGTTCGGCTACACGCGGTTTGCAGCCCAGAACAGCTTCCAGGCGATCACCGGGACCGGCGGCGGCGCCGTCGTGGGCGGCGGCGCCGAGGTGCGGATCGGCAGTTTCTTCCTCGGCGGATCGATCGATCGCTACACGCAGACGGGCCAGCGGGTGCTGGTCATCGATCGCGAAGTATTCGGTCTCGGTGTTCCGGACACCATCAGCCTGGTGCCGATCACGGCGCTGGCTGGCTGGCGCTTCGACCACGGGAATGCCACGCCGTACGTGGGCGGCGGCATCGGCACGGTCCTCTTCAAAGAGGAGAGCCTCGCTGCCGACCCCGGCGAGAACATCCAGACGCGTTTCACCAGCTACCACGCGATCGCCGGCGTGGAATTCCGAAACGGCTGGGTGGCGACCGCGTTTGAGGTCGAGTACCCGCGGATTCCAGACTCGATCGGCGTTGGCGGCGCGTCGGCGGCGTTTCAGGAATCGAATCTGGGGGGCGTGGTCGGTCGGATCAAGATTCTCGTCGGCCGCTGAGCACATCAGAAACCGCAGAACACGCGGAACCCGCAGAGACTCTCTTGGGCGAACCCGTTGCTCTGCGCGTTCTGCGCGCTCTGCGGTGAACGTCGCGATCGGATCAGTGCGCGACCGATTTCAGATGTTCTCTCAGCAGGTCCCTGCCAAAATCCCCATCGAAATCGCGCCACACTGAATGCACGTGGTTGCCGTCGTTCTGCGTGTTGTCGTACTCCACGAGGAACGTCGGCCCCTGGACGCGGTAATAGTGCTTCTTGCCGCGTTCCGTCTCGCCGGCCCACGCGAAGCCAATCTTGTCCACGCCCGCTTTCTTCAGCTTGGCGAGGCGGTCCGCAGCCACTTCCGGCGCCATGAAGCCGGTGTAGACATCGATCAGCTTCATCAGCAGTTCCCGCTGTTTGTCGTTGAGCGATCCGGCGCTGATGCCGGTCGGCGACAGCGGGTCGATTTTCAGGTTGTTCATCGTCAGCATGTCGCCGGGCGCCGTCGCATTGATGATCGCCGTCGTCTTCTGTGACGCGTCCAGCGACTCGAGCAGCGCGCGGGCCGCGTCTTCCTCGATGCCGAGAATCCGCAGACCCTTCTTCGGGCCCTCGCGCACTTCAGCCGGGTTGCTGCCGAAGAACGATGGCGAGGCGGTCAGGACGCCGCCGTTCACCACGGTGAAGTGCAGCGACACGTGGTGGCCTTCGACGCGCCATCCCCACGTCTCCTTGGCCGACGGTGTGCCGAACACCGAGAAGAAGTAGCGCTCCGTGTCCCGGACGATCGGCGCGGCGCGCGGAGGCTCCGTCGCCGCGGCGCGCTGCGCCGCTTCGAGCGCGCCGAGCACGGTCTCCAGATCCATGATCGACGACGCCGTCATGTAGCCCCGCTGGCTGAGACTCGCCTTGAGGAGCGCGTGCGCGGCCTTGCGCTGCGCCTCCGACATCTCCTTGATCGTCAACCCGTTTCTCGGAAACATCGGCGGCGGGCCAGTCGGGATGAAATGCCAGTGCAGGCGTTCATCGGACGCGAACGGGAAGACCGCTTTGGCTTTCTGCTCCGGCGTCAGGCTGGCCAGAAATGCGGTGGCCGCCGACGTCATGGACGACGATGACCGATCGGCGCCGGCGAGCGCGCCGCCCGCTCCGGCCGCCATGAGCCCGACGACAAGCCATACTCTGGGGGATGACGTTTCAACATGTGCACCTCAAGCGTCTGGATTCTAACTTGACCGCGGTTTGTTCCGGGAGGACGATCATCGACTCACCATGCGTCGCAATCTCCAGCTGGCTTTCCGGGCACTGCGCGGCCGGTCTGGCGGCGGCAATTGCCATTGCGGAGCCGCTGTCCTGGCAGCACAGCCCCCGGAACTGGACGACCTGCTCGACAAGGCCGCCGACTACGTGGCGGGCTACAAGCGGGACTTTGCCGGCGTGGTCGCGGACGAGACCTATCGCCAGGAGGCGCGCGGACCGCGCGGTACCGACCTGCGCGGCTACCCCGTCGAAGGGCCGCGCCAGAAGCAGGACCTGAAGGCGGACGTCCTGTTCGGTGCGGGCGCCGGGCGCCGAGGTCTGGATGCAGTTCCGGGACGTTTACGAAGTCAACGGCAAACCGGTCCGCGATCGCGCGGAACGGCTGGCGAAACTGTTTCTCGAGCCGTCCCGATCGGCGCAGAAGCAGGTGGAAGACATCGCGGCCGAGAGCGCGCGCTTCAACATCGGCGACGTGAACCGCACCATCAACCTGCCCGTGCTCGCCCTCACGCTGCTGCGAGACCGCGAGTCGCCCGTGGATCGCCTTCACTGGCACGCGCAAGAAGAGCACGTCTGGGATCTCGAGTTCCGCGAGGAGCGCGGCGGCACGCTGATCCGGACGACCGGCAGCCAGTCGATGCCGTCGCGCGGACGGTTTCTGATCGAAGCGGAAACCGGCCGCGTGCTCGAAAGCGATCTGATCGCCGAGAGCAGCTCGCTGCGCGCCCGGATCGAGGTCACCTACGCACCGGAGCCGGCGCTCGGCGGCATGATGGTTCCGAGCGCGATGCGCGAGAAGTACAGCCATGAAGGACGGCTCGGTCATCGATGGGACGCGCCAGCTACAGCCGGTTCCGCCGCTATCAGGTGCAAACCGACGAAAAGTCGCGCCGGTCAAGAAATGAAGCGCCTGCGCACCATGGCCGTCACGGGAGGCGTCGCCGCGGCGCTCGTCGCGCACGCCGCGGCACAGCCACCGCCGGCGCTCGAAACCGTGCTCGGCCGCGCCGGCGCGTACGTCCTCGACCTGCAGCAGCAGCTCGCCGGCATCGTTGCGGAGGAAGACTACGTCCAGGACGTGAGGGTGTCGTCGGTGCTTGGACCAACGACCCGCTCGGGCCTGCCGAGCGTGAGACACCGCGAGCTGAAGTCGGACCTGTTGCTGGTCAGGCCGGTCGGCGCCGATCGCTGGGTGCAGTTCCGCGACGTCTTCGAGGTGGACGGCCGGCCGGTCCGCGATCGCAACCAGCGGCTGATGAAGCTCTTCGTGACGCCGTCTTCCGCGACCGCGAACCAGGCGGAGCAGATTGCCAATGAGAGCTCGCGCTACAACATCGGCAACCTGCTGCGCACCGTGAATCTGCCGGTGCTGGCGCTCGCGATTCTCGAGCCGCGGCAGCAATCGCGCTTCGTGTTCAAGCGGATCGGAAAAGGCGGCGCCGCGCCGGTCCGCAGCGCCGCGGCGGCCGCGACGACGGTGTGGGTGATCGGCTATCGCGAGGTGGAGGGTCAGACGATGATCCGCACGACCAACTTTCGCGACCTGCCGGCGCGCGGACGATTCTGGATCGAGCCGGACAGCGGCCAGGTGCTCGCCAGCGAGCTGATTGCCGAGGACCTCACCCTCACGGGCGTGATCACGGTCGGCTATGAACGCGAACCGACCCTGAATGTGATGGTGCCGATCCAGATGAAGGAACGGTACGACCTGCGCCGCGGCCCGAGCCCGGTGACGGGCGAAGCCAACTACCGCAGCTTCCGGCAGTTCCAGGTGAAGGTCGACGAGAAGATTGCGCCGATCGTCAAAGAATGACCGCGACGATTTCAGGCAACGATCGTCTCGGCCTGCGTCGCCGTCACGCTTGCGCGGACCGGCCGCCGCGAGCCAACCAGAGTCGCTGGCCACGGTCCTGGCCCGGGCGGCGGCCTACGTCGCCGATTTTCATCGCCAGCTCTCGACCATCGTCGCCGAAGAGCGATACGTTCAGGACTGGAAGGCGATCCAGGGAGGGCGGCATCCCGCCTCCACCGCGCTGCAGCATCGAGAACTGGTCTCGGATGTGGTCCTGGTGAAACCTCCGGGCGCCGCCGCGTGGATGACCTATCGTGACGTGTTCGAGGTGAATGGCGCATCGGTACGCGACCGTCGCGAACGGCTGCCGCAGCTGTTCCGCGATGACTCGCCATCGACCGACGAGCGAATCCGGAGCATTCTGGACGAGAGCTCGCAATACAACATCGGCGACATCCAGCGGAATCTCAACACGCCGGTTTACACGCTGCTGTTCCTGGAGGCCGCAAACCAGCCACGGTTCAAGTGGACTCGGACGACGGACCGGTCGCTGGCGACGGTGCCGAGCGAGTCGGAAACCCCTGGAGCGTTTCGTGTCACGACCGAGATCTGGATCGTCGCGTACGACGAAAAGCAGCCGGGCACGATGACCCGAACCACCGACCACAAGGACTTTCCGGCCCGCGGCCGCTTCTGGATCGATCCGGCGACGGGCCGGGTGCTGATGAGCGAGCTGCAGATGCAGAACCGGCAGATCAAGGCGACAATCGATGTCAGCTTTCAATCGGAGCCGTTGCTCGGCCTGCTCGTGCCAATCGAGATGCGCGAACGGTACGAGGGGCGTCTCAACGGCTCTCTCATCGAGGGCCATGCCACATACGGCCGGTTTCGGCCGCTAGAAAAGTAGGAGCCATGCCTGCGCGACCGACGTGGAAGGGTTACCTGAAGATCAGCCTCGTGAACATTCCGATCAAGGTGTTTCCGGCGACCGATGCCGGCGCCACGCTCAGCTTCAACCAGCTGCACGGCGAGTGCCAGACGCGGATCCAACAGAAGCGGTGGTGCCCGAAGTGCGAGCGCGAAGTCCCCAACACGGATATCGTCAAGGGCTTCGAGTTCGAGAAAGGACGCTACGTCGTCGTCGACGAGGAGGACATCGAGAAGGTGCGCGTGGATTCGACGCGCGTGATCAACCTCGAGAAGTTCACGGACGACACCGCGATCGACCCGATCTACCTCGAGCGGCCCTACTATCTCGCGCCCGATGGCCCGGTGGCGCGCGAGGCGTTCGCGGTCATCCGCGAAGGGATGAAGGGCAAGGCGGGCATCGGCAAGGTCGCGCTGTACGGGCGCGAGTACCTCGTGAAGGTGCAGCCGCGCGAGAAAGGCCTGGTCATGTACACGCTGCGGCACGCGAACGAAATCCGCAGCATGGACGCCATCGACGAGCTGAGCGACATGCCGGCGAAGGTCAAGCCGGAGGAAGTGAAGCTGGCCCACCAGGTGATGGGCACGTTCGAGGGCACCGTCGACCTGCAGGAATACCGCGACGATTATCAAGTCGGCCTCCGCGAGATCATCGACGCCAAGATCGAGGGTCGCGAGATCGTCGCGCCGGAGGTCGAGGCGCCGCCGAAGGTGGTCAACCTGATGGAGGCGCTGCGCAAGAGCCTGGACACGATCAGCGCGAACAAGAAGCCGGCGGCGACGGTGTCGCGGATGGCGGCCTCTCCGAAAAAGCGTGCCGGGGCTAGGGGCTAGCTGTCAGATGCGGAGTCGGGGCTAGGGGGCTGGGCGGCTGTCAGGCGCGGAGTCGAGGCTGGCGGGGCGAGCTGTTCACGACGGAGCGAAGTCGATGAATCGCGTCACACGCGACGTGGTAACGGCGAAGCGAAGCGGCTCGCGCCGACCGTAGGCCAGATTGGCGGCCCAACGGTAGCCAATCGGCTGATACAGCAGCTCGGCCTCGACGACGAACGGTCCCTGCGCGTTCGCCAGATCGGCATGGAGTAGCCGCACGCGGTCGCCGCGCGCCGACGAAATCGGGATCGTCCAGCGGCGCCGCCGTGGACGGCGATGTCGGGCTCCGCGGTGCGCTTGTCGAAGCCGCGCGGCAGCAGGCGGTTGTCCTTCACGATAGCGCACACGCGGTCAGCAAGCCCGGTCGTCACGGCGCCATCCGCATCGCCGAGGATGCTTTCGTAAATCTGGACCTGATCGGCGCTGCGGATCTCGGTCGTAATGCGGCTCGAACTTCAGCGGCATCGGCATCGTTGTCGTTTCCTTGAATCGACCCGTCCGGATTCACCGCACCAGACTCGAACACGGCCCGCCCGCCAGCGTCGCGGACGACGACGTGCAGCCAGGCGCGGCGCGAGGGATACGCCGTCGGCAGTTTGTGGCCGCCGAGATTCTCGATCGATCACGTCGGCGCGCAGCCGGCCCGATTCGACGCTGCACACCGTCGATCCGAATCCGCGGCGGCCTGCGTGCCGAGAAAGCGAATCGTCGTGGTCGGCCGCGGCCGTCAGCTCCTGCGGCAGCGCGGCGACGCTCGAGCTCGTCGCGATAGCGGTTCAGCATGCGCTGCATGAAGAAGTTCGCCGGCGACGAACGTGTGCCGCGATACGCCTTCGCGCGGGACGCCGAACACGCGCGTGATCGGCACCGGCTCCTTGATCGACCGGCATGTGGCACGACTGGCAGCTCTGCGTGTTCCTGAAATCGCTGTGCAGCCATTCCTGATAGGGCACCTGCTCGGGAAGCCGGCCGATCGACGCTGCCGTCCGGTCCCAGCGCGTTCGTGATCAGCAGCGTGTGACACGTCGCGCAGAGCTCAGACTGCCGGATGTGGTCGGACTGCGTCGGCCGGTAGCCCTCCGACGAGCTGTTCATGATGCGCCGTGTGTCCCGGCCTCGACTTCGAACGGGCCGTACTCCGGACGCGCGTCCGGATCGCTGACGGCGGCAGCGACGACGAAGCCGCCGTTGAAGCTTTCGGGCGTGCCGAGCCGCTCCTTGCCGATCTGATGGCACACGGAACAGCGACACGCCGTCGGCGGCCTGACGCCCTTCCTTGTCGTCAGCGGCGAACGGGCAGATGCGCGAACACCTCTCCGTGCCGGCCGCGCAGCTTCGCGTTCAGTAGCGCGTGATCGGCATGTGGCAGATCGAGCACTCGTCCTCGATCGCCGCTTTCGACTCCGGATGATCGATCGATTCGCGCCTGACGCTGGCCTGCCAGTACAGGATCGCGCGACGAATTGGCCATCATGCTGGCGCGCCAGTCGAAGCCAATCGACACGTCTTCACCCGACGCGGTCGACGCAGGCCGTTGTGACACGCGATGCAGCGGTCGGAGGTCTGGAACTGCGGCAGCAGCGGCTTGTCGGCCGCGCCGGTCCGGACGCCGCGTACTCGGACGCCAACAGAGCGCCGCGACGATGAACGAGCCGCAGCACGGCAGCGTGCGCGCCATCATCTCCACCCGTCGAGCAGGCCGCCGTCGAACCAGTCCCAGAGGAAATAGAACACGACCTGTTTCGAACGTCCCGTGCGGTATTGGTCGACCGGGATCTGGAGGCCGAGGCTGACGCGAATGTGCTGCCGTCTGTTGATCGTGACCTGGACCTGGGGCATCAGGTCGACGTTGGTCCTCGCGCCGTCCTCGAGATCGCGATCGCTGATCAGTTCGAGCATCGGCGACCACATGCCGGCCGACGCCATCTCCTGACGGAGGCTTGTGCCCGAGCGCCGCGCGGCCAGAACAACGCGCGCGGCGTGTCCTCTGTGGATGTCGGCTGTTCGGTACCCGACTTGCGCCTGAAGGAACATGTCGCGAGGGCAGGATCTGTCCGTACGCGGCGAACGCTTCGAAGATCGGTGACGCCCGATGCCCAGTCCGCTTCGCCTTGTTACCGGTCGGCAACGATCAGCTCGCCCTGCGCGCTGACGATCGAGTTGCGCGCTCGCAAACAGGACGCGCTTCAGCCGACGCCCACGTCGCCGACGCCCGCGCCCCAGTGCCGGCTCTCATCGTGCAGGCTCGCGCAGCGGGATCGACACCTCGAGCTGGTTGCGATTGCCGAGGCGATGCTCGTACGACAATCTCATGGCGTGACGTCCGGCGCGCGATGCGCGCCGACCGCCGTGGTGATCACCGTCTCGCTCTTCCGGAAACGCTTTCTCGGTGGTCAGCGGGCGCGGCAGGTTGAGCTCGCCGCGCGGCCACGACGGTGTCGCGGCACAGCGTCCGCAGATGCGCGATCACCGCGTCGATCTGCGCGGCGGTCAGCTGGTCGGCGAACGACGGCATGATCCGCGAGAACCCGCGGCCGCGACCACCGTCGCGGATGGTCGCCTTCCAGTCGACATCCAGCTCGGGCGTCGTGGTGGCGCACGTCAGTGAAGTCGGGAAAGGTGGCGGGTTTGTCGAAACCGACGGTCGTGTCAGGAGCGCCCTCGCCGTTGGGCCCGTGACAGCCGGCACAGCCGGCGTGGTAGATCGCCGTCGCCGCTCGTGAGATCACGCCGTTCACGCTCGGACGAAGTCGATGAATCCGCGCTCCACGTCGACGCCGGCGAACTCGACGCGGAGGCGATCGCCGACGTCCAGGCCACCCGCGCCTCGTACGAGCATCCCTTCAATCGGCGGCTTCGACACCCTGACCCACGTCCCCTTGTTCGACGCGCCGGTGACGATGGCGTCGAAGCGGCGGCCGACTTGCGACTCGACGACCAGCGCCGCGGCCGACTTGCGGGCCTGGCGTTCGACCTTGTTCGCGTTGTCCTCCTGGCGCGTGCACTGCAAGGCGAGCGCTTCCAGCTCCTCGATCGAATACGGCGTCGGGTGACCTGCGAGCACGGCTTTCACGAGTCGCTGCGTGATGAGATCCGGGAACCGCCGGTTCGGCGCCGTCGAGTGCGCATAGTCGCGGACGGCCAGACCGAAGTGGCCGGGCGGCTCCACGCCAGGCGGATCGACGACGTACTCGCCCGATCCGAGCAGCTTGATGATCGTGATCGACAAGTCCGGAAACGTATCCGGATCGGCGGCTTTGCGCTGCGCCAGAAAGGCGTTCAGCGCCCCGGAGTCGGGCGCGGCCGGAAGCTCGATGCCGAGATCGTGCGCGACGCCCCGTATCCGCTCCCACCGTTCGGGGGACCTCACCACCCGGCGCAGGGATGGAAACCCTTGCGCGTCGAGAAAGCGGGCGGTGACGCCGTTGGAAGCGACCATCAGGTCCTCGATCAGCTGCTTCGCGCGATTCGGTGTCTGCGGCTCGACATCGCGCAGCCGGTCGCCGTCGAAGACGTGCTCGACTTCCAGCGTCTGAAACTCCAGCGCGCCGTGCTCGTACCGCCGCCGCCGGAGCGCCTGAGCGACGCCGTCCTGCATGCGCAGCTGCTCGTCCATCCCCCGCACGGCCGCCGCCGCTGGCGGCAACGGTCCCGTCCCAGCCAGCCAGGCGCCGACGGCGTTGTAGGCGAGCTTCGCCTGATTCCGTACGACGGCGCCGTACACCTGCGAGCTCGCCAGCTCGCCTTCCGGGGTCGCGACGAATTCGATCACGACCGCCAGGCGATCCTGCTGAGGGTTGAGCGACGTCAGATCGGTCGACAGCCGCTCGGGCAGCATTGGAAACATCGCGCCTGGCGTATACACCGACGTCGTGTTCTGTTGGGCGTGGCGATCGACGGCGGAGTTCTTCTCCACGGCCGCGTCGACGTCGGCGATGGCCACCATCACCTTCACCTCGCCGCCCTTCAGCGCCTCCGACACCGACAACTGATCCAGGTCCCGCGAATCATCGTTGTCGATCGAGCACCAGAGCAGCGTCCGCAGATCGCGCGTCGGCTCCTCGGTGGTGCGCGGCGCTTCCTTCAGCGCCGACGCCTCGGCGAGCGCGGCGGGCGGCATGGTGGGCTCGAGACCGCGCTCGCGCATGGCGCGGACGGCGATGGCGCGCAGCCGCGCACGATCCGATTGTTCAATCATGGTGCGATCGTATCTCCTGAATGGCGGCGGCCATGTCCTCGATGAGGGCGTCGATCTCCGCCTGATGAGTGCGAAAGCTCAGGACGCACACGCGGCCGAGGAATCGGCCGTGCGCCGTGCAGCCGGTGAGCATCACGCGGCCGCGACGGGTGGTCCGGTCCATCAAGGCGCGGGTCGCGGCGTCTTCTTCCGCGCGTGTGGCTCCGGGCCACGACAGGTGGAACGCGAACAGCGACAAATCCGGCGGTGCGTCGATGACGATGCCGGGCAGCGCCGCCACCCTGCGGGCCGCGTCGAGCGCCAGCTCGCGTTTTTCGGCGACCGCGGCCCGAAACGCCGCCGCCCCATACAGCTTGACCGAGAGCCAGACCCGCAGACCTGGAAACCCGCGCGACAGCTCCGGTCCGTGCTGGCTCGGGTCGTAGAAGTCGGCAGGATGCGGCATCGCCGGCAGATAGGCCGCCGTCGCCTCGTGGGCCGCGCGCAGCGCCGCGCCATCGCGCACCAGCAGCGCCCCGGTGCCATACGGCAGGAACATGCCCTTGTGAGGATCCAGCGTCACCGAATCGGCCCGGGGCAGGCCACGCAGGATTCCGGTGCGCAGCTCGTCGCAGAGATGGAAAAACGCACCGTAGGCGCCGTCCACGTGGTGCCACATGCGCTCGCGCACGCAGAGATCGGCGATGCCGTCCAGCGGATCGACCGCTCCGGTGTTCGTCGTCCCCGCGCTCGACACGACGGCAAAAGGCGTCAGGCCGGCGGCGCGGTCCGCGGCAATCGTCTCGCGCAGCACGTCGAGCCGAAGGCGGTAGGACTCGTCGGACTCGATGCCGCGCACGCGATCCGGCATCACGCCGGCGAGCTTCGCGGATTTCAGGACCGAGTGGTGCGCCTGGTCGGACGTGTAGAGGACCCCGCGCCGGATCTCCGCGCCCAGGTATTGCTCGCGCGCACAGACGATGGCGTTGAAGGTGGCCATCGAGCCGCCGGTGGTGAACAGACCGCGCGCGTCCGGGTGGGAAGCCCATCCAGTCGCGCAGCCAGTCGAGCGCGTTGGCTTCGAGCTGGACCAGCGCCGGCGCGGCCTGCCAGATGCCGGTAAAGCGGTTCGTGGTGTTGGCGATGAAGTCCGCCAGCGCGGCGGGATACACACCGCCGCCGGGGATGAAGGCGAAATACCCGGGACCGATCGTCGTGAACGATCGCGGAATCCAGTCGCGAAACAGGCTGTCGAGCAGTGGCTCCAGCGCCACCGCGTGTTCGGGGGCCGGTTCGACGAGCGACCGGCAGAGCGCGGCGGCGTCGACGTCGCCGCAGCTCGGCTGCTGAGCGGCCTGGACGATGTGTTCGATACAACGTCCGACGACGGCTCGGCGGCCATTGCGTGCATCTGGTTGGCGGAGAACTCGAGATCTACTGGAGCCAATCCTTCACCCGGTAATAGGCGCCGACGACCGGCAGGAACCACGGCGTGCCGTGATAGAGCGGAATGCTCGCGAAGTCATCGTCGAACAAGGGATGGTCGAACGGTTCCCCGGCCATCCGGCGCGCGATCTGTTCGCCAAGATAGGTGGCCATCGCCACGCCGTGTCCGCTGTAGCCGCCGGCGTAGTACAACCCGTCGAGGCGGCCTGCGCGCGGCATCTGGTCGCGCGTGAAGGCCACGTTGCCGCCCCACGAGTAGTCGACGCGCGTATCGCGCAGCTCGGGAAATGTCCGGACCATGTCGGCGCGAAGAATCCCGGCGGTCCGCTCCGCCGTGGACTCGTCCGGCTGGCGGAACTCGGCGCGCCCACCGAACAGCAGCCGCCAATCGGGCGTGACACGGTAGTAATGGAGGAAGTACTTCGAATCGAAGGCGACTCGGTTCTTCGGCAGAAGACCCGCCGCCGTGTCCGGCTCGAGCGGCTCGGTCGCGATGATGAAGCTGCCGACCGGAATCAGCCGCCGTTGCAGCTCGGGCGTGACACCGGTCGTATAGCCGTCCGTGGCGACGAGCACATCGCGCGCTTCCACGAAGGTCCGGTCTATCGCCGTCACCGAGGGTTCGGCGGTCGAGGAGCCGGAGGCCATGAAGTCCAGGCGCCACCCGGCCGGAATCCGATCGACGCGGGTGACCGCGGTGTGCGTCACAACCGTCGCGCCGCTGCGTGACGCTGCAGCCGGCCAGCCCTTCGACGTACTTCGCGGGATTCAGCGCCGCGCTCTGTTCGTCGACGAGCAGGCCATGATAGGCGTCCGAGCCGACTTCGGATCGCTGATCCGCCCGCGGCACGATCTCGACGCGGTGGTTGAACACACGCGCGAGCAGCGCCTGCTCGTCCTGCAGCGCCTTGAAATGCTTCGGCTTCGTCGCCGCCTGAATGTGTCCCGTGCGGGCATACCCGCAGTCGATCGGCTCTTCCGCGATGATCGCTTCGAGCCGCGTCATCGACTCGCGGGCGACGTCGAAGAGCTGCCGCGCCTGCGCCTCGCCAAAACGATCGACGAGCGTCGCCGGATCGAGCTTGAGACCGGTGACAACCTGGCCGCCGTTGCGCGAGCTCGCGCCGGCGCCGACGCGGTCGCGTTCGAACACCAGCACGGACGCGCCGGTCCGCGCCAGATGGCGTGCCGCCGCCAGACCGGTGTAGCCGGCGCCGATGACGACGACGTCGGCACGCGAGTGGAAGATCGACGCGATCTCGGGGCTAGGGGCTCGGGGCTGGCTACTGGCAAATCACGAAGCGTATCCCACCAATATGGATACTCTTTCACGAGCGTGGCGCGACCAGCACGGACATCACGCCGGCGACGCGAATGCGGCCGCGGTGCATTGGAGTATTCTATCCTGCGGCTTCCTGCTCTCCCTCGCCTGAGTACCCAGCATTTCGAGCCTGTAGGACGCGCGAACGAAGATGCTTGATCGTTCCAGCTCGCCGGACGATTTCCTGACGCGGGTGATCGATCAGCTGGCGCACCTCCTGCCCGCGCAAGGTCCGATCAGTATTTTCATCCATCACAATACGCTGCACGCGTTCGAGCACATGCCTTTCGAAAAGGCGGTCGAGCACGCCGCAGAGCAGCTGGGTTGTGAACCCTTCCTTTCTGAGTCGCGATATCGCGACAAGCTGGCGTCCGGGCGCATTCTTGCCAAGGACGTGGAGGCGCTGATCGATCACCAGCTTGGCACCGGAGGTTCGAGCGAGGTGGCCGGCGCCGGTTCGCGGCGCGATCTCTGGCGTGCGGTCGTGCTGCACGGTATTCCCGCTGCGAAAGGCCACGAGCTCGCGTGGATTCTGGAAGAAACCGAGGCGTTGTCGAGGTTTCGGACCGACGTTCCCGCAAACGCCCGGTCCACAGCCACTGTGGTTCGCGAGCTCGACGAGCGGCTGGACGATGAACGGCTGGCGGTCCGCCGCCTGTGGAACGCGTGTCTCCAGGCGATCGACCGCGCCGGCGAGTCTCGCGCCTGTTGCCGCCGCCACTCCGGTCCGGCATCGCGACTGGCTTCAAGCGGCGTACGGCATGGACACTCGATACCTGGATCCATCCACCGTTGATTCGATTCCTGGCCGGCTATCTCGATCAGGGCCTCGCGCATTGGGCGATGCCCGAAAGGAGTCGCGGCATCCATGGTTGCTTCCTGGAGCTCTATCGCACCTCACTCGCCGCACAGTGCGGCCCGTGGGCGCAAAGTCTGCCGCGGCTGGCACGCGACGATCGCTCCGCCGAACGGAACGCACTCGCCTCGATTGCCAACTCCCTCGCTCAGCTCGGCGTCGCCAACGACGAATGTGCCGACTTTCTGAGCGCGGAGCTGCTGGCGCTGCGCGGATGGGCCGGCATCGTTCGTCAAATCGAACAGCGCCCCGACCGAGTGCCGGCACGGGACCTCACGGTGACCCTCCGCGGGTTCCTCGCAGTGCGCCTGCTGATGGAGCGTGCGGCGCTCGACCATGCGGCACGACAGATCGCCTTCACAGGCCCGCTGTCGGAACTGCGACTCCCGTTGCGGAACCGGCTGCCACGCCCGTCTGCGCCAACGGCGGTCGAGCGGGCCTGGCCGCTGTTTCATGTCGCGCAACTGTGCGGACTCGATGCGTCAATTGTCGAGCAATGGAGCGCCCGCAACGTTGAGGAGCTCGAGTCGGAGCTGCAACAGCTCGACGGCGTGCGCCAGCGCCGGATCCTCCACCAGGCGTTCGAACGCACGATTCGTCATCGCATGTACGACGCGCTCCTGCGTCATTCGCCGCGAGAGATGGCGCGGCCGCCGGCGTTCCAGGCCGTCTTCTGTCTCGACGAGCGGGAGGAATCGTTCCGGCGCCATCTGGAGGAAGTCGAGCCGGACTGCGAGACGTTGGGCACTGCCGGCTTCTTCAACGTCGCGATGTATCACCAGGGCGCGTCCGACGCGCATCCGCGGCCATTGTGCCCCGTCGCGATCCGCCCCGAACACTACGTTGCGGAAATCGAATCGGACGGCGATCGCTTCGCGCGACGGTCGCGTCGCCTGCAGCGGCGGGCCGTCGGATTCCTCGGCTACAACGTGCACCTGGGAAGCCGGCTGCCGGTGCGCGGTGCCCTGCTGATGGCCGCGTTTGGCTGGCTCGCGCTGGTCCCGCTGATCCTGCGCGTCGTGTTCCCGTGGCTGTCGTCCCGATGGAAGAGAGCGCACGAGACGTCGATCGCCGCCGAGCGTACCCGGCTGCAGCTCGACCGGACCGACCGACCGCCACCGATCGGGACGTATTCGGGGTTTACCGTGCGGGAGATGGCGGACATCGTGCGCCGCGTCCTCGAAGATATCGGGATTGCCGATCGCCTGTCGCCGCTCGTGCTCGTGATCGGACACGGATCGATCAGTCTCAACAACCCTCACGAGTCAGCCCACGACTGCGGTGCCTGCGGCGGCGGACGCGGCGGCCCCAACGCGCGGGCCTTTGCGCAGATGGCCAACGACCGGCGCGTCCGCGAGCTGCTGGCGGCCGAGGGCCTGTCCATCGACGCCAGCACATGGTTCGTCGGCGCCCAACGCAACACCTGCAACAACACGGTCACGTTCTTCGATGACGACCTCGTTCCCGCGGTGTGCCAGACGATGTTCGCGCAAGCCGGCGAGGCGATCGAGATGGCCCGGCGGCGCGAGGCGCACGAGCGCTGCCGGCGGTTCGATGCAGTGCCGCGCTGGTATCCACCACTGGCGGCGCTCGCCCACGTGGAGGGACGCGCAGCCGATTTGGCGCAGCCGCGGCCGGAGTACGGCCACGCCACCAACGCGTTCTGCATCATCGGCCGGCGCGTGCGGACGCGAGGGTTGTTTCTCGATCGGCGCGCGTTCCTGGTGTCGTACGATCCGACCCGCGATCGGGATGGCGCGATCATCGCGCGGATCCTGGCGGCGGTTGTGCCGGTCGTCGCCGGCATCAGCCTCGAGGACTACTTCAGCTACGTCGACCCGGCCGGATATGGCTGCGGCACCAAGCTACCGCACAACGTCACCTCGCTGCTCGGCGTGATGGATGGCGCGCAGAGCGATCTGCGCACCGGCCTGCCATGGCAGATGGTCGAGATCCACGAACCGACGCGACTGGCGATTGTCGTCGAAGGCACTCCGGATCGCGTCCGGCGGGTCGTGGAGGACAACCCGGCGATCGAACGGCTGGTGCGAAACCGCTGGATCTGGTTCGCGTGCCTCGACACGGAATCGGGCGCGCTGTGGGAGCTGCGGTCAACGGGCTTCGTGCCGCATGCCCCGGAACATGCGCTTGCGACCGTCACCGGCGAATCGGCCGACTGGTACCAGGGCAAGCGCGGGTTTCTTCCGCCGGTGGCGATCGTGCGGCCGTCATCCGCGGTGCCGGACCGGCGAATCGCGCAGGCGGGACCATCGGCGTGACGCTGAATGTTCCGCTCGCCGCGATGGTACTCGTCGGCGTCGGATCGCCGGCGCTCCTGTTCGCGCTGCTTGGCGGGGCGGCGATCCTCAACCGTTCGCTGCCGGAGCGTTGGACGAGCGCGCTCGCCGCGGGCTCGATGCTGCTGGCGTGGGCGGCGCTGTCGGCGGCGTTCGTCGTGCACGCCACGACCGGCGCGGGCACGCGGCTGCTGTCGTACGGCGCGTGGTCATCCTCCCACGAAGGCGGCATCGCGATCGAATTCCTCGTCGATCGGATGTCGCTGGCGTTCGCGGCGCTCTCGGCGGCCATCGCCGGCATCGTGTCGGCATTCTCGAATCGATATCTGCACCGGGAATCCGGGTACAACCGTTACTTCGCCCTGCTGGCGCTGTTCGTCACAGGCATGCTGCTGGTCGCGCTGGCGGGCAACGTCGAAGTCCTTTTCATCGGGTGGGAGTTTGTCGGACTCAGCTCGGCGCTGCTCGTCGCCTTCTTTCTCGAGCGTCCCGCGCCGGTGTCGAATGCGCTTCGCGTCTTTTCGGTCTACCGCATCAGCGACGCCGCCCTGCTGTCCGCGGCGGTGCTGCTGCGTCACGTCGCAGGCACCGACAGCCTGTCGTTGCTGTTTGGCGGAACGCGGCCGGCTGCAACGGTCGATCTCACCGGAACCAACGCGACGATGATTGCCGTCCTCTTGATCGTGGCGGTCGCCGGCAAGAGTGCGCTCCTGCCCTTCTCGAGCTGGCTGCCGCGCGCGATGGAGGGACCGACGCCGTCGAGCGCGGTCTACTACGGATCGCTCTCGATTCACGCCGGCTGCTTCCTGCTGTTGCGGTCGGCGCCGCTGCTCGAACAGGCGGCGGCGGCCCGTCTGCTCGCGGGCGGACTCGGAGCGGCGACGGCGATCTTCGCGGCGGTCACGACGCGCGTGCAGAGCGATGTGAAGTCGTCCCTCGCCTATGCCGCTCTCACACAAGTGGGCATCATCGTGGTCGAAATCTCGATCGGCTGGTACACGATCGCGTTCGTGCATCTGGTCGGGCACGCCTGCTTTCGACTGCTGCAGTTTCTGACCGCGCCGAACGTCCTGCACGACCTGCACGGGATGGAGGATGCCATCGGCAACCGCCCGTCTCCATCCCGCGGCTATCTCGAGGCAATGACCTCGGATCGCATGAAACGGGGCCTGTTCTTGATCGCGCTCGAACGCGGCTTTCTCGACAGCCTCCTCGACCGTTTCGTCGTCGAGCCGTTTATCCGCGTGGCTCGCCAACTGACCCGTCTCGACGAGTGGCTCTGCGATGTCGTCATCCCGACGCGGCGGCCGGTCGCGATCGAAGGAGGCGAGGATCAGGATGAGTGACGCTCGGCTGTGGGTCGCCGGTCTCGTCGCCCTGCCCGTTCTCGTGATCGGCTTCTCCTTCTTCCGTCTCGACGTCGAACGCCTTCGGCGGTTGGCGGTCGCATCGGCGCTGTCGATGTTGCTGGCCGCGCTCGGCATCGCGGTCTCGCCAGGCCTGCATCACCTCTCCATCCGGAGCTCGGCGCTCAGCTGGGCGCCCGGCGGGGAGGCCATCATTCGCGTCGACACCCTGTCGGCGGTGCTCCTGCCGTTCGCGGCCGGTCTGTGGCTGCTGACGGTCGCGGTGACGCCGCGCGCGGCGCTCGATCGAGGCGGCTTGCGTCGGACGGCCCTCGCCTCCCTCATCACGCTCGGGTCCTTTCTGACCGAGAGCGCTGTGGTGCTTCTGCTCCTGTCGGTCGCCTCCGTCTGGACGTTTCTGTCCGCGCTCGCGGACCCGGCGCATCAGTACCAGCGCCGCATCGTCGGCGCCTATCTGGGGTTCTCGACACTTCTCTTTGGTCTCGGCGTCGCGCTTCTCGTGCGCCCCGGCGCCCAGAACACCAGTCTGGAGACGGCGGGCATGTGGCTGATCGTCATCGCGGCGCTGGTGCGCAAAGGAATCCTGCCGTTCCATGCGTGGGTGCCGGAAGTATTCGATCACGGACGCCTGGGGCCGGCGATTCTGTTCAGCGCGCCGCAGGTTGGCGCGTATATGACCGTGGTGCTGATCGTGCCGCGCGCGTCGCCCGACATGCTGCGGATGATCGCCATCCTGGCGCTGGCGACAGCCGTGTACGGTGCGGCACTCGCGCTGGTCCAGACCAGCGCGCGCCGGGCGTGCGGCTATCTGTTCATGAGCCAGTCCGCTCTGGTCATGGCGGGCCTCGACTGCACGAGCGCGAGCGCTTTGGCGGGAGGACTGCTCGTGTGGCTGTCGGCCGGACTCGCGTTCGCCGGTCTGGCACGCTGCGTCCTCGTGCTGGAAGCTCGACGCGGGCGGCTCGATCTGACCACGTACCACGGCGGGTACGAGCGCATGCCGGTATTGGCGATCAGCTTCCTGTCCATGGGCCTGGCGTGCACCGGCTTCCCCGGCACGCTCGGGTTCGTCGGCCAGGAGCTGCTGGTGGATGGCGCCATCGACGCCTTTCCGGTCATGGGATTCGCCGTCGTCATTGCATCGGCGCTGACCGGCCTGGCTGTGCTGCGAATGTACTTTTCGCTTTTTTGCGGTCGCCGGGATGCGCTGGCCCATTCCGGCCTGCGGTTTGGGTTGACCCGACGCGAGGCGTGGACGTTCGTGGCGCTCGTGATCGCACTGATTGGCTTCGGCATCATTCCTCGCCCGCTGGTCGATTCGCGGTTCGCCGCAAGCGACGACATCCTGCGACTGCGCAACGCGCGGATGCTTCAGCGCGCGAACGCTATCCCGGGTCGCGGCGCCCGCGGGGGCGGCGCTCCACCCCGCTTCAGCACCCAGCCAATGATCGCCACGAATGCCACCGCGACGGCCAGGAAGGTCGCGCCGAACAGCCAGAGCGTGCGGTAGAGAATCGACTGCGTCTCCATCCGCACCTCGATCTCGATCGGCGTCCCCTTCAATCGCTCGGTCAGCGGCTGTTCCCAGACGAAGATGTTGCCGCGGCGTTTGTCCGGTGTGTTCTGGTAGACCACCTTGCTGGGCAGATGCAGCCGCACGGCGACGAGCTCGCTGCCGTTCCAGTTGACCGTGCCCGGGCTGCCACCGGCGGACGCGCCGACGTTCTGCTTGTAGACGTACAGCTCGCCGTCGCGCTTGAACTCGTACGTCGACCAGGCAAACGGCGGCGTCTCGTTGAGCCGGCGCACATCGCTGACTTCGAGCCGCACGTGAACGAACCGGCGGTTGTTGCGCCGGGACGGACGCACCCAGACCACTCGCGCGACCGGGGAGGAAAAGTACCGGCGGATCGCGTCGCGATCGGTCCGCGCGTTCGGACTCGGATCGAATGATGTGCCGCGCAGCGCGTTCAGAGCCGGAATCGAGGCGCTGACGGTGATGGTGGCGGAACCGTCGAGCGAGAGAAACATGTCCTCTTCGTACTCTGGTACTGGCGAAACAGGTTCGTGCACCGCAGCCGACAGTCGAGGATAGAACGCAGAGCACGCAGAGCACGCCGAGACAGTTTTTCTTTGCGAGCTCCGCGAGCTCCGCGTTCATTCGTGGCGCGCGCGCGCGGATGCGCATGACGGTCAATGTTATAGTAAAAAGTTCCGTGCTCTATCTGATCGACGGCAGCTCGCAGATGTACCGCGCGTTCCACGCGCCGGTGCGCACCGCCGAAGGCGGCTTCCTCAGGAATGCGCAAGGACGGCCGACCAACGCCGTCTACATCTTCGTCACGATGCTGCGCAAGCTGCTCAACGAGCACAAACCGGAATTCATCGCCGCGTCGTTCGATTTGCCGGGACGCACGTTCCGCGACGATCTCGTGTCCGACTACAAGGCGTTTCGCGCGCCGATGCCCGACGAGCTCGCCGAGCAGATTCCGATGGTCCACGCCGCGTGCGAGGCGCTCGGTGTCCCGATTCTCACCTCCGAGCGCTTCGAGGCCGACGATGTGATCGGGACGCTGGCCGAGAAGGCGTCGGCGGCAGGCTTCGACGTCGCCATCGTCACGGGCGACAAGGACTTCTTCCAGCTCGTGCGCGATGGCATCCGCGTCTACAACCCGAAAGAGGAAGGCACCTGGTACGACGCCGAGGGCGTGAAGGAGAAGTTCGGCGTCCCGCCTGAGCTCGTCGTCGACGTGCTGGCGCTGATGGGCGACTCGATCGACAACATCAAAGGCGTCCCCGGCATCGGCGAGAAGGGGGCGAAGGAGCTGATCGCCCAGTACGGATCGCTCGACAACCTGCTCGCTCACGCCGCCGAGGTGAAGCACAAGCGCTATCGCGAAGGCCTGCTGGGCAACGCGGAGGCGGCGAAACAGAGCCGGCAGCTGGCGAAGATTCGCATCGACGTGCCGGTCGACTTCGACGCCGAGGCGCTGCGGTTTCGCGGCGGTTCACGCGCGAAGTGTTTTCAGATTTTCAACGAGCTCGGGTTTCGGGCGTTCGCGAAGGAATACGCGCCGACGGCGAGCTCCACCGTCAAGACCTACCGGACGATCACGACCGTCGATGACGTGCAGGCGCTGGCCGGACGGCTGCGCGCCAACGGGCGCTTCGCGCTGCGGGTGTTGACCGACGGTCCGACGGCGATGCGGGCGGCGGTCGTCGGCCTCGCGTTTTCGACCTCGCCCCGGGACGCGGATTACGTGCCGACCGGACACCGGGCGCTCAGCGAAACCGCGAGCCTCCCCCTCGAGGCGACGCTCGAGCATCTGCGGCCGATTCTCGAGGACGAGACGCTGAAAAAGGCCGGCCACGATCTGAAATTCGACGCCATCGTCCTGGCGCAGCACGGCGTGACGCTCCGCGGCTTCGACACCGACACGATGCTCGCCAGCTACCTGATCGACGCGACGCGATCGGAGCACCAGCTCGAAGACCTCGCACTCGAGCACACCAGCTACAAGGCGCTCAGCGAAGAGGACATCTGCGGCCGCGGCACGAAAGCGATGTCGCTGGCGGAGCTGCCGGTCGAGGCGGCGGTCGACTACGCGTGCGAGCGCGCCGACCTGGTCGGCCAGCTCGCGCCGATTTTCTGCGCACAGCTCGCGAAGGACGAATTGACGGCGGTGTACGAAACGATCGAGCGGCCGCTGATTCCGGTGCTGGTGGCCGTGGAGCGGGCGGGCATTCGCATCGACGGCCGCGCGCTGGCGGCGCAGTCGCACACGATCCAGCAGGACCTCGCGCTGCGCACCGCCAGCATCTACGCCGCGGCCGGCGGCGAGTTCAACATCAATTCACCGAAGCAGCTGGCCGAGATCCTCTTCGACAAGCTGCAGCTGCCGGTTCTGAAGCGCACCGGCACGTCGCGTGCGCCGTCGACGGCCGTCGAAGTGCTGGAGGAGCTGGCGCTGGCCCACGAGCTCCCGCGTCAGATCCTCGAATGGCGCGGGCTCATGAAGCTGAAGGGCACCTACATCGACGCGCTGCCGCAGCTCGTGCATCCCGCGACCGGCCGGGTGCACACCTGCTTCAACCAGGCGGTGGCCGCGACGGGGCGCCTGAGCAGCAGCGATCCGAACCTGCAGAACATCCCGATCAAGACCGCGCTCGGCCGCGAAATCCGCGGCGCGTTCATCGCCGAATCGGGCCACGTGCTGATTTCGGCCGACTACTCGCAGATCGAATTCCGCGTCCTCGCGCACGTGTCGGGCGATCCGGTGCTGGTCGACGCGTTCCGGGAAGGCGCTGATTTCCACGAGCGGACCGCGCTGAAGATCTTCGGCCCGGAAAGCAGCCGCGACCCGCACGAGCTGCGCAGCATCGCGAAGATGGTCAACTACGCGCTCCTGTACGGAAAAAGCGCGTTCACGCTGTCGAAGGACATCGGCGTCACACAGCAGGCGGCGCAGGAATTCATCGACGCCTACTTCGCCGGCTTCCCGCGCGTGCGCGCTTACATCGATCGCACGCTCGAGGAGGCGCGGGCGACCGGCGTCGTGAAGACGATGTACGGGAGGCGGCGGCTGGTGCCCGAGCTGACGAGCCGGAACGGTCAGGTCAGGATGGCGGCCGAGCGCGTGGCGGTGAACCTGCCGATCCAGGGATCGGCCGCGGACATCATGAAGCGCGCCATGATCGACGTCCACGCCGCCCTCGAACCACATCCCGATGCCCGGATGATTCTCACCGTCCACGACGAGCTGCTGTTCGAGGTGCCGAAGGCTCGCGCCGAAGAAATCGCCGCGCTCGTGCGCGAAAAGATGGAATCAGCCGCGACGCTGAGCGTTCCGCTCACCGTCGACGTCGGCATTGGGGAGAACTGGCGCGACGCGAAGAGCTAACAGACACCCGAATCTGGTAATTGGGTAATTGGGTAATTGGGTAATTGGCAACTTGGTGAGTGATTTTCAAATTACCCAATTACCCAATTGCCCAATTACCAACTTCGGATGGCAGGTCATTTCCATCTGTCCTTGAACTGTTCCCACTGCGCTCGCAGGCCGTCCACGGGCTGTCCCAGGACCCTGGCGCGATCGGGGACGATCGCCATTACGACGAGTCGATCGAGATCGGCGCGGAGGGCAGCGCCGCGGTCGCCGGTGAGCGGCGCTCGGACCCAGCCGGCCTGGGCGGCGTCCCACGCCGCTTGTTGATCGCCCTGCGCCTGGGCCGACGCCGCGAGCCAGTAGACGGCGGTCCCGTTGGCGGGACGCGTCGCGATTTCGTCGCGCATCCGCGTCCGGATGCGCTGATAGATCTCGTGGCGGTCGATATCCGGCCGCGGCTTCGCCTCGCGATCGACTGAGGTCGCCCACCAGTCGAGCACCCGCTCGCGCGCTTCGCTCGACATCGATTCACCGCTGAGCAGCACGGAGTCGAACACCGCCGCGGCGGCGCCGTACGAGTCGTCGAAGAAGAGTGCTTCGCCGAGACCGACGATGTATTCGGCGCGCTCGCGCGGCGGGAACTTCGCGGGATCGAGGCGGCTGAGCCGATCGCGCGCGTTCGCCAGGTCGTCGGCCGCCGCGCTCTCGCGGAACCGCTCGAGGTACGCGCGGGCCGCGACGAGGTCCGCGAGATCGGCGTGCGCGGGAAACTGACGCGCCTGCTCGGCGGCGCTGACGGCTTCCTGAAACTGCCGCTGGTTGTACAGCTGTCGCGCGCGCGCCAGCGGATCGTCATCGGCCAGCGCGGACGCCGGCGAAAGGACCAGCCACGCAAACACGATCGCACCCATCGACCCTTCGACACATCTCAGCATCGTCCTGAGCCCGCCGAAGGCCGACAACGCGAGGGCAAACGCTCGTGGCGAGCCCGAAAAACAGGGGCTCCGGCTGTCCGTCGCGCTCATGGGCCGATGGTAACACACGCCATGCTGTGCTCTAAGTCATTGTCAATCAATCGCTTAGTTGGTCTCATTTACCCGTTTGCTACAATGCCGGACGTGGTCGCCCCGCGTATCGTCCGACGCGAAGAGCACTCGGTCTCTCGCCGCGATATCGATCCGGATGCACTGAAGGTGCTCTACCGTCTGCGGCAGTACCATCACGTGGCCTACCTCGTGGGCGGCAGCGTCCGCGACCTGCTCCTCGGCCGCCGGCCGAAGGATTTCGACGTCGGCACCTCCGCACATCCGTATCAGGTCAAGAAGCTCTTTCGGAACTGCTGGATCATCGGACGACGGTTCCGGCTCGCGCACGTCAAGTTCGGGATGAAGGTCATCGAGGTGGCCACGTTCCGCCGGCAGGTCGTTGCCGGCGAAGAAGTGGTCGCCGATGGCGTCCCGGCGCCCGACCCAACGACGCCCGAAGGCGAGCAGCTGATCCACCACGACAACACCTTCGGCACGCCCGAGGAAGACGCGTTCCGGCGCGACTTCACGATCAACGCGCTGTTCTACGACATCGCGACCTTCTCGGTCATCGACTACGTGGGCGGCCTGGAGGATCTGCGTGCGGGGATCGTGCGGTCGATTGGCGACCCCGACGTGCGGCTGAACGAGGATCCGGTGCGCATGCTGCGCGCGATTGCCATCGCCGCGCGGCTCGACTTCACGATCGAGTCATCGCTGCTGGCGGCGATCCGCACGCACCGCCGCGAAATCTCCAAGAGCTCGATGGCGCGGCTGCTCGAGGAGTACGACAAGATCCTGCGCGCCGGTTCGTCGGAGAAGGCGTTCCGCGGCCTCGCCGACGTCGGGCTGCTCGAGCCGATTTCGACGGAGCTGCACGTCGGGGCCAACGACCCGCTCTGGCGGTCGCTGGCCGCGATCGACGCCTACCGCCGACGGTTCGACTCGACGCCGGAGACGCTGACCAACGCCATTCTGCTGGGGAGTCTGCTGATCCCGCTGGGGATCTCGCTCCACCCGCCGCGTCCGCCTGTCGTGCGGCCGGGGACGGAGCTGGGACGGAGCGGGGACGGAGACAGCTCCGTCCCCACTCCGTCCCCCAGTCGCCCGCCGCGTCATCCGCCCAATCCGCGCCTCGGCGATTTGCCGCTGGCGCGCCGCGACATCGAGCGCTTGCGGCAGATCATCGCGTTGCAGCGGCGGCTGAAGGACCTTTCCGTGAGCACACGCGCGCAACGCGCGCTGGCGCACCGCCATATCTTCCGCGACGCGCTGACCTGGATGGAGATTCACGGCGGCGCGCCGGAGATTGTGGACCACTGGAAGGCGGTGCTGGCCGACTCGAGTCCCGCCGACGCGCCACCGGCCGAAGCCTGCTGGAGAAACGACCCCGCCATCAGGGCGCAGACGCCGCCGCCGGCGCCGCGGACGCCGCTCCCGCCCGCCGCAAGGGCACTAGAGACGGTCTTTCACGAAGAACACGAAGACTTTCCTTCGAGCCTTCGTGATAAAGCCGTCTCTTCTTATGCCGCGATTTCGTCGATGGTCTTGGACGGCTTGGCGAGGCCCAGGGCGATCAGGGTCTTGATGACGGGCCACGCGGGATCGATCTCGGTCAGGCGGCCGCGGAGGCTGAACTTGGGACTCCGGGGATATCCATGGTGGTTGTTGTGGAGACCCTCGCCGCCGGTGATCAGCGCGATGAGGCGGATGTTGGTGGCGGTGTTGTCGAAGTTCTTGTAGCCGACGTGGTGGCACAGGCCGTTGATGGACGAGGTGAGCGCGAACACGTAAATCACGGCGTGTAGGCCGGCCGCCAGCAGACCCCAGCCGATGCCGAGGACGAAGCACAGCGCGATCGTCCCGATGGCGAGGCCGAGCAGGCCGCGCTTGAACACGTTCTTGTCCCACCAGCCCTCGTGGATGTCGCGCGCGTAGCGCTCGACGACATCGGTCTTCTTGATCTCGCGCATGTAGTAGTAGACGTTCCCGAGCTGGACCTTCCAGAAGCCGACGATCAGCGGACTGTGCGGATCGCCTTCTTCGTCGGTGAACGCGTGATGCTTGCGGTGAACCGCCACCCACTCCTTGGTCTGCTGCCCGGTCGTCAGCCACAGCGAGAACTTGAACAGCCACTCGAGCGCAGGATGCAGGATGAGCGCCTTGTGCGTGGCGCAGCGGTGGAGGTAAATGGTCGTTCCGAACACCGCCACCTGGGTCACTATGGCCGAGACGACGAGGCTCAGAACGAGCGATGCAAGCACTACACTATCCTCCGCTTCCTGAATTGGCCCTGGGGTGAGCTAACTGGTGTAAACAAGCATGATAGCACACTATCCGCGAGTGCGCTCGAAGTCCCGCATGAAGGTCACGAGCGCGTCGACCCCGTCCTCGGGGAACGCGTTGTAGATCGACGCGCGCATGCCGCCAACCGATCGATGGCCCTTGAGGCCGTCCAGGCCGGCGGCGGTCGCCTCCTTGATGAATTGTTTCTCCAGTTCCTCGGTCGCCAGCCGGAACGTCACGTTCATCAGCGATCGACATCCCTTGTCGGCGGTGCCCCGATAGAACCCGGTCCGGTCGATCTCGGAGTACAGCTTCGCCGCCTTGCGCTCGTTGGTCTTCGCAATCGCCGTCAGACCGCCGTTCGCGATCAGCCACTTCATCACCAGCCCGAGCGCGTACACGGCGAACGCCGGCGGCGTGTTGTACATCGAACCGTTCTCCGCATGCACCGCGTAGTTGAGCATCGTCGGCAGCGATTTGCTGGAGCGCTGGAGCAGGTCGTCGCGCACGATGACCACGGTGACGCCGGCCGGCCCCATGTTCTTCTGGGCGCCCGAGTAGATCAACGCGTGCCGGGAAATATCGATTGGACGGCTGAACATGTCCGAGGAGGTGTCGCTGACGAGCGGCACGTCGCCGACCGCCGGCAACTCCTTGTATTCGGTCCCCTCGATCGTGTTGTTCGACGTCATGTGGACGTACGCCGCGCCCGGCGTCAGCTTCAGCTCGTCCTGGCGCGGCACGCGCGAATAGTTCTCGGTCTTCGTGGTCGCGGCCACGTTGACCGTGCCGACGCGCTTCGCTTCCTTGATCGCTTTCTCGGCCCACGATCCGGAGTCGATGTAATCGGCGGTCGCGCCCGAGGTGAGGAGATTCATCGGCACCATCGAGAACTGGAGGCTGGCGCCGCCCTGCAGGAACAGCACTTTGTAGTTCGACGGAATGGCCGCCAGCGCGCGGATGTCGGCCTCCGCCTGCGCGAGGATCGCCTCGAACGCCGCCGAGCGGTGGCTGATCTCGAGGATCGACATGCCGACTCCCGGCAGCGACACGAGATCGCGCTGAATCTCTTCGAGAACGGACACCGGCAGGACCGCGGGCCCCGCGGAGAAGTTGTGGACGCGGTGAACGGTGGTCATGGACCTCCGTACGGCCACGAAGGGACGAAGGATCACGGAGATCAGGCCGAACTAATCCTTCGTGCCTTCGGCCTACGTGCCGTCTAATCCGCTGACTAGGTGCAGATCGAGGATGTCGCTGTTCCCCTCTTGAATCTGCTTCAGCAGCGCCGGCGGCGGGGCGCCGTCGAGATTGATGCGCGCGACCGCCGCCTCGGCGCCTTCGAAAATGATGTTCTCGGTTTCCTGGACGTTGATCTGTCCGCTGCGCAGGCGATCGAAGACGTGGGCCAGCACGCCCGGGCGATCGCGGTGGCGGACGACAAGGAGGTGCGTGGCCGGCGTTTTCTTCGCCAGATTGACGACGTTGGGCACCCTGCCGGTGTCCTGGTAGCTGCTGATGATGCGCACCGTCTCGGCGGCAATCGCTTCCTGCGCCTGGTCGGTCGACGCGCCGACATGATGGGTGCCGTAGACGTTCTTCAAGGCGACGATCGCATCCGTGAACTCGCCGGTCGCGGTCGTTGGCTCCGCCGCGAACACGTCGAGGCCGACCCGAATGTCGCGCTCTCGAACCGCACGCGCGAGCGCGTCGTAGTCCACGACTTCGCCCCGCGCGGTGTTGATGAAGTAGGAGCCTGGCTTCAGCCGGTCCAGCACCGAGGCGTTGACCAGCCCCTTCGTTTCCGCGTTGAGCGCAAGGTGGACGCTCAGCACGTCGCAGCGGGACGCCACATCCGCGGGCGAGCTCGCAAGCCGCATCGGCACCGCCTGATTGGCGACGTCGTCCCTGCCGGTGGCGAACCGGCGGCTCCAGACGACGATCGGCATGCCGAAGGCGTGGGCGCGGCGGGCCATCTCCTGGCCGATGCTGCCGTATCCGAGCAGGCCGATCGTGCGGCCGAACAGCCCGCGCGCCTTTGAATACTCCTTCTTGTTCCAGGTGCCGGCGCGGAGATCGGCGACCTCGTCTGGCACCCGGCGATCGACCGCGAGCAGCAGGGCGAACGCCAGTTCGGCGACGGCAATCGCGTTCTTGCCGGGACAGTTCGACACGTAGATGCCGCGCCTGGACGCCGTCGCGACGTCGATCGTGTTGTAGCCGGCGCCCGCACGGACGATCAGGGACAGCGAGCCGTGTTCGAGCATCGGGCCGGTGACCGCCGTGCCGCGCACCACGAGCACATCGGCAGCGGTGTCGCGGATGGCGAGCGCGAGCGCCTCGTCCTTGAGCTCGGGCTTGTAGACAACCTCGCAGCCCGCCGCCGTCGAGCCCGTCGATGCCGCTTTTCTCAAAGCTGTCGGCGATCAGGACTCTCATAGCGGCGCCGAATCAACACCAAGGACACAATGGATTTTGTGTCTCATAGAACGTGAATGAGCAAGCCGTCTCGCAACTTGGGCTCGAACCACGTTGACTTCGGCGGCATGATCTCGCCGGCGTCCGAGACGTCCATCAAATCCGAAACGCTGACCGGGTAGAGCGAGAAGGCGACCGCCGCCTTGCCGGAATCGACCAGTCGCTGAAGCTCCCTGGTCCCGCGCGCGCCGCCGACGAACTCGATGCGCTTGTCGGTGCGGACGTCGGCGATCTTCAGCACCGGCGCGAGCAGGCCCTCCTGCAGCACGCTGACATCGAGCGACGCGATTGGATTCGAAGCGTCAGGCGGGAGACGGGGACGCACGGTGTGCCACCCACCCTGGAAGTACATGGCCATGTCGCCACGTCGTGCCGGTACCGCGGGCCCGGCTTCCATTTCAAATCGCTCGCGGATCGCTTCCAGGAACTCGACCGGCGTCAGACCGCCGAGATCCGTAACCGTCCTGTTGTAGGGCAGGATGCTCACCTGATCGTGAGGGAACGCCACCGCCAGCATCGTCTTCGCCTCGTCGCTCGCCGGCAGCTCGGTGCGCGCGCGCGCCGCGCTCGCCGCCCGGTGGTGCCCATCAGCGATGTACAGCGACGGAATCCCGCGGAACGCGGACACCAGCCGATCGCGATCTGCGCCGCCCACGCGCCACAGCGTGTGGTGCACGCCGTCCGGCGCCGTGAAATCGAAGAGCGGCGCCGTCGCCGTCACCGCGGCGGCGATGCGATCGACGTCTCCGTTGGCGCGGTAGGTGAGAAAGACCGGACCCGTCTGCGCGCGGAGCGCGACCATGTGACGGGTGCGGTCGTCCTCCTTGTCGCGCCGCGTCCGCTCGTGCTTCTTGATGACGTCGCGATCGTACTCGTCGAGGGAAAAGCAGGCGGCGAGACCCGTCTGCGTGTGGCGATCCATCCGCAGGCGATAGAAGTACACGCTCGGCTCGTCCTCCAGCACCAGCGAGTTGTCGCGGAGCGCCGAGAAGTTGTCCTTCGCGCGCTGGTAGATGCCGGGCGCGTACGGATCCGCGCCGTCGGGCAGCTCGAGCTCCGGTCGCGACACGCGGAGGAACGACTGCGGGTTTTCGTCGGCAAGCGCGCGCGCCTCGTCGGTGCTGACGACATCGTACGGAACGGCGGCAATGCGCGCCGCGTCAGCCGGCTTCGGACGCAGCGCACGGAAGGGCTGGAGCGTCGCCATGGGGTTCAAAGTATGTCACGGCGGGACTGGGGACATGGGGACTGGGGACTGGCTGCCGATGATTGTCCGCCAGTCCGCCAGTGCCCAAGTCCCTGCCCGACAGCGAGCGTTACGGATTCGAAGCGCGCGTGACGGCTGGGACGGAGAACGCGGCGAACGCGCGATCGCGCACGCTCGTTGAACTCCACCATTCGCGCCGCCGGCACCGGCTCCGGCGGAGGCATCGCGCGATGCGCCGTCAGCGGATTGATGAAGGCGCCGTTTTTCTTCAGTCGATAGTCGAGGTGAGGACCCGTCGCGAGGCCGGTCGATCCGACGCGACCGATGAGCTCGCCCTGACGCACGCGCGCACCGGCGTGCACGGTGATGGCCGAGAGGTGCAGATACTCCGATTCGAAGCCGTTCGCGTGGCGCAGATGAACCATCCGGCCGGACCCGCCGCTCGATCCCGCGGACACGACGACGCCGTCAGACACGGCGACGACGGGCGCGCCGGCTGGCGCGCGATAGTCGACGCCGAGGTGCGCGCGATACTCGCGCAGAATCGGGTGGAAACGGCTGCGCGAAAACGCGGACGTCACGACGGGCTGGAACTTGAGGGGTGATGCCAGGAAGAAGCGGCGCATCGAGACGCCCCGCTCGTCGTAGTACGCCGGCTTGCCATCGGCGTCGGTGAATCGCACCGCACGGACCCGGCGGCCAGCGTTGTTGAATTCGGCGGCGGCGATCGGGCCGTAGCCGGCGAACGCGTCGCCGTCGCGAAACTGCTTCTCGACCGTCAGCTCGAACCGATCCCCCGGCTGCAGCTCGGTGTTGAAGTCGATGTCGCCGCCGAAGATGTCGGCCAGCGCGAGCGTGAGGTCGATGGTTTCGCCCGCCGCGTCGACCGCCGCAACGAGCGACGGGGCTTGCCGATCGATGGTGCCGCGCACGGTTTCCAGGCGCCGGGTCTTGGGAATCGGCAGCACCGTCGCCAGCCAGTCGCCGGCTGGTTCGCGGCTGAGGCGGAGGAATCGATCGGCGTCGATCTCGTACTCGAACCGGCGCATCTCGCCGTCGTTCGCCCGCTCGAAGCGATACGGCTGCGCTGTCCGCACCTTCCGCAAGTCGAACACCGCCGCGACGCGAGCCGCCATGTCCGCGACTTCGGTCGCGGTCAGGCCTTGTTCGCGCAGCAACGACGCGAAGGTCGCGCCCGATGCCACGCGGGCGGACACGACCGTCTTGTCGGCGGCCAGGACGACGTCGCGGCCAGCGGCGTGGACCGCGGCGACCGATTCCACGCGTCGACAGGCGGGCGCCAGTACGGCTACGATCAGAATCGCAACAACAACTCGCAAAGGCATGTCACCGCGGGCAGAGAGCCCGCGACGGCGGGCCAGTTATACCGTACACGCGGACCGCGCGGACGCGGACTTATCCCGCCGAAGCGCCGACGGCGCGAAGGCGGACCGCCCCGGAGGATGGTTGTTTCATGAAGTTCCACCGTACTTTTGCTTTGACGGCAATGATGGCGGTCTTGGTCGGATTGCCGCTCGCCGCAGACTGGCCGGTCACCGAGAAGCTCGATCTCGACGCGGTGTATCGCATCAAGGAAGAAGGACTGCAGCGCTCGAAGGTGATGGAGATTGAGAGCTACCTGACCGACGTCTACGGTCCGCGCCTCACCGGGTCGCCCAGCATGAAGGAAGCGGCCGACTGGGCGACCAGGACGATGAAGGAGTGGGGCCTGGCGAACGTCCACCTCGAAAGCTGGCCCTTCGGCCGCGGCTGGCAGAATCAATCGTTCGCCGCGATGGCGGTCACGCCGCGCGCCTACCCGCTCATCGGTTACCCCAAGGCATGGACGCCGGGAACCAACGGCCCGGTCACCGGCGAAGCGATCATCGCCGTCATCAACGAAGAGAAAGACTTCGCGACGTTCAAGGGCAGGCTGCGCGGCAAGTTCGTCCTCGCGACGCCGATGCGCGACGTCGCCGCACATTTCGAGGCGCCCGGCCATCGCTACTCGGACACCGAGCTGGCCGAGCTCTCCAGGCAGCCCGAAGGGACCGGACGGGGCGGACGCGGCGGACGCGGCAGCCAGGCCGCTCAGGACTTTCAGAAGAAGAAGACCCAGTTCTGGATCGATGAAGGTGTGGCCGCCCTCCTCGACATCAGCCGCGGCGACGGCGGCACACTCTTCGTGCAAGGCGGCGGTTCGCGCGATCCCAAGGATCCGCCCTCGCCGCCTCAGGTCGTCATCGCCGTCGAGCAGTACGGGCGAATCGTCCGAACGCTGCAGAAGAACATCCCGGTGACGCTGTCGATGAACATCGACAACACGTTCTACGACACCGATCTCAACTCGTTCAACATCGTCGCCGAGCTGCCCGGGACGGACAAGGCGGACGAAGTCGTCATGATCGGCGCGCACTTCGATTCATGGCACACCGGAACCGGCGCGACCGACAACGCCGCCGGCTCGGCGATCATGATGGAAGCGATGCGGATTCTGAAGACGACCGGCGTGAAGCTGCGCCGGACCGTGCGCATCGGCCTCTGGGGCGGCGAAGAGCAGGGCCTGCTCGGCTCGAAGGAATACATCAAGGCGCACTACGGCGATCCGGCGACGATGCAGCTCAAACCCGAGCACGCGAAGTTCGCCGGCTACTTCAACGTCGACAACGGCACGGGACTGATTCGCGGCGTGTACCTGCAAGGGAACGAAGCGGTCGCGCCCATCTTCTCGGCCTGGATGGAACCGTTCAAGAACCTGGGGATGAACACGTTGACGATCCGGAACACCGGCGGCACCGATCACCTGTCCTACGATGCGGTCGGCCTGCCGGGCTTCCAGTTCATTCAGGACGAGGTCGAATACAACTCACGAACGCACCATTCGAACATGGATGTCTACGAGCGCATCCAGGCGAACGACATGATGCGGAACGCGGTCATCGTCGCGTCGTTCGTGTACAACACCGCGAACCGCGACGAGAAGCTGCCGAGGAAACCGCTGCCGAAACCGACGGCCGCCGACCGGCGCGCAGCCATCGTCGCAGCCGAGTAGAGTCGGGACTCGGCAGAGTTGCGGTCAGAAGTCAACTCGGCAGTCAGGATCAGTTCGTCCGCGACTACCGACAGACTCGACTACTGACGCGACTACCGACTCTCGACTCCGACTGTATTTTCACTCCACGCGCGCAGCTGGTCTCTTCGCTCGCGCGCTTCAGGGACTTCATCGAGCTTGATCGACCGGCCACGGCAGCTTGTAGGTCCAGTTGTGATCCGCGATCGTCGCCGGCTCGTTGATGCGGTCGCGCCAGCCGAACGCGTCCTGAATCGGGACCAGCAGCAGATCTGAATTCGACGCAAACAGCGCTTCGAGCAGCGCGTCGCGGACAGACGGGTTGTACGGCGCCTGGCGCAGATCCACGCCGTGCGACGTCCGATCGATCGTCGGCAGACGGATCACCTTCTCGCGTTCGTCTGCGGACGCGTGCTCCCACCATTCGATCTGCGGCTCGGTGTCGTGCGTGCCGCTGGACGCGACCGACACGCGCGGGTACTGCGAGGGATCCCGGAACGGCTGCCCCTCCGTGTGCCAGCAGCGCTCCCAGCGCAGGACACGGAACCCGGGCACGCCGGATCGCGCCAGCGATTCGCGGACGAAGTCGGGCACCGTGCCGAGATCTTCCGCGATGATCTCGGCGCCGGCGCTCGCGGAACACGCTCGAGCAGACGTTCGCCGAGCGCGAGCTGCGACGGTTCGTTCGCCGGCGTGAAGCGCGCTTCGCCCGTCGACCGCGATCGGCCGTAGGTGCGATAGAAGCCCACGAGGTGATCGATGCGGTAGCCGTCGTACAGGTCGGCGCTGCGGCGGGCGCGCTCGCGGAGCCAGCGGAAATCCTCTGCCGCCAGGACCTCCCAGTTGTAGAGCGGCATCCCCCAGTCCTGCCCGGTTGCGCTGAACGCGTCCGGCGGCGCGCCGACGGCCATGTCGAGATCGAACTGATGCTGGCGCGCCCAGACATCGGCGCTGTCGCCGTCGACCATGAACGGCAGATCGCCGAACAGCGCGACGCCGTGCGCGTCCTGCCGCGCGCGCCGCCACTGCGATGCCGCGATCCACTGCAGGTACTGGTGATACAGCACGTCGTCGGACAATTCGCGCCGCGCCTGATCGATCGCGGCCGGTTCGCGTCGCTGCAGCGCCGCCGGCCACTCCGTCCACGGCCGCTCCTGCTCGCGGGCGTGGATGGCGCGAAACAGGCTGTAGTCCTCGAGCCACCAGGCCTGCTCGCTGGTGAACGTCAGCAGTTCCCGCCCGCGTGCGGTATCGGCCCGCCATTCGCGATCGAGAAAGCGTTCGAACGCGCGACGGAGCGACGAGCGCTTCAGGCGCCGGACCGACGCATAGTCGATCCGCGGTGCCGCCCGCGCGGCGTCGAGCAGGCGCCGATCGTCCGGCGGCAGCGCCGCCTCGCCGCCGAGCGCGTCGAACTCGGGAACCGCCGGCACGTGGATGAACATCGGGTCGATCGCCATCGCGCTGATCGCCGAGTACGGCGACTGCTGATTGGGCGCGATCTCGTTGATCGGCAGCAGCTGCAGCGCGCGCAGACCCGCGCCGGCAAGCCAGCTGGTGACCGGCGCGATATCGGCGATGTCGCCGATGCCCCAGCTCGCCGTCGTGTGGCAGGAGAACAGCGGAATGAGCAATCCCGCTCGCCGGTTCGCCGTATCGTCGTGCGGACGGGTGGTCACGGATTGACGACGCTGCAATCAAAGTGCCGCAGGAGCCGGCCGATCCCCTCGGCGAGCACCGCCGGCGGCGTGATCAGGCTGACGACCACGAAACGATTCGCGCGGAAAGTCGTAGAAGTATCCCGGCTGCGCGAGGACGCCTTCGTTCTCGAGCAGGCGGAGGACGAGATCTTCTTCGGATTCGAGCGTCGGCACCTGCAGCACCGCGCTCCATCCGGCATCGCTGCGCAGCACGCGGCAGGCGCCCGCCGCGGCGACGGCTTGCTGAAGGTCATCGATAGTTGGCGGCACGTGCGCGCCGCAATCTGCGCGCGGATGCCCGCGCCGGCCTCCAGCAGGCAGGCGCGCCGCGACCTGCACCGGCGTCGACACCGACAGATAGGTATCGCAGACGAGCTCGAGCCGCTCCATGCGCCGCTGCAGCGAGCGCATCGGGACCAGACACCGCGATCCATCCGAGCTTGACCTGCGGGAGTCCCGCCGACTTCGAGAGTCCTCCGAGCGAGAACGTCAGGACGTCGCCGCGCGTCGCCGCTCTGCCCGGCTGCCGCCCGCGCGCCTGGCTCCAGCTCGTAATCGGCGAACACCTCGTCGGCGATGATGGCGATGTCGCGCGCCCGGCACAGCGCTGCGATTCGATCGAGCTCCGGCTGGGTGACGAACGAGCCGGTCGGGTTGTTCGGCGATACGAGCAGCAGCGCGCGAGTGCGCGCGCTGATCGCGCGCTCGACGCTGGGCAGGTCGATCGACCAGGCGCCGTGGTACTCCAGGTGGTAGGGAATCGCGGTCACGAGATCGAGCCGTGTCAGGTGCTCGAACAGCGGATAGCTCGGCCGAGGGACGAGCACTTCGTCGCCGGCCTCGGCGAGCAGCTTGAACAGCAGCGAGTACGCCTCGCTGGTGCTCGCGGTCAGCACGACGCGGCCGGCGTCGACTCGCACGCCCTGCCGCTCGTAGTCGCGCGCCACCGCTTCCCTCGCGTCGAGTCGACCGAACGGCTCGAGGGTCGTAGCGGAGCGCTTCGGGATCGGCCAGCGGGCTGAGCAGATCGGCTGGATACTCGAATCCCGCTCGCGTGGGATTGGTGCCGGTGAGGTCGAGCACCGGACGACCCTGCGCCCGCGCCGCCGCCACCATCGCCGTCAGGCGATTGGTCGCAAGCTCTGTGGGCAGGCGATCCGAGAACATCGGGCCTGCTGCTTAAGGGATGATCTCGATGCGGTCGATGACGTCGCCTTCGAGAATCTGATCGACGACGTCGATGCCATTCAGCACCTGGGCAAAGACCGTGTAGTCGTGATCGAGGCGCGGGTTATCGACGAGATCGATGAAGATCTGCGCGTCGCCGGTGTCGCGGCCGCGCGTGGAGATGCCGACCGCGCCGCGCACGTGCGGCCAGGCGCCGACCTCGTCACGCATGAAGGCGGCGTCGCCGATGAATTCGTTCGCGCCCGGGCTGCCGCCCTGGATCACGAAGTTCGGGACGACACGGTGGAAGGTGAGGCCGTTGTAGTAGCCCGACTCGGCGAGGCGCGCGAAACGGAGGACCGTCGCCGGCGCCTGCGCCGTGAACAGCGCGAGCTCGAACGCGCCGACGCCGCGGATCGTGATGCGGGCGCGGGGAGACGCGAGCCGCCGCAGGTCGTCGGCATTCAGATCGTTGCGTGGTGTCTGACCGGTGTCTGACACCTGTCTGACACGTGTCTGACCCCGCACCTCGCGCGGGTCGGCGCCGAGCGACGCCAGCGTTTTGGCGATGGCGTCGCGGGCGTCGTGCGAGTTGTCTTTTCCTTCGCCGACCAGCCGCTGCCACGCGGCTTTCAACGCCGGCGCCGCGGCATCCGCCGACGCCGTGCCCTCCAGCGCGAGCGCCGAGGCGCGCAGCAGCTGATTGCCCGGCCTCGTGAGCTGGGCGATGTAGATGGCGTCCGCCGCGTGACCCGCGACCTTGCGCAGCCCCTCGACCGCCGTCTCCCGGACGTTGTCGTCGTCGTCGCTGGCCAGCGCGGCGAGCGTTTCGCGATCCGCCAGCGCCACCGCCGCGCGCGCCGCGTACATGCGGAGCTGCCAGATCCGCGACCCCTTGAACTGCGCGAGCGCGGCGGTGCCGCGCTCCGGCGCGGCCGTGGCCAGGGCGACGAGTGCGTGCGCGGCGCGGTGCCAGCTGCGCGGCGATCCGGCGCGCGAGAGATCGTCGACCTCGTGCACGAGCAGCGCGACCGCCTCCGGCGACGATGCGCATCGGCTCAACGAGATCGAGCGCGTACAGCGCGACATGCGTGTCGGCGTCGGTGGCGGCCACCACCGCAAACGGACACACGCCAGCGGTGTCGGTGTGCCGGATCCCTTCGCTGCGCAACGCCTCGAGGCGCACGATCGGCGAGGCATCGCCGAGGCCGCGCGCCAGCAGCTCGTCCTCGGTGGACGAGGGCGGCCGCGGCGGCGTGACCGCCGCCCGCATGGCCAGCCGCCGCACCTGCGGGTCCTGATCGCCCGCCACGGTCAGCAGCGTCTCGTCGCCGATGCCGCCGGCCGTCGCGAGCGCTTCGAGAGCCAGACGGCGGACGCGCGCGCCGGTGACCGCCTCGGCGGCGCCCGGGGACGCCATGCGCCGCAGCAGCGCGACCGCTTCGCTGCCCGGCGGCCGCAGCTTCCGCTGCAGGCGGACGAGCGCTTCGAATCCTTTCGCCACGCCAAGGCGATCGCCGATCGTGTCGCCGTGCGCGGCCAGTTCGAGCAGCGTCCGCTCGGCAGCCTCGACCTGGCCCGCCGTCGAATACGGCAGACGGCCGATCGTCTCGCAGATCGCCGCGCGCACATCGGCCTCCGCTTCGACTTTCAGACGCGCCGCGAGCGCCGCCGCTGCCGCGTCGACGACCGCGACGGACGCGGGCGGCTCGCCTTTCGATCCCTGCGCGGCCTGACCAATCGCGGTGGCCGCCTCGGCGCGAATCTCCGGCAGCGTATGCCGCAGAAACGGGGTGATCTCGGCGACGAGCGACGGCCGCTGCAGACGTCCGAGCGCGCGGATGCCGAGGCGCATCGTCTGTGGATCGCCGCTGTGCGCGCCCGAGCGAAGGACGGCGAGGTCGTTGGCGGTCGGCGCGCGGCGATCTTCGGCTTGCAGGACCGCGAGGCGCGTGACCTGCGCCGCGACCGGCACAGGAGGCGAGCAAACCGCAGAGCGCGCAGAGACGCGCAGAGCAAGATTTTCTACTGCGTTCTTTGCGTGCTCCGCGGTTCAGTCGCGACGTGTCTCATGCTCTCAGGTGCCGCGTCGCCTCGGAGTACTCGAGCATCTGCGCCGTGAGGTCGAGGGGGTACGAGATGGCAACGTCGGCGATCCCGCCGGCATCGCTGGTGACGGCCTCGAGCTTCGGCATCACGAAGGCGCTGTAGGACGGCAACTGCAGGCGGTCGACCCGCGCGACGATCTCGTCGCGCAGCGCCGCATCGAAGTGCACGCCGTAGGACTCGAACAGCGCGCGCGCCGCCGCGTAGTCGCCTTCTCCTTTGATCCGCTGCACCTCGGCGAGCAGACGGCCGACTCCATCGCGAAACGCTTTCGCGTCGGTCATCACGTAATAGGTCTTGCCGCCGCGCGTGCGCCGCTCGATCGCGCCGGTGTGCGCCATCAGCCAGTGGACGATCATCTGGCGATTGCGCATGTGGTCCTCTTCGATGTGGGTGCCCTGCCGCACCCGGCGCAGCTGCACCAGCGCGTTCCGGGCGTAGCCCTCGAACTCGGCGCGGACGATCTCGTCGTGCTCGTCCTCCGGCACGAGACCAAGCTCCGCGAGCTTTCGATCGGGCAGGAAATACAGCGCGACCAGGTCGGCGCGCGACTCTTCGATCGCCGAGAACTGCTCCTTCAGCGCCGACTGCGGGTTGCCCTTCAGCCGCTCGTCGACCAAGCCCGAACCGTGGCCGATCACCTCGTGCATGTTGGTGGTCAGCTCGCCCGCGAACGCGCTCCATTTCGTCGCGCGCGCCGCTTCCTCCGGCGTCCAGGAGAACTCGCTCCGGAATTCGGGCAGCGTCGACTTGTCGTAGGCCTCGTTGACGTTCGACAGCGACACCGACTTGCTGCCGTAGCGCTCGCGGATCGTCTGATCGTTCGGCAGGTTGATCCCGACCGGCGTGATCGGCCCCGAATCACCGGTTTCGATGACGATGTCGATGGCGTTGGCGGTGACGCCGTGGGCGCCTTGCTTGCGGTATTTCGGATCCCACGGCATGCGGTCTTCGAACCACTGCGCGTGATCGGCAATCGTCCGGATCTGCGTCGTCTTCTCGCCGTTGACGTAGAACACGAGCGCTTCCCACGCGCCCTTGATGCTGCGGGCGTCGAGATACACCTCGACGAAGCCGTTGATCGTGTCGACCGGCGCCGCCTTGTCCTGCACCCAGGCCACGTCGTAGGCCTCGCGATCCGCCTCTTCACCGCTGCGGTAGAAGGCGACGAGCGCACGCAGCGCCCGCGCGGTCGCCTCGGGCGCGGAGCGGGCCGCCGCTTCGAGATGACGCACGATCTCGGCGATCTGCGATCCGTAGCGGCCGTCGATCCGGTAGACCTCTTCGATCAGCCGGCCATTCTGTTTGACGAGCCGCGAATTCAGCGGATAGCGCTCCTCCGCGCCCTCCAGATCCGCCATCGTCACCCCGACGTGCAGGTTGTTGGCGCTGGCCGTCAGGATGTCCTGGCCGGCCGGGGGGCTCTTGGCGGTGACCGTCGGCTCGAACTCGGGATCGAAGAACATCGGACGCAGCCGTTCGAGCAGGGAGTCGAGCGATTCGCCGTCGCGGAGCGGCACGACCGCGCCGGCGCGCACCGCCGCGTGGGCCGCCGCCGCGAACCGTTCCGGACCGCACGTCAGCACGAACTTGCGGGCGGTCAGGTTGTTGTAGGCGCCGGTGTTGATCCAGAACAGCTTCGTGTAGTGCTCAATCTCCTCGAACGTGGCGGGGTCGCAGCTGGACCGGTGGGCCACGATGGCCTCGAGCAGATCGCGCATCTCGAGGTGATACCGATGGCGCTGGTCGTAAAAGATGTCGCGGCCGGCAATCGCGGCTTGGTACAGGTGCCAGACCAGCGTTTTCTCGCGCAGGGACAGGGCGCGGAACCCATCGGCGTACAGCTGGACCACGGCCGCTTCGCCCACGCGCTCGAGCAGGTATTGGCGGTCCGGCGGTGCGGCTGTGCCCGCGGGGGCCGGATTGTCGTCGTGCATCCTGTCCTAGCGTAGCAGCGGAGGACCGGACGCCGCCGTCCTCGTGACATTCGTACACATTTGTCCTGCCAAATTGCGATCCCCGTCGCGCGTTTCGCGGCACATCCGACCCCTGAAAATCGTTTGAACCTGAAGGCGGTACGGGATATCGTGTGTCGGATAAAATCCCTCTCCTTCCGGTCGGACCTCCGGCCCGACGAGGTGATCCAGCAATGGAAGACAAGAAGATGTCGGAAGAAGTCCCGCAGTCGACTTCACGGCGCAGTTTCATCAAGGGCGTGGTGGCCGCAGGCGCGGTCGCGTCTTCGTCCGCGTACCTGTTCCGCGGCTCGACCGTCCACGGCCAGCCGGCCGCCGGCGCCGTCGAGCGGTTGATCACGTTGAACGTGAACGGTCAGGACCGTCGCGTTGACGTGATGCCGCAACAGACGCTGGCGTATGTGCTGCGCTACAGCCTCGGGCTGACCGGCACGAAGATCGGGTGCGACCGCGCGGAGTGTGGGGCCTGCACGGTCCTCATCGACGACGTGCCGCATTACTCGTGCTCGTACCTTGCGCAGCGCGCGCGCGGCAAGAAGATCGTCACGATCGAAGGGTTGGCGGACCCGGCCACCGGGAAGCTGAGCGCCGTACAGCAAGGCGTCATCGACGAACAGGGCTTCCAGTGCGCGTTCTGCATGCCGGGATTCGTGATGGCCACCACCGGCTACCTGAAGACGAATCCCAATCCGACGCGCCAGGAACTGGCGCACGGGGTGTCGGGCAATCTGTGCCGCTGCCAGGACTACGACAAGATTCTCACCGCGCTGATGCGCGGCGCAGAGCACATGAGGAATGCGTGATATGGCTGACAACAAGCTGATCGGCCAGAACTACACGACGCCCGATCTCGTCGCGAAGGTCACGGGCAAGGCGAAGTACGCGGAGGACTACCGCGTCGAAGGCATGCTCTTCGCCAAGCTGCTCGTCAGCCCGATGCCGCACGCGCGCGTCAAGCGCTGCGACACCAGCGCCGCGATGGCGATGCCGGGCGTGAAGGCGATTCTGCGCGCCGAGGAGATGCCGGGCGCCGCAGCGGGTGCGACGCTCGGCGAAGGCGTGCAGGCCTCAGCGCAGGCCGAGCGCGGCCTCACCGACGAGCCGCTCTATTACGGTGAACCGGTCCTGGCGGTCGCCGCGATTGACGAAGCGACGGCCGCCGAAGCGATCGAGAAGATCGACATCGAATTCGAGCCGCTGCCCTTCGTCGTCGATCCGATCGAATCGCCTGCGGCCGAACGGGCCGAACGCGCGCACGCAGGGCAACGTCTGGGTGCGGCCGACGGCGCCGCCCGCGGCGCCTGGCGCCCGCGGTCCTGCGAATTCCGCGGCCGGCGCGAGCGCGGCGACCGGCGCCGCAGCACCTGCCGCGACGCAGGCCCCGGCCGGCGGACGAGCCGCCGCGGCGGACGGGGCCGCGCCGCGGCGGTGCGCCGTGCCGCGCCGCTCCACCGGCTCCGGGCGGCGCGGCACCTGCCGCTGGCGCGGCGGCCGGCGCTGCAGCCGCTGCGCGCGGCGGACGTGGCCGCGGCGGCGCGCCCGCGGGTCCTCCGCCTCCGCAGATCCAGGTCCACAAATGGACCGACGAGGACTTCCGAAACGCCGGCGACGGCCAGATGCCGCTCGGCAAGGCGACCGACGAGTGGGTGTTCGGCAACGTCGACGAGGCGATGAAGAAGGCGGATCTCGTGCTCGACGAGACCTTCCTGACGCAGTCCACGGGCCACCAGCCGCTCGAAACACGGACCGCGATGGCGTACTGGCAGAACGGGAAGCTCTACCTGCACGGCTCGACGCAGAGCACGGTGCAGACGGTCGCGTCGGTCGCGCGGTGGTCCGGCACCACGGCTGACAAGGTGCACATCATCAGCGAGTACACGGGCGGCGGCTTCGGCAGCAAGATTCCGGGCGCCATCTCGATGGCGATTCCGGCGCTGCTCTCGAAGAAAGCCAACGCGCCCGTCATGATGCGCATCACGCGCGAGGACGAGCATTTCATCGGCCGCGCGCGGCCGGGCATCCTGGCGCGGACCAAGATCGGTTTCCGCAAGGACGGCCGGATCGTGGCGATCGACATGTACACGATCTGCGACAACGGCCCGTACGACGCGCAAGGTGACGCGCGCTCGGCCGGCACGAGCGTGTCGCTCGCCTACCAGCCCGAAACGATGCGCTGGCGCGGTCTCACCGTGCTGACCAACACACCGCCGAAAACGTCGCAGCGCGCCCCCGGCGGCGCGCAGGGCATCGGCATCGTCGAGCCGATTCTCTCGAAGGCGGCGAAGAAACTCGGCATCGATCAGGTCGAGCTCCGGAAGATCAACGCGCCTGCCGGCAAGGCGCCGTTCGGTCCCGCGTTGCCGAACGGCAAGCAGGCGTACGTGACGAGCGCGTTCGTCAAGGAAGCGCTCGACAAAGGCCGCGAGATGTTCAACTGGGACGCGAAGAAGGCGTCCTACAGCGGGAAGAAACAGGGAACCAAGGCGCGCGGCATCGGCGTCGCCGTCAGCCCGTACTCAGGTGGGTCGATCGGGTTCGATGGCCTGTTCATCATCAAGCCCGACGGCCGCATCCAGTTCCAGTCGGGCATCGGCAACCTCGGCACGCATTCCGCGTTCGACGTGCACCGGCAGGCGGCGCAGATGCTCGACGTGCCGTGGGAACAGTGCGACGTCGTCTTCGGCAACACCACGAAGAACCTGCCGTGGACCTGCGTCTCGGCCGGCAGCCAGACCGCGCATGCGATGACGCGCGCGGCCCACGCCGCGGCGACCGACGCCATCAAGAAGCTGCAGGAGATCGCCGCCAAGACCAAGGGCGGGAACCCTGAGGCGTACAAGGTGGCGGGCGGCAAGGTGTCGGGCCCCGGCGGCAGCATGACGTTCGCGCAAGCCGCGCAGAAAGCCATCGAGCTCGGCGGCAAGTTCGATGGCCACGAGGTGCCGGAAGACGTCAACAACTTCACCAAGACGTCGGCCAAGGCGCTTGCCGGCCAGGGACTGATGGCGGTCGCGAAGGATTCCTATCCGCGCGACGGCCAGTCGCAGTCGTACGTGGTCGGTTTTGCGGAAGTCGAAGTCGACACCGAAACCGGCGTGGTGACGGTGCTCGAGTACGCCGCGATCGGCGATGTCGGCACGATCATGAACCCCCGAGGTCTCAAGGGTCAGCTGTTCGGGGGATCGATGCTCGGCCTCGGCCACGCGCAGACGCAGCGATGGGCCTACGATCAGCAGTACGGCGTCGCGCTGGCGCGCCGCTTCTACCAGAACAAGCCACCGACCATTCTCGACGCGCCGCGCAACTTCATCGGCGACGCCGTGAATCTGCCGGATCCGGAAACGCCGACGGGCATCCGCGGTGTCGGCGAACCGCCGGTCGGCGCGGCCTACGGCGCGATCATGAACGCGATTGCGGACGCGATCGGCGACGAGATCTTCCGGAAGTCGCCGGTGTCGGCCGACCTGATTCTGAACGCGCTCGAGAACGGCGGGAAACGAACGCACGACGCGTTGACGTCTCACATTTAGGGACCAGGGGCGAGATGCGGAGCCGGGGACTGGCACAGCTAGCCCCGAGCCCCGAGCCCCGACAAGGAGCACGATGTTATGGCCGTAATCCGAGACATCATTCCGGCGTTTGAGCTGTACCAGCCGGCATCGATCGACGATGCCCTGCGGCTGCTGGACAAGTTCGGGGCCGACGCGCTGGTGCTGGCCGGCGGCCTCGACAGCATGGACTGGCTGAAGGATCGCCTCAAGCGGCCGAAGGCCGTTGTCGATCTCGCCCAGATCAAAGAACTGCATGGCGTCCGCGAAGCCAACGGCGGCCTCGAGATCGGCGCGATGACGCCGCTCACCGAAGTCGTCAAGCACCCGGTGGTGCGCGAGAAGTTCTCGATCCTGATGCAGGCGGCCGAGCTCGTGGCGTCGCCGCAGATCCGGAACCAGGGCACGATCGGCGGCAACGTCTCGCAGGACACGCGCTGCTGGTACTACCGCGGCGGCTGGAACTGCTACCGCGCCGGCGGCAACATCTGCTACGCCGACACGCCGACCGCCATCAACCGCGAGCACGCCATCTTCGACGCCGACCGCTGCGTCGCGGTGAACCCGTCCGACACGGCGCCGGCGCTGCTCGCGCTCGACGCGCAGATGGTCATCCGCGGACCGAAAGGCGAGCGTGTCGTGCCGGCCGAGGACTACTGGATTGGCCCGGGCATCGACATCACCAAGATGAACGTCCTCGAGCCGAACGAATTACTGATCGCGATTCGCATTCCCGCGACCATGGCCGGCGCCCAGTTCTATTTCGAGAAGGTGCGCGACCGCCAGGTGTGGGACTTCCCGCTCGTCAACGTCGCGGCCGCGATCAAGCCGAACGGCGCCAACATCGGCGAGTCGCGACTGGTGGTCAACGCCGTCGCCGCGAGGCCGCGCCGCCTGAAGAACGTCGAGGCCGCCATCATGGGCAAGCCGCGCAATGAGGAGACGGCGAAGATGGCCGGCGACCTCGCGGTGCAGGGCGCGCAGACACTGAAACACAACGGCTACAAAGTGCCGTTGATGCGGAATCTGGTCAAACGGGCCGTGCGCGGCTCCGAGGGTGGAGCATGGACCTCCTAAGATGGGGACGGAGTCCGTGGGGCGAGTGGGTTCTGACCCACGTCTCGTGGAATCTGTTCTGGGGATCGTTGTTCGCAGGCGTTCTGTTCCTGGTCGCGCACGCCAGCTACATGCTGTTCTCGGCGCACCGGAAGCGGACCGCCGCCGAGACCGACGCGCTCGAGGCGTCGCGCAAGGATCTTCCGGCCAAGATTGAGCGGCACGGTCTGACGGCGCGGCTGTTCCACTGGGTGATGGCGGCCGCGATGTTCGTGCTGCTCTTCACGGCGTTCCTGCCGGTGGTCGGCGTCAAGTTCCCATGGGTGCAGTGGCACTGGATAGCCGGGCTCGTGCTGACGGCCTCGATCGTGTTTCACATCATCCACGCCACGTTCTGGCTCGATTTCTGGTCGATCTGGGTCGGCCCGAAAGACATTCCCGAAATGAAGGCCGAGCTCCTGCGCGAGTTCGGTCACGACGTGCCCGGGCCGAAGTCGGGCAAGTACCCGCTCGGCAACCGGCTCTACCACCTCGCGATCGTCGTCACGGGCCTGGCGGTGGTCGCCACCGGCATGTTCATGCTGGTGCGCGTGCGCACGCCGCTGTTCACCCGCAACCCGTATCTCTTCGGCGACGCGACGTGGGGCGTGACCTACGTGTCGCACGGCCTCGCCGGCGTCGGCCTGGTCGGCCTCGTCATCGCGCACGTGTACTTCGCCGTCCGGCCCGAGAAGTGGTGGATCACCAAGTCGATGATCCTCGGCTTCATTACGCGGCGGCAATACCTCGAGCACCACGAGCCGAGCCGCTGGCCGGTCGGGAGCGAGCCGTCGCAGGCGAAACCGGCGGGCCGGGTGTGAGTGCGGCCGAGGACCTGACGACCGACCTGAACGCGCGCATCGACACCATCGAGGAGGCGTACCGAGTACTTCCTCGCGTACGCGTCTCAGGGGCTTCCGTCGGATGCCGGCAGCGACCCCGGCCGTCAGGCGCGCCAGCAGTTGCAGCGCTGCGATACGGCGCTGAGCGGACTCGCCGGCGTCTTCACGCGCTACGTCGAGCAGGAGAAACTGCAGCCGACGGCGCCGTACGACGCATTCATCGCCGTCATCGAGCGCGACGCGCGCGACTCACAGGCCGCGATTCAGATGGTCCTCGCGCAGCGGTCCATCAGCTCGCAAGTCGTCGACAACCTCAATGCGTCGATCCATCTGCGCGCGCTGCTCACCGATTTGTTTCTGATCGACGAAGTCCTGAAGGGACAGCGCTGACAATTGGCGAAGTCAGGGAATTGGCGAATTGGTGATTGCCACTCACCAATTCACCAATTCCCATCATCCACTAATCGGTGGCGCCGCTCTACGGCCGCGATCGTGACCGTCGTGATCTGAGTCGTGGCGACGGCAGCGTCAGATACCACATCCCCATGCCGTGCGTCGCCGCATACAGCCGTCGCGCTGACGTGACGATGGTGAGGCCCGGCGTTTCGACGACCGGCAGGCCGTCGCCGGCGACCTCCCATGACGTCTCGCCGGCCTCCAGGCGCAGGACGCCGAAATCGGTCGAGACATACAAGTCACCCGTCGGATCGTCGAAGGCGACATCGGTCACCGGCAGGTCGGCGAGATCGTAGCTCCGAGTCGACCCAGGTCGCGGCCGGGCCGGCTGGATTGAACGGTGACCTCGAAGACGTGACCCGGCGCCGTGGAGCCGACCGTCGTGTTGTAACCCGAGTACGAGACCCAGGCGCGGTTCGGGTTCGACGGGTCGACGTAGATGCCGCTGATGAACCGGTTCGGGTCGTTCGCCACCAGCGAGTCGAGACGGGTGAACGTCACCGCCGTTGAGGGTTCCGCGGCGGCGTTTTTCGTGATGAACAGGCGGCCGGTCGACGTCGCGGCCCACAGCGTCGCCGGTGTCGGACGGCGCGCGTGCGATTCGGGCCAGCGTGCCGCCCGCACGATCGCCGTAGAGTCGCGGACGCCGAGATCGCCCGACTGATTCGTGCCGCCGGGTCCGCCCAGCGCGACCCAGTCGCCGCAGCCCACCTTGTTGCCGGGCGTCGTGAACTCAGGACAGTTCGCCTCGAGGAACGTCTGGTCTCCGCCGTTGTCCTTCGTCCGCCAGACGTGCCTGAAGCCGGTGTACATCGTGCCGGGGACCGCCGGGTCGGCGATTTCCGGCCAGTAGAATCCGACCGCTTCGCCGCTGTTCAGCATCGGCGCGGTGACGACCACCCAGGCGGTCGGATCGCCCGAGCGGAAATTCACGTCGCCGAATCCGCCGAAGAACTGGTTGAACCGGATGGCGGGATTGCCGACGTCGAACCCGGACGTGCCGCCGTCGCCGTAGATCGTCTGCTTCCAGACCTTGGTGTTGCCGTCGTACAGCCACGTGCCGTTGTCCTGCGTGCCGCCCTGGACCTCGCCCGTGGGATTCGAACGGGTTCACCGACACGCTCATGAACTGCAGCGTGATGAGGCCTTCGTTCAGCGAGACGATCTTCGACGGGACAGCCGAGAGCATGCGGTTGCAGGTGAGCATGCTGGCGGCGCCGATCGGCCGGCCGGCGCACTGGCTCGACATGTCGACGTACTCGCCGCTCGAACGCACCACGCCGCCGTCCGACGTGCTCCACCAGATGTTCGGGTTCGTCGGGTGGAACGCCAGTTCGTGCTGGTCGGGATGGATGCCGTACGGCGGCGACTGCGCATCCCAGGTCATGTCGGTGAACGTCCGGTTGTTGTGCGCCGGATCCGGCTCTCCCGCCGTCGTCGAGCGCAGCACGGCGCGCGCGTTCGAACGCAGCCCCGCTTCGCCGTAGGTATAGGAGCCGATCACGAACACCGTGTCGGGCTGTCCCTTCGGCGTCATGACGTCCTGGTCGTACCAGCACTGGCCCGTGCAGAAGTCGAACGTCGCGTAGTACGGATCGCCGTTCACGTTGGACGTGATCTTCTTCCACAGCGCCGCGTTCGGACTGCCCTGGACGAGCAGCGACGCATCGTCATTGCGGAACAGCGCCGCGTACGGGAAGTCGGGCGCGCCTTGAGAGCCGTTCGTCGCGTAGATCGCGCGTCTTGCCGTTCGGCAGCGCCGCGAGCGCGAACTCGGTGCGATCGACGTTGCTCGCCGGCAGTTGCCCGGCGAACACCTGCTGGAACGGTCCGCCGGCCAGCGAGCGATAGATGCCGACCTGGAACGCCGACGCGTAGACCGTCGTGTGGTTGTTCGGATCGATCTCGAGATCGGTGACGCCGCGGATCGAGCCGGCGGCTCGCGCGTCCCAGACGAGCGACCAGTCGCGCCGCCGTCGGTCGTTTTGTAGACGCCGACGGCGGCTGCGGCGTGCCGGTCGTCGAAACCGCGCCGCCGGACGTCGAGCTGATCCCGCGCACGCCGCGCGCCGTTGCAATGTAGATGATGCGGCGGTCGGTCGGGTCGATGGCGATCTTCGCGATCGAGCGCGTGGCCGCGATCGCCGTGGTTGCGGGAATCAAGCGCCAGCTGTCGCCGCCATCGGTGGACTTGTACAGGCCGAGCCGGCCTCCGAGTCGGCCGAGGCGTTGGGTTCACCCGTACCGGCGTAGAGCGTGTCGCCGTTCTCGTCGTTGGGGTCCTGCGCCAGCGATCCAAAGGCATTCGAGCCGAGCCCGTCCGACGAGAACTTCCAGCCCGGGTTGTTGGTGTGAAGTCCCTTGTCGGTTCGCCAGACGCCGCCGCCGGCCGCGCCGATCCACACGCGGCAGTGCCCCTGATTGCACGTGCGATCGACGAGCAGCGCGGTGGTGCGGCCGGCGGTGACCTGATCGCGTCCGGTGAAGCCGAGGACGCCCGGCTGGAACGCGACCGACGGACCGATGGACGTCCATTCGAGCGCGGCCTTGACGATGGCCGCGGCCTCTTGATCCCTTGAAGTCCTGCTGCGCCTGTCGATCTGATCTTGCCGAACCGTGGCGGCCGGCCACGCCTTCCGGGCGGCCAGTTCCTCGGCAGGGGAAAGCGCGGCGCCGTCGCCGCGGCTTTCGCCGGGCGTCATCCTGACACGGTCCCTCCGAATCCGGGTCGCCGCCCTTCGCGAAGCTCGCGAGCGCCGCGCCGCCAAGACGCGCACGCGCGTAGGCCAGCATCCGCTCGTGGCTCGACTCGCTCCCTTCGTCGCCAGATTTCCACGTGCTGCTGAATGCCACGGCGGCAACGACGAGCGCCGTGCCGGCGATTCCCGACCACTTCAACGCAGCTGTTCTCATCACGCCTCCCCCTTGCCCGTCCTACTATTGAGCACAGTAGTTCGAGGCTGGCGGATTCTGGTTGCGCGCTCTCCATCTCGTCAAGCAGTAATTGGGTAACGCCAATTCCTTCATTCAACAATTCATCAATTGCCGGGTTAGGTAGAGTCAGGCGAACAAGCCGACTTGCCCGCCGGTATGCCAGAAGAGAACGGTCTCGCCCTCTCCAAACGTGCCATCTCTCACATACGCGATGAGGCCCGCCATCGCCTTCGACGTGTAGGTTGGATCCAGGAATATCGCTTCCGAGCGTGCCGTGAGCTCGATCGCTTCGCGCGATTGGTCGGATGGCACGCCGTACCCGCCGCCGACGAACCGATCGTCCACTTCGATCGCGGTTCCGGCGGCCAGCGCCGCCGGATCGAGCTGCAGCAGTTCGCCGACGCCCGTGACGATCGCGTTCACCTGCGTCTCCAGAGCCGATGACGAGTCGTCCGCGCTGACGCCGATCACGCGTGTCGGCAGCGCTAGCAGCCGGCAGCCGGCGACCAGGCCGGCCTGCGTGCCGCCGGACGACGTCGAGTGGACGATGACGTCGGGCGCCGGCATCTGATCGACCAGCTCTGCAACAGCGAGAGCAAAGGCGAGCGCTCCCAGCGGCGTCGACGCGCCGATCGGGATCGCGAAGGGACGACGCCCTTCGGCGCGCAGGTTCGCGGCCAGTTCCTGGATTTTCGGCATGCGCTCCTCGCGCGACCCGACGTACACGACCTCCGCGCCGAGCAGATCGTCGAGGAGTGCATTCGCGGTCTTTCGCGGGGCGGCGTGCCGTTGGCCACGAGCACCGCCCGCATGCCGAGCCGCGCCGCGGCCGCAGCGGTGGCGCGGGCGTGATTCGATTGCACGCCGCCCGCCGTCATCAGCGTGTCGGCGTGTTCCGCGCGCGCCTGCGCCGCGACCAGCGCGAGCTTGCGCACCTTGTTGCCTCCGAATCCAAACGGAATGGCATCGTCGCGCTTGATGAAGAGGCGGGGACCGCCGCCGAGCCGTGAAGAAAGGCGGGGCAGCGGCTCGACCGGCGTCGGCGAGGCGAGTAGCGGCACGGATGGGAATCGTGCGAGCGCGGCGCGGAGCTCGGCTGTGGTCATCGGGCACATGTTACGTGTAAGTTTGAAGTCTGAAGCTGAACTGCCCCAGACGTCTGACTTCAAAACGTGAGACTTGAGACTTGAGACTTGAGACTTGATGAATCTCCTCGCGGCTCTTCACTCAGGTCGATTCTGTCTTTGCAGCGGAGCTTCGGCCGCCGCGCGCCGAGCTGGCCGCGGCAGAAGGCATGGACGCGTGGATCGACACCTACCACGCGGTGCAGCGGCTGACCCGCCAGGGCACCTACGTGTTTCTCACCGACAGCGCCGTCGGCGAACCCGAAGAAGACAACCTGCGGCATCTGGTCACGAACCTTGGCCACGACGTTCCACGCGATCGAGTGGTGCCGTTCCTGACGTCCAAGCACTCGCTCGAGTACTGCGCATCGTACGCGGAGCGAGCCCAGCAGAGCGGATTCCCGGCGCTCGTCGTCCTGGGGGGCGACAAGGCTCTCGGCGTCCCTCGCGTGGTCGCGCACGCCTGGCAGCTGCGGGAGTTCCTTCGGAAACGCAATCCCACGCTGATCCTCGGCGGCTGGGCGAATCCGCACGCGGATGCCGAGCGGCAGGTGGACTTCCTGACCGCGCCCGAGTTTCTGGCGGAGTTCTATCTGACGCAGGTCGTGAGCCACCACCACGTCGAAACGGTCAACCGGTTCATCCTGGCCGCCAGCCGCCGCGGCGTTCAGCTGCCGGGAATCTTCGGCGTGTTCTTTTACAGGAGCGCGAATCCGCGGACGCTGGCGGCACTGGGCGGGTTTATTCCGGTGCCCGCCGAAGGGCTCGCGCGCGAGTTCGCGGCCGGCGCGACCGCCGAGGAGATCTGCGCGCGGACCATCCGCGCGCTGCTCGACGTCGGGGCCAGGCATTTCTATATCAGCAACCTGCCGATCGGCCGCGCGCAACAGGTGCTCGCGAACGTGCTCGAGAGGGGTGGGACTGGCGGGGCGGGAGGGATAGAGGGCAGGAGGGGCAGGATGAGATCGCTGATGGTCGTGAGCCTCGTCGTCGCGTCGACCATGTTGAACGCGCAGCAGCCGACGGCGCTGCAGCGCGTCACCGCATCGATCGAGCGGACGACGCGCAGCATAAACGCCACGTGGGGCATCTACGTGAAGTCGCTCGAAACCAGCGAGGAGATCGCGATCGACGCCGATCGTCAGATGGAGACGATGAGCACGATCAAGATTCCGTTGATGGTCGAAGTGCTGGAACAGATCAAGGCTGGCAGGTTCGCGCTCACTGACAAATATACGTTCGTGCAGGCCGACTCACAGCCCGGCACCGGCACGATCCAGCGGCTCGATCCTGGCGCCGTGATGACCGTCAAGGACCTCATCACGATGATGATCATCGTGTCGGACAACACGGCGACGGAGGTGCTGTATCGGATGGTCGGCGGTCCCGAAGCGGTCAACCGGCGCATGGACGCACTCGGTTTGAAGCACACGCGGGCGATGAACGTGCCGTCCCGCTGGTTTCCTTCCCTTCGCTCGGCGCCGACCGCGGAACAGTTCTACCGGGAGGGCAAGTACCCCTTCGGGCTGACGACGCCGCGCGAGATGGGGCAGTTGCTCGAGATGATGGAGCGCGGCACGCTGGTAGACAAGAACGCGTCCGATCTCATGCTTCGCATCATGCGCGGACAGCTGTATCGGACACGCATCCCCCGTTACGTCAGCGGGTACACGATCCCGCACAAGACCGGCGACTTCCTGCCTTACGTGGGAGACGACGTCGGGATGCTCGAAGCGCCCGGCCGGACGATCGTCATCAGCGTTTTCACCGGCAATCACTTCGGATCGGGCGAGGCGCTGGAGAACGCCATCGGTCTGGTCGCGAAGGAAGTGGCCGACTACTTCGCGTACCGGCACTGAGGGAACGGAGGGGACAGAGCGAACGGCATAACCACAGAGCAACGGAGTAACGGAGGTTCAACGGGGACGTCGGGCGGTCTGCCGCGTTCAGCGCGACCGGGGGCCGGCGCAGCCGGCCCAGCCCGAAGCAAACGAACCGCGCAATCACAAACCTAACGGGAGGAACGGGTTTGTGATTGCGCGGTTCGTTCTGCTTCGACGCCCGCTTCGCGGGCCCGGTCGCGCTCAATCGTGCGGCCTGTAGCCCTCCGTTCAGTCTCCGTTGCTCCGTTTCTCTGTGGTGATCCCGTTCTCTCCGTAGCCTCCGTTACCGTTCCCTCCGTCGCCTCCGGTTGAGCGTGCTAGGCTGGGTTTATGGCCGCGTATCTCGACGCCGTTCCTCTGTCCGGCATCATCCGCATCCGCGACATGATGTATTCGGTTCCCAACCCGTTTCGCCTCGATCAGGGCGACGTGAGCTTCGATTCCCCTGACAGCGTCAAGAAGGCGATGGTTCAGGCGATTGCTGACAACCAGACCCACTACCTGCAGACGGCCGGCGTGCCCAGACTGCGGGAGCTCATCGCCGCGAAACTGCGTGAGAAGAACCGCATTCCGGTCGAGGACACGGAAGACGTGCTCGTGACGCACGGCGGGATCCACGGCCTGTACTTGATCTGCCGGGCGCTTCTCGAACCGGGCGACGAGGTGATCATTCCGGATCCCGAGTGGCCGCCGGCCGCCGGCAACATCCTGGCGGCGCGCGGCGTTCCGGTTGGCTGCCCGCTTCACGAAGCCGCCGGCTGGCGCTACGACCTCGACGAGCTGGCCTCGAAGATCACGGACCGGACGCGGGTGATCTATCTCAATTCACCGCAGAACCCGACCGGCGGCGTGCTCACGCGAGCGGATCTCGAGCGGATCGCCGAGATGGCGCGCGAGCGGAACCTGTGGGTGATCTCCGACGAAGCCTACGAGGATGTGGTGTTCGACGGCGAGCACGTGAGCATCGCGTCGCTGCCGGGCATGTACGAGCGCACGATTCCGCTCTACACCTTCAGCAAGTCGTACGCGATGACCGGCCTGCGTCTCGGCTATGTGGCCATTCGCGACGCCGTGATCCGGGATCGCGCGAAGAAGCTGTTGTTCTATACCGCCAGCAACGTCGCGTCGGTCGTCCAGTTCGGCGGCATCGGCGCGCTCGAAGGGCCGCAAGACTGCATCGCCACGTTCCGCGACGAGCTGCGCGCGAGGCGCGATCTCTTCTATCGCGGCATCGCGAAGTTGCGGCCGATGTCTTCAGCGGCCAGCCGCCGGCCGGTGCGTTCTACGCGTTTCTGCAAATCAATCCGGCTCCGAGCGAACGCGGCAAGGGTCGCTGTCCTGGGGGATGGTGGAGCACCTGATCAAGAACGGGCGGATCGGCTGCGTGCCTGGCGTGGACTTTGGCCCGGCCGGCGAAGGCTACATCCGCTTCTGCTTCGCACGCGACCGGAACGGAGTTGGCCGGCGCGCTGGCGTCGATGACACAGCTGTTCGGGACGGAGATCGTCGAGAGTCGAGTCGAAGTCAGGAGTCGAGTCGAGAGGCAGTAGTCGGTCGAGAGTCGCTAGTCGACTACGACTACCGACCGACTACCGACTACCGACCGACTCTCGACTACTGACTCGACTACCGACTCCGACTCCGACTCCGCTCCGTCAGACAGACACTGACGCGCGTTCCTCGACCCGGCTCGCTGTTCACCCACACGTAGCCGCCGCTCTGCTTCACGATCCCATAAACGGTCGACAGGCCAAGTCCCGTGCCCTTGCCCTGCGGCTTCGTCGTGAAGAACGGCTCGAACGCCCGCGCCACCGTCGCCGCGTCCATTCCCGTGCCCGTATCCACGACTTCGAGCGACACGAATCGTCCGGGGCGGACATACGGATGGACTTTGGTGTGCGCGTCGGTGAGCACCTGGTTCGCCGTCGACACCGCGATCGTGCCGCCCTTCGGCATCGCGTCGCCGCTGTTCATGACCAGGTTCATGATCACCTGATCGAGCTGTCCCGGGTCCACGCGCACGCGATCGATTGCGGGATCCAGATTGAGGATGATGACGATGTTCTCGCGGACCAGCCGCCGCAGCATCGTGTGGATGTTTCGAAGCGCCTCGTTCAGATCGAGGACCCGCGGCTGCAGCACCTGCCGCCGTCCGAACGCCAGCAGCTGTTGCGTCAGCGTCGCGGCGCGCTTCGCCGCCTTTGACAGCTCGTCGAGCGCATCGTGTCCGTCGACGACCGCCGGCGACCGCGTCTCGCGCAGCAGATCCGCGCAGCCGATGATGACCGTCAGCAGGTTGTTGAAATCGTGGGCGATGCCGCCCGCGAGCCGACCGACGGCCTCGAGGCGCTGCGATTGCCGCAGCTGTTCCTCCAGGTTCTTCACGTTGCTGCGGTCCAGCACGAAGCCGGTGATGCGGACCAGCTCTCCGTGATCGTCGAACGTGCCGACGGCATTCTCCGAGATCGACAGCAGCGTCCCGTCCACCCGCCGGACGGTGCTCTCGTAGCCCACCAGGCGGCGGTCCGTTCGCAGCGTCGCCACCGCGCGCTCCCGTTCGTCAGGATTGGGATAGAACGCCGGCGCCGGATGCTTGACCAGATGCTCGGCCGAGTCGAACCCGAGCAGCTCGGCGAACGACTGGTTGCACGCGAGAATCTGACCGCCTGGCGTGCTGACATAGTTCGCGCTGAGCGTCTGCTCGAACAACTGTCGCGCCTCGTTGTAGAGGCGGGCGTTCTCGACGGCGAGGCCGATCCGATGGCCAAGATCCTCGGCCCAGCTCAGATGCGCCTCGGTGTACGGCCGTCTGGCCGCCCGCCCCAGCGTCAACGCGCCGACCGTCGTCTTGCGCGCCCGCAGCGGGACCGTGATCTGCGACCCGAGGCCGATTCGCTGGAGGATCTCCGCGTACTCCGGATACGTGCGCGAGATGGTGCTGACGACCTCCGGGCGCACGCGCGGGTTGAACGACGACTCGCCGGTTCGCATCACCTGGGCGGGGCCGTATGGCATGTCCTGATTGAACGCGATCCGCGCGTGGACGCGCTCGATATCCGCCTGGATCGCCGGGTCGCGATGCGCCACCGCGCGCGACACACCGCCGTGGTCGGCGAGCATGTGAATGAGCGCCCAGTCCGCGGCGTCCGGCACGATCAGGCTGACGGCGTCCGGCAGCGTGGCAGGAGCGCCGAGCCCCTCCGCCATGACGACGCCGATGCGTGACGTCACGGCGGCCAGCGCGGTCGTCTCTTTGACGCGGGCGCGCACCTGCAGCAGGGCGAGCAGACTGGCGCCCGCCAGTCCGCCGAGCGCGAAAAGAATGGCGATGAGCACGCGGCCGGATTATTTCACGTGGCGTCCGCCATCGATGCGGATTGTCTCGCCGGTGATGAAATCGCTTTCGAGCAGCGCGAGGACGCCTTTCCAGATCTCGATCTCTCCGCCCCACCGCCCGAGCGGCGTCGCCTGTTCGACCGCGCGCATGTCATCGTCGCCGGTACCGGGAGGCGCCAGGATGGGTCCGGGCGCGATCGCGTTGACCAGGATATCGTGCGGCGCGAGCTCCAGCGCGAGCGCTTCGGTCAGCGCGATCGCTCCGGCCTTCGCCACGTAGTACGGCAGATAGCCCTCGTAGCGCGGTCGTCCGCTTTTCGCGATCCAGTCGCTGAAGTTCACGATGCGGCCGCCGCCCTGCCGGCGCATGTGCGGCACGGCCGCGTGCGCGCAGAGAAAGGCGGCGCGCAAATCGACGTCGAGCGCCGCGTTCCAATCGGCGGCCGTCAGCGCTTCGAAGGGATGCTTCACGTAGACCGATGCCATGTTGATGAGGATGTCGAGGCGCCCCAGCGCGGCGGCCGCGGCGTCGACCAGCGCGGCGCAGGCCGGCGGTTGAGAGAGGTCGGCCTGCAGCACCGCGGATCGGCGGCCGGCCGCCGTCGACGATCGCCGCCGCCTGCTCGGCTTCGGCCTTCGAGCGCGCGTAGCTGAAGGCGACGTCGACGCCGCGGGCGGCCAGCTCGCGGCCGACCACGACACCGATGCGCTTGCCGCCGGTGATGAGCGCCGCTTTGTTAGTGAGGATCCACGGTGAAGGAGTGGTCGCGTGGGTCGAGTGGGTCAGGTGGGTCAGGTGGGTTGGTCGAGTGGGCCAGCGGTTCCTACCTGACCTACCCGACCGACCTGGCCTACCCGACTCGGCGTCAGTACGAGAACGTGCCGAAGAAGGCCGACCGCTTGTTCGGGTCGCTCCACTTCGTGCCGAGCGCCGCGCCGGTGAAGACGTGCTGCGCGGTCACACCCATCGCCGCGTCGTCGATCGTCGCGAACGGATGGAACCACTGCATCGCGCCGCAGGTCGGATCGTGGACGAGGTGCTTGCTGACGTCGAGCGACGCCGGACCGGCGGACACCTGAATCTCGCCGCCGCGGTCGGTGAACTGAATCGGCGTCGGCGCCACCTGGACGATCGTGCCGACCAGACCGTTCGACAATTCGTTGGCCATCGCCACGAGGGCCAGCCGCTGCGCCGGGTTGGCGCGCTCGTCGACGAACATGGCCGAGCGCACGGCCGGCTTGGCGCCGCCCAGTTCGGTCATGCCCAGGTTCCGATCGCCCGACACCGCGGCGACCACCGACAGACCGTCAATCGCAATGCCGTTGAAGCTGCCGTGGTCGACCTTCCAGGCCAGCACCGCCTGCTTGCCGACGGTTTCTGCTTCGCTGTTCATGATGCAGCCGCCGGTAAACACTTCGGCGGTCCGCGCTTCGACATACGAGCCCGTGACCGAGCCCTTACCGCCGGCCGCCAGCGGAGCGACCGCCAGACCGAGCAGCGCCGACGCGAGAATCATTCGCTTCATATGAGAGATTATACGTCCGCCTTCGCTCACCCATGCCGGGCGAGCTTCGGCGGGACAGGCTCTGAGCCTGCCTCGCCGTTGCGCGAAGCGCGGAGGCGGGAAAGGGAATCGCCGTGGCAGAAACGATTGGATTCATTGGACTTGGAGTCATGGGTAAACCCATGGCCGGACACCTGTTGAAGGGCGGCTATCGCCTCGTCGTTCACAACCGCAGCCGCGGGCCCGTCGACGAGCTCGTGGCGGCCGGCGCCACGGCGGCGGCCTCGCCCGCCGAGGTCGCCCGGGCGGCCACCGTGGTGATCACGATGCTGCCGGACACACCAGACGTCGAGCGCGTCCTCACCGGCCCCGACGGCGTGCTCTCCGCGATCCAGAAAGGCGCGATCGTCATCGACATGAGCAGCATTTCGCCTGTCGCGACCGAGCGGCTCGCGAAGGCGGTCGCCGAGAAGGGCGCCTCGATGCTCGACGCGCCGGTCAGCGGCGGCGAGATCGGCGCCATCAACGCCGCCCTCTCGATCATGGTCGGCGGCGAGGAGGCGGCGTTCGCGCGCGCGAAGCCGATCCTCGAAAAGATGGGCAACGCCGAAAAGATCATCCACATCGGCAAGTCCGGCGCCGGCCAGGTCTGCAAGGTCTGCAACCAGGTCGCGATCGGCGGCGCGCTCTCGGGTGTCAGCGAAGCGATCGCCCTCGCGAAGAAAGCCGGCGTCGACGCCGGGAAGGTGCGGCAGGCGCTGCTCGGCGGCTTCGCGGCGAGCCGGGTGCTCGAAGTTCACGGCGAGCGGATGCTCACCGGCAACTACAAACCCGGCTTCCGCACGAAGCTCTATCAGAAGGACCTGCGGCTGGCTAACGAAGCGGCGAGCGCAAACGGCGTCGCCGTGCCGGGCACCGCGAACGTCACGCAGCTGGTGAATGCGCTCGTGGCGTCAGGCGGAGGGGATCTCGATTACGCGGCGATAGCGACGGTGATCTTCAAACTGGCGGGGGTTTCGTGACGAACGGTTCTGGTCACGAAGCCACGACGTTCTAATCGTAACTCGATCTCGATGCCTTCGTGAAAAGCGTGTGCTAGTGTTTACAGCAGTCGCGCTCGCCTGAACAGCAGTCGGGCCTGACGGGATGGCCGTCGGGTCCGAACGCGCGCTGGGTCTCGACACACCAATACGCGGTGCCGTCGTACTTGTCGTAGAAGGTGAACTCGTCGGGATCCGGCCCTGACGTGACGAACATCCCTTTGTGCCGCAGGTTCAGGCAGTGCACGCCGGTGTGAGTTTTGGCGAAGTCAGATGATCCATATCGGGAATCCGTTCATTGGGTAATTGAGTAATTGGGGAATTGAGTAATTGGGCCAATGCAATTCCCCGATTACCCAATTACCCGATTACTTCAGATTCACACGGTCTTCAGTCCCGCCGCCTGCATGATGGCGCGCTTGACCGCGGTTTTCGCGATCTGCACTTTGTAAGCGTTCCCGCTCATCGGCTTCGCATCGCTGACGGCCGCCTCGCCCGCAAGCGCGGCGGTCTGCTCGTTCAGCGGCTTGCCCGCCAGCGCCTCTTCCGCCGGACGCGATCGCCACGGCACCGGCGCCACGGCGCCCAGCACGACGCGCGCCGACGCGATGGTGTTGCCGTTCATCGTCAGCACCACGGTGGTGAACGCCAGCGGCCAATCGTGCGACTGCTTGTAGCGCACTTCGTAGTGACCGGTTTTCACCGTGCCCGGAGGCGGGAGGATGACGTGCGTCAGCAAGTCCTCGTCTTCCAGCACGTTCTCCTTCAGCACGTTTGCCATCGTCGGCATGGTGAAGTACTCGGCCGCCGCCACCTCGCGCTCGCCTTTCGGTCCGAGGACGCGGAACTTCGCGCCGTAGGCGACGAAGGGCACCGCGAGGCTCGACGGGTGGACGATGTGGCTCGGTCCGTCGTTGCCGAAGATCGCGTGGTACTGATTTTCGCCGTTGACCGCAAAGCAGCGCGAGCCGCCCTTCTTGTAGCAGACGAACTCTTCGTTCCGGAAGTACCAGCAACGCGGCCGCTGATTGATGTTGCCGCCGACCGTGCCCTGGTTCCGAATCTGGGGCGTGCCCACTTCGCCCGCCGCGCGCACCACCGCCGGGTACAGTCTCGTCACCTGCGCGTGCTCCGCGAGGTCCACGATCCTGACCGCCGAGCCGATGCGCAGCCCACCGTCCGGCGTCGACGCCACCGTCGCATCGAGCCCTTTGACGTTGACGAGACGGTCCGGCGAATCGATGTAGTCCTTCATCCGCGCGAGCAGGTCCTGGCCGCCGGCAATCGGCAGCGCGATGCCGTCGACCTTGAGCGCGGCGACCGCTTCTTTCTCGTTCGCGGGGTTCACGTAGGCAAAGGCTTTCATGTCAGTTCGTCCCTCCCGCCTTCTGCTGCTCGAGCGCTGCGAGCACCTTGTGCGGATGCAGCGGCAGGCTGCGAATGGTCGCGCCGGTTGCATTGCGCACGGCGTTCGCAATCGCCGACGCCGTGGAGACGGTCGGCGGCTCGCCGATGCCGATGACGCCGCGCTCCGGCATGTTGTTCAGCACGATGTCGATCTTCGGCACGTCGGACATGCCGGCGAGGAGGTACCACTCCATGTTCGGGTTCACCATCTGACCGGTGACCCGATCGAGCAGCCGATCCTCGAACAGCGCGAAGTTGATCGCCGCGATCACGCCGCCGAGCGCCTGGTGCTCGGCCGTGAGCTTGTCGACGACCAACCCGCAGTCCTGAATCGCGAGAATCCGCGTCACCTTGACGATGCCGGTTTCAACATCGACGGTCGCCTCCGCGAACTGCACGCCGCTGGTGCCGCTGCCCGACAGACCCTGCTGCCACCGGCCGTTCACGGAAATCGGCTCGGTGCCGATCAACTTGCACGCGTCCTTCCACGCCAGTCCCTTGGACGTGTTTCCCTTCACGTGGATTCGACCGCCCTCGGCGACCAGCTCGGTGGGCTCCACGCCGAGCGACGGCGCTACCTTCGCGAACAACGCTTCGAGCGCGTCGACCGAGGTGACGCGAATCGCCGGCGTCACCGACGCCGCCGTCGTGCTGCCGCCCGACCCGCCGCTGAACGGCAGCAGCGAATCGCCAATCTCTGCTTTCACCGCGCTGACCGGCAGTCCGAACGTTTCGGCCGCGACCATCGCGACAATCGTGCGCGTGCCGGTGCCGATGTCCTGAGTGCCGCATTTCACGACCACGCTGCCGTCCGACAGGATGTCGACGCGTGCCTGGGAGCCGCCGCCGGCGCCGCCCCAGCGATGCGCCGACACGCCCATGCCGGTCTTGATCGGTCCCGGCGTCTGATCGCCGGTTGGATGACGTTTGTCCCATCCAAACTGCTTCGCACCCGACGCGAAGTAGTCGGCCCACATGGCGTTCGGCCCGCGCGGGGGCAGGTTCTTCACGCGGAACGCGACCGGATCCATCTTCACGCGGTCCGCGAGCTCGTCCATCAGGATTTCCGTCAGGAAGCAGCCCTGCGGATGTCCGGGCGCGCGCATCGCGCGCTGCGGGCCCGCGTTGATGTAGACGTCCTTGTGGGTGCGCTTGCGGTTCGGGAAGTTGTAGATGTACGGCAGCGGGAACCCGGCCGGCTGGCCGGCGCCGCCGGTGCCCCAGCTCTGACCGTCGAAGGCGGTCAGCACGCCGTCCGCGGTGACGCCGGCGCGAATGTGCGCGGTGGCCGACGGCCGGTTGCCGGTGTCCAAATGCTCTTCCTTGCGATCGAGCATCAGCTTGACCGGCGCCTTCGCCTGCTGCGCGAGCTTCGCGCAGATCAGTCCCTGTGCGTCGGGACCGAACTTGCTGCCGAATCCGCCGCCCATGTACTGCGTGATGCAGTGGACGTTCGACTGCGGGATCTTGAGTCCCTGCGCGAACTGCTGCGCCGACTGAATCACGGCCTGCGTCGAGATCCACGCCGTCAGCTTGTCGCCGTCCCACTCGCACACGCAGCCGTGCGTTTCGAGGCACACGTGCGTGATCACATGAGTGGAATAGGTCGCCTCGACCACGTGTGCGGCCTTCGCGAAGCCGTCATCCAGCGCGCCGGTTTCTTCCTTCGAGCCCTCGCGCACATTGCCGCCGGGGAACACGGCGGGCGCGTCGGCGGCCATCGCCTGTTCGACGCTGTTCAGATGCGGCAGCTGCTCGTACTGCACGCGGATCAAACGCGCCGCGTCCCGCGCACGCTCCTCCGTGTCCGCGGCGACGCCCGCGACGGGATCGCCCTGGTACATGACCTGCGCGCCCGGCTCCTTCCACGCGAGCGCAGCCTTGACGCCCGGCGCCTTCTCTGCCGCGGAGAGATCGACCGACACGACGCGCGCATGCGGATACGGCGAACGGACGATCCGGCCGTAGATCATGCCGGGACGATTGATGTCGTAGCTGTAGCGGGCGCGGCCGGTCACCTTCTCCGGGCCGTCGAGCCGCTTGACCGCCGTGCTGAGCAACACCGGCTTCGCGGGCCAGGCGTACTTCGGCGCCGCCGCGGCTGGGGCCGCTCCGCCCTGGCCTCCCCGGCCTCCCACCTGCTGGTCAGCCACGGGCCACCCCCTTCGCCTTCGCCGCGTTGGCGGCTTCCAGGATTCGGACGAACGTGCCGCAGCGGCAGATGTTGCCGTCGAGGCCTTTGCGCATCTGCTCGGGTGTCGCGTTCGGATGCTTCTCGAGCAGCGCCACGGTCGCGACGACGAACCCCGGGGTGCAGAAGCCGCACATCAACGCGTCCGCGTCGCAGAACGCCTGTTGCACCGGGTGCAGCGTCGCGCCGTTGGCAAGGCCGTCCACGGTTCGAATCTGCTTCCCCTGCACTTCGATGGCGAGCGTCGAGCACGAGTAGACCGTGCGCCCGTCGACGATCATCGTGCAGGCCCCGCAGCTGCCGCGATCGCACACGCGCTTGTTGCCGGTGAGGTCCGCCCGGTTGCGGATCGCGTCGAGCAGCGTGACACGCGGCTCGATTTTCAGCTCCAGGCGTTTGCCGTTCACCATCAGCGAAACCGGCACGTCGCCCGGGCCGAGGACACGTGGGCCGGTCTGCGCTTCGGTTTCGGCCACTCCGGCCGCGGTGACCGCCGAGGCGAGGCCGGTCACGCCCGCACCCTTCAGGAATTCTCTGCGGCTGACTGTCATGGGGGGAATGATACCGCCAAAACGACGGGCGGAACGCGGCCGACGGGCGGAACGCGGCGCCGTTTACTGCGTGTACGACACGCGATAGACGCTGATCTCGCCGTGCTGTCCCTCACGCTCGGAGGGGCGCCGCGACACGAGCGTGAGGCCAGGCCAGGCGTCGAGCTCGTAGGTCAGCCGTCTGTAACGGTTACCGATGAGACGCTCGCCGTGCACGAGAATGTATCTCGCGCCGTGCGTCTTCACCGTTGCCACCGATCCGTCGTCCGGAAACCGCTCCATCGCCAGGGTCAGGCGGCCGTACCACTGCGGAAAAAATCCGGCATACCCGTTCACCAGGTTCTGCCAGTGAAATGTCGAGTAATACATGTAGGTCGGATCGTGGAGCAACGACGGGGGGTATTCGAAGATCGTCGCGGTCGGACTGTCGCCAAGATCCTTGGCCACGTCGGCGTAGGCTTCTGATGGACCGGTGGGAATGATCTGCAGGGTGAGCGGCTTTGACGCGTACTCGGCCAGCAGCGCGAATCCCAGGAAGACAACCAGCGCGCGCCGCGCGGACCGCGACCGGATCGCGTCGGTCAGCCGCGCCACGCCGTAGCCGGCCAGCACGGCGAGTGAGAAGGCCACCAGGATGCCCATGCGCGCCGGTATCCGCAGCCCGCGAAATGGACGGATGTAATCGTAGAGAAGCGGATACGAGAAGCCGTTGAAGCCCAGGGAGATGTCGAAGGCGAGCAGAAGGCCGAGCAAGTACGCCCCGCGCGGATCGCCACGAAACCACGAAAGCACGAAAGCCCCTTTGGCAGGTTTCGTGTTTTCGTGTTTTCGTGGCCAGAAAGCGGCGCAGGCGAGGGCGATCGCGACGAATCCCGGGAAACAGCCGCCGCTCGTTGTCCCTGAACCGTTGAAACAGGTCGCCGTAGAGAAGATTCTGCTCCGGCGGCGCCAGGTAATTGCGGATGTGTGCGCTGCCGTCGGTGACCTCGGCGCGGCCGCGCTCGCCCACGATCTGCCCTGCCGACAGGTACGCTCTGGCGAGCGGAAGCACCGCGACGATCGCGACCAGGCCGCCGGCCGCCAGCGCCACCAGCCGCCGCTGCACCATCGTCCGGTCGGCGATCAGCATCGTGCCGCAGACGATCCCGAGATACGGCACCAGGAACAGACCGTAGTACATGCACGACAGGACTTGCCCCGCGACGAACAGCCCGAACCAGACGCCGTTCGCCATTCGCCCGCTCGCGAGCAGCCGGTGAAAGGCCCACAGCGCCAGCGGCAGACACTGCGTCTGCTGCAGCTGGAGGTGCGGGAGGTGGTCGATCCGATAGGGGACGAACGCGAAGACGATGCCGGCGAGGATTGCGGCGGCGACGTTCCCCGTCAGCGACCGTACGAGCAGGGCGGTACCGGCACCCGACACGACGAAGCCGGACAACAACACCAGGTTGTGGACCAGCAGCGGCGCGACGCCCGCCCAGTGCAGCGGCGCCGCCACGACACCCGGCAGGAGCAGCGTTTCGGTGAAGGCCAGCGTCTTGCGCTCGGGATAGAAGATGTTGGCGTCGAACAGCCGCGCCGGCGCCCGCGGCAGCTGGTGCGCCACCCATGCCAGCGTCCATGTATTCAGCAGCGGATCGCCGTCGTCGTGCACCCCGTCGTGCAGGTGGAGCGCCTGCGGATAGGTCATCACGGCGGTCAGCGCCGTGAACACCAGCAGCATCGACGCGAAGAACTTCACGACTCGAGAATGTCGAGCAGCTCGGTCAGCGCGGACAGTTCCTGCCGCGCGGCGTAGATGATGGCGCGCCGCTCCTGAAGCGTCGGGGTCGACCAGCCGTCGTCGTGCTCGAAGCGGACTTTGCCGTCAGCCGCCACTTCGACCACGACCGTGTCCATCGGCTCGACGTAGAGGCGCATGATCCGAGGGTCAGATACCAGCGGCCGCGGCGGCGCGCTGCGCGTCTTCGACTCCCAGCACGATCATGGCGGAATGAGAACCTTCGGAGCCGCCGCCGTAGCTGTATTCGACGTTCACGTCGGCATCCCGTACGAGCTTCAGCAGCGGCGCCAGGGATCCGGGTGCGTTCGGGATCGTCGTCACGACCACGTCGCGCTCGGTGACCTGATGATGGTGCTCGCGCAGGACCGCCGCGCCGTGCACATGATTGTCGACGACCATGCGCAGCTGACCGCCGGCGTCAAGCGCCATCGCCTGCACGTTCACGCGCTCATCTGACAGCAGGCGGCACACGCCGGCCAGCGCGCCCGGACTGTTCGGCAGGCGCAGCGATAGTTCAATTCGGATCATGCAGGGGATGATAAAGCATCCGCAGGAGACAAGGACACAAAGGAGAACAGAGGACACAGAGCGAAGAGCAACGGCTGAGCGAACCGGATGTGGCGAGCGAACCGAAGGCGAGCGAACCCCGCGGCGGGCTGCGGCCTCCCAGATGGCCGACAGCCCGCCGCGCGGGGCGCGGGGCAGATGTTACGCGAGCACTTTGATGACGACGCGGCGGTTCTGGGCGCGGCCGGCCTTGGTCTTGTTCGGCGCAACCGGCTTCTCTTCGCCGTAGCTGATGACGTTCATCTTGTGCAGCGGAATCTGGTACTGCTCGTAGAGATACCGCTTGACCGCCTCGGCGCGCTCCAGACCGATCTTCTCGTTGATCATCTTGTCGCCGACGTTGTCCGTGTGACCCTCGATCTCGAGGTAGATGGCCTTCGGATCCTGCTTCAACTGCGCGACCATCTGGTCGAGCCGCTGCTTCGCTTCATCGGGCAGCACGGTCTTGCCGAACTTGAAGTTGCCCTGATCCTCGCTCAACACCACTTCGTAGACGAGGCGCTTGTTGGCCTTGTCCATCACGTCGAACTTGGTGTTGGCTTCGGTGCCGACGGCCTTGGCGTCGTTGGCGGCCGAGTGCGCCGCTGCCGCTGCGTCGTTGGCGGCCTGCGCCTTCGAATCGGCCGCGGCGGCCTTGGCGTCGACCTCAGAAATGCGGCCCTCGTTCTTGCGCGTGCGCTCCTGCGTTTCCTCGAGCGAGCGTCCCTGCGCGTCAACCTTCTCGTTGACTTCGCCAACGCTGGTTCGCACGAACTTCTTGGTCGCGCAGGCGGTGGACCCACCTAGCGCCAGAGCCACAAGGGGAACAGCGACGAACAGTTTCCGGAACATGGTCGATCCTCCTAATGCAACGTCGGGCTTGATTGCCCCGCTATGTAACCACTCCGGGCACGAACAGTCAGGTCCTTGTTGCGCGCGCGGACCACGAGCGGATGCCAGCCCGGCTGCCCGCTCGATTCGAATGCGATGAGGTACTGATGCCGCAGCTCGTCGATGATCTGGCGCGCCGCGACGCTGCGCTGTCCCGGCGTGCTGGCGACGAAGACGTGACCGCCCGTCCAGGCGGCGAGGTCCGCCAGGGACCCGACAAGCGCTGATTGCTGGGCCGCCGGCACCGCCGTCTCTTCCGACGGGTTGTCGATCGACGGCACGATGCCGAAGATGTAGACCGGGACGTCGATCCCGCTGGCAATGGCGGACACTTCTGCCGGCTTGAGATAACTCGGCGGTGTCGGCGCCGTCGGTGAGGACGACGACCGCACGGCGGCGCCCCTCGCGCTCGCCAACACGCCTGGCGGTCAGCGCGATGGCGTCGTGGAGCGAGGTTTCGCCGAAGGGCTTTTTACCCGTCAGCCCGTTTGGCAGCGTTTTCAAGCCGACCGTGAACGGTGCGACCTCGTCCAGATGCGTGTCGAACGTGAAGACCGCCGCCTCGTCGCGCGTGGGATCGAGCCAGCTCATGACGTGCTCGGCCGCCTCGCGCGCATACTTCAAATGCCCTTCCATGCTCCCGCTGACGTCGAACAGCATCGCGACGCTGACGCCCGTCAGGTCGTGCCGGAAGTCCTTGATGTTTCGCGCCTGGCCCCCGTCGAGGATTTCGAAATCACGCGCCGTGAGATCCGCGACAAAGCGGCCCTTGCGGTCGCGGACGATGGCAGCGATCCGTACCATGTCGACGCTGGACTTGAAGGAGGGGACCATTGCCGGCGGCGTCTGGGTCTGCCCCGCCACCTTTCCGTCCCACCTGATTCCGGTTGCCAGCGCCAAAATAATCGCTACCTTGATGAGCTTGCCCCGCATCATCGGCTGTTTCCTTTCCAAAGTTGCTGCCATGTGATTAAGTGTTGATACAGTTGAAGTTAATCGAATCTAGCGTCGGTACGCGGAGTGCCACCGTATAGAAAATCGTGTAGAAATTACTCGTCGACACGGCATCCGTATCGGGTCGGAGTAGAATCCTCGCGTGACAACCGCCAGGACCGCGGCGGCGATACCAACGGCCGCGCGCGTTCACCGCTTCACCTACGCCATTCGGAATATCGTCGCCGAGGCCCAGAAAGTTGAGGCGGCAGGCACGCGCGTCCGCTATCTCAATATCGGCGATCCGGTCGCCTTCGGGTTCAAGACGCCGGCACATCTGGTCGAGGCGGTGACGCGCGCGATGCGCGACGGGCACAACACGTATGGCCCGTCCGCGGGGATTCCGGCGGCCCGGGAGGCCGTGGCGGCGGAATACACCCGCACAGGCTTTCCGGTCGCCGCCGATCGCGTCTTCATCACGGCGGGCACGTCGGAAGGGATCGAGCTGACGCTGAGCGCGGTGTGCGACAGCGGCGGCGAAGTCCTCGTGCCGATGCCGACCTATCCCTTGTACACCGCCGTGCTGGCCAAGCTGGACGCTCAGGCGAAGTACTACCGGCTGGATGCCTCGAACGGCTGGATGCCCGACCTGGATCACCTGAAGAGTCTGGTCACGTCCGCCACCCGCGCACTGGTCGTGATCGACCCGAACAATCCCACCGGTGCAGTGTATCCATTAGAGACGCGTCGTGCCTTGCTCGACTTCGCCGACGCGCACGGCCTGTTGGTGCTTGCGGACGAAGTGTACGGCGATCTCGGATTTTCCGGCCCTGTCCCGCCTTACGGTCTGCTCGACCCCGACGCGGCGATTATCTCGTTCTCGAGCTTGTCGAAGGCTTACCTGGCGCCCGGCTGGCGCACGGGCTGGATGGCGATCGGGCGTTCACCGCGCCTGGACGCGGTCGTGGCGGCCGTGAAGAAACTGGCGGACGGGCGGCTTTGCAGCACGGTCCCGATGCAGTATGCGATCGCGCCGGCGCTCACCGGCGATCGCTCGCACCAGCCGTCCTTCCGGCGCGACCTCGAGGCGCGCGCGCAGCTCACGGTGGAACGGCTGCGCGCCATGCCTGGCGTCTCGTGCGTGGCGCCGACCGCCGCGTTCTACGCGATGCCGCGGGTGTCGCTGCCGCCCGGACGTACTGACGAGGATTACGTGAAGGCGCTGCTCCATGCGACCGGGGTCCTCTGCGTCTATGGCTCCGGCTTCGGTCTGCCCGCCGACCAGGGATTCCTGCGCATCGTCTTCCTGGCGCCGCTCGATGAGCTGCGAGACATCTACGATCTGATGGCGGGATTCACGGAAGACTACCTGAGAAGCTCATAATGGCTGGTGGCTGATCGCTGCCGATGATGACGGACCGCGATTTCACGCGACGACTGCTGCAGACCGTCGCTACCGTCGGCGGTACGGCCATCCTGGTTGCGATCCTGTGGGCCGCGCGTGAAGCGCTGCTGCTGATCTACATCAGCGCGCTCATCGCGATGGGGTTCTCGCCGATCGTCGGTGTCCTGGAGCGCGTGCGCGGTGTGCCCCGCTGGCTCGCCATTCTCGTCATCTATCTCGCCATCGTCGCCGTCCTCGTCGTCCTCGGCCTGATGATCATCCCGCCGCTGGTCGCGCAGGCGGCGGCGCTGTGGGCGAAGATCCCGAGCTACTTCAACGCGTTCCAGACCTTTCTCATCAAGCACAAGCTGATGGTCCATCGCGTGACGCTCGAGGAGGCCGTGCAGAGCGCGCCCAGCGGCACCGGTGGCAACGCGGTCGGGACGGTGCTGGTCGCGATCTCGAGTCTGATCGGCGGCGTCTTCGGGCTCATCACGATCCTGATTCTCAGTTTCTATCTGCTGCTCGAAGCGCAACCGATGTTCGACGCGCTGATGCGGTTCGTGCCGGCGGGCCGCCGCGCCGATGTGGCGACCGCGTCGCGTCAGGCGGTCGTCAAGGTCAGCGCGTGGCTGCGGGCGCAGCTCTTGCTCGCGGGCGTCATGGGCATCTTCGCGGCCATCGGTCTGTACCTGCTCGACGTGCCGTACTTCTACGTGATCGCGCTGGTGGCAGCGATCGGTGAAACCATCCCGATCGTCGGCCCGATCATCGGCGGCATCACCGCGGTTGGTGTCGCGATCACCGTGTCGCCGCAGCTGGCGGGATTGGTTGGCGTGTATTTCCTCGTCCTGCACCAGCTCGAAGCCAACGTGCTCGTGCCCAAGATCATGGAACGGCGTGTCGGCGTCAGTCCGGTCATCGTGATGATCGCGCTGCTGATCGGCGGCGCGCTATGGGGCCTGGTCGGCGCGATCCTCGCTATTCCGACCGCGGCGATCATCTCGGTCATCGTGTCGGAGTTCGCGAGCGAAGAGGACGTCCGGATTCAGCGCATCCGGTGAATACTGCCGATATCGAACGCAGAGCACGCGGAGCACGCAGAGTGTTCGTTTTCTCTGCGAGCTCGGCGAGCTTTGCGTTCCTCGTTTACCTCGTGCTCACGCTGGCGCTGACGTGGCCGCTGGCGCGCGGGCTGGCGCACGATGTTCCGAGCGACTTCGGCGATCCGCTCTTCACGATGTGGGTGATGGCGTGGGATGCCACCCACCTGGGGCCCGGGTGGTGGAACGCGAACATTTTTCATCCACACCCGCTCGCGCTCGCCTACTCGGAGCACTTTCTTCCCCAGGCGCTTCAGGCGCTGCCGGTCTATCTCGTCACGGCCAATCCGATTCTCGGCTACAACCTTGTGTTCCTGTCGACGTTCGTGCTGTCAGGCCTCGGGATGTATCTCTTCACCCGCGATCTGACCGGACGCTGGGAGAGCGCGATGCTGGCCGGGCTCGCGTACGCGTTCGCGCCGTACCGGATCGCGTCGCTGCCTCACCTCCATGTGCTGTCGTCCGCGTGGCTGCCGTTCGTGCTGCTCGGATTTCGGCGCTACCTGGCGACCGGCAGGATGCCGCCGCTCTTCGGGGCGGTCGTCGCATGGGTCGCGCAGAATCTTTCGTCCGGGTACTACATCTTCTTCTTCGGCCCGGCGGTCGTCGCGTACATCGCGTGGGAGCTCACGGTGCGGCACCTCTGGTCGAACACCCGGACCGTCGCGACGATCGCCGTCGCCTGCGCCGCGGTGGCGGCGATGACCGTGCCGTTCATGTTGCCGTATCTGGCGCTGCGAAACCGCGACTTCAGCCCGCGTGCGGCGCGCGAGGTCGATCGGTTTGCCGCCGACGTGTACTCGTACCTGACGGCGGCGCCAAACCTTCGCGTGTGGGGCGGACGTCTGCGCGCGTGGCCGAAGCCCGAAAGCGCGCTCTTCCCGGGACTGACCATCGCCGCGCTCGCCGTGTTCGCGTGCATTCGTGCCTGGCGTGACGCGCGATTCGCCGGGTGGTTCACCACGACGGCCATCGCGATCGCGCTCGTGCTGTCGACACTCGTGTTCGGCTGGTCGATCCGGCTGCCGCTGCTCAAGGTGACGAGCCTCGGGCGGGCGGCGCTGGCCGCGGCGGCGCTGGTGACGATCGCGCTCGTTGGCTCACGCGCGATCCGGGCAGCAGCCCGTCGCTGGTTCCGGCAGCCCGCCGCCATCCTGTCGCTCCTCGCCGCGTCCGCTGTCGTCCTCTCGTTGGGGACGCGAATCACGGCGAAGGGGCGCGTGGTCCTTGAATCCGCCCCGTACGCGCTGCTGTACCGATTCGTCCCGGGCTTCGACGCCCTCCGCGTGCCGAGCCGGTTCGCGATGCTCGTCGCCTTCTGCCTCGCCGGACTCGTGGCGATTGGCGTCGCCGCCATCGGCGACGATCGGCGCCGCCGGCTCGTCGCGCTCGTGGCCGGGGCGTTGATCGTGATCGAGTTCGTGCCCGCGCCCTTCCCGATCAACGGCAACTCGACGGTGTACGCGCGTGCCGATCTCGCACCGCTGCCGGATATCCTCGAATCGGGCGCGGGCGCGCCGCCGGTGTATCGCTTCATCGCCAGCCTGCCCCCGAACACCGCGATCCTGGAGCTGCCGCTCGGCGAGCCGGCGTTCGACATCCGCTACATGTTCTATTCGACGCTGCACTGGAAGCCGCTGGTCAACGGCTACAGCGGCGGCGAACCGTCGGAATACCAGCTGCTCGAGACGAGTCTTCAGGACGTCAGGGCACGTCCCGACCGCGCGTGGCAGGCGCTGGTCAACTCCGCGGCAACGCATGTCGTCGTTCACGAAGCGCTGTTCGTTCGTGACGACGGGCCGTCTCTGACCGCCTGGATGACGGAGCGCGGGGGCCGCGAGGTCGCGAGATTCGGCGCGGACGTGGTCGTCGAGTTGCCGCGGTAGTGTAGTCATATACTGATCCCTTCCATGAGATCCGATCCGCTGGGTTATCTGACGACTGAACTGGAGGCGCTGAAGCAGCAGGGGCTCTATCGCACCCTGCGCGTGCTGGAAGGCGAGCAGAAGGCACAAACCACCTTCGATCACCGCCAGGTCGTCAACCTGTCGTCGAACAACTACCTGGGCCTGACCACGCATCCGCTGCTCAAGGAACGCGCGCTGGAGGCCACGCGCCGCCTTGGTGTCGGCTCGGGATCGGTCCGGTCGATTGCCGGCACGATGGACATTCACATGGAGCTCGAGCGGCGGCTCGCCCTGTTCAAGCACACGGAAGCCGTCGTCGTGTTTCAGAGCGGATTTGCCGCGAACGCCGGCACCGTGGCTGCCGTCTTATCCAAAGACGATGTCGTCATCTCCGACGAGCTCAATCACGCCAGCATCATCGATGGCTGCCGTCTCAGCCGCGCGGCGATCAAAGTGTTTCCGCACAAGGACGCCGCCGCCGCCCGGCGTATCGTCGCGGAGTTGCCGGCGGCGCAGCGCAAGCTGCTCATCACCGACGGCGTGTTCAGCATGGACGGCGACCTCGGCGCGCTGCCGGCGCTGTGCGACATCGCCGAGGAATTCGGCTGCATCATGATGGTGGACGACGCGCACGCCAGCGGCGTGTTCGGGCGGAACGGCCGCGGCACCATCGATCACTTCGGCATGCACGGGCGGGTGGATATCCAGGTCGGCACGCTGTCAAAGGCGATCGGCGCGCTCGGCGGCTACGTCGCCGGCAGCCGCGCGCTCGTCGAGTTCCTCTATCACCGCGCGCGCCCGTTTCTGTTCTCGACATCCCACCCGCCCGCCGTCGCGGCCGCGTGCATCGCGGCGCTGGACGTGCTGGAGCAGGAACCGCAGATCATCGAGCGGCTGTGGGAGAACACGCGGTTCTTCAAATCCGGACTGCAGACGCTCGGCTTCAACACCGGCCTGAGCGAAAGCCCGATCACCCCGGTCATCGTCGGCGACGGCGCGCTGGCGATGAAGCTGTCTGACCGCCTGTTTCAGGAAGGCGTCTTCGCGCAGGGCATTGCGTTTCCGACCGTCGCCCGCGACAAGGCGCGCGTCCGGACCATCGTCACGGCCACCCACACGCGCGACGAGCTGCAGTTCGCGCTCGACGTGTTCGCGAAGGTCGGCCGCGAGCTGAGCATTCTTTGAGCCGCCGTCCTCCGCACGGGTCGCGTCTCCAGGACTTTTTCAACACCTACACCCGCGATCTGACCGCCGACGATCTGCAGCGCCTGTTCACGCGCGACACGCGCGAAGCGTACAAGTTCTTCACGCGGGGCGTAGACGCCGAAGCGCTCAAGTCGCTGCCGTGGCACCGCCGCGCAATCGCCCACACGCGCGTGCTGTTCGTGGCGTTCACGATGAAGCTGTCGCCGGCGCGCCGCGTGTTGTACGGCGCGGCGCTGCTGCTGGCGTTCATCGGACTGTTCAATCTGTTCCGCGGCATTGGTCTCGTCGAGATCGCGCAGGTGCCGTTCGTCGGCGGCGTCGGCGTGCCCGGTCCGCTCTTCCGCGAGGGGACGTGGTCGCTGCTCTTCGCGTTCGCGCTGATGAACCTGCTCGTCCTGCTGGAAGTCGCCGACCGGCTGTCGCTCAAGAACGACCTCGAGATCGCGCGCGAGATTCAACAGGCGATGCTGCCGGCCGGCCTTTACAGCGCGCCAGGCGTCGAGACCTTCGGTCTCAGCCGGCCAGCCAATACCGTCGGCGGCGATTTCTACGACATCCTGCCGCTCGAGGACGGCCGGCTTGTCGTGACAGTGGGCGACGTCGCCGGAAAAGGCAGCCCGGCGGCACTCCTGATGGCGCTGCTGCTCGCGATGCTGCGAACGCTCGTCGACGAGAAACTGGAGCCGGCCGAGCTCATCACCCGATTGAACGTCCAGGTGTGCCGGCACGCACCCGGCTCGAGGTTCATCACGCTCTTCTACGCGGTCTATGAACCGTTGACCGGCGACATGACCTACGTCAGCGCCGGCCACACGCCACCGCTGCTGATTCGCGCCGACGGCAGCTGCACGCGGCTGACGGAAGGCGGCATCGCCCTCGGCATGTTCGATCACTCGACTTACAAGACCGGTCAGCTGACGATTCAACCGGATGAGGTGCTGGCCATCTACAGCGACGGCGTCACCGAAGCCGAAAACGCCGCCGGACGGCCGTTCGACGAGGAAGGTCTCGAGAACGCGCTCAAGGCGAACCGCACCGAGCCCGTCACGTCGATGGGGTCGGCCATCGTCCGCGCCGTCGAACAGCACAGCGCCGATACGCGTCTGGCGGACGATCTCACCATCCTGCTGCTCCGGCGTCTCGCGATCGTCGCGGCATAGCTCGACTCCGAACCGCTCGTCGAAGTGTCTAAAATAAGAGTTCCGGCAAAGACTTGTGAGAATGTCCTGTCGTCCCCTCGTCGTGGTGTTCGCGCTCGTGGTGGCCGTGTGCCCCCGCGCGTACGGACAGGAGGGCGACGCCGTGGCGCCGCTGCTGGCGCGGATCGAGCAGGTCACGAAATCGGGTGATGCCACCGCCTACCTCGCGCTGCTGACGGCCGGCGCCAACCGCGAGCGGGCGGTCGAGTTCTGCAGCTCGGAGCTGCTGCCGGGCGCGACGCGCACGGTTTTGAAAGAGCGCGATCGCGAACCGCTGCGCGGCACGCTCGCCGGCAACGGCTACCGCCTGATGGTCGACGTCCTCACCGAGTTCGGCCCTCGCGCGCGCGCCGCCACCTGGCGGCTGGACGTCAAACGCGTCGGCGAACGCGGCAGCGCCCAGGAATGGGCCATCGATGACGAGGAGCGGCTGTCGGCGGTCGAGAACCTCTATCGCCTCGCACTCAACCCGACGAAGGTGTTTGCCGCGCGCGATTTGCGGGTCGCCGCCGAGGACCTCGACCTCACGCTCACCGAGGGCTCCGTCTACGTCGCCGACATCGACCAGGGCGCGACCGCCGCGGTGCTGGTCGGACGCGGCATGATGAGTTTTCACCCGACGCCGGACACCGAACGCGGGCAGGTCAAGATCTTTGCGGGCAGCGAAACCCTGGAGACGCGTTTCGACGTCGCATTCATCCGCCTCAATCCCTACGACTTCGAGTCGGCGCTCGCCGCGACGCAGCTGAAGCCCAAAGTGGCGGACCCGAAGGAATTCCGGCGCGCGGAGGAAGTGTTTCGGGAGGACTCGCAGAAGTCGTTCCTGATCGACCTCGGCGATCTGAGCCGCGACCCGTGGTCGCTGCTGCCCGGTTCAGGCGACTTCCTCGCCGAGGTCCACACGCGCCGGTTCGATACGCTGACCTACGCGAAATCCGCCAGCGAGGCCGAAGACATCACCGTCTTCGATCGAAAGCGCCACCACAACATCTCGATCTATCCCTCGCAGCGGAAGATCGCGAACCGCGGGCGCTTTTACAACGAAGACGAGCTCGTCGACTACGACATCCTCGATTACGACATCGACGTCGCCATCACCCCGGACCGGCAATGGCTCGACGGCCGCGTCCGCCTGCGCCTCAAAGTGCGGGCCCTCGCGCTCGGCAGCATCACGATGCGCCTCGCCGAATCGCTCGTCGTCCAGTCGATCGTCAGCTACGAGCACGGCCGCCTGTTCGGCGTGCGGGTCAAGAACCAGAACACGATCGTCGTCAACCTGCCGACGACGCTGCAGCGGGACGCCGAGGTGACCCTCACCGTCACCTACGCGGGCCGGCTCGAGCCGCAGACGCCGGATCGCGAAACGCTGGCGCTGACGCAGAATCGCGTCCAGGAAGAGATGCCGTCGATCGCCGCCGAGCCGAGCTTTCTGTACAGCAATCGCAGCTACTGGTATCCACAGGCGCCGGTCAGCGACTACGCGACGGCGATCATTCGCATATCGGTCCCGACGACGCTCGATTGCGTGGCCAGCGGCGAGCTGGAGCCCGGATTCCCGACGATCGTGGCCAACACCGCCCGGGGCGCGCCGCGGATCGAAAGCGCACCGGCGGCGACGAACCGCAAGCTCTACGTGTTCCGGGCCTCGCAGCCGCTTCGCTATCTGGCCTTCGTCGTCAGCCGGTTCGCGCGCGCGGAGACGGCCACCGTCGCGTTTCCGCCACGGGAGAACGGCGATCCGGCAAGCGTTCCGCTCGTCGGCCCTTCTTACAGCAGCCTGAACCTGTCGGTCGAAGCGAACCCGCGCCAGGTGCAGCGCGGACGGGAGCTTGGCGACCGGGCGGCCGACATCGCGCTCTTCTATCACTCGCTCATCGGCGACGTGCCGTATTCGGCGTTCACGATCGCGCTGGTGGAAAGCGACCTGCCTGGCGGACACAGTCCCGGCTATTTCGCGGCGCTCAATCAGCCGCTTCCGTCGTCGCCGCTGGTCTGGCGCAACGACCCCGCCGCGTTCAGCAGTTTTCCCGACTTCTTCCTCGCCCACGAGCTCGCGCACCAGTGGTGGGGCCAGGCGATCGGCTGGCGCAACTACCACGAGCAGTGGCTCAGCGAGGGCTTCGCGCAATACTTCGCGGCGCTCTACGCGCAGAAGCAGAAGGGCGACGACGTCTTCGCGTCCGTGCTGCGCCAGCTGCGCAAGTGGGGCATGGACAACTCGGATCAAGGTCCGGTCTACCTCGGATACCGGCTCGGACACGTCCGCGATCAAAGCCGCATCTTTCGCGCGCTGGTGTACAACAAGGGCGCGGCGGTGCTCCACATGCTGCGGCGCCTGGTCGGCGACGAGCCGTTCTTCCGTGGGCTGCGCCGCTTCTACAGCGCGTCGCGGTTCCACAAGGCCGGCACGGTGGAACTGCGGGCCGCGATGGAGGCGGAAACCGGGATGTCGCTCGAGCGCTTCTTCGAGCGCTGGATCTACGGGTCGACGCTGCCGAAACTGAAGGTCGGTTATCGCACCGAAGGCACCGACGTCATCCTGCAGGTCGAGCAGATCGGCGAGATCTTCGACGTGCCGCTGACGATCGAGCTGCAGTACGCCGATCGCAAGCCGGTCGAAGTCCTGGTGGCCGTCACCGATCGGACGGTCGAAAAGCGGGTCCCGCTCGGCGGCGTCCTCCGTGGCATCGACGTCAGCAAGGATGACGGGACGATGGCGGAAATCGTCAAGAACTGAGGGATCTAGAGTCTCGGGTTCTAAGTGAACTTAGGACTCTAGAACCCTAGAACCCTAGAACCCTAGAACCTATTGGAGATAGATAGCCGCGACGCGGGGCGCGCCGCGGCGCTCGAAGGGCTCGAACACGAGGATGAACTTCGTGCCGGCCAGCTGATAGGCACGAACCTCGCGCATGCCGAGCGGCCCCTGTTCCTCGGCCTGACTGACTAAGGTCACCGACGCGTCGATCCGCGCGAGCGCGTCGGCGCGGGGATCACCGACGCGGATTTCATTGCCAGCGCCGAGCAGGAGCGTCGGCACCGACACGGCATCGGGCGGCACGGCCACATTGGCAGGGGTCGACGGCTCTGCGGCGCCGGCCACGGCGCGTGGGGCACCCCGCAGCTCGCGGACCACCAGCACCCCGACCAGCAGCGTGGCGGCCAGAAGGGCGGCAGCGGTCAACCAGTCGCCGGACAGACTCGGCCGCGGCCGTGTGGCTTCCATGGGGTGCAGGGCGGAATGTAGGCACCCCATCGGGTGTTGTCAAGGTTGAGTGCTCGATCGTTATATTCTTGATGTTTATGGAAACGGTGACATTGACGATTGACGGCGCGCCGGTGACCGTCGAGAAGGGCAAGACGGTCCTGCAGGCCGCAATCGAGGCCGGTATCACCGTGCCGTACTACTGCTACCACCCCGGTATCGGCATCGACGGCTCCTGCCGCGTCTGCATCGTCAAGATCGAGAAGATGCCGAAGCTGCAGACGTCGTGTTCGACGGTCTGCACCGAAGGGATGGTCGTGAGCACGCGCACGCCGGAGGTGGTCACCGCGCGCGCGGGGGTGTTCGAGTTCCTGCTGGTCAATCACCCGCTCGACTGCCCGGTGTGCGACAAGGGCGGCGAGTGTCCGCTCCAGGATTTTTCCTATACGTTCGGACCCGATCAGAGCCGGATGGAATTCCCGCGGCGCGAATTCGACGGCAACGGCGTCAAGGCCGACGTCGATTTCGGTCCGACGCTGATGTTGAACCGGAACCGCTGCATTCTCTGTACGCGCTGCGTGCGGTTCATGCGCGACGTCGACGCCGACGCGCAGATCAACATCATCGATCGCGGCTACGGCAGCGAGATCGCGACGTTCCAGGAAGAAGGCGTGCACTCGCTGCTCTCCGGGAACCTGATGGATGTGTGTCCGGTCGGCGCCATTACCACGCGCGACTACCGGTTCAAGTCTCGGCCGTGGGACAACCCGCAGGCCGCCGACACCATCTGCACGCAGTGCGCGAAGGGCTGCAGCGTCACGGCCTGGATCAAGGCCAAGCCGGAGTGGGCGAAGGGATCGCGGCTGATCCGGTTCACGCCGCGTTTCAATCCGGACGTCAACGGCTACTGGATGTGCGACATCGGCCGCTTCGAGTACCACTGGATCGAAGGCGACGAGCGCCTCCGCAGGCCGCTGGTGCGAACCGGCGATGCCCTGCAGCAGCCGGCGTCGTGGCACGACGCGATGGCCGCCCTGGCGCAGGCGCTCGCGGCGGCCGGCCGCAAGAATCCTGAAGCGGTTCGCTTTCTCGTGTCGGCGCACGCGTCGCACGAAGAACTGTTCCTCTTCCATCGGCTCACCAGCGAGCTCGTCGGCGAGTCGGGCCCGCGCGGCATCACGGTGACGTGGCGGTATTCGGAGAAGCCGCAGCCCGAAGGCTCCAAGTTCAAGGTGCCGCCGGTCGACGCGCCGAATGTCAACGGCGCGCGCATGTTCGGGCTGGTGCCCGGCGCGGTCGGCGCCGAAGCCGGGCGCGCGGACATCTCGTCCCTGCGCACGGCCGTCGAAGCTGGCCAGGTGACGGCGCTCTACGTGTTCGATCCCGGACCGGACGGATCGCTGGGCGACGTGGGCTGGATCGTGGAAGCGCGCCGGCGCGGCGTGCTTCCGCTGCTCGTCGTGCAGGGCGTGCTGTTGACGCCGCTGGCGCGTGCCGCCGACTTCGTCCTGCCCGGCGCATCGTACGTCGAGAAGGAAGCGTCTTATACCAACGAGCAGGGCCGCTTGCAGAGCACCGCCCGCGCCATTCCGCTGGCTGGCGAGGCGATGGAGGACTGGCAGATTCTCGTGAACCTCGGCACGGCGCTCGGCGTCCACTTCGACTACACGGGCGCCGCCCACGTTCGCGCCGACATCGCGGCCCGCCATCCCGGCACGAAGGCCTTCGAGGGATTGACGACGCTGTCGTTCAACCGACCGCTCGAAGCCCGGCACTGGCTGCAGGCATCGAACCCGTCGGAACGCTGGAAGTGGGATTTCATGTTCCAGGATCTGCCGCCGGTGAAAGGCGCGGTGGATCCGAGCTCGTTGCCGCTGCCCCCGGGGGCAATAGCGCTCAAAGAAGTGAAATGATGACGGGGGCGGCGACAAGGACACAGAGGGGAACAAAGGACACAGAGGAGAGCACATCTGCGCGCGCGCGCGACGCTGTATTCCTCTGTGTCCTTTGTTTCCTTTGTGTCCTCTGTGCGCGCGACGCGAGCGCGCAGCTCCGCCGGCCGCGCGCAGAAGTCGTTCCTCTAGTCGAAAGGCCGGCGACACGAGCAGGTGAACGAGCGCGCGTCGCGCTGAAGGTCTCGCTGCCAGAAGGTCTCCATACTCAATCCAACAAGCCGCGCGATCCGCTGCTCATCCCGACCGAGCTGGCCATCGAAGCGCCGGCCGGCATCGCGGCCGAAGAAATTGTCTGGCCGCCGTCGACGGACCTCGCGCAAGCCGGCCAGGAGAAGCCGCTCGCGGTCTTCGAGCACGAATTCGCCATCGGCGTCGAGCTGTCGATTGCGCCGACGGCATCAGGCGACGTCGAGGTTCCGGCCAAGCTCCGCTACCAGGCCTGCGATGCCAACCTGTGCTATCCACCGCAGACGGCGCCGGTGACATGGCGCATCCACGTCGTGCCTGCATCGGCCGCGGCGCCGGCGTCCGACGCGGCGGTGGCGAGCACGTTCGCGAGCATCAAGTTCGGGCGGGGCGAAAAACCAGGCTCGGGGGGCTCGGAAGGTTCGAAGGGTTCTGAGGGTTCGAAAGGTTCTGAAGGTTCGGGAGCATCCGACGGGCTCGCGAAGCTCGATGCGTTTACCGTGCTCGGTACGGCCGGCGGCTATCTCGGCGCGGACGACTTCTTGAAATTCGTTCACGACGCGGAGACCGGCGTCAAACCGCGCGGGATGTTCGAAGGCCGCGGGCCGTTGATGATCGTGCTGCTGGTGCTCATCGGCGGTCTGGCCCTCAACCTGACACCGTGCGTGCTGCCGATGATTCCGATCAACCTCGCCATCATCGGCGCGGGCTCGCAGGTCGGCTTCGATCGAGGCTTTCCGTCGCGGATGCGCGGGTTCGTGCTGGGCGCCGTCTATGGCGGCGCGATGGCCGTCGTCTACGGCGTCCTGGGGCTCGTCGTCATCCTCACGGCGGGCACGTTCGGCACGATCAACGCCTCGCCGTGGTTCAACGCCGGCATCGCGATCCTGTTCGTCGTGCTGGGTCTGGCGATGTTCGACGTGATCATGATCGACTTCTCGAGCCTGTCGAGCCGCTTCAGGCCCGAAGCGCGAACCGGCAGCTTCATCCTCGCATTCAGCATGGGAGCGGTGGCGGCGCTGCTGGCCGGCGCGTGCGTCGCGCCGGTGGTCATCCAGGTGGTGCTCTTCTCGAGCAATCTCTACGCGACCGGCACGAAGATCGCGCTCGCCCTTCCGTTCGTCCTGGGTCTCGGCATGGCCATTCCCTGGCCGATTGCCGGCGCCGGCCTCGCGGCGCTGCCCAAGCCAGGCATGTGGATGGTGCGCGTCAAGCAGGGGTTCGGCGTCGTGATTCTCGCGACCGCCGCGTACTACGGCTACGAAGCCTATTCGATTCTGTCGAATCGCTGGGTCGACGCCGCCGACGTCAAGTCGAGCGTCGAGGAGCAGCTGAAAGCCGGCTGGCATGCGTCGCTCGCCGATGGCCTCGACACCGCGGCCCGCGAAGGGAAACCGGTGCTCATCGACATGTGGGCGACGTGGTGCAAGAACTGCCTCACGATGGACAAGACGACGCTGCAGAACGCCTCGGTGCAGTCGGCGCTCGCCGGCTACGTCAAAATCAAGTTTCAGGCTGAAGATCCCGACGCGCAGCCGGCCAAGAGCGTGATGCAGAAGTTCGACGCCGTCGGCCTGCCGACCTACGTTATCCTGCGCCCACGTTGAGCGAGGCTCTCCGGCGCGATCTCGACCACGACCTCACGGGAGAAGTGCGATTCGACCGCGTGTCGCGGTCGCTCTACTCCACCGACGCCAGCGTCTACCGGATTGAACCGCTCGGCGTGGTCGTCCCGCGCACGCGCGAGGACGTGATTCGGACGGTCCAGATCGCCGCGCGCCATGGGGTGTCGATTACCGCCCGCGGCGGCGGCACGTCACAGGCCGGCCAGGCGATTGGCGCCGGGCTGCAGCTCGACACCTCCAAGTACTTCAACAAGGTGCTCGACGTCAGCGTTGCGGAACGCACCGCCTGGGTCGAGCCGGGCGTCGTGCTCGACGACCTGAACGCGCAGCTGCGGCCGCACGCGCTGCGGTTCGCCCCGGATATCTCCACCGCCAGCCGCGCCACCATCGGCGGCATGATCTCCAACAACTCGAGCGGCGCGCGGTCGATTCTGTACGGCAAGACGATCGATCACGTGCTCGAGCTCGACGTCGTGCTGGCCGACGGCACGCTGACTCGTTTTCGGCCGCTCGATGCCGCCGCGCTCGAGACGGCGAGCGCCGGCGAGACGCTCGAGGCCCGCAGCTACCGCGCGGTCCAGCAGATTGCGAGCGACTGCGCGGCGGAAGTGGAGCGCCGCTTTCCCAAGGTGCTCCGGCGCGTCGGCGGTTACAACCTCGACGAGTTCGTGGACCGCTCCAAGCCGTTCAACCTCGCCAAGCTGATCGTCGGTTCGGAGGGGACTCTGGGCCTGGTCGTCGCCGCGAAGCTCAATCTGGTGCCGCTGCCGCGCGCCAAGGCGGTCCTGACGATCGAGTTCGACGAACTGCTCGACGCGCTCGGCGCCACTCCCGCGATCGTCCGCCATCGTCCGTCCGCGGTCGAAGTGATGGACCGGTTCATCCTCGATCACGCGCGCGAGAGCCCGGCGCTGGAGGCGCTGCGCCGCAGCATCATGCAGGGCGACGCCGGGGCGTTGTTGTGCGTGGAGTTCTACGGCGATACTGCCGAGGAGTTGGTGCCTCGGCTCGATGCGCTCGAAGCCGAGCTGCCCCGGCTTGGCTATCGCTGTCGATGGCGGCGTGCGGTTTCCGCCGCCGATCAGGCCCGCATCTGGAGTTTCCGCGAGGCAGCGCTGGGACTGTCGATGGCGATGAAGGGCGACGCCAAGTCGCTCTCGTTCGTCGAGGACACCGCGGTCGCCCCCGAAAAACTCCGGGACTACATCGAGCGATTCCTGCAGGTCGTGAAACGACACCAGACGTCCGCCGGCGTCTATGCGCATGCGTCGGTCGGATGCCTCCACGTTCGGCCCGTGGTGAACATGAAGACCGACGAAGGCGTGAGACGGTTCGAGTCGATCGCCAACGACATCGCCGACCTCGTCCTCGAGTTCGGCGGCGCGCTGTCGGGCGAGCACGGCGACGGCCTGGTGCGCGGTCCCTTCACACAGAAAATGTTCGGGCCGGTCCTGTACGAAGCGTTCCGGGCCGTGAAGCACGCGTTCGACCCCGACGGCGTCTTCAATCCGGGAAAAATCGTCGACACGCCGCCGTTGACGTCGAATCTGCGTTACGGCGCCGGCTATGCGACGCCCGATCCGGCGACGTTCTTCGACTACGCGGAGCACGGCGGCATGGGTCGCGCCGTGGAGATGTGCAGCGGGCTCGGCGTCTGCCGGAAGACGCTGGACGGCACGATGTGCCCGTCGTTCATGGCGACGCGGGAAGAAAAGCACTCGACCCGCGGCCGCGCGAACGTGCTGCGGCTGGCGATGGCCGGACGGCTCGGCGAGTCGGGGCTCGGCGACGAAGGCGTGCGCGAGGTCCTCGATCTCTGTCTCGAGTGCCGCGCGTGCAAGGCCGAATGTCCGGTCGGCGTCGACGTCGCGCGATTCAAGAGCGAGTTTCTCGCCGATTACTACCGCCGTCACGGCACGCCGCTGAAGGCGCGCGCGATCGGTCACATCCACACGATGTCGGCGTGGGCGAGCCGCGTCGCGCCGCTGGCGAACGCCGTCGCGCGCAGCGCCGCCGGCCGGTGGCTCAACGAACAGCTGTTCGGGATCGATCGCCGCCGCACGCTCCCGACGTGGGCCCGCCGCACGTTCCTGCAGCAGTTTCGCGACCGAGCAAGACAGCTAGCCCCTAGCCCCCAGCCCCGACCCGATCGGCTAGCCCCCAGCCCCCAGCCCCACGATCAGCGAGCCCCTGGCCCCGAGCCTCTGCGGTGATCCTGTTCACCGACACGTTTACCAACTACAACCAGCCCGAGATCGGTCTGGCGGCTGTCGACGTGCTCGCGGCCGCCGGGACCGGCACCCGGCTCGTGCCGCACGTCTGCTGCGGCCGCCCGCTCATCTCTCAGGGCCTGCTCGAGGAGGCGCGTTCGCTCGCTCAGTCGAACGCCGACCAGCTGTACGACGCGGCTGCCGCCGGAAGCCGCATCCTGTTCCTGGAACCCAGCTGCCTTTCTTCCGTTCGCGAAGACGCGCCGGCGCTCCTGCGCGGCGAAGCGCAACGCAAGGCACGGGTGGTCGCCGACGCGTGCGTGCTGTTCGAGGACTATCTCGAGCGCGAATGGGCAGGCGGCGCGTTGTCGATCCCGCTGCGGCAGGGCCCATCCACCGTGCTCTTGCACGGGCACTGTCACCAGAAGGCGATGGGTCTGCTCCCGTCAGCGCGAGCGTTGCTCGGCCGGATCCCGTCGTGCACCGTCGTCGATCTCGACGCGGGCTGTTGCGGGATGGCCGGTTCGTTTGGCTACGCGCGCGAGCACTACGACGTGTCGCGCCAGATTGGAGAGCGGCGGTTGCTGCCGGCCGCGCGGGCCATGAAACCCGACGCCGTCCTGGTCGCGGCGGGCACATCGTGCCGGCATCAGGTGGAACATTTCACCGGCGTGAAAGCCGTCCACCCGGCCATCCTGCTGAAATCGCTGTTGATCGGAGTGAGAGAAGACGGTTAATCACGAAGCCACGAAGAGATACGAAGATCACGAAGTCTTCTTGTACAAACTACGCTTCTGCGCTTCGTCCTCTTCGAGTCTTCGTGAAAAACGTGGACACCCGCGCGGCGAGGTCAATATCTTCGTTCGCCGGGACGGCGATCGGTTCCGAGGTTGTCCATCCACGCCGGATATTCGGTCGTCAGCTTGCTCACCTCGTCCAGCGCCTTCATATCCTCCGCGGACAACCTGACGTCGATGGCCTTGAGATTGTCCTCGAGCTGCGCCGGCTTTCTGGCGCCGATGATCACGCTGGTGACGGCGCTGTTTGCCAGAATCCACGCCAACGCAATCTGCGCGACGCTGACGCCCTGACGATCCGCGATTTCCTTCGCGACGTCGAGGATGTCGAACCCTTTCTCCTTGTTGACCGGCGGAAAGTCGAACTTCGCCCGGCGGGCTGCCTCGTCGCCGCTGTCGCGCGTGAACTTGCCCGACAGGAAGCCGCCGGCCAGCGGGCTCCACACCAGCAGACCGAGCCCCTGGTCCTTCAGCAGCGGAATCATCTCGCGCTCCAGATCGCGGCCGGCCAGCGAGTAGTACGACTGCGTGCACTTGAACCGTTCCAGTCCCTGTTCGCGCGACATCGCCAGCGCCTTCATCAGCTGCCATGCGGCGAGGTTGGAGCAACCGATGTAGCGCACCTTGCCGGAATGCACCAGGTCGTCGAGCGCCCGAAGCGTGTCCTCGATGTTCGTCAGCAAATCGAAACGGTGAATCTGATACAGGTCGATGTAATCCGTGTCGAGCCGCTTCAGGCTGTCCTCGACCGCCTGCAGAATGTGGAGCCGCGACAGGCCCACCTGATTCGGACCGGGGCCGGTGCGCCCGCGCACCTTCGTCGCGAGCACGACTTCGTGACGCCGGCTGCCGAGCGCCTTGCCGAGCATCGTCTCGGACTCGCCGGCCGCGTAGACGTTCGCCGTGTCGACGAAATTGATGCCGGCATCGAGCGCGCGGCTGACGAGCGCGTCGACGCTCGGCTGGTCGATGCCGCCGATCACTTCCCAAATCTGGCCGCGGCCGCCGAACGTCATCGTGCCCAGGCACAGCTCGGAGACGAACACGCCGGTGTCGGCCAGTTCCCGATAGTTCATTGATGTAGTCTATAGCCTCTTTGACGATGCGCCTGAAGACGCCGGCGGCGAGTTCGGTGGTGCTCGGTCTGCTGTGCGCGATGTACCTGATCACGTACGTCGATCGAGTCAACATCTCGACCGCCGCGCGCGACATTCAGAAAGAGCTCGGGCTGTCGAACACGCAGCTCGGCTTCCTGCAGTCGGCGTTCGGTTATCCCTATCTGCTCTTTCAGATCTTCGGCGGCTGGGTCGGAGATCGCTTCGGCCCGCGGCGCACACTGTTCCAGTGCGGCCTGATCTGGGCGGCGGCGACCATCCTGACCGGATTCTCCGGCGGTCTGGTGTCGCTGTTCTTCTGCCGTCTCCTGGTCGGGATTGGCGAAGGCGCCACGTTCCCGGTCGCGACGCGCGCGATGCAGAACTGGACGCCGCTCGGCCGCCGGGGCTTCGCGCAAGGCATTACCCACGCCTTTGCCCGGCTGGGCAACGCCGTGACGCCGCCGATTGTCGCCTGGCTGATTGCACTGGTCGCGTGGCGCGGATCGTTCATCATGCTGGGGTGCGTGAGCCTGGTGTGGGTCGCCGTCTGGTTCCTGTACTTTCGCGACAATCCGAGCGATCACCCCGCGATTACCCGCGTCGAACTCGACGCGCTGCCGAATCGCGGCGTGCCGGAGAAGAAGACACGACCGCGCGTTCCGTGGGCAGCGCTGACGCGACGCATGATACCGGTCACGATCGTCTACTTCTGTTACGGCTGGACGCTGTGGCTGTATCTGACGTGGCTGCCGTCGTACTTCCTGCACGAGTACCAGTACGACCTGAAGAAATCGGCGCTGTTCACGTCCGCCGTCTTCTTCGCCGGCGTGGTCGGCGACTATCTGGGCGGCGAGGTGAGCGACCGCATCCTTCACCGGACGGGCAGCCTGCAATCGGCGCGGCGCAACATGGTGATGATCGGGTTTACCGGCTCCTTCGTCTGCCTGCTGCCGGTCTTCCTCACGCACGATCTGATGCTGATCATCCTGTCGCTCGGCGCCGCGTTCTTCTTCGCCGAGCTCGTGATCGGCCCGATGTGGTCGATCCCGATGGACATCGCCGGCAAGTTCTCCGGAACCGCGGCTGGCATGATGAACACCGGTTCGGCGCTGGCCGCGATCCTGTCCCCGATTGCCTTCGGCTACATCATCGACAGCACCGGCAACTGGCAACTGCCATTTGCCGGCTCGCTCGGGTTTCTCCTGCTCGGAACGGTTCTCGCGCCACTGATGCATCCCGAGCGGCCGTTCGAGCCGCAGACGGACCGACCGCTCGCTTCCCGCATTGGGTAATTGGGGAATTGAGTAATTGGGTAATTGACGGCATCGCGGGTAGATCGCTCGCGTGCGCACCTTCTAAGACTTCCGCTTCCTTTTCTGCTTCTGGTTGTAGCGGGCCGTCCCATACGCGGCCGACATGATGGCCGCAAGCTCGGTCGCTTCGCGAATCAAGCGAGTCAGAGCGGCGGATTTGACCAGTTCCGCGGCCTCAACGAATTCGAGCCAGCCTTGACTCTCGTCGGCTTCCTCTGCGACAACCCCATGGTGGAGGTGAACTCGGTGTGAGATCGAGCGCGGCACGTTGCGCGATAGTTGAACGCCACCCCTGTTGAAGACCGCGCCAGCTGGCGTTTCGCTGTAGGCCCTGGCTCGAACTGTGGCAACTCACGAATGAGCGCGCTGGCATCCAACGCAAATCGCATGGTTCTCTTTTTCAGCTGATCAGAGACGTCACTCATGCCGGCGGGTACGCAGATTCAGTGCCGATGCGGGTGCACTTGCACACAATCGATCAAGCCAATTTCCCAATTTCCCAATTACCCAATTACCAGATTCACCGTCCCGTCCACTGCGGTTTGCGCTTGGCCAGAAACGCCGTCACGCCTTCGCGGAAATCGTCGCTCGTGTAGCACATCTCGACGATGTCGGCGTCTTCTCCCGGCGAGAGCCGCCGCCGGGCGGCCAGGCGTCGGAGCAGTTCCTTCGTCGCGCGCAGCGTCAGCGGCGCGTTCGCGGCGATTTCGACAGCCAGGGCGCGCGTGACGCCGTCGATCGTGTCCGCGGACACGAGGCGCGCGATCAGGCCGGCGTGGTGGGCCTCCGCGCCGTCCATCAGGCGCCCCGTGAACATCAGGTCCTTGACGCGCGACGGCCCCATCAAATCCACGAGGCGGCTGTAGCTGGCCGCTGACAGACAGTTGCCGAGCGTGCGGGCGATGGGAATGCCAAACGTGGATTCGGGCGTGGCGACGCGCAGATCGCAGGTCAGCGCGATGGCGCAGCCGCCGCCGACGGCGACGCCCTGCACCTGGGCGATCGTCGGCTTGCTGACCCGCTCCAGCCGGTCGAGGACGCGGTCGAGCCGCTCTTCGTATTTGATGCCGTCCTCGCGGTCGCTGAAACTCTGAAACTGCGAGATATCCGTGCCGGCGACAAACGCCTTTCCGCCGGCACCCCGCAGGACGAGGACGCGAAGCTCGCCGTCAGTATCGACGCGCTCGCAGGCGGCGACGAGCGCTTCGTACATCTCCCACGTCATCGCATTGCGCGCCTCGGGCCGGTTGAAGGTGAGCGTGGCAACCGGACCGTCGGTTTCGAACACGGTGTGAGCCATAATTCAATCGACCAATCAATTACCCACTTACGCAATCACCCAATTACCCAATGCCGCGCTCTGCGCTGTCTGACCTGCGCGTCCTCGACGTCACCCAAGTGATGGCGGGGCCGTTCTGCGCGATGCTGCTCTCCGATCTCGGCGCCGACGTCATCAAGATCGAGCCACCATCAGGCGACTCGACGCGCCAGATGCCGGGAGCCGTCGCCGGCGACAGCCCGAGCTTCAACGCGGTCAATCGCGGCAAGCGCAGCGTCGTGCTCAATCTGAAAACGGCGGCCGGCCGCGAGGCGTTCGTACGGCTCGCGCGGTCGACTGACATCCTAATCGAGAACTACCGGCCGGGCGTGATGGCCGCGCTCGGCCTGGACTACCCGTCGCTGTCGGCGCTCAACCCGCGGCTGATCTACGCGTCGATTTCGGGCTACGGCCAGACCGGCCCGGCGCGCGAAAAGGGCGGCTTCGATCTCATCGCGCAGGGCGTCGCCGGCATCATGTCGATTACCGGCAACGCCGGCGGACCGCCGGTCAAGGCCGGCGTGCCGCTCACCGACCTGGGCGCCGGCCTCTTCGCCACCGTCGGCATCCTGGCCGCCGTCGAAGCGCGCCACCGCACCGGGAAAGGCCAGCACGTGGACACCTCACTTGTCGACGCGGGTGTCGCGCTGTCCGTGTGGGAGGCGACCGAGTACTTTTCCGGCGCCGGCATTCCGGTCGCGCTCGGCTCCGCGCACCGGATGAACGCGCCGTATCAGGCGATTCGCTGCGCCGACGGCTACATCACGTTGGGCGGCGCCAACGAACGTCTCTTCCGGCGGCTGTGCGATGTGCTGGGCCATCCGGAATGGATCACGATGCCCGAATTCGCCGACAACGCGAGCCGCGTCAGGAACCGCGACGCGTTGGCGGGGCGCATCGAGGCCATCACCTGTCAGCAGCCACGCAGTCACTGGCTCGCGCTGCTCGAGGCGAACGACATCCCGTGCGGCCCGATCAACAACTACGAGCAGGTGTTCGCCGACGCCCAGGTCCGCAGCCGCGAGATGGTGGTGGAAATCGATCACCCGACGCTCGGGCGCATGCGGACGCTCGGATCGCCGCTCAAGATGAGCGACACGCCGCCCGACGTCCGCCGCCGCGCCCCACAACTCGGCGAGCACACCGACGTCGTTTTGCGCGAAGCGGGGTTCAGTGATTCCGAGATCGCGGCGATGCGGGAATCAGGAGCGGCTGGGGGTCAGATCTTGATTCTCTGCACCGACCGGCGTCGCGTGCAGAAAATCAAGATCTGACTCCGGGTTCCAGGACACGCGACGCCGGCGATGGAACTCTCGCCGCCTGCTCGAACGCGTGCGCGATCTGCAGCAGCCCCCAGTCGTCGTGATGCCGCGCGACGATTTGCAGGCCGATCGGCAGACCCTCCGCGGTGTACCCACACGGCACCGAAATCGCCGGATTCGCCGCGACTGAGATGTAGTAACAGGACTTCATCCAGTCGATGTAGGTGTCCATCTTCGTTCCGGCCACCTCTGTCGGATACGGCTGCTCGACGTCGAACGGCGGCACCTGGACCGTCGGCAGGACGAAGAACTCGTACCGCTCAAAGAACTGACGCATCCGGTGATAGAGATCCGTTCGCAGCACCTCGGCCTTCGCGATGTCGTCCGCCGTCAACCGGCCGGCGCGCTCGAGCTCCCACTGGATCGTGTCCTTCAACCGCGCGCGCTCGGGCGCGAGCAAATCGCGATAGCCGGCCGCGAACGCCACGGCGCGCAGCGTCTTGAACGCGTCGTCCGCGCCGCTGAAATCGGGTTCCGCATCCTCCACGATGCATCCGAGCGACTCGAACACCGCGCGCTGCTCGTTCACGACCCGTCTGACAACGGCGTCGAACGGCACGCCTCCGAGATCCATCCACCACGCGACGCGGACGCCTTCGACGTCGCGATCCAGCCGGCCGGCGAACCGCGGGCCCGCCTCGCCCAGCGCGATCGGCGATCGCGCATCGGGACCGGCCATCGCACTCAACAACAGCGCGACGTCGGCTACGTTGCGCGCCATCGGGCCGTCCACGCTGAGCGGCGACCACGGCAAACGCGCCGGCCAGGTCGGCACGCGGCCCGGCGATGGCCGTAATCCGACTACCGAGCAGAAGCTGGCGGGATTTCGCAGCGACCCCCCCATGTCGCTGCCGTCCGCGAGCGGGAGCATGCCGCACGCGAGCGCGACCGCGGCGCCGCCGCTGCTGCCGCCGCAGGTCTTCGACGTGTCGTACGGATTCCTGGTCGCCCCGAACACCGGGTTGAACGTCTGGGATCCGGCGCCGAATTCCGGCGTGTTGGTCTTGCCGACGAGGATCGCGCCCGCCCGCCGGATCCGATCGACGAGCAGCGAATCCTCGGCGGGCACGAAGTGCTCGTAAATCGGCGACCCGAACGTCGTGCGGATCCCCTTGGTGATCTGCAGATCCTTGTGCGCGATCGGAATCCCGTGCAGCGGGCCGATCGCGGCGCCTCTCGCCAGCGCATCGTCCGCGAGACGCGCGCGCTCCATCGCCTGGTCGGCGACGAGCGTCACGATGGCGTTGACGGACGGGTTGACGCAGGCGATGCGATCGAGATGCGCGGAGACGGCTTCGCGCGCCGACACTTCCCTGGCGCGAATCCGTCTCGCGAGCTCAGTCGCCGGCAGCTGACAGATAGGCAAGCGCCGCGTTCACTCCGCCGCGATTGATCGGCACGCCGCAGATCGAGAGGCCCATCTCGACGCCGCAGAGCGTACCGGCCAGTGTCAGGTCGTTGAAGTGGCCGAGGTGTCCGATGCGGAAGACGCGGCCCTTGACCTTGCCGAGGCCCATCCCGAGCGACATGTCGAAGCGCTCGAGAATGGCCTGGCGAATGCGATCGGCGTCGTGCGGCTGTGGTACGACGACCGTGGTCACGACGTCGCTGAACTCGCAGGCGTTCGCGGCGAGGATCTCGAGATCCCAGGCTTTCACCGCCCGGCGCGTCGCTTCGCCGTGCCGGGCGTGGCGCGCGAACACCTGTGGCAGACCTTCCTCGAGCAGCATGTCCAGCGCCTCGCGCAATCCGTAGAGCAGGTTCGTCGCCGGCGTATACGGAAAGAACCCATTCGTGTTGTCGCGAAGCATCGGCTGCCAGTCCCAATAGGCCTTGGGCAGGCGCGCGGATTTCGACGCCGCGAGCGCGTTGGCGCTGATGGCGTTGAACCCGAGCCCGGGCGGCAGCATCAGCCCCTTCTGCGAGCCGGCGACGGTGACATCGACACCCCACTCATCGTGGCGGTAATCGATGGCGCCAAGCGAGGAAATCGCGTCGACCATGAGGAGCGCGGGATGTTGCGCGGCGTCCATCTGCCGACGCACGTCAGCCACCCGCGTGGCGACGCCGGTCGACGTCTCGCTGTGCACGACCGCAACCGCCTTGATCTTCCGTTCGCGATCGTCGACGAGCCTCGCGTGCACGGCCTGAGGATCGACGCCGTGGCGCCAGTCGCCCGGCACGAACTCGACGCACAGCCCCAACCGCGTCGCCATGTCGCGCCACAGCGTCGCGAAATGGCCGGTCTCGAACATCAGCACGGCGTCGCCGGGCGACAGCGTGTTGACGAGCGCCGCTTCCCAGGCGCCAGTACCCGACGAGGGGTAAATGACGACCGGGCCAGAGGTCTGAAAGACTCGCTTGAGCCGCTCGAGCACGGCGCAGCCGAGGGCCGCGAAGTCGGGACCGCGGTGATCGATCGTCGGCTGCGCCATGGCGCGCAGCACGCGATCGGGCACGTTGGTCGGTCCCGGGATCTGAAGGAAATGTCGGCCGGTTTTCACGACAACAGTAAAACACAAATCGGGTCCCCGGACTCGATTCAGGGGACGAGCGGGATTAGGATTCTGACTCATGCCCGTGGTCGCCGGCCGATCGAAAATCGCCACTCAATTTGGCATTGTCGCGGCCAGCCAGCCGCTCGCCGCCCGCGCCGGGGTCCAAATCCTCGAACGGGGCGGCCACGCCGTCGACGCGGCGATCGCCGCCAACGCGGTGATGGGCGTCGTCGAGCCGGAAATGAACGGTATCGGCGGCGACCTGTTCGCCATGGTTTCGGAGTCGTCTGGCGGCGGGCCGCATGGCTTGAACGCGGGCGGCTGGGCGCCGGGCGGGCTGACACCGGGACTGCTGAAGGCCCAAGGCCTGACGGACATGCCGTTCAGCGGCATTCACACCGTGACCGTGCCGGGCGCCGTCGCTGGATGGGCGGCGTTGCATCGCCGATTCGGCCGGCTGCCGATCGCCGATCTGCTGGCGCCCGCCGTCTTCTACGCCGAGCACGGCTTTCCCGTATCGGATGTGATTGCGGCTCGATGGGCCCAGTGGACGGACAAGCTGTCCGCCGACTCGAGCGCGGCCGCGACCTATCTACCGAATGGGCGGGCGCCACGGTCAGGAGAGCTCTTTGCCAACCGGGATCTGGCGTCGGCTCTGCGACGGATCGCGAGCGATGGACCGGCCGGATTCTACGCGGGGCCTACCGCCGCGGCCATCCTCGAATGCTCACGCGCGCGCGGCGGCACGATGACCGCGGAGGACCTGCGCGACTTCGACGCCGAGTGGGTCGATCCGATTTCAACCACCTATCGCGACTGGCGCGTCTACGAGATCCCGCCGAACACGCAAGGCATCGCCGCGTTGATGATGCTCGACCTGATGGAACAGTTTCCGCTTCGCGAGTACGGCTTCGCCAGCGCGCCCTCGCTTCACGTGCTGATCGAAGCCAAGAAGCTGGCCTACGCGGACATGCTGCAGTACGTCGCCGATCCCAGGTTTGGCGCCGTGCCGGTCGGCCAGCTGCTCGACAAGGCGGCGGCCAGGGCGCGGGCGCGGCTGATTCGCCCGGAGTCCGCGGCGACGCGCGTGAAGCCGTCGGTCGTCGACGGCGTGACGACGCGGTACGGCGGCGACACGATCTACCTGTCGGCGATCGATCGCGAGGGCAACATCGTGTCGCTGATTCAGAGCATCTACCAGGGCTTTGGCAGCGGACTCGTGCCGTCCGGGACCGGCTTCGCGCTGCAGAATCGGGGGGCGCTCTTTACGCTCGACGAGCAGCACCCGAACGTGCTGGCGCCGCGCAAACGTCCGCTTCACACCATCATTCCGGGGTTCATGCAGAAGGGCAGCCTCCGCATCGGCTTCGGCATCATGGGCGCCTGGAATCAGGCGCAAGCCCACGCGCAGTTCGTCGCCAACATCGTCGACTACGGGATGGACATCCAGGAGGCGCTCGAGGCTCCGCGGTTCACGAAGAGCACGTTCGACGGGGTGGACGTCAGCATCGAGGCGCTGATCCCGGAAGCCGTGCGGACCGAGCTCAAACGCTTCGGCCACGATGTGACCGTCGTGCCGCCACGATCGGGCGCCTTCGGTTCGGGTCAGGCGGTGATGAGCAACGACGCCACGGGCGTGCACTTCGGCGCCTCGGAACCACGCCACGACGGCGCGGCGATTCCGGAAGCGCCGCCGGTCTTCGGGTGAGGGTCAACTTCTCCGTCGGGGCTCGGGGCTGGGGGCTAGCCGGCAAACTTCATACAGCTAGCCCCTAGTCCTCTGGCCCCTACTTGGCGACGGCCGCGACCGACGGGTTGGCCGCTTCCCGGCGGTGCGCCGCGGCACGCATCGGCTTGATGACGAGCAGCGCGGTGGCACCGACGGCGATGTTCGCGACCGCCGCGACGACGAACACGGCGTGCCAGCTGCCGGTCGAGCTCTGGAGCCAGCTCGCCACCGGAACCAGGAATGACGCTGTGCCCTTCGCCGTATAGAGAAGCCCGGCGTTGGTGGCCGCGTACTTCGATCCGTAGGTGTCCGTGCACAGCGCGGGAAACAGACTGTAGATCTCGCCCCACGTGAAGTAGACCATGCCGGCCGTCACGATGAACATCCACGGCGTGTTGCCGATGGTTCCGAGCGCCCAGTAGGCGACGGCACCGCAGGTGAACACGATCGCCATCGTATTCTCGCGCCCGATGTGATCCGAGACCCAGCCGAATGTCGGCCTCGCCAAGCCCGTTCAGGATGTTGTCGACGATGCCGGCCATCACGAGCACCGTCGAGCTGATGAACAGGAAGTTCACCGGCAGTCCGGCGATCTTGTAATCGCGAGCGATCGGCGCCACCTGCGCGGTCACGACCAGGCCGCTGGCCGCGACCAGGACGAACATGACGTAGAGGATCCAGAACAGCGGCGTCCGCAGCATTTCCATCGGCTGATAGTCGCGTGTGCCCTGACTCAGCTTCCGGGCGGCCTTGGGCGCCTCACCCGGCCTCGGCGCTTTCAATATCTGCGACAGGATCAAGATCACGAGACCCTGACCGAGGCCGAACCAGAGGAACGCGCGGTCGTATCCGTAGTTCCTGATCACCGAGATGATGGGCACGACCGTCGCGGCCGCGCCCGCGCCAAACCCTGCCGCGGTCAGTCCGGCCGCGAGGCCGCGGCGATCGGCAAACCATTTGAGCGCGTTGCCGACGCAGGTGCCATAGACAGCTCCTGCTCCGACGCCGGAGATCGCGGCGGCCGTGTAGAGCATCGGCAACGTGCTGGCGAACGAGTTCAACGTCCAGGCGCCCGCCACGACAATCCCGCCGAACATGACGACGATCCGCGGTCCGAATCGATCGACGAACCACCCTTCAATCGGCACGAGCCACGTCTCGGTCGCCACGAAGATCGTGAACGCCACCTGGATGCTGGTGCGGCCCCAGTGGAACTTCGCATCGATGGGATCGACGAAGTACGTCCACCCGTACTGCAGGTTCGCGATCATCACCATGCAAACCACACCGGCCACCAGCTGGACCCAGCGGTTCACCGGCGCTTCGGCGGGCGGTCGGTTTCCGACTGTCGGCATCAGGCTTTCTCCCTGGACTGTTTTTCGCCCAGCATCTTCGCACAGGCATAGACGGTTTGGGTGACCGGCATCTGCAGCCCGAGCCGCTGCCCGAGCTCGACGACCGCGCCCACGACGGCTTCAAGTTCGAACGGCCGCCCCGCCTCGAGATCCTGCAACATCGAGGTCTTGTGCGCGCCGACTTTCTCGGCGCCGGCCATTCGCTGGTCGATGGAAATCGACAGTTCGATGCCGAGTCTCGCCGCGACGGCTTCGGTTTCCGTCATGATGTCGCGGATGACCCGCGACACGTCAGGATGACGGGCGAGCTGCTCGAGCGTCGCGCCGGTCAGTGCGCTGATCGGGTTGAACGCGACATTTCCGAGCAACTTGACCCAGATCTCGTGGCGAAAGCGCGGCGTCATCGGACAGCGAAACCCCGCGGCAATCAACGGTTCGACGATTCGGCGCAGCCGGTCGGACTTCGTGCCGTCGGGTTCGCCGAAGCTGATCTTGTTGCCTTCAGTGTGCCGGATGACGCCGGGTTCGACGATGTCGGTGGCGAAATACGCGAGCGATCCGACGACTCGGCGCGGCTCGATCGAGGCCGCGATGACGCCGCCGGGATCGACTCGTTCCAGGCGGAGGCCGTCGAGTTCGCCGCCATGCGTCTGGAAATACCACCACGGGATGCCGTTCTGCGTGCTGACCACCACGGTGTCGGGGCCGAGGAGGGGCCGCAGCTGCGGCGCGAGCGACGTCAGGCTGTGAGCCTTGACACCCAGCACGACGACGTCGGCGTGACCGATGGTGGTCAGATCGCCGGTGACATTCGGCCTGACTTCGAAATCGCCGAGCGGGCTGATCACCCTCAGCCCGCGCTCCTGCATGGCGCGGAGATGTGGACCGCGCGCGAACAGCACGACGTCGGTCCCTGCCCTGGTCAGCATCGCGCCGATGTACCCGCCGATCGCGCCGGCGCCGGCGATGACGAACTTCACGACGCTTTGGCTTTGTGTCTGAACGATTTCGCGATGGCCCCGCGCTGTATTTTGCCGGTAGCCGTGCGCGGCAGCGTGTCCGTGATGTGAATCTGTTTCGGGCGCTTGAAGTCCGCCAGGCGCTCGCTGCAGTAGGCAAGCAGCGCGGCTTCGCTGACCGGTTCGCGTACGACAACGGCTGCGGCGACTTCTTCACCCCACGTGGCATGCGGCACGCCAAACGCGACCGCTTCGGCCACCGCCGGGTGCGCCAGCAGCGTTTCGTCGATCTCACGAGGCGAGAATTTTTCGCCGCCGCGGTTGATCAATTCCTTGATCCGGCCAACCAGCGTGAGATAGCCGTCCGCGTCGAGGCATCCCTGATCACCAGTCCTGAACCAGCCGTCGACGAAGGCCGCGGCGTTGGCCTCCGGATTGTTCTCGTAGCCTCGGATCACGCTGGAACCGCGGATGACAACTTCCCCGCGCTTGCCCGCCGGCAGATGCCGGCCGTGCGCGTCCATGATGCCGATCTCGACGTTCGTGCCGCGGCCGACCGAGCCGGGTTTCCGCCCCGCCGGCGGCAACGGATTCGACGCCAGCTGATGCGCGGCTTCCGTCATGCCGTACGCCTCGAGCACCGGGGCGCCGAATGCCGTTTCGAGCGCACGCATCACCCGCGGCGGCAGCGCCGCGCTGCACGAGCGGATGAAGCGAAGCTTCTCGCTGCCAGCCGGTCGCCGGCCGGTGGGATCCGCGGCGCGCGCCAGCAGCAGCTGGTGGATCGTCGGCACGGCGGAAAACCACGTCATGCCGAAGTCCCGGGCCACGCGCCAGAACGACAGCGGATTGAAGCGCGCGGGCAGAATGACCGTGCCGCCGGTCGACAGCGTCGCCAGTGTCGACGCCATCAGTCCGTGGACGTGGAACAACGGCATCACACACATCGCCACGTCGTCGGGGCCGAGCGCATAGCACCGCGCGATGTTGGCAGCGGACGTGGTCATGTTGGCGTGAGAAAGCGGGACGCGCTTCGGCCGGCCCGTGCTGCCGCTCGTATGCAGCACCAGGGCGACGTCGTCAGCGGCAGGCTGTGAGAATGCCGCGATCGAGACGAGCGGAGGCGGAAAGGGCTGGGCTACGAGGTGGACCATCCCCGCAGCGTCCAAATCCGCCGTGAAGATCGGCAGGCGATCGCCTGCCGCGCGCCGAGCTTCTTCAGCGCCATTGGGCGGCAGAATCAAAACGCGGGCAGCGGTATCCTCCAGATAGAAGCGAAATTCATCTTCGCGGTAGGCGGGATTCAGCGGCGCCGCCGTGCCGGCCACTGACGCCGCCAGGAACGAGACCAGCATCGGCAAGCCGTTCGGCAGCGCGATGCCGACGCGATCGCCGCGCGAGATGCCGGCTTTGGTCAGCTGATCAGCGAGTTCGCGGACCTGCGCACGCAACGCGCCGTACGAAATTTCGACGCGCTGTTCGGGAAGAACGACGGCCGTTTTGCTCGCGGGCCCCGCGTCGAGCAGCTCGAGTAGTGTCGTTGGAGTCGTTGAGGTTTCCACCTGGGTTCACCTGCCGGGATTCAGATCTCTCATCACGACGTGGAGCACCTGTCGTGCCACTTTGGCATCGCGCGCGGTGACGACAGCGGGCGTGTCGCCGTCACGGTACGCCCGCGCGACTGCAGGCAGACGGGAACAGCCCCCGTGAATCAGGCCGCTTTTCTCCGCGGCCGCAATGCGCGCGTCGAACGACCAGGCTTCAGCCGGGCCGGTCATGATCGCGCGAGACTCGAGCGCATCGGTCAGGATGCTCTCGAGAATGCTGCACGACGTGATCAGCGAGCGGCTGAAATCGTGCTCGTCGAACGCGCGTGCGCTCTCGTCGAGCGCCTGCTCCAGGATCGGCCGCAGCGTCGCGTTGTGAACAAACTCGAAGCGCGGCGCCGGCGGCGCGGCAGACGAGGCGACGGCGACGTCACCCATGTCGGACAGCGAGCCGCGTGCCCGCGCGAGCACGTCGACGATCCGAAGGACGATGGCGGCCGGCTGCGCCTCGACGAGGGCGGCGGCCACCGAGGATCGAATCAGCAAGGCATCGCTGAATGCCCGCGACAGCCAATGGCTCTTGCTGCCGCCCGCGAGCTGATGGATCGCGGCCGCGCAGTCCTGTTGCCAGAGGCGGGTGGCGGCCTGGTCGCGATCCGGTTGGTCGGAGCCGGCCATCAGTGAGGCGTGGAGCTCGGTCCCGCGGCGTTCGAGCTTCGCCAGCTGAAGAAGTGCGTAGTCCCGCTGTGCCCGGAGGTCGTCGGCCGCCGGCACCATCACGAGCGGATCACGACGACCGCCGTTTCGCGCTGCGCGGTTCGACGGCGTGGCGCATCAGATTCGGCAATCTGATCGATGTGCATCTGCATCGCGCGCGCGGCCGCGTCGGCGTCGCGCCGGCGCAGCGCCGCGACGACCGCCTCGTGGCCCTGAATCGAACGCTCCGGCCGGCCCTTCTGCTTCAGCGTCAGCTTGCGCGATTCGATCAGCAGATCGTTCAGCGTCTCCATGATGCGCATGACGACGCGATTGCGCGTCGCGCGGGCGAGCGACGGCGTGAAACGCCGTGTCCTCGACGATGGCCGAGCCGCCGGCCTTGAGCTTGCGCCGCTGCGTGTCGAGGATGCGCTGCAGGTCGGCGAGGTCCTCGTCGGTGACGCGCGCGGCCGCGACGCGCGCCACGGCCGGCTCGAACATGCGGCGGACGTCGAGCAGCTCGTCCTGCAGATCGCGGCGGTAGCGTCAGGATCGACGCCAGCGGCGCGACGAGGCGGTCGACGTCCAGCTCGCTGCGGGAACGTGCCCTGGCCGTGGCGCGTCTCGAGCAGGCCGATGGTTTCGAGCAGTGCGGAAGCGCGTCGCGGATCGAGCCGCGGCTGACGCCGAACCGCGCGGCGAGCAGCCGCTCGGCCGGCAGCGGCCGGCCGGGCGGCAGCGTGCCGTCGAGAATCAGCACGCGGATGCGGTCGGCGATTTCCTCGGCGATCCGCGTCTTCTTGATCGGCTGGATCAGCCCGCCGCGGCGAGCGCGCCGGGCGGGCGCGGCGACGCTTGACACGTCGCGGGGCGGGTGTCAGACTGCGCCCTCCTAACTGGTCCGACCACCGGGCCAGTCTAGCACGGAAAGTTGAAAGTGAAAAGGCAAAAGTTACAGAAGTGCGAGAGTCGCGAGCGAGTCGATGACGAGCGATACCGGTTGCGAGGTTCGCTGACTGGCGTTCCTGGTTTAACTTTTACGTTTAACCTTGACTTTGACGAGTTCATCGCCGCGGATCGCCGCGCGACGTCTCGCGCGCGATCGAGGAGTACGCGCGCGCGACCAGGGCCACGTCAGCGCGCTCGTCGTGCCGTGGGAGAGCGACGCCACGACGCTCAGCATGGCGGTCACCGCGGTCAAGGCCGACGGCTGGGCGATCGAGCACACCAACCTCGGCACGATCACGCTGACCGACGGCGGCGACCGATCCGACGCGCGTCGCCATCGTCGCGCACGATCCGCTGACCGCCTCGCGAGCCGGCAGCTCGCGGCGGTGTTCGACCGCTTCGCCGGCCGACCTGCAGCGTCACCTGACGCAGCCGCAGGACCGGCCGAGTCCGCCGATGACCGACCCGGCCACATCCGCCCCGGCCGCGACCTCCGTCGCCGCCATCACGCTTGCGCGTCGCGGAAGCGCGCGTCGAGGACATCGGGCACGCCATCGCGCGGCTGTCGCGCCGGCCGATCTCGCGCGCATCGGCGCGCGTCCCGGCGACGTCCTGAAGATCACCGGGCGGCACGGTCGCCGTCGCGCGCGCCGAAGCTGTCCGACGCCGGACACGAGGGCGTGATCCAGATCGACGGCACGCTGCGCAGCAACTGCGGCGCCGGGCTTGCAGGAGCAGGTGTCGGTGACGCGCCGTCGAGTCACGCGCAGGCCGTGGCCGTGCGGTTCTCGCCGCTGTGGGTGGGCGCCGCGCCGGCCATCATCGCGCCCGAGCGCATGCTCGAGGATCTCGCACGGCGTGCCGGTCATCACCGGCTGCGCCGTCCGCGTGCCGACGTTCGCCAAGGCGGTGAACTTCCAGGTCGTGCGCACGATTCCCGGCCGGCCCGGTCGTCATCGGCCAGCGCACCGACATCCGCGTCGTCGAAGGCGAGCAGACCGCGGCGCGCGCGCCCGGCGGTGTCCTACGAGGACATCGGCGGCCTCGAGCGCGAGGTGGCGCGCGTGCGCGAGATCGTCGAGCTGCCGCTCAAGCACTCGCGGATCTTCGAGCGGCTCGGCATCCTCGCGCCGAAGGGCGTGCTGCTCTACGGCCCGCCCGGCACCGGCAAGACGCTGCTGGCCCGCGCCGTCGCCGCCGAGAGCCGCGTGCACTTCATTCACCTCAACGGCCCGGAGATCATGCGGAAGTTCTACGGCGAGAGCGAGGCCAAGCTCCGCGAGGTCTTCGAGGAAGCGGCGCGCCGCGCGCCGGCGATTCTCTTCATCGACGAGATCGACGCCGTCGCGCCCAAGCGCGCCGAAGTCGTCGGCGAGGTCGAAAAGCGCGTCGTCGCGCAGCTGCTGAGCCTGATGGACGGCTTCGTCTCGCGCGGCCAGGTGATCGTCATCGGCGCCACGAATATTCCCGGAAGTGCTCGATCCGGCGCTGCGGCGGCCCGGGCGCTTCGATCGCGAGATCGAGATCGGCGTGCCCGAACACGCAGGCGCGGCTGCAGATTCTCAAGATCCACACGCGCGCGATGCCGCTCGCGGCCGACGTCGACCTCGCAGGAGATCGCCGAGCACTCGCACGGCTTCGTCGGCGCCGATCTCGAAGCGCTGTGCCAGGAAGTCGGCATGATCGCGCTGCGCCGGTTTCTCTCGGCCGACGACGCCGCTCGGACGCGGCGATCGATGGCGCCGGCCGATCTCGGCGGCGCTGCAGGTGACGCGCGACGACTTCCTCGCCGGCTTGAAGGAAGTCGAGCCGAGCGCGACGCGCGAGTTCTTCATCGAGAAGAGCACGTCGACGTTCGCGTCGCTCGGCGGGCTCGACGAGGTGAAGCGGCTGCTCGACGCCGTCGTCGAGCACTCGCACATGCACGACGAGATCTACGAGCAGGTCGGGCTGGCGCCGCCGCGCGGCATTCTGCTCGTCGGACCGTCGGGCACCGGCAAGACGGCGATGGCGCGCGCGCTCTCCGGCGAGAAGCAGATTCCGCTCATCGCCATCGACGGCCCGCAGCTCTACTCGAAATGGCTGGGCGAATCGGAGAAGGCGCTGCGCGAGGTGTTCAAGAAGGCGCGGCGGGCCGCGCCGTGCCTGCTGTTCTTCGACACGATCGACGCGATCGCGCCGCAGGCTCGGACGCCGATCAGTTCGGCGCCGACGTCTACCAGCGGATTCTCAGCCAGCTGCTGCGCGAGATCGACAACCTGCGCGACGTGAAGGGCGTGATCCTGGTGGCGGCCACCAACCGGCCCGAGCGGGTCGAGCCGGCGCTCTTGCGGAGCGGCCGGTTCGACTATATCGTTCGGTTCGCGAAGCCCGACGCTGGCCGATCGCGCGGCGATCGTGCGGCTCTGCTGCCGGCAGGTGCCGCTCGCGCCGGACGTCGACCTCGAGGAGCTCGCCGCGCCGGACCGAAGGCTTCACCGGCGCCGACATCGAAAGCCTGTGCAAGAAGGCGACGCTGCTGGCGATCGCGGAATTTCAGGACGGCGCGCGCGGCACGCCGTTCGTCGTGCGCGGCGGCGATTTCGAGGCGGTTCTGGAGTCCGACTGACGGCGGACGCGACGATGACGCACGATCGGCGACCACGCTGAGCGACTCAGCGATCTGAGAGGATCGATCATGGCTTACACCGAACTGACCGTCTGGACGCGCGGCATCATCATGGACAAGGAAGGCCGCGACATCGTCAACTCGGTCGCCGCCGTCGGCCCGGCTCGAGGGCAAGTTCGCGCAGGCGATGGAGAACTACGTCGACAACCCCGACCGCACCAACGCGCCGACGCGCAAGTACTGCCGCATCAGCGACAGCGAGATCGAAAACGCGCTCACCTACGAGAACGAGCAGCCGAACATCGTCGTGCTGGTCGAGCAGACGATGGTGAAGGGGTGGGACTACATGCGCGGGCATGCCGCCGGGCGGCACGCTGGTGATCAACACGCACTACACGCCCGAGTACATGATCCGCTTCGTGCCCGGGCGCCGAGCGGCTGGCGCAGCTGGTGTGCGTCGACGCCGCGAAGCTCGCCGACCACAAGTGGCTGTACTACCGGCTCGGCGAGCTCGGGCTCGATCGGCTGTCGACCGAAGGCGCGGCCGAGCGCAGCAAGGCGATCGCGCCCGACATCGCCGCGCCGCTCATCGCCGCGGTCGTCAAGACGACGGGCATCGTCAAGATCGAGACGATCGAACCGATGATCGCGAACAAGGCGGCGTTCCACGCCGCGCTCGACGAGCTGCACATCCTGCCGCTGAAGCCGCGTAATGGCGAAGTCTGGTACGGCGACTCAAAACCACGCCGAACAAGGACTCGAAAGGTATCATGTCGACCAAAGGCACACACATTCCCGACTGGCTGCAGGTGCCGTTTGCCGGCATCACGCCGGCGCCGTCGCAGGAAAAGGGCCAGGATCTGTTTCCGACCGGCAACTGGCGCGCGATCCGGCCGGTGTATCGCGACAAGATGCCGCCGTGCAACAACGCCTGCGGCACGAACGAAAAGATCCAGGGCTATCTCGACCTGGTGAAGCGCGGCAAGTATCTCGACGCCTACGCGCTCATCAAGGAAGACATGCCGTTCCCGTCGGTCACCGGCCGCGTGTGCTATCACCCGTGCGAGCAGGCCTGCAACCGCGGGCAGTACGACGAGGCGATCTCGATCCGCGCCGTCGAGCGGTTTCTCGGCGACCTCGGACAGGCGCTGCCGCGCGACGTCGTCAAGGCCGGGCCGCCGAACGGCAAGAAGGTCGCCGTCGTCGGATCGGGTCCGGCCGGACACAGCGCCGCGTACCAGCTCGCGCGCCTCGGCTACGCGGTCACGATTCTCGAGAAATCGCCGAAGGCCGGCGGCCTCAATCGCGGCGGCATTCCCGACTGGGTGCTGCCGCAGGACGTGCTCGACCGCGAGATCGAGCGGCTCGTCGAGCTCGGCATCACGATCAAGACGAACACCGAGGTCGGCAAGGACGTCACCTGGGACGACCTGAAGAAGAACTACGACGCCTGCGTCCTGGCCGTCGGCCTCACCGAGCCGAACAGCGTCCGCGCCGAGGGCGAAGACAAGGACGGCGTGCGTCTACGGGCTGCCGTTCCTGCGCGACATCGGCATGGGCACGTCGAAGGTGAAGCTCGGGCCCGCGCGTCGCGGTCATCGGCGGCGGCAACACGGCGATCGACTGCGCGCGCGAGGCGCTCCGGCAGGGCGCCGAGGAAGTGACGATGATCACCGTCGAGGCAACACCGAGCGAGATGCCGTGCGTGCCCGAAGATCTGCACGACATGCTCGAGGAAGGCGTCGAGCTGATGCACGGCCGCGGCGATGACCGCCGTGCTCGGCAACGGCAAGGTCGAGGCGCTGCAGCTGCATCCGGCGCGCTTCAGCGGCGCGATCAACGCGTCGCCGATCGCCGTCGATCGAGGACGCGCCGGCCGAGCGCTTCGCGGTCGACAACGTGATCATCGCCGTCGGCCAGCACGCGTCGCTCGACGTGGCTGCCGGACGAGTTCAAGAACGAGCGCGGCACGATCAAGATCGACCGGTTCGGACGCCTCGGCGACACGAAGTTCTTCGCCGCCGGCGACATCGTGCAGCTCGGCTCCGGCCAGCCGCTGATGGTGGTCAACGCCGTCGGCGACGGCAAGCGCGTCGCGTTCAACCTCGACAAGGTGCTCCGCGGCGAGCCGCTGCAGGAGCGGATGGTCTCGATCGACGTCATCACCGATCTGACGCGGATGAACATGACCTACTTCCCGAAGTTCCCGCGCGTGCAGCAGGCGATGCTGCCGCCGGCGAGCCGGCGCCGCACGCAGGACGAAGTCATTCAGGCGTACACCGAAGAGCAGGCGATGGAAGAGGCCAACCGCTGCTTCAGCTGCGGCACCTGCAACGCCTGCGACAACTGCTATCTGGTCTGCCCGGAGCCGTGCATCGTCGCGCTCGATCGCTCGAACGGCCTGTACAAGATCCTGGTGGACTACTGCAAAGGCTGCCGCGTCTGCATCGAGGAGTGCCCGACCGGCTGCCTCGAAGGCGTGCCGGAGCTGGACTTCGACACCGGCGTCGTGCGGATGGACACGGCGTTCGCGATCACGCAGGGGCTGCACGGGCGGCAGGCGGAGGAGCTGCGAGAATCTGCCGGAGCGGCCGGCGAAGGACATCGAGAACTGGCAAGGCTAAGGGCTAGCTGTGAATGTGACGGACTTAGCCAGCCAGCCGAGCCACGACACGGAGTCGACGACTATGGCAACAGTCGCGAGCAAGAAGAAGACGGTTCGCATCAACGGCTGCGTCGCGGCGGCGCAGGCCGCCAAGTACGCCGACGTCGACGTGATCACCGCCTATCCGATCCGGCCGTACACGGCGACGATGATGGCGCTGGCGCAGATGGTGGCCAACGGCGAGCTCGACGCCGAGTACATCGTCGCCGACAGCGAGCACTCGCAGTTGAGCATCGCGCACGGCGCCTCGTCGAGCGGCGCGCGCGTGTTCACCGGCAGCTCGGGCGTCGGCGTGCAGTTCGCCTACGAGCTCTACTCGCCGATCTCGGGCAGCCGCATGCCGGTGCAGATGATGATTGCCGACCGCACGCTCGATCCGCCCGGCGACTTCGGGTCGGAGCACACCGACGCGCTCGTCGACGCGCGACATGGGCTGGCTCATGGGCTGGTCGTGCGACGCGCAGGAAGCGTTCGACAACCACCTGATGGCGTATCCGGATCGGCGAGGATCCGCGCGTCCTGCTGCCGCAGATGGTGTGCCAGGACGGCTTCTTCGTCTCGCACATCACGACCGACGTCGAGCTGCCGGACCCGGGCCAGGTGAAGGAATTCCTGCCGCCGTACAAGCATCCGTATCCGCTCGATCCGCGGCATCCCGGTGTCGCACGGGCCGCAGATCATGCCCGAGCAGGGTCCGCCGCTGCAGCTCGAGCGCGCCCGCGCGATGGAAGGCGCGATGCCGGTCATCGAGCAGGCGCACGACGAGTTCGCGCGGATCTTCGGCCGCCGCTACGACCCGTGGGTCGAGGAGTTCATGACCGACGACGCCGACGTCGTCTTCTTCCTGCAGGGCGGCCACGCGCGTGACGGCGCGCTACGCGATCCGGCACATGCGCGAGCGCGGCGCGAAGGTCGGCATGGTGCGGCTGCGGACGATCCGGCCGTATCCGACCGATCGCGTCAAGGACGTGCTCAGCAAGTTCAAGGTCGTCGGCGTCATCGAGACCAACATGGGCCTCGGCAGCGTCAGCAGCGGCGGCGTCGCTGTACGCCGAGGTCTGCGCGGCGCTCTACGAGAGCGCGAAGCGCCCGCTGGTCCTCTCGTTCATGGCCGGCATGGGCGGCGAGGCGATCGTGCTGAAAGAGTTCTACTGGATGACGCAGAAGATGCTCGAAGCGCAGAAGCGCGGCAAGATCGAAAAGCGCACGCACTGGGTCGGGTTCGAAGAGTAGAGATCTGCAGATTGACAGAGTGCAGATCAAGACTGTACGCAAGACTTCAGGCCTGCACTGTGGAGGACACGATGCCAGCGATTGAAGTCGAACGGCAGATGCTGCCGATGCTCGGGAGCCCGAATCAGGGCGCGCGCTTCTACAACCCCGAACTGCCGGCGACCGAGCCGTTCGTGCCCGGTCACCGCACCTGCGCCGGCTGCGGGCCGTCCATCCAGTACCGGATGACGAGCAAGGCGTCGGGCGACAACACGATCCTGGTCGGACCGACCGGCTGCATGTACGTCGCCAACAGCTCGTATCTGTGCACGCCGTACAACGTGCCGTGGGCGCACACGCAGATCGGCAGCGCCGGCAGCTTCACCGCCGGCGTCGCCGCCGCCTACGAGGCGATGATCCGCAAGGGCAAGTGGAAGGGCGCCGTTTCCGAACATCATCTGCGAGGCCGGCGACGGCAGCGCGTCGGACATCGGCCTCGGCGTCGATTTCGGGCGCGCTCTACCGGAACCACGACTGCCTGATCATCTGCTACGACAACGAGCAGTACGCCAACACCGGCATCCAGGCCTCGTCGCGCACGCCGTACGGCGGCATGACGACGTTCTCGCCGCCCGGACCGATGGTTCCGGAAGCGAAGACGCTGTTCCCGAAGGATCTCGCGCGCATGATGGCGGCCGGCCATCCGCACTGCTACGTCGCGACCGCGAGCGTCGGCTATCCGATCGATCTGATGAACAAGGTGCGCAAGGGGCTCAACTTCAAGGGCGCCTCGTTCCTGATGATCTACACGCCGTGCCAGAAGGGCTTCGTCTACGAGACGCCGCGCTCGATCGATCTCGGCCGGCTCGTCGTCGAGTGCGGGCTGTATCCGATCTGGGAATGGAACAACGAGAAGCGCGAGTACGACTACAGCTTCCGCCCGCAGAACATGCGGCCGGTCGTCCGAGTACCTGAAGCTGCAGGGACGCTTCGGCCATCTGCACGCCGAGCACATCGCCACGCTGCAGAAGTTCGCCAACCAGCAGTGGCGGATGATGGGCGTCGCAGCTGCCGGAGGCGCTGGTGCGAGGCCGACCGACGCGAAGAACCTGGTCGACATGGCGTCGGCGGAAGCGGCCGCCGCGGTCGCGCAGACGGTCTAGCGTATGAGCGACGCAAGACACGATGCCGCAACCTGCCGCCTGCCGGCCGATCGCGCAGGAAAGCTACATCGTCACCGAAGGCAAGAAGCGCGGCTCGACGCGCGACGTGCGGCCCGAGGCCGCGCACGACCGGTTCTACACCGTCCTGCGCGTGCACGCCGGCGACGCCATCCTCACCGACAACTGGCACACCAACGAAGTGCTGGACCACGCGCAGCAAGAACTTCGAGGGCTACACGTTCGCGATGCGCACGCTGGAAGCGTGGGGCGCGATGATCGAGAACGATCGCCGCGGCTACTACACGGCCGGCGGCCGCGTCTGGGTGCTGGACCTGGAGCCGGCGGCGGGCAAGAAGAAGCGAACGCCGCGACCTGAGAACGGCTTACGAGCCGATCACGAGCTCACGAAGACCTGTACGATTGTCGCCTCCTTCGAACCTCGTAACCTCGCGTGCCGCATGTCCTTCTCATCGACGACACGCCCGAGATCGCGGAGCTGCTGACCTTCGCGCTGCGCGATCGCGGCTACGACGTGGTCGTCGAGCGGCTTCGACACCGCCATCAGCGAGCTGGTCGCGCGAGCAGCGCGCCGACGCGCTCGTGCTCGACTGCTCGGTGTACGAGATGAGCGAGTCGCTGTTCGACGCGGTGCGCAGCGATCCGCGATCACGCCGAGCCTGCCGGTCGTCATCATCAGCGACACGCCCGAGAAGGCGGACGCCAGCCTGCAGGCGCGGAACGCCGAGCACGTGCTGCTGATCCCGAAGCCGTTCACCGGCGCGCAGGTGGCGCGCGCGCTCGACGAACTTCTGACCGCCAGCCCCTAGCCGTTTTTGGGTCACCTTCTGGATTTGGAGCGCCCGGCTGGTTCCCCCGCGTCGAATGGCTGGTGCAGTCGCACTGGTGACGCGCTGCCTCGAACCCGCAGGTTGATCATCTCGACGAACACCGAGAAACCCATCGCGAAGTAGATGTAACCCTTCGGGACGTGCATGTCGAGGCCGTCGCCAACCAGCGACACGCCAATCAGCAGGAGAAACGACAGGGCCAGCACCTTGATCGTCGGATGTCTGCTGACGAACTCGCTGATCGGCTCGGCCGAAAACATCATGATGCCGACCGAGAGCACCACGGCCGTCACCATGATCGACACATCGTTCGCCATGCCGACCGCGGTAATGACCGAGTCGAGCGAGAACACGATGTCGAGCAGCATGATCTGGGCAATGACTGCGGAAAATGATGGCGCGGCTCGAGTGACCGCGCGATGCTCCTCGCCTTCGAGACGCTCGTGGATCTCGAGCGTGGCCTTGCCGATGAGGAACAATCCACCGACGATGAGAATCAGGTCGCGCCCTGAAATCTCCCGCGTCGAGGATTGTGAACAGCGGTCGTGTGAGGCGGACGATCCAGGCAATGGAGACCAGGAGCGCGATTCGCATCGCCATCGCGGCGAGCAGGCCGGTCCGCCGCGCGCTCTTCTGCTGCGATCGCGGCAGTTTGCCGGAGAGGATCGAGATGAAGATGACGTTGTCGACGCCGAGAATGATTTCGAGAAACGTGAGCGTCGTCAGGCCAAGCAGGCCCTCAGATGTGAGAAACGCATCCATCACCAGAACTTATCATTTGTTGATGAACCGGATGCGCGGTGGTGACAATATGGCGTTGGCCGCCCCTGGCTTATGTGGTCGCTGAACGACTGGGAATACCTGATGCGCGAGATCGTCACCGACCCGAAAGGACGGCAAGTGGACGATCGCGCTGATGGACGTGCTCGGGCAGAAGGGCGATCCGGAGATGCCGAGCGACCTGCTGCAGCTGCAGTACGCGTCGGGACGCTACTTCACGCTGATCTACGCCGACGGCGGCGCGCTGCAGCGCGAACAGGGCTTCCCGTCACTGCCGCAGGCGACCACCGCGTACGAGCGTCTGCTGCTGGCGGTGGAAGACGGCCGCGTCGATCCGACCCAGCCCGTCTTCCGCGAAGACCTCGAAGACGACTGATCACGACGGCTGGTACAACTGAATGAGGTTGCCGCAGGTGTCCGCGAACACCGCGAACGTGACCGGGCCGGCCTGCGCTGGTGGTCGCAGGAAGGCGACGCCCTCCGCAGTCAGGCGGGCGAACTCGCCCTTGATGTCGGACACCTCGAACGCCGCCAGCGGAATGCCCTGCTTGAACATCGCTTCCTGAAACGTCTTGCCGGCCGGATTGGCATTCGGCTCCAGCGCGAGCTCGACGTCGTTGGGACCCTCGGGCGACGTCACCGTGATCCACCGGTACTCGCCGACCGGAATATCGTGCTTTTTCTTGAACCCCAGGATCTCCGTGTAGAACCGAATCGCCTTGTCCTGATCGTCCACCATGATGCTCGTGAGCTTGATGCGCATCGACCCTCCGCACAAAGGTTCTAGGGTTCTAGAACTTGAGAACCTTGTCGAGTCTGGCGTACCTCGAGGAAGCTACGCTTCTCGAAAACTGCGACTACAGTGGCTAGGCGCGAAACGCCGAGGGCGGCAGACGACTCATCAGACTCAGGCAGCCCGGCGCCAGGACGGCGGGAAGCCCGCCGGGCACCTGCACGCTCGTGCGGATACGCCGCTGATAAGCGGACGGGGCTTCCCCAAGGCGGCGCGCGAACAAGGTGCTGAAGCTCCCGAGGCTCGAGAACCCGACCTCCATGCAGACGTCGGTCACGGAATGTTCGCCCATCGCGAGCAAATATCGGGCGCGATCGAGCCGGGCCTGGATTCGGAACTGGTGAGGCGTCAGACCGAAGACCGCCTCGAACTGGCGGATAAAGTGAAACGGCGAGATGTGGACCTCGCGCGCGAGGTCCACGATCGACAGCGACGACTCGCGATCTTCTCGAAGCAGGTCGCGAGCCCGGCAGAGGCGCCGGAATCCCTCGTGTCGCAACAGCATCGTTCAGGCGAGATGCATGCTACTGCAGCACGCCGGTCGTATTGCGCTTCGGCACGAAGCCGACCGGAATCCGGGCGACCTCCTTCAACGACTTCACGTCGACGACCGAGACGTCATTCGTGACGGGGTTCGCGACGTACGCCGTCTTGCCGTCGGGGGTCAGCGTCACCCAGCCGGCGCCTTTGCCGCCGAGCTCCGCGCCGCCCAGCAGCTTCAAGTCCGGCAGCGAATACGCGTACAGGAAGTTATTCAATCCGGCTGCACACGACGAGGGTCTTGTTGTCCGCGGTGACCGCCATCCCGTGCGACGGATCGGATCCGGCCGGAACGGTCGACTTGCCGGGCGGCAGGTCCGGGTTCTTGATGCGATTGATTTCTTTCCGCGTCGCGAAGTCGACGACGGCGAAGCCGTTGAAGCCGCTCAACTGCACGAAAAGCCATTTGGTCGATCCGTCGGCGTTCGACGAGAAGGTCATCGGACGGACGCCCAGGTCCATCTCCAGCGTCCAGGCCGGCTGTTCGGTCGCCGCGTCGAAGACATTCACCGTTTTGCCGGCGATCGAGCCCGCCACGACGTACTTGCCGTCGGGCGTGACGTAGGCGTTGTGAATCGTGCCCTTGGTCTGAAGCGTCTTGACGTTCTTCAGCGTCGCGGTGTCGATGACGTCGACGCCGCCCGGCGCCTGGATGATCCCGACATAGACACGCCGGCCGTCGCGGCCGATGGCGATGTTGTTCGGGTGGCCGCTCAACGGAATCCGATTCGTCACCTTGAGTGTCTTGGCATCGACCACGTCGAGCGTGCTGTCGGCTTCGTCGCTGACGTAGATGCGGCTGCCGTCCGGCGCGACGGCGGCCCCGTGATTCACTTCGATCCCGGTGATGACGCCCACCACCTTGTTGGTTTCGGGATCGATGACGTGGATGTTGTCGCCGGCGCTGTTGGTCTGGATGATTCGGACTTTCTTGTCGCGACGCCGTCGATACGGCCGTGCTGAAGAGGACGGCGGCCGCCGCCGCGAGACACCGGCGCTGATTCTTCGTCATCGCGTCACCCACGCTTTCAGGATCTGCCACTCCGGATCGTTCTGCGAATCCCAGTGCTTGCCGCCGCTGTGATAGAAGTCGCCGCCGGCCTGTTCCGCCAGCGGGTGCACCAGCAGCATGCTCTTCGTGGTGCTCCCTGGCAGGACAAAGCGTTTGACCGCCTCGAAGTTCTTGCGCGAGTCCTCTTCGCTCCAGGTCGTGCTGCCTGTTCGCGAGCGGCTGCAGCCGCAGCGGCGTGCCGCTCGCGTGACACGAGACGCAGCGCGCGTGGCCGGGGCGCTTGGCGAGAAAGATCGGCTGGATCTTCGTCTTGAAATACTCGTAGTTCAGCGCCGTGTCCGCCGATTGCGCGTACGCGGCCGCCGAGAACAGCGCGACGAACGCAAGGGCCATCCGCATAGAGCCTCCTACCAGGCGATCGCGTACGCGTCGACGCGCGGATCGGTGCCGGCGCTCAGCACGCCGGTCTTCGGATCCACGACAATCGCCGCCAGCGATCCCATCGTCCACGGCCCGGCGACCCGCAGTTTGTGGCCGCGTTTGATCAGCGCTTCGCGGGTCGCTTCGGGCACCCGCTGCTCGACCGACATCTCGCCCGGATACATCGTGTGCGGGAACGGCGACGCCGGGAAGCTCCGCGTCGCCCAGCGCGGCGCTTCGATCGCCTGCTGGACGTTCATCCCGAAATCGACGACGTTCAGCAGCGTCTGCAGCGTGCGGAACACCTGATCGTCTCCGCCCGGACTGCCGACGATCATGAACGGCTGACCGTCCTTCATGACGAGCGTGCTCTGGAGCGTGCTGCGCGGCCGCTTGCCCGGCGCCAGCGCGTTGGCTTCGCCGGCCACCAGCGAGTAGTAATCGCCGCGGCAGTTGAAGATGAACCCGAGGTCGCCCATGACGACGCCCGTGCCGAAGCCGCTGTGGAGGCTCGGCTCGAAGCTGACCATGTTGCGATCCTTGTCGACGACCGCCAGGTAGCTCGTGTCGCCTTCGTGATCGGCCTCGCCCTCGAGATTGATGTGCACCGGCCGATCCAGCGGCGCGGTCGACTTCGAGAACTTCTCCGCCATGCCGGGCCGCAGCTCGAACGAGGCGTGCGCCGGATCGATCAGGGCGCGCCGCTCGCGCGCGTAGTCCTTCGACAGCAGCCCGTCGTACGGAATCGGGACGAAGTCGGCGTCGCCGAGATACTTCTCGCGATCGCCGAGCGCCAGCTTCACCGCTTCGATGCTGGTGTGGATGTAGTCCGGGCTGTTGTGGCCCAGTTTCTTGAGGTCGTAGCCTTCGAGCAGGTTGAGCGCGAACAGCTCCGTCGGGCCCTGATTCGCGGACGGATTCTTGTAGACGCGATACCCGCGATAGTCCACGGACACCGGTGTCTCGACCTTGTCGGTGTACGACGCGAAGTCCTCGTAGCGGAAGAGCCCGCCTTGCTCCTCTGAGAATTTCGCCATCGCCCGCGCGATGTCGCCTTTGTAGAAGCGATCGCGCGCCGCCTTCAACGCTTCGTGCCGGCCTTTGCCGGCGTTGCTCCTTCTCGGCCTCGACCAGCTTCCGCAGCGTGCGTCGCCAGGTCCGGGTTCTTGAAGATGTCGCCCGGCTTCGGCGCAGCGCCGCCCGGGTAGTAGACCTTCACGCTCGACGGGTATTTCTTGAGCTTCCTGCGACGCCGCGATCGCGCCCGCCATCCGCTCGCCGATCGGAAAGCCGTTCTTCGGCCATCTCGATCGCCGGCTGCAGCACCTGCGCGAACGTCATCGTGCCCCAGCGATCGAGCAGCGTGTACCACGCGTCGACGACGCCCGGCACCGTGCCTGACAGGAGCGTGTCGCTCTCCGGCAGCTTGCCGCCGAGATTCTTCTGATACCACTCGATCGTCGCCAGCTTCGGCGCGGTGCCCTCGGCATTGATGGAGACGACCTGCCTTGGCTTTCGCGTCCTAGATCGAGAATCACGGCGTCGCTGCCGACGCCGTTCGACGCCGCATCGACGATGCCGAGCACCGCCTGACCGGCGACGGCGGCATCGAAGGCATTGCCGCCGGCCTGCAGGATGCGCTCGGCGGCGCGGCTGGCCTCCGGCTTCATCGATGCCGCGGCATGCATGCGTCCGCGAACAACAGGACGCATGGTGTTGGTGCGGATTTCGTCAGACGGGTCTTGCGCGCGGACGTGCGCGGCGCCGACGATCCCGAGCAGCAGCAACCCGCCAACGAGCGCGTGTCGTTTACGCATGGGCCCTGCCTGTTCCTGCGAGCGCTAGGCCGCGCGTCTGCGCTCGACTCGCAGAGACGCGTGTCCCTAGACCGCGCTCTTTGTCAGCACATCATACGCAGGCAGGGTCAGGAAATCCTGCAATTCTTCCGAGGTCGCGACCCCTTCGAACAGGGCCCGCGCCTCAGGCGAAAGTCCGGCGGATTCCTCGGCAATGGCCTGTTTGACGAACGATCCGGTCACCGGCCGGCCGTCTTCGAGGGTCGCCTTATGGTGGAGCCATTGCCAGATCTGGGTCCGGGAGATTTCGGCGGTGGCCGCATCCTCCATCAGGTTGTAGATCGGCACGGCGCCCTGGCCGTTCAGCCAGGCTTCGAGGTACCGGATCGCGACGCGAATGTTGAGGCGAAGACCCGCTTCGGTCCGGGTGCCCTGGGGCGGCTCGACCATCGCGGCCGCGGAGGCCGTCACGTCGTCCCGCATCCTCGTCAGCTGGTTCGGACCGGGCATCCCCGCGTCGAACACCTGCTTGGCCACGGAGACCAATGCGGGATGGGCGACCCAGGTGCCGTCGTGCCCTTCCCGCACTTCGCGGAGCTTGTCGGCGCGGACCTTGTCCAACGCTTTCTCGTTCGCCTCCGGATCGTCCTTGATGGGAATCTGCGCGGCCATCCCCCCCATGGCGTGCGCGCCCCGGCGATGGCAGGTCTTGATGAGGAGCTGCGTATACGCCCTCAGAAACGGCGCCTCCATCGTCACTTGCCCGCGATCGGGGAGCACGAACGTCGGATCGTTCCGCAGGGTCTTGATGGAGCTGAAAATGTAATCCCACCGCCCGCAGTTCAGGCCGGCGCTGTGATCCTTCAGCTCGTACAGGATTTCGTCCATCTCGAACGCGGCCGGCAGGGTCTCGATGAGCACCGTGGCCTTGATCGTGCCCTGGGGAATGTTCAACGCCTGCTGGGCGTGGATGAATACGTCGTTCCACAGACGCGCTTCCAGATGGCTCTCGAGCTTCGGCAGGTAGAAGTACGGACCGGTGCCGGCGTCTCTTAAGGCCGCGGCGTTGTGAAAGAAGTACATCCCGAAGTCGAAGAGCATGCCGGGAATCGGCCGGCCGTCGACCTCGAAGTGGCGCTCGACGAGATGGAAGCCGCGAGGACGGACCATCAGAGTGGCCAGCGGCGCCTTCAGCTCGTAGCGCTTGCCCGTTTCGGGCGCCACATACGAAATTGTGCGCCGGACGGCGTCCATCAGGTTCGCCTGGCCGCCGACGATGTTGGCCCAGGTCGGCGAGGTGGCATCCTCGAAATCGGCCATGAACACCTGCGCGCCGGAATTGAGCGCGTTGATGATCATCTTGCGGTCGACCGGGCCGGTGATTTCGACTCGGCGGTCCTGCATATCGCCTGGCGCTGGCGCGACTTGCCAGTCGCCGGCGCGGACCGAGGCGGTCTCGCTCAGAAAATTCGGGCGTGCGCCCTCATTGAAGCGCCGCTGAACCGTACGGCGGCGTTCGAGGAGCTCGTCGATTCGACCGGTGAATCGGCGAGCGAGATCGTTCACGAACGCGACCGCGCCGGTCGTCAACACTCGTTCTGCGCCGTCTACATGAGGCATCGTGGTACTCATCACATTGATCGCGGTATGATACTCTGACGCTTCGATGCGATCACGAGCAGCCCGAATGATATTCGGCGCGGCGACACTGGTCGCGGTCGGCGCTGCCGCCTTCTTTCTCTTCCAGACCGAACAACAGATCGCGAGGTTGAAATCGACGCTGCGTGCGTTCGACGTACGCGCGCGCGAAGCGACGACGGGTCTCGCGGACCTGCGGGTGGCGCAGCAGGCGTATGTGGCCGAGGGCCAAGGCGTCGATTTCTGGATGCCGAAAGTCGCGAGCCTGCACCAATCGATTACGGGTACGCTGGCCGCGCTGCGGCAATCACCGGTGAGTGGTGGAGCGAGCACGGCGCTCGACGAGGCCGTCGCCACGGTGGCCGAGTTCGGCGACATCGACCGTCGCACGCGCGACTACATCACCAGCGATGAGAAGCTGATGGCCGCCGACATCATCTTCACCGAGAGCGGCGAAGCGGCGGCGAACGCCGCGCGCCAGATCGAAACGGCGCGTCTCGCCGAGCACCAGGCAGCAGACCTTGCCGAAGCGGAGCTGCGGAAGAAGGAGGCGCTCGCGGCTGGCGCCGCCGCCAGTTTCGCGGTACTCGTGGTCCTCGTGCTGATACCGCGTCCGCGGGTCGAGCTCGAGGAGCCGGTGACGACAGGCTTGTCTATCTCTCCGACGAGCTCTCCTACGAGAGCGCCTACGAGCGCGGCCGCGAGGGTCCCCGCGACCGCGGCGCCCGCGAAAGCACCCAAGGCGGCGCCTGCCGCTCCACGAGCACAGGCGCCGGAGACGAACGTGGCCACTCGACATGCGATCGCGCTGAAGGCGGCGGCCTCGCTCGCAACGGACTTCGGCCGTGTCCGCGACGCCGACGAGATGACCCGGCTCCTCGGCCGCGCCGCGACGCTGATGGACGCCAGCGGGGTGGTCATCTGGCTCGGCACGACCACGGGGACCGAGCTCGCGCCCATGCTCGCGCACGGCTATGGCCCGCAGGCGTTGTCGCGCATGCCGAGAGTGCCACGATCCGCCGACAACGCCGCCGCCGCCGCTTACCGCACCGGACAGATGCAGATTGTGCTCTCACGGCCGGGCGGCAACGCCGGCGCGCTGGTGGCTCCTCTTCTTGCCGCCGACGGCTGCATCGGCGCGCTGTCGGCCGAAATCCAGGGCGGCGGCGAAGCGTCGGAAAGCGTGCAAGCCCTCTCGACGATCGTCGCCGCGCATCTCGCGACGGTGCTCGCGAATTCGCGTCCCGCGGCAGAATCGGAGCCGCAGCCGGTCGCCGAACCCAGGGCTGCCGCTCAGCGTTAGCTGCCGTCAAAATCACGACGTAGAATCGTCGTCCATGGCGAAAACGCAAGCTCCTCCGCGCGAAACCAAGGCGCAGATCCTCGAGCGCGCCGAGCGCGAGAAGGTGAAATTCCTGCGCCTTCAGTTCACCGACATCCTCGGCACGATCAAGAACGTCGAAATCCCCGACCGGCAGTTCGAGGAAGCGCTCGACGGCAAGATCATGTTCGACGGATCGTCGATCGAGGGCTTCGTGCGGATTGAAGAGTCCGACATGTACCTGCGTCCGGACCTCGCGACGTTTCGCGTGTTTCCGTGGCCGGGCACCAGCGGCGAGAACGTCGCCCGCATGATCTGCGATATCTACACGCCCGACGGGCAGCCGTTTGCCGGCGACCCGCGCGCCTGTCTGAAAAAAGTGATTGCCCTCGCGGCGTCGAAGGGCTACGCGCTGAACGCCGGACCGGAAGCGGAGTTCTTTCTCTTTCAGACCAAGGACGGCATTGCCACCACTGAAACGCACGACGGCGCCAGCTACTTCGACCTGAGCCCGGTCGACATGGGCGAGGACGTCCGGCGCGAGATCGTGCTGGCGCTCGAGGCGATGGGCTTCCATGTCGAAGCCGCGCACCACGAGGTCGCGCCCGGCCAGCACGAAATCGATTTCCGCTACGACGACGTCCTGACGACGGCGGACAACATTACGACGTTCAGGTTCGTGGTCAAGAACATCGCGACCCGCAACGGGCTCCACGCCACGTTCATGCCCAAGCCGATCTACGGCATCAACGGCTCCGGCATGCACACGCACATGTCGCTGTTCTCCGGCGGGACGAACATCTTCTTCGATGCCAAAGCCGAATGGCAGCTGAGCGAGATCTGCCTGAATTACATCGGCGGCATCCTCCGCCATGCGAAGGGCTTCTGCGCCATCACCAATCCGCTCGTCAACTCGTACAAGCGGCTGGTGCCTGGCTACGAAGCGCCGACGAACATCGCGTGGTCGGAAAAGAACCGCAGTCCGCTGGTCCGCGTCCCAGCGACGCGCGGCACCGGAACCCGGATCGAGCTGCGGATGCCCGATCCGTCATGCAATCCGTATCTCGCTCTGGCGGTGATGCTGCGATCGGGACTGGACGGGATTGAGAAGAAAGTGGATCCGGGGCCGCCGATCAACAAGAACATCTACAAGATGAGCCACCGCGAACGGCGTCATCTTCGGATCGACGAGCTGCCGGGAAACCTCAGCGAGGCGCTGGACGAGTTGGAGAAGGACGATCTCGTCCGGGACACGCTCGGCGATCACCTGTTCGAGCATTTCGTGACCGCCAAGCGCGAGGAGTGGTTCGACTACATCAAGCACGTCTCGCCGTGGGAGATCGATCGGTATCTCGGGATGTACTGACGTTCGTCGAGGTTCGGAGTCTGGAGTCTAGCAGTCTGAGCTCACTCAGCACCTTAGCCCCTGACTTCAGAGCTTCTGAGCTACCAGCGAACCCGCCAGATCACCTGAATGATGCGCGCCTGGTTGTCGCCGAGCAGCTGCGTCAGACGGAAGCTGTCGACGCTCGATCCCGCCAAGGCATTGATGACCGGAGTCCCGACGAGAATCGGACCGCCGGGAGCCGTGAAGTTGCCCGTGGATGTCATCCCGAGCGGGATACCACCCGTCGAAGCCGGGTTGAAGTACGGCGCGTTGAGCGCGTTGAGCATCTCCACCTTGAATTCCGCCGACCACGAACCGTGGACCTTCACCCGCTTCACGGCGCTCAAGTCGAATCGAATCAGGCGCGGCCCATTGACCACCAGGCTGCGGACGCCGCAGTCACCGTAGCTCGGGCGATGTTTCGATGCAGTCCGGCCCATTCGCGGGTGCGAGGTAGCGGCCGGTAGGGGCGCCGAGCGCGCCGTAACCGTTCGCCGAAGTGGCGCTGACGGCGAACGCTTTGACGGTGTTCTGCATGATGTCGTCCGGCAGGATGTAGATCTGCGCCACACCATTCACTGTCGGCCCAACGCGCAGCTGGATGGCATCCTGAAGATCCTTCTGCGTCATGCCGACGAGCCGCACGTCGCCGAAGTCCATCATCTCGCCGGTCTGAACGCGTGCGACGCCGTCGATCGACCAGCCGCCGATCAGGACATCTTTCAGGCCGGTGGCGTTGCCACCCCACCGCTGGTCCTTGCCGAATGGCAGTTCGTACAGCCAATTCGCCTTCACCGCATGCTGCACGTTTCCAGTCTGTCCGGTCTGTACGATGTCTTCCAACGGCTTCTGGAAGCCATATCGCTGCTGCACCCACGCATTCGCCCAGGTGTAGCTGGCTTGGAACTGGAAGCCCTTCGACAAGGCGCTTCCGTAATTCCATCTGCACGGAGTTCGCGTGGGTGCCGCCAACGTTCGTGGTCAGGTTGGCACCGCTGAAGGCGCCCGTTCCGGTCACCGGACCGATGATGTCCGGGTTCGCCACGAAGTAGTTGGCAGGAATCCCCACCGCCACCGCGTTGTTCCGGAACGTGCTGTTGCCGATGAAGCCGGTCGTCGTGTTCGTCGACGCAAACCCGAACGGGTTCGGATTCATCGCCGCGAGGAATCCAAGGTTCGTCGAGTTGGTCCACTGCGTGCTGGCGTACTTCGTCGGATCGTTCGCCTGGGCGGCCGGGACACGCGTCGAAGAACGCGGCGAATGTCGGGAGCGGCGACGTCCCCGGAGCGCCGGTGTACGCGAACGTGGTGCCGCGTCCGGCAGCGATGTTCGCCTGCAGGTTGGCCTGCGCCTTCCGGAACTCGTCGACGAACCCATTCGTCTTGATGTTGATCTCGTTGATGTTCACCGTCTCCCAGTCCTGACGATGGCGGCTGCCGACGTAGCGAAGCTCGAAGGCGGTGTCGCGTCCCAGCTTGCGCTGCCAGCCGATCGTGTACGACTGGGTGTAGGGCATCTGCAGGTTCGAGTCGAACATGTTGACGGTGTTCGTGATCGTACTGGGCAACTGCGGATGAGTGACCGACGGCGCTGCCGGCAGCGTCAGCGCGCTGGTGTTCCGCAGCAGCAGCGGCAGCGGGCCGAGGTTGCCGTTCGCGTTGTCGCGATTCAGGTTGACGCGAGATGCCCTGGTTCGCGCCGAACGCGCCGGTGAAGTCGGACATGCCGGGCCGCTGGAACGCCATCGCCCCGCCGCCACGGATCACGCTGTCGCCCTCCTCCGACCCGAGCAGCAGCCGCGCGAAGCCCTTGTCGTGCCCCGGCAGCTGCCAGGCGAACCCGCCGCTCGGCGCGAGGTTGTTCCTGTCCGGGTTGTAGGCGTAGGTGCCGGCGGGATACTGAACGTAGACTGGCTTGGTGCCGGTCAGCGTCCCCGGCTTGAACAAGTTGCCAACGCCCGAGATGCCGTACAGGCTTTCTTCCGTCACCGTCGTGTAGCTGTTGTTGACCGGGTAGAACGGGTTGGCCAGGACGTAGCGCACGCCGGCGCTGACGGTCACACTCGGAGTGACGCGCCATGAATCGGCGGCGAAGAAGTCGAACTCGCGCATGCGACCTTCCGCCCTCGAAAGACCGAGCGGGACGTACGCGTCGCCGGCTGGATTGATCCTCGCATCGCCCTGAATCGAAGCGATGCGACCGGTGAGCATCGCATACAGGCTCGTCGCGTTCGGGAGATCGGTCGTTGACGCTCCCGGGAAGTTCGCCGCAGAGAACATCGAGTTCGCCGATTCGCTCGCGATCAGTCCGAAGTCGATCGTCGGCACCAGCGTCTGGTTCTGCAGCCAGACGTCGGCCTGCACCATCGATCCGCCAAACGTGACGTTGTGCTTGCCCTTGATCCAGGTCGCCGTGTCCTCGATCACGTCGGTCGACGCTTCACGCGACGATTGGCCGTTGCCAAGGCCCGGATTGGTCAGCAGGAAGCCGGTGCCGCAGCAGGTGCCGGCCGTGGTCCCGCCGATGTCCAGACGGAAGCCGGCCTGATTGCCGACGCCACCCGCACCGTTCCACATCGACGGTTCGAGCTCGGGCGAGAACAACGTCGCGCCGCCGGTTCCGCCGATGCGGAACTCGTTCACGAGATTCGCCGTGAAGGTGGAGCGCAGAGATTCCGACGTCGTCCAGCGCGTCGACTGCTGGCTGCCAGTGGTCGCGAATCCCGGGAACGGCAGCTGCGCGTTGTTGGTGGTGTCGGGCGTCGAGTTGATGTGGCGATAGTTCATCGATCCGGTCAACCGATGCTTCTGCGTCAGCTCGAAGTCGACGCGGAAGGTCGGCGACGGATTGAAGCTCTGCGTCGGCATCGACCACGTGTACTGCTGAACGAGCGGGTTCGACAGCGGTGACACGCTGCCGCTCTGCTTCGTCGACGCCTGAATGTCGGCGAACAGCTTCGCCATCACCGGATCGGGCGTCGCGAGCTGGCCGTTCGCCGCCGCGAGCTGCAGCAGGTTCACCTGCCGCGTGGTTCCGCCGACGTTGTAGCTGAAGATGCCGGCCGACGCCTCGGGCGAGAGGATGACGCGCTGGAGCGTGCTCTCCGCCGGCGATCTCTGCTCTTCGTAGTTGAAGAAGAAGAACGCCTTGTTCCTCAGGATCGGTCCGCCCTGCGCGACGCCCTGGTTGTAGCTGTCTCAGTTTGTCCTTCGGCGCCTTGCCCTGTCGCCGGATCCGGCGGCAGGTCGCGGTTGCGGAACCAGGTGTTCGCGTTCAGGCCGTCATGCCGGAAGTACTCGTAGGCGGTGCCGGTCCAGCTGTTCGTGCCCGATCTTGGTCACGAACCTCACCTGAACGCTGCCCTGGCCCGTCGCGTCGGCCGTGTTGCCGGCCGTCGTCACCGTGACTTCCTCGACAGAGTCGAGCAATGGCGTCAGACGCGCAAAATAGCCGTCGGTCGTCTTCAGGTAGTTGTCCTGAATGCTCATGCCGTCGAGCGTGATGTTGATCGAGCTTCGCGGCAGGCCGCTCACCGAGGAATTGCGCGCGGTGCCTGATGTGCTGAAGCCGGGCAGCGACGTGAGTGAATCGAGCGCATTGCGGCTGGTCAGCGGCAGGCTGGTGATCTGATTGCCGGTGAGGTTGGTCGCGATCGACGGTGACTGGGTCTGGACGACGAGCGCGCTGTCGCCGACCACGGTGACGTTTTCTTCGACCGCGCCGACCGCGAGCACCACCTTCACATTGGCAGGAACCGCCGCCTGCAGCGACACCGAGTTCAGCACCGCGGTCTTGAACCCCATCAGCGACACGGTCACCGAATAGGTGCCGCCAGTCAGCGACGGGATCGTAAAGCCGCCGTCGCTGCCTGACACGGCTGTGGCTTCGGCGCCGGTGCCGATGTTCTTCACCTTGACGTCGGCGCCGGGAATGACGCCGCCGGACGAATCGACGACGATACCCGACAACGAGGTGAAGAAGCTGCCCTGCGCAAACGCACCGCTGGTCGCGACGGCAACCAGGAACAGCGCGGCAAGGATGGATCGAACCAGCCTGACTCTCATCAAATCCTCCGTCGCTATTGCAATAAAACCGGTGTCGTAGCGTGCCGACTTTAGGGTCTGCCTGAAGCCGGGTCAACGGTAAAGTGGCCGGTTTCGACCGCCGTCCGCGTGGCCGTCCAAAAAACCGTCCAGCGTCCCGTCTCCGTCCAAGGACGGCTACGAATATGTCGTGACGTTTTCTGGTGTTTTTCGAGGATTCCCGGCGGGCACGCACCTTGAAGTGATGGGGAGTGGGTCGCGTCGGATCAACGGGGTGCGTAACTTCAGGCAGGCGCTGGCATCGCCGCATCCCGCCGTTCGTTTCACTGATTCGGCGTGGCCCACTTTTGTGGAGGTTCCGCCTTCGCGCCCGCGTCGCCACGGGGGACAAGTCCTATGATGCAGAACCGCAGATCGCCGAAGTCCAGATTTCTCGGGTCGCTGGCGGCTGTCGCGCTTGCCACCACGCTCGGCGGTTGTGCCCTGTCGCTGCGAAATCCGGATATCGCGGACCTGCAGCGCCACCCGGGCCGCTATCACGATCGCACCGTCAGCGTGAGCGGCGTCGTGACGAGCTCGTGGGGCGTGCCGCTGGTGCCGTTTCGCTTCTATAAGATCGACGATGGCACCGGCCAGGTGACCGTGCTCTCGCAGAACTTGCGCATGCCGGCCAACGGCGAGCGCGTCCGCGTGCGCGGCCGCGTCGAGGACGTCGCCATGTTGGGCGGGCGCGCGCTCGGACTGCACTTGCGCGAGGAAGACCTGTACGTCAGACGCTGAGAATCTGAGGACGTGAGGATCTGAGGATGTAGGATCTCAAGGCAGCCGGCGTCCCAGGGCGCCGGCGCCGAGGCGGCTGAAATACTCGTAGGCCGCGCGCGAGAGGTCCTCGATCGCGCGCTCCCCTTCTGTTTCGTCTTTCAAGAACGCTGTCATCACCGAGAAGACGTACGGCCGGTTCTTCGCGAAGACGATGCCGGCGTCGACCCTGACGCCGTCGAGCTCGCCGGACTTGTCGGCGGCTTCGACATCAGGCGGCAGCCCACGCCGCAGACGATTCTCCTTGGACATCTTCAGCAGCGCGATCGCGTCGGGCATCTTCTGGAGCGTCTGAAGCAGCCGCGCGATCTCCGCCGGCGTCGAGACGTTCTCGTCGCCGCGGCGCGCGGCGGCGGTGTCCATCATGTGGCGCCGCAGCTTCGTCGCGGTCAGACCGAGCGCCTGCAGCCGCTGCGCGATCTTCTCCATCCCGAGTCGATCGATCAGGACGTTGGTGGCGGTGTTGTCGCTGAGACGCACCATCAGCACCGCGTAGTCGCGGATCGAAAGCGTCGGCGTGCCGAGATCCGCGAGCACACCGGTGCCGCCCACGGCCTTCGCGCGATCGAGCACCAACGTGTCTTCGAGGCGGATGCGGCCTTCCTCGACCTGCTTGAACAGCTCGTAGACGAGCGCCAGCTTGATGGTGGACGCCGTCGGCAGCGTCGACGTCTCGAGATGCGCGAACCGATCGCCGGACGTCAGGTCGACGATCGTGTAGGCCATGACGCCGTCGAGACGCGTCGCGATCTCTTCGGCCGCGGTGTGCGAACTTCTGTTTCAGTTCGTCAGCGGCGGCCTGCGCCGCCGCACGCGGCACAGCACCTGGCACCGCGGCACCTAGCACCGCAGCACCTAGCACCCAGCACCCAGCACCTAGCACCCGCTCGCGTTTCATGTGGTGATCTTGAGCGCCACCGCCGTCATGTCGTCGTTGGGCGGCGTGTCGCCGCGGAAGTCGTGCACGGCGCGCGAAGATAGCGTCGACCACTTCGCGAGGGGTCTTGTGCCGTTCAGCACGCACGACCTCCAGCAGGCGATCGGCGCCGAACTCGCGGCCGATCGCGTCGTTGGCTTCGAAGACGCCGTCCGTGCAGAACACGAACAGGTCGCCTGCCGTCAGATCGAACGTCAGCTCGTCGTACGTCGATCCGGCAAAGGAGCCGAGCGGCACACCCGGGAGCGCGATCTGCGCCACGGTCTCCCCGCTGCAGCGGATCGGATACGGCAGGCCGGAATTGGCCATCGTCAGGTTTCGCCGCTTGAAATCGAAGAGCGCGTAGCAGACGGTGCAGTAGTACTCCTCGAGCTGGCGTTCGTGCAGGATCGTGTTGGTCGACGCCAGGACTCCCGCCGGCGTGAACCGCTCCGGCGCGTAGCGCCGGCGGAACGTGCGCGATCGAATCAGCTCCCCCGCGAACGCGCTGTACAGCGCAGCCGGAACGCCCTTTCCCGACACGTCGCCGACGGCGACGACCAGGCTGTTCGGTTCGGGGGCGAGGAAGTCGTACAGGTCGCCTCCGAGACCGCGTGCCGGATCGAACCTCGCCGCCACCGACGACGCCTTTCAACCGCTTCGGCAGCTCCGTGGGCAGCAGCGCCGCCTGGACACGCTGCGCGAAACGGATCTCCTTTTCGAGCCGGACCTCGTTGGCGAGGATGGTCTCGTAGAGGCGCGCGTTCTCGATCGCGACCGCCGCCTGGCTCGCGAGCAGCGTGAGAATCTCCACGTGGTTTTTCGTGAAGGCGTCGAGCTCCGGACTCTCGAGATCGAAGACGCCGATGCACCGATCCTTCAGCATCAGCGGAATGACCAGCTCGGACCGCGCGTCGTCCACGACGTTGATATAGCGGGGATCCTTCGAGACATCCGGCACGAGCACGGCTTCCTTGTGCAGCGCCGCGTAGCCGACCAGGCCGACCCCGAGCTGCACGCGCCGCATCCGCTCCGCGTCGCCGTAGCTGACCGCCACCTTCATCTCGAGCTCGCCGGCCTCTTCGTTGAGCAGCAGAATGCCGAACGTCCGGTAGTCGATGAGCCGCTTGCGTCAGGTTGGCGATGCGGGTCAGCAGCTCGTCGAGCTGGAGGATCGCGCCGAACTCGCGACCGATCTCAGCGAGCGTCTCGAGCGTGCTGGTGTACTGCGCGCGCGTCCTCGAAGAGCCGCGCGTTCTCGATGGCGACGGCGACGTGCGCGCCGAACTGCCGCAGCAGCGCTTCGTCGGTCTCGGTGAACTGTCCCGCGCGTGTCGCTCAACAGGTTGAGCGCGCCAATGACGCGGCCCTTCCGTCGCAGCGGCACGACGAGCTCGGCGAGCGAACCGGGCACCGCTTCGACGTAGCGCGGGTCTTCGCGCACGTCGTTGACGAGGATCGGCTTGCCTTCCTCGACCGCGGCGCCCACGAGACCGTGCCCGACCTTGACGCGCAGCGTGCGGGCCATCTCCTCGGAGTAACCCACCGAATACGCGATCGAGAGCTCTTCGCGTTTCGGATCGAGCAGGTACACGGCGAACGCCTGAAACTTCGTGATCCGCGCGATCAGCTGCGGGATCTTCTGCAGCAGCTCCGGCGAAGTCGAGTACAGCCGTGACCTCCCGTCCCAGCTCGAACAGGGTGATGACGAGCTCGCGGGTGGCCTGTGGGGCTGGCGCGGAGGCAGGCCGGTTCGGACATGGTACAGCGGCAGGGCTGAGTATAATCTGCGGACCTCATGGACCTGACGCTGCCGCTCGACTACGCCGCGATCGAACGCATTCTGCCGCACCGGTTTCCGTTCCTGCTCGTCGATCGGATCACCGAGTTCGAAGTCGACAAGCGGATCGTCGGCATCAAGAACGTGTCGCTCAACGAGCGCTATCTGTCGCACGCCGCAACGGGCGCGCCGGTGCTGCCGCCGACGATCCTGACCGAGACGGTCGCGCAGGTCGGCGCGATCCTGATTCTCGCGAAACCGGAGAACCGGCAACGGCTTCCGTTTTTCGCCGGCATCGAGCGCGTGCGCTATCGGCGTCCGGTCCATCCCGGCGACGTCGTCGAAATCGAAGCCATCGTCGTGCGGCTGCGCAGTCGCATGGGCCTGCTTGAAAGGCGTGGCGCGCGTCGACGGCAAGACGGTCATCGACGGGACGATGACATTCGCGCTGAGTCCGCCGCAGCCCGTCTCACCCTAGTCGCCACCACACCGCGACCACCGAAAAATAGACGAGCTGGCCCAGAAGAGGCTGGCACCTGCGTTGCAGCCCAGAGCGCGAAGGATGGGAGGCAACACATGTTGGAAACGATTGCGATCATTCTGATCGTGCTGTGGCTGCTGGGAGTGGTCAGCGGTTACACCTTGGGCAACTTCATTTACGTACTGCTGGTCGTGGCGATCGTGCTGTTCCTGGTGCGCCTCATCAGCGGTCGACGCGTCGTCTAACGACGAACGCGCAGTGTGTCGTACGCCGGTCGTGTCCGCCCGTCTCGGGGACACGGCCGCCGCTCGCTGCCCATATTCCGTCGGCCGCGCGGCCCATTCGAGGGCGCGGTAGACATGGACGGACCAGCTTATGGGTCGAAAATCCTCAGCCAAGTCATCTGCGCGGCCGCCCGTCGTCCGAGCCGCCGGCCGCGACCGCCGCGGTCGTTCGACGCCGCTGCTCGTCGCAGCGCTGGCCGTCATCGTGGCGATTGCGGGCGTTCGCGTACACGCGCAGCGTCCGCGACGTCGCAGCCACCGAATCCGGACCGACCGCTCGCCGGTCGGCGAACGACGGATGCGGCCCAGGCTGCACCGGCGGCTCCGCTCAAACCACACAAACAGGCGAACCTGCCGCCGCTTCCGTTCCAGGCCTACGCGCCGCCGCGGCCGCCGGACGTCGTCCGAGCCGCGTACGTCTTCGCTGCGGAGCATCCTGAAATACTCAGCTACGTCCCCTGCTTCTGCGGGTGCGAGCGCGCCGGGCACAAGGGCAACGAGGACTGTTTCGTGGCCCGGCGCGACGGCGCCGGCGACGTCGTCGAATGGGAGCCGCACGGCCTGGACTGCGCCGTGTGCCTCGACGTCGCGCGCGATGCGCAGCAGATGTATTCGTCGGGCGCGTCGGTCGCGCGACATCCGCGCGGCCATCGAGAAGAAGTGGTCCAGCGCCGCAGCGCGCGGCACGCACACGCAGACGCCGAGCCGCCGAAGCAGTCTCCGTAGCGTCGGCACTGGCGGTCGACAGCGACGTCGGCGACCGTGGGACTCAGTCCCCTAGCCCCGAGTCCCGAGTCCCGCAGCTCGCCGTATAATCCTCCCGTGGATAGACGCGCGGCGGCCTTCGCGCGACTGTTCGAAGCGGTCCACGAAGGCGTGTACATCGGCACGATCGGGCCCGACAGCACGTCGACGATTGCCGCCAATCCTCACCTCAAGCTGATCTTCGGCTACGCCAGCGAAGCGCCCGAAGCCGAGGTCCGGCCGTTCGATCGCGATCGTTTCGTCGATCCGCAGGCCCGCGCCGCGCTCGCTCGAGCGGCTGACGACCGACGGATCGGTCAACGACTACCTGCTGCGCCTGCGCCGCGCCGACGGCAACGCGGTGTGGGTGGAGGTGACGGCGCGCGCCGATCCGCCCGCCGACGATCGGCAGCCTGCGGCTCGAGGCGCTCGTGCGCGACGTCAGCGAGCGCAAGAAGCTCGACGACGAAACGCGCGACATCTATCACCAGCTGCTGCAGGCGGAAAAAATGGCCGCGCTCGGGCAGACGATCTCCGGCGTCGCCCACGAGCTGAACAACCCGCTGGCGACGATCCTCAGCTGGGCGGAGCGGCTGTCAGCAGCGAGCGGCGCTCGACGAGCCGGTCCGCCGCGGCCTCGAGACGATCTCTTCAGCGAATCGGAGCGCGCCGCGCGCATCGTCCGGAACCTGCTGACCTTCGCGCGCAAGCGGCAGACGACGCGCGCGATGGTCGACGTCAACCAGGTGGTGCGCGAGACGCTGGCGCTGCGCGCGTACGAGCAGCGCGTGACGAACATCTCGATCATCGACGCGCTCGCGGCGGGCCTCCCGCAGGTCTTCGCGGACGGCCACCAGGTGCAGCAGGTGCTGCTGAACCTCGTCATCAACGCCGAGCAGGCGATGCTCGTCGGCGAACGGCCGCGGCACGCTCGTCGTGCGCACGTGGCACGACGCGAATCAGGAATCGGTGGTGCTCGAAATCAACGACGACGGACCGGGCATCCCCGACGAGCTGCAGCCGAAGATCTTCGATCCGTTTTTCACGACGAAGGAGGTCGGCAAGGGCACCGGTCTCGGGCTGACCGTGGCCTACGCCATCGTGCAGGAGCACGGCGGGCGCATCCGGCTCGAATCGCGTCCAGGACGCGGCGCGTCGTTCTACGTGGAGCTGCCGGTGACGGGCGGCAAGCTGCCGCCGGCGCCGCTGACGCGCGACGAAGCTGCCGGCGACGGCCGGAGCGCCGGGCGGGTCGATCCTCGTCGTGGAAGACGAGGAGCACGCTGGCGCGGCGCGGTGGTCGACGCGCTGCGCGACGAAGGATACCTGGTCGACCACGCCGCGGACGGCGAAGTGGCGCTGGAACGGATCGGCGGGCAGGCGTTCGACGCGGTCATCTGCGATCTGAAGATGCCGCGTGCTCGACGGCAAGGCGTTCTATCGCACGCTGGCAGCGGACGCGCCGGAACTGGCGAAGCGCGTGATCTTCGTCACGGGAGACGTGGCCGGCACCGACGCGGAGGAGTTTCTCGATGGAGAGCGGGTGCCGCTGGCTCGCGAAGCCGTTCCGGCTCGGGGATCTGTTGCGCGCGCTGAGGGAAAGCACTCGCCGTGAGACACAGGACGCAGAGGCACGAGAGTGTTCCCTCTTGTGTCCTTGATCGTGTGACAGGCCTTTATCGGGCGGCGGCCACGGCCTCGCGCCGTCTCGGCATCTTGAGCGCTGCCTTCGCGGGCGTCGGGCGCTTCACCTTGTAGGGCAGCATCGCCACCACTTCGGCAACCTGCGCCGGCCGCGCAGCCGCCGGCTGCGCCTTCGCGGCGACAAGCGCCGCCTTGGCCATCACTGGCTTGCGGGCGGTGAAGGCGATCAGCTGGCGCTTCATCTCCGCCACCTTCTGCGGGTTCATGTCGCCCAGCGCGTCGCGGAGCCGGCGAATGGCGCGGGCGTGGAGCTGCGACACGCGCGATTCGTTGACGCCGATCTCGGCGCCGATCTGCTTCATCGTGACTTCGCCGTAGTAGTAGAGGCCGATCACCTTGCGCTCGCGCCAGGGCAGCGACTGGATCGCGGCGCGCACGCGCTCGCGCGTCTCGCTCTTTTCGTACGCGGCATCCGGTGCGTCGGGCTCGGAGGGCACAAGCGCCGTCGGCAGCGAGCTCTCGTCCATGTGCTCGCCGGTGGCGAGCGGCGAAGTGGCTTCGATGGTGTTGATGCGGACGATCGTGCGGCTCAGACGCTTTTCGTCGGACCCGACGCGGGCGGCGAGATCCGCCATCGACGGCTCGTGTCCCAGCTCGCGGCGCAGCGCTTCGCGCGCCGCGTCGAGCTCGCGCCGCTGACGACGCACGCCGCGCGGCCAGGCGTCCTTGCGCAGCGCGTCGATCATGGCGCCGCGGACGCGCCGTTCGGCGAACGTCTCGAACTTGATGCCCCGCCCTTCATCGAACCGGTGTGCGGCGTCGATCAGGCCAAGGACGCCGTCCTGCACCAGATCGCCGATGTCGATCGAGTTCGGCATCGACGCGGCCATGCGCCGGGCGAGCGCTTCGACGAACGGCAACCCGGCAACGATCCGGCGATTCTGACTGGGGGCGACAGATTGGGCGCGCATGTACTCTCCTCGCCAGGACCGCGACTTCCGTCGGCTCGTAGCCTTCGCGTCGCTTCCGGCGGGTGCTCGCTATCGCAACCGCGGTACCAACGGACGAGGTCGTGTGCAGTACAAGCGCACTCAAACTGGAGTAATGGCCGTAAACTACTGTTGAATTTGGGTTTGATGTCGGTGCACCGTTTCTGGACTGAGCGGTGGAAGTGGGGCGGTCGGCCGCGAGAATCGTCAAAAATCTGGCGATTTCGACGTTGCTGATCGTCAGAGTTTTGACGGTTGAATTACAGAACTGACGTGCTACGGGGCTTCGATTGCAGGACCGGCGTGGCGACGAATCTCTTTGACGGTGGTCATCGCTTCGAGCGTGCTCGCGACTACCTGACCCGCACGTGACCGGCTGATATCGTCGGTCGCCTTCGCTTCCAGCAGCTCGGCGTGCGCCAGAATGATCCCGAGCTGGTTGTTCAAGCGATGGAAGAGGAGCCGCAGTTCGGGAGATTCGTCCATCTCACCCCTCGCCAGGAGCTCCTCAACGGTCAACGCGCGCGACGGCATCAGGCTCAGTGACGGCCTTCAGCCTGCCAGACCGCCTTGTCGGTCACGGAATGACGTTCGGTGTCGTTCGGATCGCGCCACAGGGTGTCGACGAAGATCCGCACCGAGCCGCCCGCGGTGCGCACGTATTCGATCTTCCCGCTCGAGAGCCAATTGTAGATGGTTCGGCGGCTGACACCCACGAGCTCACAGGCCTTCATGATCGAGATAGTTTTGCGTTCCAAGAGCTTTGCCTCCGTGAACTTCTATCGGGACCAGACCGACCGGGGATTAGGGATCTTTTTTGGGACGGCCCCCAAAACTGTAAGTCAGGAGATTTGGCGGGCGGAATCGCTCCAATCCTGTAATCGCCGCCCGGCCCATCGCAAGCGCGGCTTCCTCGGTGCTGCCGCCGATGTGCGGCGTGCCGACGAAATTCGGCAGGAGCAACAGCTCGCGATCGACCGGCGGCTCGATCGCGTAGACATCGCACGCGGCGCCGGCCAGGCGTCCTTCGATCAGCGCCGCTTTCAGCGCCGCTTCGTCGACGATGCCGCCGCGCGCGGTGTTCACCAGAAAAGCGGAACGCTTCATCCGCGCAATCTCGCGCGCGCCGATCAGTCCGCGGGTTGACGCATCGAGCGGCACATGCACCGTCACGAAGTCGGCGTCGGCGAGCAGCGCGTCGAGCGCGAGCGGCGTCACGCCGAGCTCGCTGATAGAACGCGTCGTAGTCGCGGATGTCGTGCGCGAGAATGCGCGCGCCGAACGCGGCCGCGAGACGCGCCACCTGCTGACCGATGTCGCCGCAGCCGACGATGCCGACGGATGCCGATGAAAGCTGCCGGCCGCCGGGCTGACGCCATCCGCCGTCGCGCATCTCGCGGGCGAGCGCGACGGTGCTGCGCCCGAGCACGAGCATGAACGCAATCGCGAGCTCGGCGACCGCCTGACGGTTGACGCCGCGGGTCCACCGCACCGAGACGCCGCTGCGCGAGGCGGCGGCGAGATCGATCATGTCGAGGCCCACGCCGTACTTGCTCACGATGCGAAGCTCCGGCACCGCCGAGAACACCGCCTGGTCGAGCACCTCGAGTCCGGTGATCGCCATCTCGTGGCCGCGCAGGAACCGGACGAGGTCGTCGCCGGCGAGCGGACGGCCGGTCGTCGTTGTAGACGGCGTCCGGGTAGCGCGCTTCGAGCTCGCGCCGCAGGGTCGCGTGTTTGGGGAAGGAGTGGGAGGCGACGGCGACGGACATGGCGCTGATTATGGGGTCGGATACAGTATCCGACCCGGTGCCGGGATCGGTGCCGGGATCAGTGCCGGATCCGTATCCGATACCGTGTCCGAAATACCACACGTGCGGACGCCGATCTCGTGTCAAAATGTTGGCGCCTGCTAAATGCCTGACACGACGAAACATCTGCTGCTGGTCGAAGACGAGGCGCCGCTGCGGCAGGCCATCGCCGACCAGCTGAGCGATCGCGGCTATCACGTCGAACAGGCCGAGTCGGGCGAAGCGGCCATCGCCCGGCTGGCCGACTTCGCCTTCGACATCATCATCACGGACCTTCGGCTGCCCGGCGTGGACGGCTCCGCGGTCATCGAAGCCGCCGTCGCCCGCTACCCCGACATCATCGCCATCGTCGTCACCGGCTACGGAACGGTGAAGGATGCGGTCGAAGCCATCAAGCGCGGCGCTTCGGATTTCGTAAGCAAACCGTTTCAGATCGACGAGCTGCTGCACGTCCTCGGATCGTCGCTCGAGCAGCGACGGCTGAAATCGGAGAATGCGTATCTGCGATCGCAGCTCGAAGAGCGTTATCGATTCGAAGGCGTCATCGGCAAGAGCCGTCCGATGGCGCGGCTCTTCCAATTGCTCGAGACCGTCGCGCCGACCAACAGCACGATTCTGATCACGGGGGAGACAGGCACCGGCAAAGAAGTCGTGGCGAGAGCGATTCACCTCAACGGACCGCGGCGCATGCATCGGTTCGTCGCGCTGAACTGCAGCGCCATCCCCGAGACACTGCTCGAAGCGGAGTTGTTCGGCCACGTGCGCGGCGCGTTCACGGGCGCCGTCGGGAACCGTCAGGGACGCCTCGAGCAGGCGCACCAGGGCACGGTGTTTCTCGACGAGGTCGGGACGATGAGCGCCGCGCTGCAGATGAAGCTGCTGCGCGTGCTGCAGGAGCGCGAGTTCGAGCGTGTGGGCGACTCCCACACGACCAAGGTGGACGTGCGCGTCATCGCCGCCACCAACAGCGACCTGGCACGAATGGTCGCTGAAGGACAGTTTCGCGAGGACCTGTTCTACCGGCTGAACGTGATTCCCGTGCACCTGCCGCCGCTGCGCGAACGCAAGGAAGACATCCCGCTCCTGGTTCAGCATTTTCTCGCAATCTTCCGCAACGGCGCGCCGACCTCGCTCACGGTGTCGCAGGAAGCGATGCGCCGGCTGATGTCGTTTTCGTGGCCGGGCAACGTCCGCCAGCTCGAAAACGCCGTCGAGCGGGCGGTTGCGCTGAGTGCCGGACGAACGCAGATCGACGTCGGCGATCTGCCAACCGAAGTGCAGAAAGCGCAGGAGACGGCGCTCACGACGGCGGTGACGCTGCCGGAAGACGGGCTCGATCTCGATGCGTTCATCGCCGACATCGAGCGCGACCTGATCCAGCGGTCGCTCGAACGAACCGGCGGCAACAAGGGAAAGGCGGCGCGGCTGCTGAATCTCAAACGCACGACGCTCGTCGAGAAACTGAAGCGTCTGTCCTCTCCGGAATGAGCCTATGCCGCCACGATTCGCTTACTGGACCATCCTGATCGACGGCAAGCCGACGGCGTTTCGCTCCCGCGATCAGGAGGAACTGCTGCCGACCGTCACGCAGCTGAAGCGCACCAATCAGGATGTCGTGATGAAGTGGTTCGCGCGCGGCAGGCTGTGGGAGTCGCCGGAGGCAGAACGCGCGGCCGAACGGCCTCCGGCCTATACCGGCGAGAAGCGCGGCGCGGACTGGCGGCCGGGCGGCGCGCACAAGGATCCGCGCGATCGTTTCAAAAAGAAGCACCGTCCCGAACGGGCGTGGTCGCCTGGCGATCAGTCGGAGCGGCGCGATCGGCCCTGGAGCGCCAAACCACCAGGACCACGGAAGCCGTGGAACGCAAAGCCCGCCGGCGAACAACAACGACCATGGGGATCGAAGCCGTCGGGCCCGCGCAAGCCCTGGACACCGAACGCGCGCGGCGAGGGAAAGCCGTGGACTCCCAAGCCGCCAGGTGAGAGGAAACCGTGGACTCGAAGCCGCCGGGTGAGAGGAAACCGTGGAGTTCCAAGCCGTCAGGCGAGAGGAAACCGTGGAGTTCCAAGCCGTCAGGCGAGAGAAACCGTGGAGCTTCGAAGCCGCCGGGCGAGAGAAAACCGTGGGGCTCCAAGCCGTCAGGCGAGAGGAAACCGTGGAGTTCGAAGCCACCGGGCGAGAGAAAACCGTGGAGTTCCAAGCCATCAGGCGAGAGAAAACCGTGGAGTCCAAAACCACCTGGCGATAGAAAGCCGTGGGGCGCTCGGCCTTCCGGCGGCGGCAAGCCTTCGGGGGGCCATTCGGCGGGACCGCGAAAGCCGTGGGGTGCCAAACCGTCCGGGCCACGCAAACCGTGGCGTGACCGTCCGGACGATCGCAAACGCCGCGATGACGATCCGGACAAGAAGAAATAAAGCGTCAGGCGCTGGCTGATTCGCCGAGGCCGAGCAGCTTCTTCACGCGGGCCATCACGCCAGGCTCGTCTTTGTCCGGGCCGTCGAGTTGCGTGAGGATGTCGAGGCACTGGCTCACAGATTTCACGACGCCGATGCCGAGTCGTTGGGCAGCAGCCGGCAACCGCGCGGGATCACCGCGCGAGACGAGAATCGCGCGCGCGCGTTTCGAGTCCATCACCACATCCAGGCAATTCTCCGGACGATCGTCGATGATGACGTCAAGATGGAGCGCGGAAGCGATGCGGCCTCGCGACCCCTGAACCACGAACACGCTCGGCAGCTCAAATCCCTTCGATTGGAGCCAGCGTTGCGTCTGCACTTGCGCGGTGGCGCCGGCGCTTTCAGGACGCTTCGTCAGGAAGATGATTTCCCAGCGCCGCTCGGCGGCGAGTGACGCCAGCTTCTTGACGACGCCGGGTTCGATCTCTGCGAGTCCTTCCCAGAAGTTTTCGACCGTCTCGATGTGCCGCCACAACCGCCGCTCTTGCCGCGACGTGATCTGAAGCCTGACCGTCGGAGCGATGGCTTGCGGGCGGGAAGCCGCGGCATCACCCGGGTCCGCGTCCGGCGGAGGCGCTTCAGCGCTCTCCTCGAGCCGCCGGACCACGCCTTTGCCAAACAGCGCTTCCGCTTCGCGGAGGAGTCCTGCGTCCATGTCCGCGAGGACACCGTCCAGATCGCATCCTATCCGCAGGGGCATGGTGGCGTCAGACGCCGGTGTGAGGGGGAAGCGTGGACGCGAAACGGCAGCTACAGACCATACGTGACAGCGATGCCGATCCTGAGGCCGCCGTACTGCCGTTGAGCGATGTCTGAGTCGCGCTGGCCGTGGTCGACATTGACCCCCACCCGAAGATCCCGGCTGAGGTGATACCCCACGCCGACGCCATATGTCCGTACGCGATCGACGCGATCCGCAACCTTCACCACGGCCCCTGCCCGATCCCGATACGCCAACGATTCGAAGCCGAGCCGTCCAACGACGTCAACGGGACCGAACAGCTGCTGCGCGATGGAACCCTCGACACCCGTCAGCAGATAGTACCGGCTGATCGGTGTCGTATGAATACTCGATATCGCGGTTCGCCTTCACCGAGAACTTCGTGATCTCGGACGCCGTGTACGACAGATTAATCGCCGTCGTCAGGCCGCGATAGTCAGCAAGCCCGCCGGAAGTGGGACGAAAATCGCGATAACCCACGGTCGCCGTACCTTTGATGAGCGCGAACGGATCGAACGTCAGGCTCACGGTCCCGATGTTCGAATCGGAATCCCGCAGGGACGAGAAATCGAACCGGTCCTGTATCCGCGACGCGGTGAACATCACCGACGTCAACGGCGTCAGCTGATGTCTGACGAAGAATCCGGCGGTGGTCGTGACGTGATCCAGCTCGGTGTGGAGGTTGGACGCGAGAAAGACCGCGTCCTTGTCGAAATTCGTCCGCAGGCGTTCGGCGCGCGCGCCGAAGAACGTTTTGCTCAGCGTGCGAACCTCCACCGATCCGTTGACCCTGGTTTCAATCCGCAGCGACCGTGCGTCGATCTCGTAGCCGGGACGATCCCGCACGTTCGCGTATGTGCCGCCGACATCGAACGCCAACCGGTTGAGCGGCACCTTCCAGCCGATTCGGTACCTGCTGTTCGCGGCCCGCTCGGTCGCGTACCGTCTGGTACCAGACGAGCTCTTCCTTCACGGATCCGTCGATCCAGCTCGGACCCACGCGGATCCACACGTCGGTGTTCGGCGTGGCCGTGAACGTGAAATCTTGTTTGGGTGACGCACTGTCGGGCTCGTTGAACACGTTCTGGTCGATCCCGAGGTTCGTCACAGAGACAGTGGGATTCATCCACAGCGGGCCGATCCGGACGCGGACTTTCGCCGGATCCGGGCCGCCCTCAGGTGACTGCGCCGATGCCGGGACCGCCGCGCCAAACGCCACGGCAAAGATCCCGGCGAAGCAGGCATTGCGAGAGAGCGCACGAAGAGGATTCACGAGTACAGCTATCGGCAGTTTCGAGCCGCCGCTCAAGCGTCTCGCGAGTGTCCATATTGATACAGACGGCGTCGTCCGGGGGCTTATTGACGGTGGTCGCGATGCACGCGAAGCGATCGCATCTTGCGATACAGATTGGTACGCTGGATTCCCAGCGCTCTCGCGGCGTCGCTGATGCGGCCGTGATGCTGCTCGAGGATCGCGACGATGTAGTCGCGTTCGAACCGGGCGCGCGCTTCCTTCAGCGTGCCACCGTTGGCGAAGACGACCGAGCCGGCGTCCAGCTTGACGTGTACCAGCACCTCGTCGAGCCCGATGCCACGGCCACCCTGCAAGCCGACGACGATGTTCTTGATCAGCGCGCGCATTTCCGGTGCGTTGCCGCGCCAGGGCAGGGCCGAAATCAGCGACAGCGCCGGCCGCGACAACGTCTTCGGCGGCACGCCAAGCGATGCGCAGATCTGGCGCACGAAGTAGTTGACGAGCGCTGGAATGTCTTCCCGCCGGTTCCGAAGGGGCGGCATGTCGAGAGCGATGGTAGACACCCGGCGAAACAGGTCCTCCCGAACACGTCCGTCCTGTACTGATGCGTCGAACCCCGGCTCGACGCCGGCCATCGGACGCACGTCCATGCCGATGGCTTCTCCGGTTTCGACGAGCCTCGCTTCGCGATCGCGGAGCACGCGGGCGAGCCGCGCCTGGACGCGCGCGGGAGCGTCAGCGAGGTTCTGGAGGTAGAGGGTGCCGCCCAGGGCCTCGTGCAGACGACTGTGGCGGCTGACACGCTCCAGACCTCCCGGAGCGTCCTTGATCTGCGGCCGGGCGGCGCCTCCAAACAGTTCCACGTCGAGTTGCTCGGTCTCGAAGGCGGCACAGTTGACCGCCACGAACGCGCCGTGAGCTCCAGTCTGCGCGCTGTGGATCGCGCGCGCCGCGAGCTGGCGTCCGGTGCCGTCTTCGCCTCGAATCAGCACGCCGGCGCGCATCGTCGCCGCGCGCGCGATCACGGCGGAGACGGCACGCATGGCCTCCGAGTGGGCGTAGAGATCGTCGCCGCTGGCCTGCGCGTTCACCCCACGATGGCGTGGGTCGACGCTCAACTCACGTTCGATCGCATTGGCCACGCGACGGCCGCTGAGCGGACGGGCGAAGACGTCGGCCATTCCGGCCAGCACGGCTTCGATCGTCAGATCCGGCCGGCGTGAGTCGACCACGGCAAACAGCAGCGCGGACGCGCGTTGCGATCGGATGTCGCGCACGCTCTGCAGCGCGGCTGCGCCGCGCGAGAGGTCGAGCAGGATCGGGACATCGCGGCGCTGGAGTTCGGCGAGCGCGAGCGGCACCGAGTCGGCCCACACCACCGACAGGTCTGCGGCGCCAAGCGCTTTCTCCGTTTCGAGCCGCTCCTGCGGCGGACATCCGAGGTACACAACGGGTTTCATCTGTTATTTCCGCGGCGCCATCGGCGCGCCGCTTGCCGGCACAAAGTGACCATCGCCCTTGAGATCCACGTCGACTCGAACGGTTCCGTCGGGTGCGTAGACCAACCGCCGGTCGGGTGCGCCGCGGTGCTGGGTGTCGTATGCGACGGACGACAGGCGCTCGCCGTCGTAGGTTTCCCACTTGTCGATCTTCCCATCGCCGTCCGCGTCTTCCTCCGCGGACACGAGCGTCGTCTCCTGGTAGTGCTCGATGCGCGTGACTTTGCCGTCGCGTTTGGTCGAGATCTCGAGGCGCGTCATCGCACCCGCGGCATCCGTGTAGGACCAGGCGTCCTCCTTCCCGTCGCCGGCGCGGGAAATGCCGACTTTCTCGAGCTTCCGGTCGGGACCGTAGTACTCCCAGCGATCGACCTTCCCGTCCTCGTTCTTGTCGATCTCGATTTTCACGACCCGGGATCCGTCCATGTAGCTGACCGTGTCGACCTTACCGTTGCCATCCGAGTCGTATTTCAGGAGGCGGAGTTTGCCGGTCTGGGGGTCGTATTCCGGCGTCATCCGCTTTTGGCTGGCCGATGGCCGCGAGCAGGCCGACAAAGACTAGGGCTATCGCCAGAATTAAGGCAGTCTGCCTAGGGCATTCAACGAAGAAGCTAGCGGGAGATGCCTGACTGCGCACTCTAAATCACATGGCGATGACGAGAAGACGGTTCCGATTCTACACACCGCGGGCGGCGTGTCAACGGGAAGACACTTGAGTCCGGAAAGATACGGAGGCTAGAGGGAGGCCGGCTGGCCGGCAAGGAAAAACGTCCCGATCGTCTCGCGCAGCGAGGGCAGCGAATCGGTCGTGTTGACGGCTGTGCGGAAGTGCGATCCGTTGTCGAGGCCCTTGGTGTACCACGACGCCAGGGCGCGCATCTTGTTGATGACCCAGCGGTCGTGGGTGAGGGCGCGGGTTTCGTCCACGCGTTCGTGCAGCAGGAGATCGATGTAGTCCAGCAGGAAGCGCCCGCGATCTTCGAGCGCGATCGGCCGGGCCGGGCGGCCGGCGATGAGATCCGCCGCCTGCGCAAGAATCCAGGGGTTGCGCAGGACGCCTCGGCCCACGAGCACGCCGCCGACGCCCGACCGCAGGCGGTCGACGATCTGCTGCGGCTCGATGCAGTCGCCGCTTCCGAATACCGGGATAGTGATTTCCGACGCGATCCGCGTCACCAGATCCCAGTCGGCCAATCCGCTGTAGCTCTGCGCCGCGGTTCTGCCATGGACGGCAATCGCCGCGGCGCCCGCATCCTGAACCATTCTGGCCAGCGTCGGCGCGTTCCGATCGTCGTCATTCCAGCCGGCGCGCATCTTGACGGTCACGGGAATCTTCACGGCCTTCGCCATCGCGCCGATCACCGAGGCGGCGTGCGCGGGCTCGCGCATCAGACTGCAGCCCGCGTTGTGTTTGGCGATCTTCGGCACCGGGCAGCCCATGTTCACGTCGACGATGTCGGCGCCCATGCCTTCGACAATCTGCGCCGCCGCCGCCATCTTGTCGGGATCGCCGCCGAAAATCTGAATCGAGATCGGCCGTTCTTCCTCGGTGTACTCGGCGTATTCGAGGGTGCGATCGATCCCGCGCACCAGGCCTTCGGCGCTGACCATCTCGGTGACGACAAGACCGCAGCCGCCGTGACGCTTGACGAGGCGGCGGAACGCCGTGTCGGTCATGCCCGCCATCGGCGCAATCGCCAACGGTGAGGGGAGTTCAACATTACCGATCTTCATCAAGTCTCAAGTCTCAAGTTCAGTACGCTTTGACATCGGCTGCGTCGACTTCGACCGAGACCGCCTGACCGATCAGATTCACCGACAGGACGAGACGCGCGCGCTGGGCGTCCTTGCGCATCAGCCGTCCGACGACGCCACGCAGCGGCCCATACGCGACTTCGACCATCATCCCTTCGTGAATCATCGGGCAGGGATCGAACTGCAGATCGCTTCCGACCAGAACCCGGATGCTCTCGAGCTCGTATTCCGGAATCGGCGCAGGCTTGCCTTCGAACGACACGATGTTGACGACGCCCGTGCACTTCAAGATCGGCAGCGTGTCCGCGGGATCGAAGCGCACGAAACAGTAGCCGGGAAACAGCGGCCAGTCGATCTTCTTCTTCCGGTCCTTCCAGCGGCTCCAGCGGGTAATTGTCGGCAGGAACGCGTCGAAGTGCTTCCGCTCCAGCTGATCGCGGACCACCTGTTCGTGCCGCGATCGGGTCCAGACCGCGAACCACTGCGGAGCGAGGGGGGCGGCGCCAGGGTCCCGCGACGTCGGATACGCTGTTTCCATGCTCTTGCGGTAGCGGCGCGTACCGTCAGGGCGATGGGACTGTCGCCTGCGCCTTGAGACCCGCTTCGAAGGCCTTCTTCACGTCGGGGTTCTTCCACTCGATGATCGCCTGGGCGCGAAGTTTTTCGAGATACTTCTGGTACTCGGCCTTGCGCTTGTCGGTGAACACCCGATCGCCAATCTGATCCCGGGCCTGCTCGAACGGCATGGTCTGCGCGGTCGTGAGCGCTTCGAGTTTGTACAGCTGATAGCCTCGCGCCATCCGCGTCACAGGCGTGACATCGCCGGCCTTCAGGGCTTCGATCATCTTGCGGAGGTCCGCCGAGAGATCGCTCATGCTGATCGGACCAATGAGGCCGGCGTTGGCTTTCGACGGCGCGTCCGAGACATCCGCCGCGAGCTTCTCGAAGCTCTCGCCGCCTGTCGTCGCCCGTTCGCGGATGGCCTCGGCCTTCGCCTTGGCGGCTTCGTCGGCGGCGACATTCACGCCTTTGTTGTCAGCCGGCAGCGCGACGAGAATCTCGCGCAGCGTGACCGACTGCGGCGTCGTGAACTCGTTGAGATGTGAGTCGTAGTACTTGCGCGCCTCGTCTTCGGAGACGCCGATCTTGCCCATCACCTCGTTCTGCTGGACGCGCTGCACGAGCATCGAGCGCTCGAGGTTCCGGCGCAGATCGACCATCGTGATGCCCTCGGCCTTGAGGGCCGCCTGGAACTGCTCTTCGCTTTCGAGCTTGTTTTCCTTCTTGATGTTGTCGAGGACGCCCTTGAACTGCTCGTCACTCAGCTTGTAGCCGAGCTCCTTGCCGCGCTGCACCAGCAGCATTTCGTCCACCGCGTCGACCATGATTTGCGGCGTAATCTCGTCGAGCGCCTTGCGGAGCTGCTGGTTGGCCGAGTCGTTCTTCAGGTCAATCTGCTGACCCTTCTGACGCAGCGCGGTAACCTGGCGCTGCTCGAGATCGGATCTTGGTGAAAATCTCGCCGTTCACCTTGACGAGAATCTGCTCGATGATTTCGGCGCGGAGTCCGGCCGAGGCGAGGCCGACGACCGCGAGGAGGATGGCGACGGCAGCGCGTGTGTTGGTCATAGCTAAATTCTTGTAAACAAGTATTTTACCCTTGATCGAGCAGGTCGCTCAAGAGGCCGCCCACCTGCTCGAAGAGTCCGCCCGGCGCGCGCGGATCCTCCTTGACGGCCTTGGTCATCGCCGCCTTGTTGAAGCCGGGCTTCACTTCGGCGTCCTTGGCTCTGGCAACCCACCAGGAAGGCGTGGCGCCCGAACGGGATCCACCCCGAGCGGGACCGCGAACCGGCGACTTGGGGCCGGAAGCTGGCCACTTTCTGCGTCCGGTCGCCGGCGGCGTCGAGGTTCAGCTTGAGAGCCGCAGGCGGGACGAGCGTCAGCTCGGACCTCTGCCGCACCAGAGCCACGAGCCGCACGGGATCGACCCTCGCCTGCGGTCTGAATTTTAAGACGACGAGACGCGCCTCACGGTCGATGGCCTCGACGCCCAGCCGATCGGCCATCACGCGGATGCGTCCGTAGTCGGCCAGGTTGAGCACCGAGTCCGGAAGCGGACCATAACGATCGACCGCCTCCTCGAGCACGCGATCGATCTCGTCTTCACGCCGCGCCGCCGCCACCTTGCGGTAGAGCATCAGCCGCTGATTCATATCAGGCACATACGAATCGTCGATCCGCAAGTCGACACGCAGATTGACCGTCGCGCGCGTGTCGTCCTCGAGCTCTTCCCCCTTGAGCTCTTTGACCGTCTGCTCGAGGAGCTTCATGTACATCTCGAAACCCACCGTGTCGATCTGCCCGCTCTGCTCGCCGCCCAGCAGGTTGCCCGCACCTCGAATCTCGAGATCGAGCGCCGCGACGCGGAAGCCGCTGCCGAGATCGCTGAACTCCTTGATCGCGGCCAGGCGTTTTTTCGCAATCGGCGACAGGTTGTCCTCCGGCGGAATCAGCAGATACGCGTAGGCCGGCCGGTCGGAGCGGCCGACCCGGCCGCGCAGCTGATACAGCTGCGACAGGCCGTACCGATCGGCGCGGTTGATGATGATGGTGTTGGCGTTCGGGATGTCGAGGCCGTTTTCAACGATCGTGGTCGCCAGCAGGACGTCGAACTTTTTGGCGACGAAATCGAGCATCGCGCGCTCGAGCGCCTCCTCGTCCATCTGTCCGTGTCCCACCACCACGCGCGCCTCCGGCACCAGCCGCTGCACCAGCTGACCGATCGAAAAGATCGACTCGACGCGGTTGTGCACGAAGTACACCTGGCCGCCGCGCTCCAGCTCGCTGCGAATGGCTCGCGCGATCACCTGTTGATCGAACTTGACGACGTTGGTCTGAATCGACAGCCGGTCCTTCGGCGGCGTCTCGATGATCGACATGTCGCGGATGCCGACGAGCGACATGTTGAGGGTGCGCGGGATGGGCGTCGCGCTCATCGTCAGCACGTCCACTTTCTTCTTCAGCTGCTTGATCTTTTCCTTGTGCGCGACGCCGAAGCGCTGTTCCTCGTCGACGACCAGCAGCCCGAGATCGCGGAAGACCACGTCCTTCGACAGCAGACGGTGGGTGCCGACGATGATGTCGACCTTGCCGGCCTCCAGATCGGCAATCGCGTCCTTTTGTTCGGCCTTGCTCCTGAACCGGCTGACCATCTCGGTCCGCACCGGAAATCCGGCGAAGCGCTCGCGCAAGGTCTTCTGATGCTGAAACGCCAGCACCGTCGTCGGCGCCAGCACGGCCACCTGCTTGCCGTCCATCACGGCCTTGAACGCGGCGCGCATCGCCACTTCCGTCTTGCCGTACCCGACGTCGCCGCACAACAGCCGGTCCATTGGCGTCGGCGATTCCATGTCGTGCTTGATGTCACCGACCGCGGTTTTCTGATCGGGCGTCAGCTCGTACTCGAACGCGTCTTCGAACTCCCGCTGCCAGTGCGAATCGGAGCTGAAGGCGTGCCCCGGCACCGCCTTGCGCGCGGCATAGAGCTTGAGGAGCTCCTCCGCCATGTCGCGCATCGCCTTCTTGACTTTGGTCTTCGCGCGCTCCCAGGAAGTGCCGCCCAGGCGATCGATTGGGGGCCTGGTCGCGCCGGTGTACTTCTGCACCAGATCGAGGCGCTCGACCGGAACGAAGAGCTTGTCTTCTCCCGCGTAGCGGAGTTCCAGGAATTCCTGCGATGCGTCAGCGACACCAATCTGCTTCAGTCCGACGAACAGCCCGATGCCGTGATCGACGTGCACGACGAAGTCGCCGACCTTCAGGTCGCGCAGATCGGAGAGGAACGCTTTCGACGCGGAGCGGCGGCGCTCCGGCGCGCGGCGCTCTTCCTCGAAGACATCCGCTTCCGCGTAAATCTGCAGGCCCGCGTCTGGCAGCCGAAAGCCGCGCGACAGGCTGCCGATCGCGACGAGCACCGCGGCGTAGCGAGCGTCTTCCGCGCGCTCGACCGGGATCGCAAACACGTCGTATTCCTTGAGCAGCTCGATCGTCCGCTCGGCACGGCCGTGCGTCGCGGCCACGAACAACGTGGTTTCGCCCTCGTCGCGGCGCCGCCGAATCTCGGCGACCCAATCGGCCACGCGGCCTTTCAATTCCACCGCCGGCTGACTCCTGATCGCCTGCTGGTCCGCATCACCGGCCCCCGGCGCGGGGGCGTCGAGGCCGAGCATCGCCAGCTGTGTGGCGCTGGCCAGCCGTGATTCGATCAGAGCCAGGCTCGCGAACAACTCGGAGGGCGGCGCCATCGGCACCGCCGGCGCGGTGGCGGCGATCGTTTCGTAACTCTGCTGCAGCTGCTCGAGGCGCTTGACCACGTGCGCTTCGACCTCGTCGGACTCGGAGACCACGACGGAGGACTCTTTTCCCCGCGCCAGGTAGTCGAATAGCGTCGCGCGTCGATCGTCGTCGAGGACGTCGCGCAGCGGCACAATCGCCACTTGATCGATCGGCAAGATCGATCGCTGTGTCGACGGGTCATAGGTGCGCATCGTCTCGATGGTGTCGCCGATGAACTCCAGCCGGACTGGATGCGCTTCGCCGGCCGGAAAAATGTCGACGATGCCACCGCGAACCGCGAATTCACCCTGCTCGTCTGCCGGATCCTCGCGGGTGAAACCGGCGTCGACGAGGAGTTCCGCGAGGTCGGTTGGCGCGATGTCGTGTCCCGGCTTGAGCTCCAGCGCCGCCGCCAGCAGACGCTCGGGCGCGGTCACGCGCGGCAGCAAAGCGGCCGCCGACGCAATCACGATGCGGGCGGTCCCTCGAGCGATGGCGTGCAGGGCGCGTGCTCGAGCCGATGTCACCCCGATGTGCGGCGACAGTCCCCGATAGGGATCGACCTCGTGCGAGGGAAAGGAGAGCACCGCGTGTTCCAGAGCGGTCTGCGGCAGGCCTTCGAGCGCCGCGAGGAAGAACGACACGTCGGCGCAGGTCTCCTCGAGATCGGCATCGGTCGGAACGACGCACAGGACGACAGTCTGCGGGCGCGCCTGCGCCGTGCCGGCCACGTACAGCGCCTTCGCCGACGGCGTCAGGCCCGAGATGGCGCGCGCGGACGTAGCCATCCCGCTCCGCGCAATCGCGGTCTTGAGCGCCGCCCGCAGGTTCAACGACGTCGACGTCGTCACAACAGACCCGCTCTAATCTTAGCTGCGAGGCGTGAACCGGATGTGCGGCGAAAAGCTCCACTGATGACGCGGCCGGTAGATGCCGACGTCGTGAGTGCGTGATTTCACTCTGAAGGTGTAGAGCAGACGGTGGTAGTCGTAGGGGTAGCCGTCGCGCTTGTGTACCGCAACGTCGAGCTTGTAGGTGCCTTCGATCAGATCCAGGCTGTCGATTGAAAACGTCGCTTCGGCATCGCCCGCCAGCTGTTCCGGATCCATCTCCTCGAGATAGGTGTTCGTCCCGTAGCAACAGACGCCGTCGGCGTTGAACAGGCCGATCCCGAACACGAAGTCGTCGATCGGGTGCGCGGCCCGGACTTTCAGCCGGATGGACACGCGGTCGCCGCTATGGAACACGAACGACTGCTGCCCGGAAGCGTCCAGCAGAGCGACATCCGTGATTTCCACCTCACGCGAGCCCCAGCGTCCTTCGACCGCTTGGTACATGTTGGACGTGGGATCGGCAGGGCGTTCCTGCTCGTCCAGCCTGTCCTGCCCATCCCGCCGGTCCTGTCCATCCCGCCCATCCCGCCCGTCCTGCCCGCCCGCTCCGTCGCGTCCCGCTTCATCGACGGCCTTCGCCGTCGTCTCCGCGAGCAGCTGCCCCTCGCCCTCTTCGACCTTGGTGAGGTAGGCGCCAACGACGCGCTTCGGGTCGCCATGCGAGAGGGCACGCCCCTCGTCCAGCCAGAGCGCTTCGTCGCAAAAGCGCTCGACCAGGTTGAGCGAATGCGTGACGAGGAGGATGGTCCTGCCGCGGCGGCGGAATTCCGCGAACTTGTCGAGACATTTGTGGGTGAAGCCCTCGTCGCCGACCGCGAGGACCTCGTCGACCAGCAGGACATCGGGGTTCACGTGAATCGCGACCGCGAAGCCCAGGCGCATGTACATGCCGGACGAGTATGTCTTGACCGGGGCATCGATGAATTCCCGCAGCTCGGCGAAATCGACGATCTCGTCGAAGCGTTCCTGGATCTCGCGCTTGCTGAGGCCGAGCATGATGCCGTTGATGAAGACGTTTTCCCGCCCTGAGAATCTCTGGATGAAAGCCGGCGCCCAGCTCGATGAGCGCCGAGATGCGACCGACGACGCGGACCGTTCCGCTCGTCGGCTTGGTGATGCCGGCCACGAGCTTCAGCGCCGTGCTCTTGCCGGACCCGTTTTTCCCGATGACACCGTAGGTCGATCCCTTGGGAACGCTGAAGGTGACGTCGGTGAGCGCCGGGAAGGTCTCGCTCGGCCGCAGGTCACGCAGGATGCTGCGCTGCAGCAGCGCGCTCTTCAGCGTCGAAAACTGACGGCCGCCGTACCGCCGGTAGACTTTCGTGACGTTGACGAGCTCGATGGCCGACGTCATACCACCTCGGCGAACGAGTCACGCAGCCGGTCGAAGAGCCAGTAGGCCGCCAGGAACTGCACGACCGAGAAGGCGCCAAGTGCGAGGAGCCAGCGCCAGTGCCCGATCGGCCCGTTGAAGAACAGAATCTCCTGGTACGACACCGCCAGGTGGGTGAACAGGTTCACGTTGAAGAGCGTCCTGAATTTCTGGACGTTTGGCTGGAACCACGGGTAGATGATCGGCGTGGCGAAGAACCACAGCGTCAGCACGTTGGCGAGGATGTCGCGGATGTCCCTGAAATGCGCGGCGAGCGCCGCCAAGGCGAGCGCGAGACCGGCCGTGAACACGAGTTGGATGAGGACCACGATCGGGAACCACACCAGGTCCCACCAGTCGGGTGGGTGCCGATAGATGATGAGAAAAAGAATCAGAATCGGCAGGCCCAGAAAGAAGTGGACCATGTTGGTGAGGACACTGACCAGCGGCAGCACCTCGGCGGGGAAGAGCACCTTCTTGATGAGATTGCCGCCACCGATGAGCGAGCCGGCCGCGTCGCTCAAAGAGGTCGCGAACCAGTTCCAGGGAAGGATCCCGCAGAACATGAAGAGCGCGTAGGGCTGCACGCCGGCGACGTTGTTCGGCATCACGGTCGTGAACACGAAGGAATAGATCAGCAGGAGCAGCAGCGGGTTGATGAACGACCAGACGAATCCCAGCACCGAACCGCGATAGCGCGCCTTGAGCTCGCGCGCGACCAGGCTCTGGATCAGGCCGCGGTAGCGGACCAGGCTGGCGAGATTGGCAAGCAATTACGAGCGAATTCTAGCGCGACTGGCGACCTGCAGGCGGATCAGCGCCTTCAGCATCGCGATGCGTGCGCGCTCGAAGTCCAGGTCGGTCGTCGGTTTCGCGAGGCGCTCTTCGGCGCGCTTCTTCGCCGCCTCCGCGCGGGCGAGGTCGATCTCGTCGGCCTTCTCGGCAATCTGCGCGAGGATGGTGACACGATCCGGCTGGACTTCCGCGAAGCCAAACGCGATCAGGAGGAAGTGCTTCTCCTGGCCCTGTCGGTACCACAGCGTGCCCACCTGAAGCGTCGTCAACAGCGGCGTGTGACCTGGCAGGACGCCGAGATACCCGTCGGCGCCCGGGATCTCGACCTCGTCGACCTGCTCCCTGACGAGCAGCCGGTCGGCCGACACGATCTCGAGCTGAAGATGCGCCGGAATTGGAGGAATCGCCATCAGCCCTTTCGCTTTCGGGCTTTTTCAACGACCTCATCGATCCCGCCGGCCAGGAAGAAGTCCTGCTCGTTGATGTCGTCGTGCTTGCCTTCGACGATTTCCTTGAAGCCGCGAATCGTCTCGGCGATCGGGACGTACTTTCCGTCGAGGCCGGTGAATTGCTGGGCGACGAAGAACGGCTGGGACAGGAACCGCTGGATCTTGCGCGCCCGCGTCACGGCAAGCTTGTCGTCTTCCGACAGCTCGTCGATGCCGAGAATCGCGATGATGTCCTGCAGATCCTTGTAGCGCTGCAAGGTCTGTTTCACCTGCTTCGCCACGTTGTAGTGCTCGTCGCCGAGGATGCGCGGGTCGAGGATGCGTGACGTCGAGGCCAGCGGGTCGACCGCGGGGTAGATGCCCAGCTCTGAAATCGCGCGCGAGAGATTGGTCGTCGCGTCGAGGTGCGCGAACGTCGTGGCTGGAGCGGGGTCCGTGTAGTCGTCGGCGGGCACATAAATCGCCTGCACGGACGTAATCGAGCCCTTTTTGGTCGACGTGATCCGCTCCTGCATCTGGCCCATCTCGCTGAGGAGCGTCGGCTGATAGCCGACCGCGGACGGCATGCGGCCGAGGAGCGCGGACACTTCCGAACCCGCCTGCGTGAACCGGAAGATGTTGTCGATGAACAGCAGCACGTCCTTGCCTTCGGCGTCGCGGAAGTACTCCGCGACCGTCAGCGCCGAGAGGCCGACCCGCAGACGAGCGCCCGGCGGCTCGGTCATCTGTCCGTACACGAGAGCCGCGCGCGACTTGTGTGAGTCGTGCGGATCGATGACACCGCTTTCCTGGAACTCGTGCCAGAGGTCGTTGCCTTCGCGCGTGCGTTCGCCCACGCCGCCGAACACCGACACGCCGCCGTGCTTGAGGGCGATGTTGTGAATCAGCTCCATGATGACGACGGTCTTGCCGACGCCGGCGCCGCCGAACAGTCCGATCTTCCCGCCCTGCAGGTACGGCTCGAGCAGGTCGATGACCTTGATGCCGGTCTCGAACATCTTCAGGTCGGTCGACTGGTTCTCCAGCGTGGGCGCCGGGCGGTGAATCGGCCAGCGTTCCTTCGACTGGACGGGACGGTCGGGAAAATCGACCGGCTCGCCGAGCACGTTCAGCACGCGGCCGAGCGTCTCGGGACCGACGGGCACGGTAATCGGCCCGCCGAGATCGACGGCTTTCATCCCGCGCTGGAGTCCGTCGGTCGGCTTCATCGCGACCGCGCGCACGCGGTTCTCGCCGAGGTGCTGCTCGACTTCCGCGACGATGTCGAGGGTGTCGGACTTGATGGAGAGCGCATTGTAGATTGCCGGCAGGTGGCCGGCCTCGAACTCGACGTCGACGACCGGTCCGATGATCTGCACGATCTTGCCGACGGCCTGTGCGGTTGCGGTGGCGGTAGCCATACTGTTTTCTCTCGGGGCTAGGGGCTGGGGCTCTGCTAGTAGCGCCTCGGCCCCGGACACGACTTCGATGATTTCCCGGGTGATCGCCGCCTGGCGGACCTTGTTCATATAGAGCGTCAGGTTCGCGATCATCTCTCCGGAGTTCTTCGTCGCGGTGTCCATGGCGGTCATCTGGGCCGCGAAGAAGGCCGCGTTCGATTCGAGCAGCGCGCGATAGACCTGCACCTCGATGAAGCGGGGCAGCAGCTGATCGAAGATCTCCTGCGGGGACGGTTCGTACAAATAGTCAATCTGGTTCGGCGCTGGCGTCGACGCACCGTCGACTTCCTCGCGTCCGATCGGCAGCAGCTGATCCACGACGACGCGCTGCGTCATGACCGATCGGAACTCGTTGTAGATGAGCACCACGCGATCGACATCGCCCGCGACGAAGGCATCGATGGCGGTCTGGGCGATGACTCGCGCGTCTTCGTAGCGGAGCTTCTGGAAGATCCCGACCTGCTCGAACAGCACGGCGAAGCCGCGACGACCGAAGAAGTCGCGGCCCTTGCGTCCCACCAGCCCGAGCATGCATTTCTGCGGGCTCTCGACGATGTAGGCGGCACCCGCCTTGATGGCGTTGGTGTTGAAGCTGCCGCACAGCCCCTTGTCGCCGGTCACCACAATGACCAACGTCTTGCTGTCGGGCCGCGGCTCGCGGACGGTGAGCAGGGGGTGGATCGAGGGATCGACGCGCGTCGCGACGCTGGACAGGACGCGCTGCATCTGCGAGGCATAGGGACGCGCGTTGATGATGCGCTCCTGCGCGCGGCGCAGCTTCGACGCGGCGACCATCTTCATCGCCTTGGTGATCTGCTGCGTGTTCTTGACCGCGCGGATCCGGCGCCGGAGATCGATTAGTGACGGCATGGGTGACCTCGCCACGGCTTCTCACGAAGAGACGAAGACTCATGAAGAACGCGAAGATCGCTCTTGATAAACAATTCTTCGTGATCTTCGTGGTTCTTCGAGACTTCGTGATAACCCGTCGTCATGCCGCGGACGCCTTTCTCGACGCGAAGTCGCCCGCGAACTCCTTCACCGCCGCGTCGAGCGCCGCCTTCAGCTGATCGTCGAGCTGCTTTTTCTCGACGATCCCGCGGAACACCTGCGGGTGCCGCGTTTCCATGAACTTGTACAGCTCGATCTCGAACGCACGAACGTCGGGCACCGCGACCTTGTCCAGGTAGCCATTGGTGCCCGCATAGATGATCGCGACCTGACGCTCGACGGGCAATGGCTCGTATTGCGGCTGCTTCAAGATCTCCACGAGCCGCGCGCCGCGATTGAGTTGCTCCTGCGTCGATTTGTCGAGGTCGCTGCCGAACTGCGCAAAGGCCGCCAGCTCGCGGTATTGCGCGAGCGACAAGCCGCAGCGTGCCGGCCACCTGCCGCATCGCCTTGATCTGCGCGGAGCCGCCGACGCGCGACACCGAGTTGCCGACGTTGATGGCGGGGCGAACACCCTGATGGAACAGGTCCGACTCGAGAAAGATCTGTCCGTCGGTAATCGAGATCACGTTGGTCGGGATGTACGCCGAGAGGTCGCCGGCCTGCGTCTCGATGATCGGCAGCGCCGTCAGCGAACCGCCGCCGAGCTCGTTATTGAGTTTCGCGGCGCGCTCGAGCAACCGCGAATGCAGGTAGAAGACGTCGCCCGGATACGCCTCGCGGCCCGGCGGCCGGCGGAGCAGCAGCGAAATCTCGCGGTACGACTGCGCGTGCTTCGACAGATCGTCGTAGACCACCAGCGCGTGCCGGCCGCTGTCGCGGAAGAACTCGCCGAACGTGCAGGCCGAATAGGGCGCGATGTAGAGCAGCGGTGCCGGGTCGGACGCGGTGGCGGCCACCACAATCGTGTACCGCATCGCGTCGGCTTCCTCGAGCGTCCGGACGACCTGCGCGACGGTCGACTGCTTCTGGCCGATCGCGTTGTAGATGCAGACGACGCCGGTCTCTTTCTGATTGATGATCGCGTCGATCGCGACGGCGGTCTTGCCGGTCTGGCGGTCGCCGATGATCAGCTCGCGCTGGCCGCGGCCGATCGGCACCATCGCGTCGATCGCCTTCAGACCGGTTTGAATCGGCTCCTTGACCGACTGGCGATCGACGACGCCGGGGGCCAGCCTCTCAATCGGCGACGTCTGCTTGGTGACAATCGGACCCTTCCCGTCGATCGGCTGGCCGAGCGCGTTGACGACGCGACCCAGCAGCTCGTCGCCGACGGGCACGGAGATGATGCGGCCCGTCCGTTTGACCAGATCCCCTTCCTTGATCTCCTTGAACTCGCCGAGCAGCACGGCGCCAACGCTCTCTTCTTCGAGGTTGAGCGCGATGCCGAATACGCCGTGCGGGAACTCCAGCATCTCGCCCGCCATGGCATGCTCGACGCCGTGCACGCGCGCGATGCCGTCGCCAATCGAGATGATGCTCCCGACTTCGGCGACATCGACGTCGACAGCGAAGCTGCCGATCTGCTCGCGGATGATCTTGGAAATCTCGTCTGCTTTGATGTCCATCTGTGATCCTGTCGAGGCTGGGGGCTCGGGGCTAGCTGCCCGGTGCCTAGGCCTAGCCCTAGTCCTAGCCCCGGCGCTATCCGGCTTCCACCAATCGTTTCTTCATGCGCTCGAGCTGCGTCGTGACGCTGCCGTCGTAGATCGTGTCGCCGATGCGAGCCACCACGCCGCCGATAAGCGATGGGTCCGTTCGCACGCCGAGGCGCACCGTGCGGCCGGTCACCTTCGTCAGCCCGCGCTCGATCGCCTGCGCCCGATCCGGTCCAATCGGCGACGCCGTCGTCACATCCGCGCGCACGATCTGCTGGTGATCGAGAACGCGCTCGCGATAGGCGGAAAGAAGGTCCGGCAGGAGCACGAGCCGGTCGCGCTCGGCGAGCAATACCAGCAGCTTCGACAGAATCGGCGACAGCCGCGCCCGTTCGACCAGGGCGACCATCACGGCGCGCTTGCGCGGCACCGGCACGGCCGGATGCAGCATGACCTTTTCGAGCGACGGATTCTGTTTGAAGAGGTCCACGAATGCGGCCAGCTCGTCGCCGATCGTGTCGAGCGGCGCGCGTTCCTTGATGGCGACGTCGAGCAGCGCGCGAGCGTAGCGGAGGGCGGCCGTCTTGTTCGTCATCTCTCGCTCGCCGATCCCAGCTGATCCACGTAGCGGTCGACGAGGCGCTGACGATCCTCGTCGGTGATGATTTGCTTGATCCGCTCGGTCGCTACGCCAACGGCGAGATCGGCGGCGTGGCTGACGAGCTCGCGCTCGGCGACCTTGACCTGCAGGTCGATCTCGCGGCGCGCCTGCTCGAGCAGGCGATCGCGTTCGGCGGCCGCCGCCGCCTGAATCCGCTTTTCTTCCGCCGCGATCTCCTGGACGCCCTGCGCGCGCAGCGCCTCCAGCTCTCCCGGCAGCGCCTTCATCTTCCGATCGATTTCCGCGATTTGCGCAGCGGCCGCCTGTTTCATCTCGGCGGCGTTCACGAGGTCGCTCCGGATCTGCGAGCCGCGGTTGGCGAGGTAACTCGCAAGCGGCGATCGCAGCAGGTACACCAGCGCACCGACCAGGATTGCGAAGTTCACCAACCGCGCGATGGTTTTGCCGATGCTCTCTTCGTGCGGTTCTTCGGTGTGCGACGCGGTCGCGGCGGCCGGTTCATGACCCGGTTCCGGCTGGGCGGAGACGACGGCCGGCACGCCGGCGATCCACAGGGTCAGCGCGAAAACAGCGAGCCACCCGAGGAGCTTGCGCGGAGTTTCACAAGCGGCGGCGAGCGGGGAGCGCATGCGAAGCCGTCTCACAGGTTCTAGGACGCTTTCCTGCCGAGCACGCGCTCGACAATGGGGGCGGCCAAGGCGTCGGCGTCCCGTCCGATCTGCTGGCGGGCGGCCGCGGTCTGCGCCCGAAGCCGGTCGGACGCCTCGTGCACCGTCTGCTCGATCTCGCGCCGCGTCGCGGCAACCAGTTCGGCGCGGCGCTCGAGCGCGGCCCGGCGCTTGTCATCCATCTGGTGGTAGACCTCGGCGCGCGCGGCCCGCGTGCGCGCGTCGAATTCATCCGCGGCGACCTGTGCCTTGGTGCGCGACGCTTCGGCAAGCTCGCGGGCCGAACGAATCGCGCCTTCGCGTTCGCGCATGACGCCTGTGAGCGGCCGGAGGAGCAGCCGGTCGAGCAGGATCGACAAGGTCAGCACCAACGCGATGACCCAGGCGACCGAGAGATCGGGAATCAAAACAAAGATTTATATCATTTGGCGACAAACCTCGACAAGCTGGCCTAGGGCTTGACGCGCACCGCGATCCCTGCTTGGGCCGCTTCGCACGTGCCGATCGCGGCGCGCAGGCACGCCGGCGCGGGACAAACAGGCTGCCACCTCGTCCGCCGAGGCCGCATCAGCCGCAATCAACAGACCTCCAGAGGTTTGCGGGTCGTACAGGACGATCTCATGGAGCCGGTCGACGCCCCGCTCGACATGCGTGGACGGCGCGAAATGTTCCTGATTCGAACCCATCCCGCCGGAGCGGTTCTGCTCCGCGATGTCCAGCACCCCCGAGAACAGTGGCACGACACCCGCGCCAATGACGATCGTGACGCCGCTCGCCTTCGCCATCTCCGTCGCGTGTCCGATCAGGCCGAAGCCGGTCACATCCGTGCACGCGTGGACTGCGCCGGCGTCCAGCGCCTGGAGGGCCTCGGCGGCGGCTCGATTCAACGTCTGCATCGAGCGGACGGCTTCGGCAGCAAGCGCGGACCCGACGCGATCGAACTTGATGGCGGTGCCGACAATTCCGGTTCCGACTGGTTTCGTCAGGAACAGGACGTCGCCGGGTCGTGCGCCGGCGTTCGACAGGACGCGCGACGGATCGATCGCGCCGGTCACTGCATAACCGAACTTGATCTCGCGATCCTGGACGGTGTGGCCGCCGAGCAGCGAGACGCCCGCCTCGCGCAGTTTGTCAAAGCCGCCGCGAAAGATGGCGCGGATCGTTTCCGGCTCGAGATCGTCTTTCGGAAAGGCGGCGATGGCCAGCGCGGTCAGCGGCCGCCCACCCATCGCGTAGATGTCGGACGTCGCGTTAGCAGCCGCGATCTGGCCGTAAACGAACGGGTCGTCGACGATTGGCGTGAAGAAATCAACCGTCTGCACGAGCGCCGGACCCGCCATCCCACCGGTACACACCCGCATCGTCCGCGGTCCTGAAGTCGATGAGGACACGGTCGTCGGTGGACGCGGGGATGTCACTCAGCACCTGAGCGAGCTCGCCTGCGGCGAGTTTGCTCGCTCAACCGGCGCAGGAGACCATTTGCGTCAGACGCTTGGCCATTTCTCTCCTTTCGCTACCGAGATTCGGGACTCGGGATTCGGGATTCGGGATTCGAGGTTCAGGTTCGGAATCGCGGACGAATCCCGAATCCCGAATCCCGAGTCCCGTCATCGTTCAGTCAACTGCTCGTAGATCCGAATCAGCTCCTCCTCGGATCCGAAATCGATTTCGATGCGGCCGCGCGTGCCGCGGCGGACGATGCGCACGCGGGTGCCGAGCAGGAACTTCAACTTGTCTTCCGCCGCGCGCGTGTGAACGTCGACGGGCGCCGCCGCGCGCGGGTGCGCGATCGGCGCTGCCGCCTTCGGCGGCGTTCTTGACGAGCGATTCGGTTTCGCGGACCGACAGGCTTCGCGCGATGATGTCGCGCGCGACGCTGCGCTGCTTGCCTTCGTCGGTCAGGGCGAGCAATGCGCGCGCGTGGCCCATCGACAGGCGGCCGGTGGCGACCTCGGTGCGGATTTCTTCCGGCAGCTTCAGCAGTCGGAGGAAATTCGCGACCGACGCGCGATCCTTGCCGACGGCGCTCGCGATGTCCTCCTGCTTCAGGTGAAACTCGTCGGCGAGCCGCCTGTACGCGAGGGCCTCTTCAATCGGGTTGAGGTTCTCGCGCTGGATGTTCTCGATCAGGGCCATCTGCAGGAGCGATCGTTCCTGTCCCGGCGCGACATCGCGAACGGCGATCGGCACGCGCAGCAGGCCGGCCAGCTTCGCGGCGCGCCAGCGCCGTTCGCCGGCGATGATCTGGAACCGATCGCCCGTCCGCCGCACCACGATGGGCTGGATGACGCCGTTGCTCTTGATCGACTGCGCGAGCTCCTGGAGCCTGGCCTCGTCGACGTGCCCGCGGGGCTGGAATTCATTCGGCGTGAGGCGGTCGATATCCGTCTCGACAGTGGCGGTCGGCCGTGGTGGCGGCAGATCCGGAATCAGCGCGCTGAGGCCTTTACCGAGTGCGGGACGTTTTTCCATGGTGATCATCGATACGGTGGAAATCAGAACGCGTCTCGACTGCACTGCGTTCGCGGATAGCTGCTCGCCGAGTAGACTTCGCGCGCGAGCGCGCGATAGGCTTCGGCGCCGCGAGACTTGGCGTCGTAGAGAATCACCGGCATGCCGTGGCTGGGCGCCTCGCCGAGCCGCACGTTGCGCGGGATGACGGTGCGGAAGACTTTCTCTTTGAAGAAATTCCTGACGTCGCTCGCGACCTGCTGCCCCAGGTTCGTGCGCTCGTCGAACATCGTGAGCAGGACGCCGTCGATATCGAGCCCGGGGTTGAGGGCCGCGCGAACGCGGCGCATCGTGCCGACGAGATCGGCGAGTCCCTCGAGCGCGAAGTACTCGCAGTGCAGCGGAATCAGCACCGCGTCCGCGGCGACGAGCGCGTTGAGCGTGAGCAGACCGAGCGAGGGCGGACAGTCGATGAAGATGTAGTCGTAGCGGTCGCGCAACGGATCGATCAGCGCGCGAAGCCGTTCCTCGCGCGCATTCAGCGTGACCATCTCGATTTCGGCGCCGGTCAGGTTGCGCTCGGCGGGGATGAGGTGGAGGCGGTCGATGGTGGTGCTGATGATGAATGGGCCTGCGTCGGTCGTCGGCTCCAGAGATGTCAACGCGTTGTAGACGGTGCCGGCTTCCGACGCGCGCCCTTTCTGGCCGACACCGCTCGTCAGGTTGCCTTGGGGGTCGACGTCCACCAGAAGGACGTTTCGATCGGCTAACGCCAGGGAGGCCGCCAGATTGATGGTGGTCGTCGTCTTTCCGACGCCGCCTTTTTGATTGGCAACGGCTACGATACGGGCCACGGTTGTTTGGGCTGACGCCCTATCTGATTGAATCTGCGTCAGGAATCTCTGCGAGGATACGCAGCCATGGGCAAAGGGTCAATCATTTTGTTCCACGTGGAACACTCGCACGAAGCTCTTCAGGACCTTTTCGGCTGACGCCGTACGCTCGAGCTGCTCCGGCTGAAATCGCCTTGTGAGCGAGCACGCCTGGGCGTACCAAAAAACAACAGGTGCCCACCAACCCTGAGGAGACGTGCCGACTCGTCAAGCAGCGTGCGATCCGGACGGACCGCACGAACCGTCACGAGATCCGCCGCCGGAGTTGGTGTTGGCAGCTCCTGGAAGCGCATGTTCGCGACCTCGGTTCCCGGCAGTTTCAGCGCCCGGATCGCTTCGCGAAGGAAGGCCGCCTTTCGCGTCTTCGACTCGACCAGCGTGAGGGAAAGCGATGGTCGAATCAGCTTCAACGGAAGTGCCGGAGACCCGCCACCCGAGCCGAGATCGAACCAGGTTCCTGGAACGTCGGGGACGAGTTCGGCAGCCAGGAGCGGCTCGATGAACAGCCTGTCGAACGTCGCATCCGTAGGAGGCTGCAAGGGCAGGGCAGTGAGGTTGATCTTCACGTTCCACTGCGCCAGCAGGCGGTAGTACGTCTCGAGGGGCGCGAGCACCTCCTCCGGGGCGCGAACCCGAGCCTTGCGAGCGCGTCTCGACAGGCGCTCCCTGAATTCGCGAGACGTCACGCGGCGAGCTTACAACCTATCCGGCGACAAGCGTCCGACGTACGCGCCCAACACCGCAACCGCGGCGGGTGTCATCCCGGGAATCCGCAGCGCCTGTCCAAGCGTGTCCGGCCGGATCTGCGTCAGCCGCTGAACCGCCTCCGTCGATAGGCCGGGCACGCGGTGAAACGGAAAGCCCGAAGGTATCCGCCGCTCTTCATCCCGGAGCGATCGGGCGACGTCGCTCTCCTGCCTTCTGAGATAACCGCTATATTTTACAATGGTTTCCACGGATTCTACATCGAGCGCCGTGGTCCGATTTTCGGTGTCGAAGCGCGGCAGACAACCATTGGCGATGAGGTCGTGCAAACGGACCGCGGGTTGCCTCAGGAGTTGCGCCGCGGTGACGCGATCGCCTGACGGGGCACGCACCATCGTTTCGTCGAGCGTGACGAGATTGCGGTCGAATCGGCGTTTGCGTTCGGCGAAGCGTTCCCAGCGCTCGTCATCGACCAGACCCGCGGCGCGTCCCTTTGGCGTCAGCCGCAGGTCCGCGTTATCGATGCGCAGCAGTAGTCGATGTTCCGCGCGCGACGTAAACATCCGGTACGGCTCGAGACAGCCTTTCGTGATCAGGTCGTCAACGAGAATGCCGATGTAAGCCTCGTCGCGCCGCAGCTCCAGACCTTCACGGCCGATGGCGCGATGCGCCGCGTTGATGCCCGCGACCAGCCCCTGCGCTGCGGCTTCCTCGTAGCCCGATGTGCCGTTGATCTGCCCCGCGAAGAAGAGGCCTTTGATCCGCTTCGTCTCGAGCTGACGCGTCAGCTCCGTCGGCTGCACGAAGTCGTATTCCACCGCATAACCAGGGCGCAGCACGACGGCCTCCTCGAGGCCCGGCAGCGCATGCACCAACTCCGTTTGCACGTCGCGCGGCAGCGACATCGAGAATCCGTTGACGTAAATCTCGCGCGCGTCGACTCCCTCCGGCTCGAGAAAAATCTGATGCCGTTCCTTCTCGGGGAAGCGGACGATCTTGTCCTCGAGCGACGGACAGTATCGCGGCCCGATGCCGCGAATCTGCCCGTTGAACAGCGGGGAGCGATCGATGTTGGCGCGCACCAGGTCGCGGACGCGGTCGTTGGTGTGGAGCAGGTGACAGTCGATCTGCGGCCGATCGATCGGCGCCGATAGAAACGAAAACGGAACAGGCGGCGTGTCGCCGGGCTCGCGCATGAATCGGCCCTCGGCGACGTGGCGTTCGAAGTCGATGCTGCTCCGGTCCAAACGTGGCGGGGTACCGGTTTTCAGACGACCGCACTCGAAGTCGTGGGATTTGATCGACTCCGCGAGCGCGCAGGACGGCGGCTCGTCCGCTCGGCCCGCCGCGTGCTGTTCCGGACCGATGTGAATCAGTCCGTTGAGAAACGTGCCCGTGGTAATGACCAGCGCGCGGCACCCGTACGCATCGCCATCCTCCATGGCCAGACCGACCAGACGGCCGTGCTCGACGAGTAGTCGTCCCGCCCTGCCGATCAACCATTCGATGTTGGGCTCGGCGTCGAGCGCGGACTTCACCCAGCGGCCGTAAACCTTTTTGTCGGCCTGCGCGCGCGGCGACCAGACCGCCGGCCCGCGGCTGCGGTTGAGCAGCTTGAACTGGATGGCCGTCGCGTCAATCGCGCGCCCCATCAGCCCGCCGAGTGCATCGATCTCGCGTACGAGATGGCCCTTTGCGGTGCCGCCGATCGCCGGATTGCAGGGCATGTGCGCGACGGTGTCGGTCGACAGCGTGCACAGGCCAACGTGCGCGCCAAGCCGCGCCGCCGCGTACGCCGCTTCACAGCCGGCGTGACCCGCGCCGATCACGATCACATCGAAGTGACTCTTCACGGCGGGTTCTCCTTTGTGTCAACGTCTGATATCACCTGTGTCCTTGGTGGTATTCTACTTTGCCGACACAGAAGCGCGCGAAGATATGCGCGAGCAACTGCCTCCGGCGTGCGCCGTCCGGTGATCTCTTCGAACGCCGCCCGTGCGTCCTGGAGGTCCGCCAGCACGAACTCCTCCGGCATCGCGCCCGTGTCGGTCATCGAGGCCGTGCGCGCTCGCTGCAGCGCCATGTGCGCGCGCTCGACGAGCGCGACGTGACGCACGTTCGTAATGTCCGGTCGTTCGCGCTTCGCATCCGCATCGAGAACACGTCCCAGCCGCTCGCGCAACTGCGAGAGACCGTCCCCGGTTCGAGCGGACACCGCAATCACGCCGGCGACGGCGCCGCTGTCCGACGCCGGCGATACGTCGATCTTGTTCCGCACGATCAACCTGTTGGCGCCACCTGGCTCCGGGAGGTTGTCGTCGTCGATCACGTGGACGATCGCGTCCGCCACGGCAACAGCCTGTCGCGATCGCTCGACGCCTTCGATCTCCGCCGGATCGGTCGCCTCGCGCAACCCCGCGGTGTCGACGAGCGTCAATCGAAGGCCGTCGAGATCCAGCGTTTCCGTGACGAGGTCGCGCGTCGTCCCTGGACGATCCGTCACGATGGCGCGGTCGGCGCCAAGCAGCGCATTGAAGAGACTCGATTTCCCGACGTTCGGGTTGCCGACGATGGCGACCTGTAATCCTTCGCGAACGAGGCGCCCGCGACGAGCGCCGGCGAGCAGCGCACGGGTCTGCGCGAGGAGGTCGTCGAGCGCCCGCACCAGCGCGCCGGGTTCGACGAAGTGATATCCCTCGTCTGGAAAATCGACGGACGCTTCGAGGCGTGCGATGAGATCGAACAGGCCCGCATCGATGCCGGCAATCGCGCGCGTGAGCGTGCCTTCCAGCTGATCGAATGCCGCTCTCGCCTGCAGCGGGGTGGCGGCATCAATCAGATCGGCCACCGCCTCGGCCTGCATCAGATCGATCCGGCCGTTGAGAAACGCCCGCAGCGTGAATTCGCCTGGCTGGGCCGCGCGCGCCCCGCGCTCGATGGCCGCGGCGACGATCGCGCGCAGGATGACCGGGCTCCCATGCGCGCTCACCTCGACGACGTCGTCTCCGGTGTACGACGCGGGTGCGGGAAAGTAGGTGACGATCGCGTGATCGCGAACATCGCCCGAGGCTTCGGCGACGGCGGTTAGCCGGACCGTGGTCAGAGTCGCGTGACGAGGCAGCAGGTCCGCTGGGTGAGTGATGAGAGCGCGCGCGATCGGATGTGCCTCGGGCCCGCTGACGCGAACGACGCCAATGCCACCGCGTCCCGGCGGCGTCGCGATGGCGACGATGGTGTCTCGGGTGTCAAAAGACATGTCGGGGGCTGGGGACTGGGGCTAGCCGCTAGACCCTAGCCCCGAGCCCCTACTTCCGTAAGGAGATCAGAACCGTCTTCGAGAACGCATCGCCGACGCTTTCCGTGGTGACGCCGGGCACCTCGGCGACGGCCAGATGCACGAGACGCCGTTCGTATGGATTCAGCGGGCCGAGCTGCTGGTCCATCCCGGACTGCTTGGCCTTCTCGGCGAGAAACTTCGCGGTTTTCCGCAGCTCGATATCCTTGCCTTTGCGATACTCGAGCGCGTCGACGAAGATGCGTTTCTGATCGTCGAGCGTACGGCCGAACGCCATGTCGACGACGTGCTGCAGCGCCTTGAGCGGCTCGCCGCGATGACGGACGAGCAGCTCGGCGTCTTCGCCCGTGAGGTTCAGACGTGGGCCGTCGGCCGTTTCCTCGACATTGACCGTGGCGGCTATGCCGAGCGCGCTCGTGAACCGCTCGAGAAACTCGACAATCGTGCGGGTCGGATCGTTCGTCGTCATAAGCGTCATGGCTGTTACGGCTCCCGCGCGGCCGCCTCGTCAGTCTTTCCGCCACCCGCGCGCTTCACGCGACGTTCCGCCGGCGGCCGATAGGGTCGCGTACGGGTGGGACCCAACCAATAGTTCGTGAAGTACTGCTGCGCAATGTTCAGCAGGTTCGTCGTGCCGTAGTAGATCGCCAGTCCCGCCGGCGCCCACAGGAACATGAACGTGAACATCACGGGCATGAACATCAGCATTTTCTGCTGGGCGGGATCGGCGCCCGCCGACGGCGTCAGCTTCTGCTGCCACAGCTGGCTCGCGCCCATCAGGATCGGCGTCACGTAGTACGGATCGTGCGCTGAGAGATCGTGGATCCAGCCGAAGAACGGCGCGCCGCGCAACTCGATCGCCGTCGACAGCAGCGCCCACATCGCCAGCAGCACCGGCATCGGCAACAGCATCGGCACGCAGCCGCTCGCCGGGTTGACGCCGCGCTCCTTGTAGAGCGCCATCAACTCCTGGTTCATCTTCTGCTTCGCGGGATCGGTCGCCTTCAGCTTGGAGTAGCGATCCTGGATCGCTTTCACTTCCGGCTGAATCTCCTGCATCTTGCGCATCGACACCACGCCCTTGTGCTTCAGGGGAAGCATGATGACGTTGATGATGATGGTCAGGAGAATGATCGACCAGCCCCAGTTGCCTGCGAATCCGTTGACCCACTTCAGCGACCGCAGCAGCGGGACCACGATCACCTTGAACATCCCGAAGTTGATCGCCAGCGCGAGTTCCGGATCGATCGCGCTGAGCACGTCGAAATCTTTCGGTCCGACGAAGAAGCGCGTCGCCGCGTCGGGCTGAGCGGGCTCGATCGCGTAGGACACCAGCTCGCGCGGCGGCTCCTTCGAGCCCTCCGGCGGCGGGATCGACACCGGCTGAAAGTTCACCTTGCTCGGTCCGGTGCCGAGCGCCACGGTCATGAAGTAGTTGTCCTCGACGCCGGCGTAATTGAAGTTGCCGTCGTGCTCTGGCTGCTTCGCGATATCGGCCGGAGTCAGTCGCGCGACTTTTCCGTTCTGATAGAGCAGTCCGCCGGCCTTTGCAACGTAGCGGCTGACCTCGCCGACGTCCCCAATCGCGGGGCCCCACAGAACCGCGGGGTTCAGCGGCCGGTCGCCTTCGGCCACCGTCGACCGGAAGCCGACCAGATAGGACGACGGCTGAAGGTGGAACTCCTTCACCGCGTGAACGCCTGCGCTGTCGCGATATTCGAACCGCAGATCGACCGGCGCCGACGTCACCGGCTCTGACGGCGCGCCGCTGACCGCGTAGAGCGCGCCATTCAGGGTTGCTGTGAGCGCGTCATTCGGCACCCGCAGCGTGAAGGGCAGCGGCTGCGTCGGCAGTTTCTGTTCGACGAGTTCCTGCGGCTGCTTGCTTGAATCGAGAAAGTGTTTCAGGCGCCAGCTCTTGAGCCGCGCGCCGCGGTTAGTGAACACGGCGATGACGTCGCGCGTTTCAACGCGTACGTCGCGCTCCGCGGTTTCGCTGACGACAGGCGCTGCCGTTGAGGTCGCGGTTGCGGGAGGCGGCATCGCGGCGACGGCCGACGAGGCATTCGACGGTGTGGAAGGGCCTGGAGTCGTGCTCGTGCCGCTGCCGACCGGCGCAGACGAGGTCGCGCCTGGCGCCTTCGGCGCGGTCTTCGGCACCGGTTTGACGAACAACGCCTGCCACGTGTACAGAACGATGAAGGCGAGGAAGATCGCGAGGAGAACTCGTCGTTCCATCTAGAGCGGCACCGGATCGTGCCCAGCCGCGCAGAGCGGGTGACACCGGACGAGGCGACGCGCCGCCAGCCAGGAACCTTTCAGGACGCCGTGCCGGCTAATCGCTTGCGCGGCGTAATCCGAGCAGGTTGGCAGAAAGCGGCACCCAGCCGGCAATTGCGGCGAGATGAACAATTTGTAGCCGCGGATCAGTTCAAGGACCGCTCGGGCGGGCCACGCGGCGGGCAAGGAGTTTTCGGTAATCGGTTTCAAGGGTACTCAGGCTGGCGTCGAGGAGCTCGCGCTTGGGGATGACGACCACGTCAAACCCATCCGCGATCTTGTTCCGACGGAAAACCTCTCGAATCAGTCGTTTCGCTCGATTTCGCTCGACGGCGCCACCGAGCTTCTTCGTGGCGGCGATTCCCAGCCGGCCAACGCCGCCGTTTGCCAGGAGGAACACCGTGCAATACCGGCTGTGAACTCGAAACCCACGGTTGTAGACCTGCTGGAACTCCGCGCGGCGGCGAATGTGTTCGGCTGGCCGGAATTTCAGATTTACTCGCTGCTAACAGTAAGACGCTTGCGGCCCTTCGCACGTCGCCTCTTCAGCACGAGGCGCCCGTTCTTGGAGCTCATCCGCACCAGAAACCCATGCGTGCGCTTGCGATGGCGCGTGTTGGGCTGAAACGTCCGCACTCCCTTAGCCATGACATCCCTTCGGAATAAGTCGAACCGTCAATGTTAGCGAACGCGTTCTGAGAGTGTCAATCGAGCGGCAGGTGTGTTACAGTCGGCGTCCTTTCCCGGGAACATTCCTCCGCAGTAATTCCATGCACGTTTGGTCTCTTCCCAGAGTTTTCCACACCTGTGGAAAAAACTGTGGAAAATCGCGGGGTTGCGCGAAGTGTGACGGTTTCAGGCCCGAAAAATCGCGTTTTTTGGCCAGCGCCGGCCGGGAAAGCCTGAAAAATCGCGATTTCTTGGCAGGCGAAAGGTCCGTGAAGTGAGCGTCTGGGACGACATCCTTGCCCGCATCGAGACGAAGGTAAACCGCCACAGCTTCTACACCTGGTTCCGGCCCACGAGTTTTGTCGCCGAGGACCGGCAGTCGGTGACGGTCCGGGTGCCCAACCCGCTCTTCAAGGACTGGCTCACGAAACACTACGCCGGGGTAATCGCCGAGGCCATGAGCGAGGTGCAGCGGCCGAATCTCGCGCTCAACTTCGTGGCGGATCCCCAGTCCGACATCGCGATCATTCCGCTCAGCCCCGAGGAAACCGCCGCCATCGACAGCGGGCCGCCTGCCGCCGCCGCCGCCCCACTGCCTGGCCCGGCTGGTCTGAATCCTCGTTACACCTTCGACACGTTCATCGTCGGGTCGTCGAATCAGTTTGCGCACGCGGCCTGTCGGGCGGTGGCCGAGGCGCCGTCGCGCTCCTACAACCCGCTGTTCATCTACGGCGGCGTGGGCTTGGGGAAGACCCACCTCATGCACGCCGTTGGTCAGTACGTGCTCCAGCACGATCGAAATCTGAAGCTGACCTACATCTCGTCGGAGCGCTTCATGAACGAGATGATCAACGCGGTCCGGTACGATCGCGTGCTCGATTTTCGCGAGCGCTACCGATCCGTCGATGTGTTGCTGGTCGACGACATCCAGTTCCTCGCCGGCAAGGAAGGGACGCAGACGGAGTTCTTTCACACGTTCAACGCGCTTTACGACTCGCAGAAGCAGATCGTGCTCAGCAGCGACTGCCCGCCGCACGAGATCCCGGCGCTCGAGGAGCGCCTTCGATCGCGGTTCGAATGGGGACTGACGGCGGACATCCAGTCGCCGGATCTTGAAACCCGCGTGGCCATCCTCAAGAAGAAGGCGGAAACCGAAGCGGTGCCGCTGGCGGACAACGTCGCGATGTACATCGCGGGAAAGATCAAGTCCAACATCCGCGAGCTCGAAGGATCGCTCATCCGGCTGATCGCGTTTGCGTCGTTGACGGGTCAGGAAATCTCTTTGCCGCTGGCGCAGGACGTGCTCAAGAACATCCTCGACCACGAGGAGAAGGCCGTCACGATCGAGGCGATTCAGAAGTTCGTCGCCGATTACTACAACCTGAAGATGCAGGACCTCAAATCGCGCAACAACTCGAAGTCAGTCGCCATGCCGCGCCAGATCGCCATGTACCTGTGCAAATCACTGACGCACGCATCGCTCCCCGAAATCGGGCGCAGCTTCGGCGGCAAACATCATTCGACGGTGATCCACTCGATTCGGAAAGTCGAAGACCTCCGCAAGAAGGACGGAGATTTCAACATCCTGATCGGTAATTTTCTGGAGGGTTTCCGGTAGAGGTCGAGGGTTTTCCACACCTGTTGAATTTGCCAGGTGCGGATGACTGTGGACCGATTTCAGCCGTCCCGGCCGACCGGTTTTACGAACCATTCAAAGCACGTTTTTTCCACAACGTAAGTTACTGATTGTCAAGAACTAACGAGGAGGGTTCACTTTTCAACACACCCTCTCTTCCTATATAATTTCATATTCTCGAATCTCTCCTCTCCTTAGGGGATCGCGGGCGCCCGAACCCCCGCCCATTTCGAGGTCAGCACAGCCATGGAACTTGTCGTCCGCAAAAACGATCTTCTGCGAGAACTGCAACTTTTTCAGGGGATCGTTGAGCGCAAAAACACGATTCCGATTCTGGCCAACGTGTTGATGGAAGCGAAGGGCGACGAGGTGCGCTTTCTTGCCACGGACCTCGAGGTGGCGCTGCGCAGCAAATGCCAGGCGACGATCGCCAAGGGCGGTTCGCTCACGTTGCCGGCGAAAAAGTTTTACGAAATCGTGCGGTCGCTGCCCGAAACCGACATTCGCATTGCCGAGGACAAGGGCGGCGTCAAGGTCGCGGCGGATCGGTTCGACTCGCGCATGCAGACGTTGCCGCGCGAAGATTTTCCGACGCTTCCCGAATCCGGCGGCACTCCGAGCGCAACGCTGTCTCGCACGTCGGTCAAGGAGATGGTCTCCAAGACACAGTTTGCGATCACGGGAGAGGACACGCGCTTTTTCCTCAACGGCGCGCTCTTCGTGTTGAAGCCCAACGAGATGAGCCTGGTGGCGACCGACGGTCATCGTCTCGCCATCGTGACGGTCGCACGCGAAGGTCAGAACAAGAAAGACGCGGACGAGGTGCGGGCGATCCTGCCGAAGAAGACGCTCGGCGAGTTGGCCAGGCTGCTCAACGAAGGCGACGGCGACATCGCCTACGAGCGTGGCGAAAACCACTTGTTCTTCGATGTCGGCGGCCGGCTGCTGATTTCCCGGATGATCGACGGTCAGTTCCCCGCCTACGAGCGCGTCATCCCGAAGGGTAACGACAAGCACATCGAGTTCGAGCGCGATCGCCTCACCAACGCGGTCAAGCGAGTGGCGTTGCTCTCGAACGAGCGATCGCGAGCGGTGAAGATTCAGATCGACAAGGGCAAGGTGGACGTCTCGTCCAGCAGTCCGGAACTCGGGGAAGCGAAGGAAACGCTGCCCGTCGACTACGACGGCGGGGCCATGCAGATCTGCTTCAACGCCCAGTACGTCCTCGACTTCCTGGCGGCGGTTTCCACTGACGTCGTGTCGCTCGATCTCAAGGACGAGGTGAGTCAGGCGGTGATGAAGCCGGTCGGCGCCGAGGGCTACGACTACACCTACGTGATCATGCCGATGCGGGTCTGACAGGGCGGACACCGTGTCGCCCCTACAAGGCGTAGGGGCCACCGCGGTGCCGGCCACAACATTCATGGAACACACAGGCCGATCCGAAGACAAGGACATCCCGCCGTTGACGCCGGAGGTCCCGGCGGGCAACAACGGACACGGGAACGCCGACGACTACTCCGCCGACAGCATCAAGGTGCTCGAGGGCCTCGAAGCGGTGCGGATGCGCCCGGCCATGTACATCGGGTCGACCGGGCCAACTGGACTGCATCATCTCGTCTACGAAGTCGTCGACAACTCGATCGACGAGGCGCTGGCTGGCTTCTGCGATCAGATCAACGTCACGATTCACATCGACGGCTCGGTCACGGTGATCGACAACGGCCGCGGCATTCCCGTGGATCGCCACACCAGTGGCAAGTCCGCGGCCGAAGTGGTGCTGACCGTGCTGCACGCCGGCGGCAAGTTCGACAACGACAGCTACAAGGTGTCCGGCGGCCTCCACGGCGTCGGCGTGTCGGTGGTCAACGCGCTCTCCGAGGCGCTCGACCTCGAGATCTGGCGCAACGGTCAGGTCTACACGCAATCGTACGAGCGCGGGATTCCGGCGGCCGGGCTCGAGATCACCGGCACGACGAAGCGGCGTGGCACGAAGGTCACGTTCCGGCCCGACCCGCAGATCTTCGAGACCACGGTCTTCAGCTTCGACACGCTCGCACAGCGTTTGCGGGAGCTCGCCTTCCTCAACGGTGGCATCGTCATCACGCTCGATGACGAGCGGGACGGCAAGAATCACAAGTTCCACTACGACGGCGGCATCGTCTCGTTCGTCACGCACCTCAACAAGAACAAGTCGGCCGTGAACGAAAAGCCGATCTACATGCGGGGCGAGAAGGACGGTATCGAGGCGGAGATCGCGCTGCAGTGGAACGACGGCTACGCGGAGATGGTCTATTCCTTCGCGAACAACATCAACACGCACGAGGGCGGCACGCACCTGTCCGGGTTTCGATCGGCGCTGACGCGTACGATCAACTCGTACGCGACCAAGAACAATCTCGCGAAAGACCTCAAGGAAAGCGTCACCGGCGACGACATCCGCGAAGGCCTGACCGGCGTCATCAGCGTCAAGATTCCGCATCCGCAGTTCGAAGGACAGACGAAAACCAAGCTTGGCAACACCGAGGTCAAGGGGATCGTCGAGGCGATCGTCAACGACAAGCTTGGCGCCTACCTCGAAGAGAACCCGACCGTCGCCAGGAAGGTCCTGGGCAAGGCGATCGATGCGGCGCGGGCGCGCGAAGCGGCTCGCAAGGCACGCGACCTGGTCCGCCGGAAGGGCGCGCTCGACGGCAGCTCGCTGCCAGGCAAGCTGGCGGACTGCCAGGAGCGGGATCCGGCCCTCAGCGAGCTGTACATCGTCGAGGGCGAGTCGGCAGGGGGGTCGGCCAAGCAGGGTCGCGATCGCCGCTTCCAGGCCATCCTGCCGCTCAAGGGCAAGATTCTGAACGTCGAGAAGGCACGCTTCGACAAGATGCTGGGGAGCGACGAGATCAAGACGATGATCGCGGCGCTTGGCTGCGGTATCGGCGCGGAGGATTTCGAGCTGGCCAAGCTCCGCTATCACCGCATCATCATCATGACCGACGCGGACGTCGATGGCTCGCACATCCGCACGCTGCTGCTGACGTTCTTCTACCGCCAGCTGCCGGCGATCATCGAGAACGGTTATGTCTACATCGCGCAGCCGCCGCTGTTTCGCGCGAAGCGCGGCAAGTCCGAAACCTACATCAAGGACGAGCGCGATCTCGAGACGTTCCTGATCAAGCGGTCGATCGAAGGACGCACCGTGCGGATTCCTGCGACCAGCCGCGTCATCGCCGGCGGCGAGCTCGAGAAGCTGCTGCAGAAGATGATCGCCCACCAGAAGTTTCTGCACACGGTCGAGCGCCGCGGTCACCCGCGTGAAATCGTCGAAGCGCTGCTCGAGGCGGGCGCCGATCGCGAGTATTTCGCCGACAAGGAGCGCCTCGAAGGGCTCGCGCAGACGCTGAGCAATGAGACACGTACCGTCACCGTGGAGCGTGACGAGGAACACAATCGCTACCTGCTCCAGATCGAGGATCGCTCGAGCGGCTACCCGCGGCAGCATACGATCGGCGTCGACTTCGTCACCGCCGGCGAGTATCGAACGTTGCTCGCCAACCACCGCGACCTGCCCGCGCTGCAAGGCGACGTCATCGTGTCGTCGGCTGGAGCACCGGCGGACGACGCGGAGGAACCGACGGCGGCGGCCGACGAGTCGGCCATCGGCGGCGGTCCGGTCGATCCTGCGACGAAGCTGGCGGCCGAGCCGAAGGATCGCGTCCGGAAGCCCTTGAAGGACGCGCAGGCCGACGTGACGCTGCGTTCGCTCGAGGAGCTCGTCGACTACTTCATCGCCGCCGGCAAGAAAGGCGTCGCAATCAACCGCTACAAGGGTCTTGGCGAGATGAACCCGGATCAGCTCTGGGCCACGACGATGGACCCGCAGATCCGGACGCTGCTGCAGGTTCGCGCCGAAGACCACACCGAGGCCGACCTGATGTTCACGACGCTCATGGGCGATCAGGTCGAGCCGCGGCGGAAGTTCATCGAAGACAACGCGCTGGACGTCAAAAACCTGGATGTTGAAGGGATAGGGACTTGGGGACTAGGGGCTGACGACAGTCCCTGTTCGAGCCCCGAGCTAATCCCTAAGCCCCAACCCCAACACTATGGCAGATCTCGTTCCGCAGACACCCCCCGTCAACATCGAAGACGAAATGAAGCGGTCGTACATGGATTACGCCATGAGCGTAATCATTGGACGAGCGCTGCCCGACGCGCGCGATGGGCTGAAGCCGGCGCACCGCCGTGTCCTGTACGGCATGAAGACCATGGGCCTGGGGTCGACGCGCGGCTACCGCAAGTGCGCGAAGATCGTCGGCGAGGTGATGGGCAATTTCCATCCTCACGGCGACCAGTCGATCTACGACACGCTGGTGCGGTTGGCGCAGGACTTCAACATGCGCTACCCGCTGGTCGACGGCCAGGGCAACTTCGGCTCGATGGACGGCGACCCGCCCGCGGCGATGCGCTATACCGAGGCGCGGCTCAAGGCGCTGGCCGACGAGGCGATGGCGGACCTGGACAAGGAGACCGTCGACTTCGCGCCGAACTACGACGAGACCACCGAAGAGCCGTCCGTCCTCCCCGCACCGTTTCCCAACCTGCTCGTCAACGGATCGGCCGGTATCGCGGTCGGCATGGCGACCAACGTGCCGCCGCACAACCTGCGCGAGGTGATCGACGGCTGCATCTGGCTGATTGAAAGCACGCACTTCGCCGAGGCGGGAGCGCGCCCGACGCGAGCGGACAAACTGCGCAACCTCATTCGACTGATTCCGGCGCCGGACCTTCCGACCGCCGGCCAGATCGTCGGACGCCAGGGCGCCGTGCAGGCCTACACGACCGGCCGCGGGTCGATCCTGATGCGCGCGCGATCCGAGGTCGAGACCAACAAGAAAGGCGATCGCCAGGCGATCATCGTCACCGAGATCCCCTATCAGGTGAACAAGGCGAAGCTGATCGAGCGGATCGCCGAACTCGTGCGCGAGAAAACGATCGAGGGCATTTCCGACTTGCGGGACGAGTCGGACCGCGACGGCATGCGCATCGTCATCGAGCTGAAGCGCGGCGAAGTGCCGGAGGTGATTCTCAACAACCTCTACAAGCACACCCAGCTGCAATTGAGCTTCGGCATCATCATGCTCGCCATCGTCGGCGGCCGGCCGAAGGTGATGACGCTGCTGGAGCTGATCGAGAGCTTCGTCGAGTTCCGCCGCGATGTCGTCCGCCGGCGCACGGAGTTCGAGCTGCGGAAGGCGGAGGCGCGCTACCACATCCTCGAAGGGCTGAAGATCGCGCTCGACCACCTCGACGCGGTGATCACGCTGATTCGCGGGTCGCGCACGCCGTCCGAAGCCCGCGACGGCCTGATGACGCAGTTCGGACTGTCGCCGATCCAGTCTCAGGCGATTCTCGACATGCAGCTCCAGCGCCTGACCGGGCTCGAGCGTCAGAAGATTCTGGACGAACTCGCCGATCTGCTGAAGACGATCGAGCGGCTGCGTGCCATCCTGGCGAGCGAACGGCTGCTGATGCAGATCATCGTCGACGAACTCAAGGCGATACGCGAGAAGTACGGCGACGACCGCCGGACCGAGATCGTGGAAGGCGAGTCAGGCGAGATCAACATCGAGGACCTGATCGCCGAAGAGGACATGGCGATCTCGGTCAGCAACACCGGCTACATCAAGCGGACCGCCATCACCACATATCGCAGCCAGCGGCGCGGCGGCAAGGGCCGCATCGGTATGCGGACGCGCGACGAGGATTTCGTCAGCCACCTGTTCGTCGCCTCGACGCACGCCTACATCATGATCTTCTCGGACCGCGGCCGGGCGTACTGGCTGAAGGTCCACGAGATTCCGGACGTCGGTCCGGGCGGCAAAGGCAAGTCGATCGCGAACCTGGTATCGATGGAAGACGGCGAGAAGATTGCCGCGATGCTGGCGGTGAAGGAGTTCGAGGAAGACAAGTACATCGTGATGGGCTCCAGAAACGGTGTCGTGAAGAAAACCTCGCTCTCCGCGTTCAGCAACCCGCGCGCCGGCGGCATCATCGCGATGGGCGTCGAAGAAGGCGATGCGGTCATTACCGTGCTCGTCACCGACGGCACCGGCGAAATCTTCATCGGCACCAAGAACGGCATGGCCATCCGCTTCGAGGAAGGCGACGTCCGACCGATGGGCCGGACCGCGTATGGCGTCCGCGGCATCACGCTGCGAGACGACGACATCGTCGTCGCGATGGAGGTCGTGAAGCCTGGCGGGACGCTGCTCACCGTCACCGAACGCGGCTACGGCAAGCGCACCGAGCTCGACGAATACCGCGTCCAGTCGCGCGGCGGCGTCGGCGTCATCAATATCTCGACCTCGGAGCGGAACGGCCCGGTTGTCGGCATCGCCTACGTGCAGGAAGGGGATGAGCTGCTCGTCATCACCCAGCAGGGCATGATCATCCGGATGCAGACCAACGACGTCCGCTCCATCGGCCGCGCCACGCAAGGCGTGCGGCTGATCGACGTCGAGGGCGAAGACAAGGTCGTCTCGATCGCGCGGCTGGTCGAGAAGGAAGAGGAAGACAAGAACGGCGAGTCCGGGCCCGCTGTCCCGGGCGAGCCGGCCGTCGTAACCGTCGCGAACCGCGTGGCCACCGAGGCACGACGTCACGGCATGAAACGAACGTTTCGTGCGTTCGTGTTTTCGTGGCTGATTTCCGCGGTGCTTCCGGGGTGCTCCAACGCCAGGGAGCATGCGCTGCTCGACCAGTTCTTCGCGGCGTCCCGCCTCCGCGACCTCACGGCGCTTCGAAACGTGTCGAACGTGGTCTTCGAGCCGCGAGAACAGGGAACCGTTCTCAGTTTCGAGATCAAGTCGGTCGAAGAGGTGTCCGCAGGATCAAAGGTCGTTCGGGTCGATGCGCAGGTGCGACGTCCGGATGGTCAGACCGCGCGCGAGATGCTGCTCGTCACGATCTCGGGGCGGATGATCACCGGAGTGGCGGTGGTCGCTTCAACTCCACGTTCGTAATCTGCCACCGGCCGTCCCGGTTCTCGAGACGGACACGCCGCTTCCTGGCGATCGACAGTCGGCTGCCCGCCCCGCGGATCCGGCGTCGCCACCTCCACCGACATGTACGCCCGAGCCTGGCTCTCGGAATCGATGAACACCTGGGTGTCGACGAACCGGACGTCGATGCCGCCGGCCGGAGGTTTCCAGGCGTTCACAGCACCCAGGATTGCGTCGCGGGACGAGATCTCGGCGTCTCCGGCGTGGACCCGAACGTTGTCAGCCAGATGGCGGCCGAGCTGCGCGAGCCGCGCGATCCTGGCCACGTCACTCTCGCCGGCCGGCACCGACAACGCCGCGGCCACTTCACCCATCTGCCGCTTGAGGGCTCGCGAAGGATTGAACCACCACTGGTAACTGAAATAGGCGGCGAGGAGCGCGAATGTGGCGCCGACGTAAATCGTGCCGCTCGATTTCATCAGATCAGGGCGTCGACGCTTTGACGGCGAGGAGAATCTCCTGGGCCTTTCGCCGGTTGTACTCATCGACGCGGCCCTGCACCGTGAACCAATCGACGACCCACCAGATCAGGCAGCCGCCCAGAGTGATGAACTTGAGGATGCCCAGCCCGATGTCGTTGAGGTAAAAGCGATCCACGCCGAACTTGCCGATCAGAACCGCCAGGATCAGTCCGGTCGTCCGATCCTTTTTCTCGGAGTTGTATTGCGACATGAAGATCAGTTTCTGCTGATCCGTCAGCCCCTGCTGCATCGCCAGCAATTCGGCGGTTCCCAGTTCAGCCATCTAACCCTCCGTCGCTCGAAGCTCCTGGACTGATTCGACGCACGCGAACGTGAGGCAGGCGATGGCGACGAAAACCAGCCGGTGCTGGTGCCACGCGCCGGCGAGATCCCCGTTGAATGCCCTTACCAGCGCCCGACCCATGCCGCAGCCATAGCACTCCCAGCCGGTGAAGCGCTTCCACAGGCAGAGAGTCGGCAGCGCCAGCAGCCGATCGTGAAACAGCAGCGACGCCAGCCACGCGCCTGGAAATGCCACCGCCCGCAGCCAGGTCTCGGTCCGGTGAATCATCGGTGCGATGCGTAAGTCTACGCTGGTTCGAGGCGCGCGTATTTCGCGCGCAGGGTCTTCTGGCCGACAGCCGTGAACCGCACGACCAGCTTCGTGTCGTCGTCGAGCCGCTCGACGCTCAGCACGGTGCCGATGCCGAACTGCGGATGCCGCACCTTCATCCCGAGGCGGAGCGCGATGCCGGTCGTCTGATCCTCGTCTTCGTAGGAGTAGGTGGGCTCCGCTTCCTTGACGCGCCGGCCGCGGCCGTACGGGTTGGTCCGGAACTCGTAATGCGGGAAGTTGCCTTGATAGCCTGAGGATGACGAGAACGAGGCCGCTTTGCGCTCGATGAGCTCGGCTGGCACCTCGTCGATGAACCGCGACGGTTCGCTGGACTGGTATTCGCCGAAGATTCGGCGGCGTGCGGCGCCCGTCAGCACGAGGCGCGAGCGGGCGCGGGTCATCCCGACGTAACAGAGACGCCGCTCCTCCTCCAGCTCCTCTTCGTCCTCGCTGGATCGAGAGTGCGGGAACAACCCTTCCTCGAGGCCGGCGAGCACGACGACCGGAAATTCGAGACCCTTGGCGCTGTGCAGCGTCATCATCCAGACGCGGGCGTCGCGCGCGCCCTGCTCTTCGTCGACGTCGGACAGCAGCGACAGGCGATCCACGAAGCCACCCAGCGACGGCTCCGGTTCCCGGCTCTCGTACTCGCGCGCGGCCGATACCAGCTCGGCGAGGTTCTCGACCCGGCTCTCGGCATCCTCGCTGCGTTCCTCGCGCAGATCCTGGAGGTAGCCGCTCTGGTCGAGCATCTTGCCGATCGCAATCGACACCGATTCCTGCCGCGCCATCTCGGTCAGTCTGACCATCAGATCGCGAAAGGCCGTCAGCGACGCGGCGGCCCGGCCGGGAAAGGCGCGGCGCTCGAGTCCGCGCACGAGCCGCGCCCAGAGCGAGTTGGCCGACAGCGCCGGTTGGAGGCCCGCGGCCAGCAGCGGCAGGGCATCCATCAACGCATCGTCATCGTCCGCCGGCAGCTGCTCGACGGCTTCCATGACGCCTTTGCCGATTCCGCGCGCCGGCACATTGATCACCCGCCGAAGGCTCACGTCGTCGTGCGGGTTGATGATGAGGCGCATGTAGGCGAGCGCGTCCTTGATTTCCTTCCGCTCGTAGAATCGGACGCCGCCGACGACCTTGTATGCGACCCCTTCGCGCATCAGCGCGTCTTCAATCGTCCGCGACTGCGCGTTGGTGCGGTACAGAACGGCGACGGTGGCCTCCACGTCGTCCGCCAGCGCGCCCCTCGCCGTTCGCGTGATGAAATCCGCCTCCTCGAGCTCGTCGCCGCCGCGGAAATAGACGATGCGGTCACCGCCTTTGCGATCGGTCCAGAGGCGCTTGTCCTTGCGGTTGCGGTTCTGGCTGATGACCGCGGAGGCGGCGTCGAGGATGATTTGCGTCGAGCGGTAGTTGCGTTCGAGCTTGACGATCTTCGCTTCGCCGAAGTCCTGCTCGAAATCGAGGATGTTCCGCAGGTCGGCGCCGCGCCATTTGTAAATGGACTGATCCGGGTCGCCGACCACGCAGAGGTTGCGGTGCATCCCGGCGAGACGGGTAATCAGCAGGTACTGCGGCCGGTTCGTGTCCTGGTATTCGTCCACCATCACGAACTTGAATTGCTCGGCGTATTTCGTCCTGACGCGCTCCGACTGCTCGAACAACTCGACGGTCCTCAAGAGCAGGTCGTCGAAGTCGAGCGCGTTGCTCTCCTTCAGCGCGTTCAGATAGTAGGCATAGATCTTCGCGATCTGCTCGTCGCGGCGGTTCCATCCCGCGTTGGCCTCGACGGCTTCAGGTCCCTCCATCCGGTTCTTGGCGTGGCTGATCCGCGACAGCGCGGCGCGCGGCTGGACGAAGCTTTCGTCGACGTGCAATGACTTCAGCGCCTGCTTGACGACCGTCAACTGGTCCGAGGAATCGTAGATGACGAAGTCGCGCGACAGCCCGATCGCAGGCGCTTCGCGGCGCAGCAGCCGCGCGCACAGGGAATGAAACGTCGACACCCACATGCCGCTGACGTCGGAGCCGAGCAACGCCTCGACCCGCGCGCGCATTTCCTCGGCGGCTTTGTTCGTGAACGTGACCGCCAGCACCTCGTGCGGCTGCGCGTGGCCGTTGCCGACCAGGTGGGCGATGCGGCTGGTGATGACGCGCGTCTTGCCGGAGCCGGCGCCGGCGAGGATCAGCAGCGGTCCGTCGAGGTGCAGGACCGCTTCGCGCTGCTCAGGGTTCAGGGAGTTGAGGAAATCCATGATCGGGGCTAGGGTCTTGGGGCTAGCTCGAACGTGCGATCGTAGCATCGTCGCGCAGCTAGCCCCTAGCCCCTAGCCCCGACTCTATTCGACCGTCACTGACTTCGCGAGGTTGCGTGGCTGATCGACGTCGCAGCCCCGGCGGACCGCGATGTCGTACGCCAGCAGCTGAAGCGGCACCACCATCACGATCGGCATCAGCAGTTCCGGCGCCCGCGGCACCTCCAGGACCAAGTCGCGGGAGCTGTCGAGGATCGATCGCAGCTTGTCGTCGCCGCGCGTGGTCAAGGCGATGACCGATCCACCCCGTGCCTTCACTTCCTGCATGTTGCCGATCATTTTCTCGAAGACGGCGTCGTGCGGCGCGATCGTGACGACCGGCATGTGCTCGTCGATGAGGGCAATCGGTCCGTGCTTCATTTCCCCGGCGGGATATCCCTCGGCGTGGATGTACGAGATTTCCTTCAGCTTCAACGCCCCTTCGAGGGCGATTGGATAGTTGATCCCGCGGCCGAGATACAGAAAATCGGTCCGGTTGTGGAACCTGGCCGCAACTTTCTCGACATCCGATGCGAGCTTCAACGCCTGTTCGAGCAGATGCGGCAGCTGCAGCAGGGCCGCGATGTGATGCTTCGAGTCGTCGAGCGACAGCGTCCCCCGGATCTGGCCGAGCCGCAGGGCGAGCAGGTACAGCGCGACCAACTGCGAGGTGAACGCCTTGGTCGAGGCCACGCCGATTTCCGGCCCCGCGTGCGTGTAGATCGTCCCGTCGGTTTCCCGCGTCGCCATGCTGCCGACCACGTTGCAGATGGCGATGCTCGAAGCCCCGTCTTTCTTCGCCTCGCGCAGCGCGGCGAGCGTGTCCGCCGTCTCGCCGGACTGGGTGATGACGACCGCCAGCATGTTGTTCGACACGATCGGCGAGCGATAGCGATATTCAGAGCCGTAATCGACTTCGACCGGCAGGCGGGCGAGCTGCTCGATCATGAACTTGCCGACCAGTGCCGCGTGCCACGACGTGCCGCACGCGAGCAGGGTGACGCGATCCACGGCGGCGAGCGTCGCATCGGGGATCTTCATCTCCTCCAGGAATACCTTCCCGGAGTCGAGCGAGACGCGGCCCAGAATCGTTTCGCGGGCGGCCGTCGGCTGCTCGAAGATCTCCTTGAGCATGAAGTGCTTGTAGCCCGCCTTCTCCGCCATGATCGGGTCCCACAGGACCCGTTGCGTCGCCTTGGAGACGGGACGGCCGAAGAAATCCGTGAACTGGACCCCGGTCTTCGTGATGATCGCCATCTCCTCGTCGCCGAGGAACACGACGTCGCGGGTGTGGCTCAAGATGGCTGGAATGTCCGACGCGACGAAGAACTCGCCATCCCCCAGGCCCACGACGATCGGCGGGCCGTTGCGGACGGCGACGATCTTGTCTTGATCGTCGGCGGAGATCAGCACGATCGCGAACAGGCCGCGCATCAGCATCAGCGCCCGCCGCACCGCGTTCTCCAGCCCGTCGTCCTTCATCTCGCGCTCGACGAGGTGCGCGACGATCTCCGTATCGGTTTCGGTGACGAATTTGTGGCCCTGTCGCTGCAGCTCCTGCTTCAGATCGAGATAGTTCTCGATGATGCCGTTGTGGACGACGACAATCTTGCCCGTGCAGTCGCGATGGGGATGGGCGTTCTCTTCGGTGGGCCGGCCATGCGTCGCCCATCGCGTGTGGCCGACGCCATAGTCGCCGGTCAGCGGCGCCGACCCGATGACGGTTTCAAGATTCGAGAGCTTGCCGGCGCTCCGCCGAAGGTCCACACAGCCGTCGCGTACGACGGCCACGCCCGCCGAGTCGTAGCCGCGGTACTCGAGCCGCCGCAACCCGTCGATGAGCACGGGCACGACGTCCTTGGGTCCGATGTATCCGATGATCCCGCACATCTCTTGTTTACCTGGCTTTCAGCGCTCAGCTCTCAGCTGTGTGCCTTCAACTTTTAACTTTTAACTTTTAACTTCTAACTTTTAACTTTCTTCTTCTTATCGACCCAACCCTCGATGTTACGTTGCTTTCCCGCGCTGACGGCGAGCGATCCGTCGGGCACGTCTTCGCGGATTGTCGTGCCGCTGCCCACATACGCACCGTTCCCGACCGTGACCGGTGCGATCAGCTGCGTATCGCTGCCGATGAATGCGCCATCGCCGATCACCGTCTGGTTCTTCTGCGCGCCGTCGTAGTTGCACGTGATCGTGCCGGCGCCGATGTTGACTTTCGCGCCGATGGTGGCGTCTCCCAGATAGGAAAGGTGCCCGGCCTTGGACCCGGCACCCAGCACGGTTTTTTTCATCTCGACGAAATTGCCGACGCGCGCGCCTTCGCGAACGTCACTGCCGGCGCGCAGGTGAGCAAACGGTCCGACGGACGCGCCGGGCTCGACGCGAGAGCCCGTGATCACGGAGTGGTTGAGGACCGTGACGCGATCGCCGATCTGCGAATCGACGATGCGCGCGCCGCTGTGGATTTCGCAGCCGCTGCCGATCGTCGTCCGTCCCTCGAGAAATACGCAAGGGGTGCAGGATGGTGTCCGGCCCGATCGTCACGTCGTCGTCGATGTACGCGGTGTCCGGATCGTCGATCGTGACGCCGGCGTCCATGAGTTGTGTGGTCTTTTCGTGTCGCACGATAGAGCTCACCGCCGCCAGTTCGCGGCGGCTGTTGATGCCTCGAATCTCGTCAGGATTCGAGACGATGACGGTTTCGACCGTCCGGCCGGCCTGCCGGTAGATCGCGACGAGGTCCGGGAGGTAGTACTCACGCTGCGCGTTCTCGGACGCGATGCGCCTCAGCGCATCGAACAGCCCCTCGAGCGCGAACGCATAGATCCCCGAGTTGATCTCTCGAATCGCCTGCTCAGCCGCGGTCGCGTCCTTCTGCTCGACAATGCGTGCAATCGGCTGGCCCGGGGATGAAGCGCGAACAATGCGCCCGTACCCTTGAGGGTTTTCGACGATGGCGGTGACGACCGTCGCAGCCGCGCCGGTGGCTAAGTGTCGCTCGACCAGTGTTTTCAACGTGTTAGTCGAGAGGAGCGGTACGTCGCCCGACAGGAGGATCAGCACGCCGCGCGCTCCGGCGAGGGCATCGGCGGTCGACATCAGCGCATGGGCAGTCCCGAGCTGTGGTTCCTGAACCACAACGGTGAGCCCAGGACGTGTGGCCAAGGCCTGTCTCAAGATTTCGGCCTGATGCCCAACAACGATGGTCGTTGAGCGAGGCGCCAGCAATCGAGCGGCCGTCAGCACGTAGTCGATCATGGGGCGCCCGGCCACCTGGTGGAGGACTTTGGGCCGCGCCGAGTTCATCCGGGTCCCCTTGCCGGCGGCGAGGACGACGATGTGGGTGTCGGACATGGTTGACCCGGGACCCAAGGACCCGGGACAACTGATTATCGCGCTGTTCGCGTTTTCAGCGGGCGCCGGATCGACGGACGGGACATCGATGGCGCGTCGATCGTCGCACGGAACGACTCGTCGTCGTGGAGCGGCTCGAGATCCGGATCGTTCCGTGCGAGAGCACGGTTCTCCGGGTTGAGCGCGATGGCGCGTTCGAGATGCGCGACCGCCTCGGCGTGCTCGTCCCGCTGAGCGTGGGCGACGGCGAGCATGTAGATGGCGTGGTCGTTGTCGGGGTCTTCGTCGCGCACGAGGCGAAGATGTGCGATCGCCTGGTCGTACTGTCCGCCGTTGATGGCGAGTGTCGCCGCGTACAGGCGTTCGTCGATGGTCTGCGGATCTGGAACCCGAGGTGTCGCCTGGCGCTGGCAGACATTGAGGTAGAGCCGAACCCGCTCGTGCAGTTCCTTCTCCTCGGGATACTGCCGCAGCACCGATTCCAGAATGGCGGAAGCCTGACGGTAATCGTGTCGCTGGAGCGCCTCGACGCCGCGTTCGTACAAGGCCACCGCTTCAAAGTAGGTCGATCGTCTCTGCGGGCCTGACTCGCCGGCGCTGCCCGCCTGGCTGGGCGGTTTCCGGCTCGGGTTTGCGGCCCGACCGGGCGGATGACGACTCCGTTGAGGCTTTCGTCGGTCGGGGTTGCGGCCGGGGCTGCTTGGCCATAAAGGCGCGCGAAGCTGAAAAATCGCGCCGAAAAGCGGCGGGTAAATTAACAGAAACGCCAGAGATAGGTCAAGGCGCCACTGATTGGTTATTCACCAGAATGTCGAAGCCCTTCGAGGGCCGCATAGACCTCATTCGTCGAAACGCCATAGGTTTTCGCCAAAGCCGCGATGGTTTCGCGCTTGGTTGAGGGCGCCAGCCGATTGGCTCAGGCCGGCATCATTTCTGGTATAACCCCTATTTCTGCGATGACCGTGAACTCTCCACGCGGCTGCTCAAGGCGTGGAAGCACTTCAGAAATTGGGCCTCTAACCAATTCTTCGTGAATCTTGGTCAATTCGCGGGCGACCACGACCTGGCAGTCGCCGGCCTTCTCTCGCAGAAATAGGAGGGTTCGCTGGATTCGATGGGGCGCCTCAAAGAAGACGGCGGTTCCTCCAATCGAAATCAGGCGGTCGAACCAGGCGTTTCTGTCTTTAGCCCGAACAGGGGGAAACCCATGAAATGAGAACTCCCCGGTGGGCAAGCCAGCCACAGCCATGGCGGCCGTGACCGCCGAGGCTCCAGGAATCGGTTCGACGCGGATCCCCGCCGCGATCGCGTCCCGGATCAGCCGGCCGCCCGGGTCCGAAATGGTCGGCGTTCCGGCGTCGGATACCAGCGCGACGCTCTCGCCTCGCTCGAGCCGGGCAATCAGCGAAGGCGACTTCGAGGCTTCGTTATGTTCGTGAAGGCTCGTCGTGGATGTGGTGATGGCGTGGCGGGCGAGCAGCTTAGCCGTGTGACGCGTGTCTTCGGCGGCGATGACCGACACCTCGCGCAGCACGCGCAGCGCCCGGATAGTGATGTCCTCGAGGTTGCCGATCGGTGTGGCGACCACGAACAGCGTGCCCGACATGTGGGGTGGGAAACGACGCGTTTATTGTACCATTGGCGGATCTATGGCGTTGGTCCCCGGCCGTTCGGTTCTGAAAAGATGATTGCTTCCGAGCCCCTGCCTCATTTCGTCGACGACCTGCTCGGTTACCTCCACGAGACGCATCCCACCCACGCCACCCTGGATGGTGTGCATACGCACGACGACCTCCTGGAGGACGTGAGCCGGCAGGCGATCGACACCGAAACCCATGCGCTGGCTGGTTACCTTCGCCGGCTGGACGAAATCAACAAAGACGCGCTGACGCCGCTCGAGCGCCTCGAGCATCGCATGCTGACGGCGAATCTGCAGTCGCGAATGTTCGAACTCGAGGCCGTGCGCACGTGGGATAAGAATCCCCAGTTCTACTCGGACCTCCTGGCGTCGAGTCTGGCCGGCCAGACGCTGTTCTCCCACGCGCCGGCATCCGAGCGTGCCCGCCGCGTGCTGTCGAAGCTGCGGCAGACGCCGCGCCTGATCCAGGCGGCCCGCGACAACATCAAGGATCCGCCAGGCATCTACGTCAAGGTCGGCATCGAGACGATGCGCGGCGCGCTGAAGTTCATCGAGGACGAGCTGCCGCGAGCGTTCAAGGACGTCGACGATCTCCACCTGCTCGGCGACCTCGCCGACGCGCAGACCGAGGCCTCGCAGGCGGTCGGATCCTACGTCCAGTACCTCGAGGACGAAGTCGCGCCGAAAGCGCGCGCCTCCTTCCGGCTCGGAAAAGACCGATTCGAGCAGAAGCTCCGCCTGGAAGAGGGGCTGTCGATGCCGGTCGATCGGCTGCTCGCCATCGCGACGCGCGAGTTGAAAGCGACGCAGGAAGCCTTCAAGACGCTCGCCGGACGGATGAACGGCGGCGATCCGCTCGAGACGTGGGCGCGCACGAAGGCGGAGCACCCGGCTCCCGGCGAGCTCGTCGCCAAGGGGCGGGAGCAGCTCGACGAGCTGGCGACGTTTCTCGAGCGCCAGTCGATCGTCACGCTGCCGCCCGGCGAAAACATCACCGTCGCGCCCACGCCCGATTTCTACCGGTGGTCGTTTGCCAGCATGTGGACGCCCGGGCCGTTCGAAACCAAGCCGACGCGCGCCTACTACTACCTGACCGATGTCGATCGCTCGTGGCCGCCGGAGAAGCAGGACGAGCACCTCCGCGACTACAACTACCCGACGCTCTGGTCGATCTCGATTCACGAGGTGTACCCGGGACACTTCCTCCACTATCAGCATCTGCGGCGCGTGGAATCGAAGACGCGCAAGTCGATCATGTTCGCGCCGGCGTCATTCGTGGAAGGGTGGGCGCATTACTGCGAGCAGATGATGATCGAGGCCGGGTTCGGGCGGCAGGAACAGGGCATCAAGCTCGGACAACTCGCCGAATCGCTCATCCGTCTGGCGCGTTTCGTCGTCTGCATCAAGCTGCACGCCGAGGATATGTCGGTCGAGCAGGGCGTGCGATTCTTCCGCGACGAAGCGTTCATGGAGGAAGCCAGCGCGCGGCGCGAGGCCGAACGCGGGACCTTCGATCCGACCTACCTGGTCTACAGCGTCGGCAAGCTGATGCTGCTCAAGCTCCGTCAGGACTGCAAGCAGCAGCAGGGCAAGTCGTTTTCGCTGCGGTCGTTCCACGACACCCTGCTCGCCCAGGGCACCGCGCCCTTCTGGCTGCATCGCCAGCTGATGCTCGGCGACGAGGGCGACCTGCTCGACTGAGGCCCCCGGACCAACGACGAAGGACCAACGAGTAATGCCCCTGTACGAATACGAGTGCGAAGCTGCGGCCATCACTTCGAGAAGATTCAGAAGTTTTCGGATCCGCCGATCGAGACATGCCCGAACTGCGGCGAGCGCGGTCCACAAGCTGGTGTCGTCGCCCGCGATTCATTCAAAGGCTCCGGCTGGTACATCACTGACTACGCCAAGAAAGACACAGGACACCAAGGACACCAAGGACACGACAGGAGGCGAACCGGACACGAAGGAGAGCGAGCGGAGAGTCGAAGGGAAGCTCGGCGAGAAGGACAGCAAGGACTCGAAGGACGACGAGCACCAAAGAAACGCCCGCCGCGAAAACCTCCGACACGTCGTCGTCCACCACGACGACCATCCGACGTCGGCAGCGAAGGATTCTTCGAAGGGGACGTAGCGTCCGGCTCAGCCGGACCCGGGATCTACCGTTTGCCGGCCGGCGCCTGCAGATCGAGCGACACGAGATAGTCCGAGAACTTGCCGGCGAGATCCGGCCGGCGCAGCGCGAAGTAGACCACCGCTTTCAGGAACCCGAGCTTGTTGCCGGTGTCGTGGCGCACGCCTTTGACTTCGCAGGCGTAGATCGGACGCGTCTTCAGCAGCTCGCGCAGGCCGTTGGTCAGCTGGATTTCTCCGGTCCGATCGCTCTTGGTCGCCGCCAGGGCCGGGAAGATGTCCGGCGTCAACACGTAGCGGCCGATGATCGCGAGGTCTGACGGCGCTTCTTCGCGCGGCGGTTTCTCCACGAGATCGCGCACGCGGTGAATCCCGTCGCCGAGATGCGCGCCCGGCTCGATCGCGATGACGCCGTAGCTCGAGATGTCTTCGCGCGGCACGCGTTCCACGGCCAGCACGGGACCGTCGAGCCGCTCGAAGACGTCGATCAGCTGCTTGATCGCCGGCGGCTCCGCGTCGATCACGTCGTCGCCGAGGATGACGGCAAACGGCTCGTTGCCGACCAGCTCGCGCGTGACGAGCACGGCGTGGCCGAGGCCGAGCGGCTCGCCCTGGCGGACGTAGGCGAAGTTGATCAGGTTGGAGATCTTGCGGACTTCCGCGAGCTGATCGCGCTTGCCGCGCGCCTCGAGAAACGTCTCGAGCTCCACCGAGACGTCGAAGTGATCTTCAATGGCGTTCTTGCCGCGGCCGGTGACCAGGATGATGTTGTCGACGCCCGAAGCCACGGCTTCCTCGACGCCGTACTGAATGATCGGCTTGTCGACGAGCGGCAGCATTTCCTTGGGCTGCGCCTTCGTGGCTGGCAGGAAGCGGGTACCGAGACCGGCGGCCGGGAACACGGCCTTGCGCACTGAAGGCATGCCGGAATCGTAACGTACAATGGTGCGGCGAGGCAGCATGCTCGACCCCGCTTACATCCGCGATCACATCGACGAAGTCCGTAAAGGTCTGCGCAACCGCGGCCTCGATCCCGACAAGGCGCTCGAAGAGATCGCGACGCTCGAGACCGCGCGGCGTCGGATCATCCCCGAACTCGAGGGGCTGAAGCGCCAGCAGAACACGTCGGGCGACGAGATCGCGCGGGCGAAGCGCCAGGGGAAGGACACCGCGCCCGTGCAGGAGGCAAACCGCGCGCGCGCGCAGCAGATCAAGCAGATGGGGCTGCAGCTCGACTCCATCGAACACCAGCGCGAGGCGGCGGTCATCGTCCTGCCGAACCTGCCGCACGCAGTCCGTGCCGGTTGGCAAGACCGCGGCCGACAACGTGGAGGTCCGGCGCCACGGTCGAGCCACGCGCCTTCGATTTCACGCCGGTTGCGCACTGGGATCTCGGACCGGCGCTCGGCATCATCGACTTCGAGCGCGGCACGAAGGTCGCGGCGGCGCGCTTCTCGGTGTTGAGCGGCGCCGGCGCCCGAATGTCGCGCGCGCTGATCAACTTCATGCTCGACCTGCACACCCGCGAGCACGGGTATCGCGAAATCGTGCCGCCGTATCTGGCCAACAGCGCGGCGCTGCACGGCACGGGAAACCTCCCGAAGTTCGAGCAGGACTTGTTCAAGATCGCCGGCGACTGGGACCTGTATCTGGTGCCGACTGCCGAAGTGCCGTTGACCAATCTCCATCGCGGCGAAATCCTCGACGGACGCGAACTGCCCATCCGCTACACCGCGCACACGCCGTGTTTCAGGAGCGAGGCGGGATCCGTACGGCCAGGACGTGCGCGGGCTGATCCGGCAGCACCAGTTCGACAAGGTGGAGCTGGTCAAGCTCACCACGCCTGAACAGTCCTACGCGGAGCTCGAAACGCTGACGCTCAACGCCGAAGAGGTGCTCAAGCGTCTCGAGCTGCCGTACCGCACGATGCTGCTGTGCACCGGCGACATGGGCTTTGCCTCCGCGAAGACCTACGACATCGAAGTGTGGCTGCCGAGCCAGCAGACCTACCGCGAGATCTCGTCCTGCAGCAACACCGAAGCGTTCCAGGCGCGCCGCGCGAACATCAAGTACCGCGCCGGCGGCTCCGGCAAAGCGGAATTCGTGCACGCGCTTGAACGGCTCGGGCCTCGCCGTCGGCCGCACGCTGATTGCGATTCTGGAGAACTATCAGCAGAAGGACGGTTCGGTGACGATCCCGGACGCGCTGCGCCCGTACATGGACGGCCGATCGACGATCGCGAGATAGATCGCGGGTAGCCGCGGCAGATGCTGAAAGTCGAGCTTCACGCCCATACTGCGGACGATCCGGTCGACCGCATTCCCCATACGGCAGTCCAGCTGATCGACCGCGCGGCGCAACTGGGCTATGGCGCGCTGGCGATTACACTCCACGAACGTCAGCTCGATGTGGCTCCGCTGGCGCCGTATGCGGCCGAACGCGGACTGACGCTGATTCCCGGCGTCGAGCGGACGATCGAGGGTCGTCACGTCCTGCTCTTGAACTTCCGCCGCGGCGCCGAAGACGTCAACACATTCGACGATCTCGCGCGTCTGCGACAGCGCGAGGCGGGGCTCGTCGTGGCGCCGCACCCGTTCTTTCCGCTGGGAAGCTGCCTTCGCGGGTGCATGGACCGACACGCGGCGCTCTTCGACGCCGCCGAGGTCAACGCGATGTTCACGGACACGGTGGACTTCAACCGCGCGCGAAGCGCTGGGCCGATCGGTATGGCAAGCCGCTCGTCGGCAACGGCGACATCCACCGGTTCGTCAGCTCGGGCACGACGTATTCGCTGGTTGACGCCGAGCCGGACCCCGACGCCATCTGCGCCGCGATCGCGGCCGGCCGCCTGCGCGTCGAGAGCCGGCCGATGCCGTGGACCGACATCGCGCGTGTCCTCGGTGGCATGGTGCTGGGCGACATCGCGCGCTGGCGGGAGGCCCGCGCGCGGCAGACGGCGACGATCGGGCTGCGGTGACAAAAGGGTTGGAACTATTGCACTTCGCTGAGCAGAGATTTGGCGGCCTGCACGTCAGGCGTTTCGAAGCCCTCAGTGAACCATTCGTAGATGGGAGCGAGCGTCGTGCGCGCCGCCTCTCGGCGGCTTGGCTTGAATAGCCGCGCAAGACTGATCGCCGCTCTCAACTCCAGCCCTTTCGCGTGTTGCGTCCGGGCGATCTGGATCGCTCGCCGCAGACACTCCACGGCCGCCTCCGAATTGTCGTTGCGCGCCAACAACTCGCCCTTGATCCGATACAGCTCGGCCTCGCAGAAATGCTCCTCGGTGCGATTGATGGCCTCAATCGCATCATCCAGCGCGCGCAGGCCCTCCTCTGCCCGTCCGGCGGCGCTGTACGCCTCGGCCATCAAGATCAGATAGTAGGCGCGCTGCTGTTCGGTTTCGACGTTCCTGTGCGCCGCAAGGCCGGCGCGCATCTGCGCGCACCCGTCCTCTGTCTCACCCTGCATCGCACGCGCCCATCCGCGCATGATCGTGCCGATTCCCGAATAGTAGGTCAGCCCGTGCTCGTCGGCGTGAAAGAGCATCTTGTCTGTCATGTCCATCACGTGCGCCGCATTGCCGATGAAAGGCCTCGACGGTGACGGCTATCGAGAGCGTGTTGCAGAGACCGAGCGGGATGGCGCAGCTGTTCGGCCACGCGGAGACCTTCAAGCGTCAACGCCTGTGCTTGGTTCGGGTAGCCGAGATACAGCAGGACGCGCCCGAGGTGCATGCGATTCAGAATGGCGCCGTAGAGAAAGGCATGCGCAGAATGACGCTTCGGGTCGTACAGATCACGCGACCGCGCCGAGGTGTTCGCGCGAGCCCGTGAAGTCGCCGATGAACTGGAGACTGAGCCCCAACGCCCAGTGCGCCTGCACGAGCAGCGCCGCGTCGCCGCCGCGCTCCGCCTGCTGCAGGCTCTGTTCTGCGAAATGACGCGCCTTTGCGTACTCGGCGCGCACGACGGACACGATCGACAGACCAAACAGGACGCGAAACAACTGCACGCCGTCGCCCGCCAGGGCACACAACTCCTGGGCCCGCAGGAAGGTCCGCAGCGTGTCGGTCGCTGCAAACCCCTTGACGGTCATCAGCGATGGACCGAGGGTCATCAGGAGCTTGAGCTCCTGACGCGCCCGCTCGGGGGCGTCCCGCGTCCGCCGGTTCACGTCGAGACCCCGCTGACAGAGAGCGACGGCCTCCTGATTCGCAAAAATCCGAGCGGCGTTTCGAGCCGCCTTGAGGAAATACTCCGACGCGTGCGTCCAGTCGCGCGCCGTTTGAAACAGAAACGCCAACTCGGATGCGACCTCGGCGAACTGTCGTCGCCGTGGAACGCCAGCAGTGCGGCAGCAACGGCGGCGCTCAATGCCGCCCTGCGGCTCGGCGTCAGTGTTTCGAAGAGCGCGTTCTGATACAGCACGTGCACGAATCGGTACCTGAGGGTGAGCGTGTGGTCGGGGAGCTCCTCTTCTTCGCGGAACGTCACGAATCCATAGGTCTGGTCGAGTGATTGCAGCCGCTCCTCCACTTCGCCGGCATCGAGCGTCACTGCGCGGGCGACGACGGCAGAATCGAAGGTCGTACCCTTGCGCGCTTGCGGCCAGCAGCAATCGTCGATCGGCGTCGCCGAGTTGCGCGATCTTGCGCTGAATCATGCTGCGGACGCTTGCCGGGAGATCGGTCTCGATTTCGGGGACCGTCTGCACCAGCGCCCATCGGCCGTCGTGTTGGCCGATCACACGTTTGTCGCGCAGGTAATGAACGACGTCCGTCATGAAGAGCGGGTTGCCCTCGGTCTTGGTGTGAATCAGCGACGCAAACTGGCTGGGAAATCGATGCCTCGGGAATTCCAGGGCGAGATACTGGTCGATGTCGTCGCGCGCCAGGAATTCAAGCGGGAGCACCTGACACACGCCGCGCGCCTGCAGGTCCAGCGCCACGGACAGGAACGGATGTTTGCTCAACAGCATCTCGGATGAGCGATAAGTGGCGATCGACCAGCAGGCGCATCGCGGTCAGTTTCGTCGCGATGAACGAGATGATGTCGACCGTCGACGTATCGGCCCAGTGCAGATCGTCGAGGAAGAGAACGCAGCGGGACGTCGGTCGAGATCTCGTGAAGAAACGCCGCCAGCTCGCGTTTCATGCGCTCCTGCGAGACGGCCGGCGATTCGGTCAGCATGCGTTCAACCGACGCGTCGAGCGATACCGCGAGCTGCACGTACCAGGAAGGCGCCATCGTCTTCATCACGCGCCCGATCGACGGCTTGCCGCGTATGAGGCTGTCGAGCGCTTCGAGAAACGGCAGGTACGCCTCGGCGCCGGCGAGGCGTTCCGAGCAGCGCCCGCGGGCGATCAGGCAGGCTGGGTGCTCAGACTGAAGCTCCGACCAGGAAGTCCTCGACCAACGTGGTCTTGCCGAGGCCGGCTTCGCCCGTCACGCAGAGCACCAGACCGTGCCCCGCGGTGGCCGACCGAAAGGCGGTGCGCAGTTGTGCGCGCTCGGTGGACCGCCCGACGGTCTTCCGCGCGGCCAGCGCTGTGGATGACTTCGTGACGACCTGAGATACGACGTGTGTGGACGGCTCGCCGCCGCCCAGCGCTATCGCGACATCGGCCGCGCTCGGGCGCCGGAGTGGATCCTTCTCGAGCATTCTGAGGATCAGCGTCTCGAGCGCCGGTTGGACGGCGGGGTTCAGGCTTGTCGGTGCAGGTGGCTGATCCCACACGATTTGATACATGATCGCCACTTCAGAACCAGCTCTGAACGGACGCCGACCGGTCGCCATCTCGTAGAAAATCGCGCCGAGAGAAAAGATGTCAGAAGGGCTGCCGATGCCTTCCGCTTTGATCTGTTCCGGCGACATGTATGCGACGGTGCCCACGAGCGTGCCCGGCCGGGTGTGAATGGCCGTATCGGCCGTCGAGTCAGTGGACGCCTCGTTGGCGCTGAGCCGGGCCAGCCCGAAGTCCAGCACCTTGGCGTAGCCATCATCGCGCACCATGATGTTTTCGGGTTTGACGTCACGGTGAACGATACCGGCGTCGTGCGCGACGCCGAGTGCGCTGGCGATTTGTCGCCCGACCGGGACGACCGAGTGGAGGCCTTGTGGCCCGCCGATCAGGTGTCTGAGCGTCCGCCCCTTGACGAATTCGAGGACGATGAAGCGTCCAACGTCGGCTTCACCGATTTCGTAGATGGTGACGATGTTGGGATGGTTGAGGGCCGAAACGGCGCGCGCCTCCTGCTCGAAGCGCCGGAGGCGCCCGAGATCTTTGGTGAGATCGGCAGGGAGAACTTTGAGCGCGACGAGTCGTTGAAGACGCGTGTCTTCGGCGAGATACACTTCCCCCATCCCGCCTGCGCCCAGGATTGAGAGGATACGGTAGTGTGAAATGGTCGACGAGATCACGGGCACGCCACTGATGAAGCCGAGAACCGAACGATGCGACTGGCAGCGTAACAGAATTGCCGTCGAGCAGATTCGACGATCTCGCGCTAGGGATGTTCGTGCGCCTCGTCGATGAGACGGACCGTCTCAGCGTCTGGCTCGCCGTGAAAATACCTGTCGATGACGCGATGAAATACCGAACCGGCCGGAGACACCGAGGCGAACAGCGTCGCGCAGGATCGCAGCTTCATGTCGTCCGGAAAGCCGAAGATGTCCGCGGCGGAAAGGCCTTCGATGCGGACGGCGGCCGCGGCGCACTCCCGCAAACGCGGCCCGAGCAGCGGATGCGCGAGAAACGCCTTCGCTTCGGCCACACTCTTCACCGCGTATTGCTTCGAGGTCGGGCTGACGCCGAGACCGTCGAATTGCGGGAAGATGTACCACATCCAGTGCGACCGCTTCCGGCCGCTTCTGATCTCGGACAGGGCCTCTTCGTAGTCATGCTCCTGAGCCCGCACGAAGCGCTGCAAATCGTACGGGTCGACCATCGCTCAAGATTACTCCCGTATCCGATCGGCCCGTATAATCACCGCCCACTACCAGGAGAGCGCCGTGAGCGAATCCGATGAAGACTTCGCCTCGATGTTCGAGGCGTCGCTTCAAGCGAAACATGTCGGGAGAGGCCAGACCATCGAAGGCACCATCGTCGCGATCGGCGCGGAGGTCGCGTTCGTCGATGTCGGCGGGAAAGGCGAGGCCCTGATCGAAATTGCCGAGCTGAAGAACGACGAGGGCGCGCTCGAGGTCGCCGTCGGCGACCGTATCCAGGCGGTGGTGACGTCGACCGAGGGTGGACTGACGCTGTCCCGCAGGCTGGCGCGCGGGGCCGCGACCAACAAGCAGCTCGAAGACGCGTTCCATAGCCGGCTGCCGGTCGAAGGCCGGATCGAACGCGACGTGAAAGGCGGATACGAAGTGCGCATCGGCGGGCAACGCGCGTTCTGCCCGTTCTCGCAAATCGACACCGTCCGCACGGCAGATCCGGCGCAGCACGTGGGCCGTGTCTACGAGTTCCGGATCGTCGAATACAAGGAAGGCGGCAGGAACATGGTCGTCTCGCGGCGCGCGCTGCTCGAGGAGCAGCAGCGAGCCGGCGCGGCCGGCGTCCGTCGATCGATCGTGGCCGGCGCCGTTTTGACCGGCCGCGTCGCCTCGGTGCGCGAGTTCGGCGCCTTCGTCGACCTGGGCGCCGGCGTGCAGGGCCTGCTCCACGTATCGGAAATGGGATGGTCCCGAGTGTCGGACGCGTCGCAGGTGGTGACGCCCGGCCAGGAGATCACCGTCAAAGTGCTGCGCGTCGACGACAGCACGCAGAAAATCGCCCTCGGATTGAAGCAGCTCACCGCCGATCCCTGGACGGCCGTGGAGTCGACCTACGAGGTGGGCCAGGTGCGAACCGGCCGCGTGACGCGCCTTACTGATTTCGGGGCGTTCGTCGAGCTCGAGCCGGGTATCGAAGGATTGGCGCACGCGTCCACGTTCGCCCCGACGGGTCATTCGAAGGGGTGGTCCCGATCGGTCGCCGTCGGCATGACGGCGGCGTTCGAGATCCTCAGCATCGATCTCGAGAAGAAGCGCATCGGTGTGGCGCTCGTCGAAGAGGGCTCAACCCGTGAAGCTGGCGCGTCGCCGCCGAAATCCGAACTCGTGCCCGGTGCGCGGGTCACGGGCAAAGTCGAGCGTCACGAGAAGTTCGGGGTGTTCGTGTTCCTCGCGCCGGGTCGCACGGCGCTGATGCCGTTGAGCGAGACCGGCATGGCGAGGGAAGCCGATATCGCACGGGCGTTTCCTGTCGGCTCGGACGTCGAGGTCGTTGTCCTCGAGGCCGACTCGTCGGGCCGCCGCATTCGCGTCAGCCGCAAAGCGATCCTGGACGCTCGCGAAGCGGACGAAGTGCGCGAATACGCCGAACGCGCGGATGCCGCGCCGTCGGAAGGGTTTGGATCGCTTGCCGAGAAACTCCGGGGCGCGCTCAAACCCCGGGAGAAGTGATGGAGGTCACGATGAAACGGATGCTTGCGATTGTGGCGTGTGGTCTGCTGGCTGCCGTGATGGCACGGGCGCAGTCGTCGTCGTTGCCGAAGCCGTACAAGGTCGTGTTCGACCTGACGACCGATGATCCGCAGGATCAGGCCGCCGTGCTCCGCTGGCTGCGTGAAGTCGCATCGGTGAACCCGCAGAACGAGATGGAAGTCGTCATGTACGGGCGCGGCCTCGCGCTCGTCGTCTCTGGACGTTCCACGCTCGGCGACGAAGTCAAACAAGCGATCGGCCGCCCGCACGTGTCGTTCAGGGTGTGCGAGATCGCGATGCGCAATCAGAAGCTGGAGAAGAGTCAGTTGCTGCCGAACGTCGCGACCGTGCCGGACGGCATCGGCGAAATCGTGGCAAGACAGAAGGAAGGGTGGGGCTACATCAAGGCCGTGGCCCACTAGGCCACTAGTCGGCGCGCTGCCGATCTGCGCATTCCTGCCCGCTCCGCGTGGCAGCTTTGGCCGCCCAATGACGAGATTGAGGGTTCCGGCCTGCGCTGCCATCGCCGAGCTCTGCGGTCGCTCGGGCAACCCGCGTTTCACGTTTGGGTTACAGACGGTCGATCCGTGATCTGACACGGGCACTCCATTTGCTCTTCAGAGACTCAAGAGTTCCAACGGGTCTCCCCGAGGAGGACATCGGTGCGCGTGAACAGGCCATCCAAGCCGCCGCGATCGATTCGATATGTGCTTTCCGCGGATCGAAAGCTTCAGCGGCTTTCGCTCAGGAGGATATCGGTGCCGGCGAAAAAAGCGAGGAAAGCCAGGAAGTCGACGACGCGATCGATTCGTCCAAAGAACGTGCCCGACTGAAACAACAGGGGGTCCGGGCCGTGCCGACGAGCGTGACGTCGATCCCGAGGAGTCCACTCATCCGCGGGCGGTGTTCGTTGGCGCGATTTGCGTCATGGCGGCCGCCGTGCTGATCGCGGCACGCCAGCCATCCCAGCAGACGGAAGGCGCGAGCATCAGCGCGCCGCCGAAGGCCATGCTGCCGGAAGAAATCGCGCTGCCGAAACCGAGCGCGCCGCCGGTCGCGGCCGCCCTGTCGGCCGCAAGCGTGTCAACGGAACCCGCGGCTCCGACGGCCCGGCTTGAAACCAAGAAGAGTGTCCCGTCCAAGCCAGTGGTCCGCACGTCTGGCGCAGATACGTCAGTCGAGAAAGCCACGTCAGCCGAAGCCGCCAGGGTCGCGGCGGCTGAACCTGTATCGAGCACACCGAAGACGGACGCAACGGCGCCGAAGGCGGCCGCGATGGAATCGACGTCGAACGTCGCCGGTCAGACCGTGACGTCAGTCACGATCACAGGGTGTGTCGCGAACGACGAAGCGACATTCTGGTTGAAGGATACGTCCGGTGCGGATGCGCCGAAGTCGCGGAACTGGAAGTCGGGATTTCTGAAGAAGCGCCCGGCGCCGATCGAGCTCCTCGACGCGACACACGCGTTGCGGCTGCCCAACTACGTCGGGCAGCGAGTCGCGGCCACCGGCACGCTCGTCAACCGCGAGATGCGGGCGCATTCGCTGCAGCGGGTTGCAGCCTCTTGCAGCTAGCTCACTAAACAACCGGCACGACTTCACGTGAAGCTTGTCCTCGCCGTCATCCTGACGTCGATCACGACCGGTCACGTCTGACCGCAGATATACTCGCGTAACGGAGGCCGCATGTCCGAGGTCCGTCACGCCATGCGTCAGCTGCTCAAGTCGCCCGGCTTCACGCTGGTCGCCATCCTCGGCCTCGCGCTCGGAATCGGCGCGAACGTCGCGTTCTTCAGCGTCGTCAACTCGGTCTTTCTGCGTCCGCTGCCGTATCGCGAGCCGGACCGGCTGGTCAGATTGAGCTCGACGAACGAAGCGCAGAACCTGACGCGCGTCGGCTTCTCCTATTCGCGGTTCCTGGCCGTGCAGGAGCAGCAGCAGGTGTTCAGCGAGCTCGCGCTGTCGGTCGGCAACGCGTTTACGTTGACCGGCCGCGGCGATCCGGAACAGCTCGTTGGCCTTCAGGCCTCGGCGGCACTGCTGCCGGCCTTGGGCCTGCAGCCGGCGATCGGTCGCAGTTTCTCCCCAGCCGAAGATTCGCCCGGCGGCCAGCACGTCGTCCTGATCAGCCAGGCGATGTGGCAGCAGCGTTTCAATCGCGATCCGTCGGTGCTGGGTCAGACACTGACGCTCGACGGAGCGCCGTACGTCATCATCGGCGTCCTGCCCGAGGCTGCAACCGCGTTCCCGCTGAATCAGCTTCAGATCTGGATCCCGCGGCCTGCCGATGTGCCGTTCCTGGCTCCATCGCAGTTGAACGGCGGCGGCTTCTTCTTTCAAGCGATCGCGCGGCTGCGGCCGGGCGTGTCGCTGGCGCAGGCGCGAGAAGCGATGAACGTCGTTGCCGCCAATTACCGCGCCGCGAACCCCGCCAACGTCGACGCGCCGTCGCGAATCGACGTCGTGCCGCTGCTGGACGATGCGGTCGGGCAGCAGCGCCAGAGCTATCTGCTGCTGTTCGGCGCCGTGGGCTGTGTCCTCCTGATTGCGTGCGCGAACATCGCCAACCTGGTGCTCGCGCGCTTTGCCGGCCGGCGCCGGGAGATCGCGGCGCGCTTTGCCCTCGGCGCGACGCGATTCGACGTGATCCGCCAACTCGTCAGCGAAACCATGCTTCTCGCCGCGCTTGGCGGTGTCGCGGGCCTGTTGCTGGCGCAGTGGGCGCTTGCCGTACTGGTCGCCTTTGGAGCCGATTTCATTCCGCGCGCGATCGAGATTCGGATCGATCCGCTCGCTCTCGGCTTCGCATTGGCCGTGTCGCTCGTCACCGGGCTTGGCGATCGGCCTGCTGCCGGCGTGGCAGGCGGCGGGGGTGAACGTGCAGGAAGCGCTGAAGGAAGCGGGCCGCGGATCGATCGGATCGCGGCGGCCGTCTGCGATCCGAGCCTGCTCGTCGCCGAAGTCTCGCTATCGCTCGTGCTGCTGATCGCGGTCGGGTCTGCTGCTCACGAGCTTCGCACGGCTGCAGAGGGTCAAACCGGGATTCGAACCGAACGGTGTCTTCACCGCACAACTCGCGCTGCCGCCGACAGCGCTACGACCGGCAGAAGCTCGTCGCCTTTTACGAGCAGTTGTATCAACGCCTGTCGACGCTGCCTGGCAGCACGTCGGCCGCACTCACCGACCGCGTGCCGCTGACCGGCGGGCAGACGCCGGCGCCGGTGGCAATCGGCGGCCGGCCGCTCCCGCCACTGAGTGAACGCGCGCAGGCGAACCGACATCTCGTCTCGCCGCGGTACTTCGCGACGCTCGGTATCCCGATTCTCGCCGGGCGCGATTTCGACGAGCGCGACAGTTCCCGTGTGCCGCACGTCGTGATCGTCAACGAGACGTTTGCGAAGCGGCACTTTCCCGGCGAGAACCCGATCGGGCGCACGCTGGTCACCGGCATGGGGCAACTGCCGTCGCAGATTGTCGGCCTGGTCGCCGACGTGCGCAGCACCAGTTTGAACGCGCCGCCGGAAGCGGACTACTTCCTGCCGGCGCTGCAGCGGCCGGAAGCCTTCACGAACATCCTCGTGCGGACCAACGTCGGCGCCGCGGCGATGGCGCCGGTGGTGCGCGAGGCGCTGCGATCGGTGGACCCGGATCTCCCGCTGCTGCAACCGCAGCCGCTCTCCGCGCGCGTCGCGCGGACCGTCGCCGATCGCAAACTCGCGCTGATGCTGCTCGCAGGATTCGCGGTCCTGGCGCTCGTGCTCGCGAGCCTCGGCGTCTACAGCATGATGGCGCATCTCGTGTCGTTTCGCACGAGCGAGATCGGTCTTCGCATGGCGCTTGGCGCATCACCAGGCGTGGTGATGCGAATGGTGCTCGGTCATGGCCGGCGGCTGACGCTCATCGGGATCGTCGCCGGGATCGCCGGCGCGCTCGCGGTGTCGCGACTCCTGCAGCAGACGCTCTTCGAGGTCGACGCGACCAATCCGCTGATCTACCTCGCGCTGTCGGTCTTTCTGCTGCTCGTCACCGAGTGCGCGTCGTGGTTCCCGGCCCGGCGCGCGACGAGAATCGATCCTGTGATTGCACTCCGGGCCGAGTGAATCAAGATCGCGCGGGCACGTGACACTGATCGCCGCGGTCGTTTTCAGTGCGGCGGCGGCATCCGTGGCATCGATGGCGCCGCCTCCGCCCCACCCGCGAATCGCCATCGCCACGAGAATCGACACACCGATCGTCGTCGACGGCGTCCTCGACGATCCCGCCTGGTCGGCCGCCACCTCAATCGGTGAGCTCGCGCAGCGGGAGCCTCGCCAGGGCGAGCCGTCGACCGAGCGGACCGAGATCAAGCTGCTGTACGACCGCGAAAACCTGTACGTGGGCGTGATCTGCGAGGACTTGCAGCCGCACCTCGTGATCGGCACTCAGATGGCGCGAGACGCCGACCTCGACGCCGACGATCGAATCGAGCTCTTGTTCGACACGTTCCACGATCGCCGCAACGCGTTTTATTTCGCCACCAACCCGGCCGGAGCCCTCGTCGACGGCCTGATCATCGAGAACGGCGAGCTCAATCAGCAATGGGACGGCATCTGGAACGTGCGAGTGGCACGGTCGTCTCGGGGCTGGAGCGCCGAGTTCGTGATTCCCTTCAAGACGCTCACCTTCGACGCTGTCGAGCATGCGTGGGGCTTCAACGTGTCGCGCTACATTCAGCGCAAGCTCGAGGAAGACCGCTGGGACTCGGCTCGTCTCGACGTCTCGTTCCGCCAGGTGTCGGAAGCCGGCGAGCTGACGGGCCTTGGCAATGTCGATGGAGGGCGGAGCCTCGATGTGCGCCCATTCCTCTCGGCGCGCGCCGCGCGCGATTCGTCCGGAGCCGAGCGGACAGGCGCGGCCGGCGTCGACGCGTTCGTCAAGCTCACGCCGACGTTGAAACTCGCGCTCACCGTGAACACCGACTTTGCGGAGACAGAGGTCGACGACCGGCAAATCAACCTCACGCGCTTTCCGCTGTTCTTCCCGGAAAAGCGGCCATTCTTTCTCGAGAACACCGACGTGTTCTCGTTTTCCAAGGGCGGCTCGACGCTGTTGGGCCCCGAAGACTTCATTCCGTTCTTCAGCAGAACGATTGGGCTGTACCAGGACAAGGAAGTGCCTGTGCTCGCGGGCCTGAAGCTGGCGGGCAAGGCAGGGGCGTACGACGTCGGCGTCCTGGACGTGCAGACGAAGGAGACGGGCGATCTTCAGCCGAGGAATCTGCTCGCGGCACGCGTCAAGCGCAGGCTGTTCGAACATTCCTACGCGGGAGCGATTTTCACGAACGGGGACCCGGTGAGCGGCGCTGGCGCGCAGACCTATGGCGGCGACCTGCGGCTCGGCACGTCGCATTTTCTCTCCACGAGCCACACGGCGTATTTCGACGCGTTCGGGCTGCAGGCGCGGACACCGTCTGTTCCTCGCGACAACACCGCCTTCGGGGCCGGGTTCCGCGTTCCAGGCGATCTGATCGAGTTCTCGGCCGACTGGAAGCAAATTGGCGGCGACTTCAGGCCGGCACTCGGCTTCGTGCCGCGGACGAACATCCGGAAATTCTCCACGTATGCGGCGTTTGCGCCTCGCCCGGAGCATTTCCTGAATATCCGCCAGATGTTTCACGAGTTCGGCCTGGATCGGTACACGCGGATCGACAACGGACAGGTCGAGACCTGGACCGCGTTTGTCGCGCCAGTCAACCACGTGCTGAATTCGGGCGATCGGTACGAGCTCAACTATGCGCCAGAGTACGAACGGTTGTTCGAGCCATTCGAAATCTCCCCCGGCGTCGTCCTGCCTGCGGGCGAATACCGGTTCACGCGCTGGCTGGCGCAGTTCCGGTCCGCAGCCAAGCGCGCGTGGAAGTTCGACGCGCTGTGGTCGTTCGGCTCGGTACTGGTCCGGACGCGCCGACGAGATCAAGACGACATTCCAGCTGAAGCTGGCTCCGCACCTCCAGACGACTCTCTCCCTGGCCCAGACCTCGGCCCGGCTGATGGAGGGCGAGTTCGTCGCGCGCGTCGTCGAACTCCGGGTGAACTACTCCTTCTCGCCGGCCGTGACGGTCTACAACCTCGTGCAGTTCGACAATCGCTCGCAGAACATCGGCATGCAGACGCGGCTCCGATGGACGCTTCAACCCGGCAACGACCTGTTCGTCGTCGCGGGCCAGCAGTGCGTGCAGGACGACGAGCGCGGCAGGTTCGAGTTCAGGTGCGAGGAGCGGCGGATCGCATCCAAGATCCAGTACACGCTCCGCTTCTGACCCGCCCGCGCCTGCTCGGCGCCCCCGGCAACTTTCCACGAGCCCACGGCTGAGGTGCGTTACCATACCGCTCGCCCGTGAGCCCACACGTGCTGAAGACGGCGACCCCCGGCCGCGCGCCGAGTCGAGTTCCGCGATTCTCGATCAGCCGACGCACGCGGGCCTTCCGACGGGCGTCGTTTCCGGAGGCCGGCGACCGCGACTGGAACGACTGGCGCTGGCAGCTTCGTCATTCCCTGCGCGGACACGAAGCCCTTGAACGCGTCCTCGATCTCTCCGACGACGAACGATCCGCGCTGCAGCGGAATCGGAACAGCCTGCCCAACAGCATCACGCCTTATTACGCGAGTCTGCTGGACCGCTCTGACGCAAGTCATCCGCTGCGCCGGACGATGGTGATGGCGACGCAGGAGTTCGAACGGACGCCCGAGGAATCGATCGACCCGTTGAGCGAGGATGCCGACAGCCCGGTGCCGGGCCTCGTGCATCGCTACCCCGATCGCGTCCTCTTTCTCGTCACCGGAACTTGCCCGGTGTACTGCCGGTACTGCACACGCTCGCGCATGGTCGGCTCGCCGGACGGCGACTACGAATTCAGCACCGGCCAGTGGGAGCGCGCGATTGACTACATCGCGGGGACGCCGGTCATTCGCGACGTCCTCCTCTCGGGCGGCGATCCCCTCGTGCTCTCCGACGATCGGCTCGAGTGGTTGCTGTCGCGCCTGCGCCGGATTCCGCACGTCGAGTTTCTGCGGATCGGCTCCAAAGTCCCCGTCGTGCTGCCGCAGCGTGTGACCCCGGCGCTCACGAGGATGCTGAAGCGCTACCACCCATTGTTCATGAGCCTGCACTTCATCCATCCGGACGAGTTGACGGCCGAAGTCGAGCAGGCGTGCGCGCGGCTGGCCAACGCGGGGATTCCGCTCGGATCGCAGACGCCGCTGCTCGCAGGCATCAACGACAGCGTCGACGTGTGCCGGAGGCTGTTTCAGGGCCTGCTGCGCTTCCGCGTGAAGCCGTACTATCTCTATCAGGCCGATCTCGTCGTCGGCACCTCTCACTTCCGAACCGCCGTGACCAAGGGCTTGGAAATCATCGAAGCGCTGCGCGGCCACACGACCGGCTACGCCGTGCCGACCTTCGCGATCGACGTTCCCGACGGCGGCGGCAAGATCGCGATCCTCCCCGACTCGCAGCTTCCGCGCGAGGGCCATCACGTCCTCCTGCGCAACTACGAGGGCCGAGTGTTTCGCTTCCCGGATCCTCAGCGGTAAACGCCTCCGGTGCGACTCGGATTCACCTACGACCTCCGTGACGACTACCTGCGTGAGGGATACTCCGCCGAGGAGGCGGCCGAGTTCGATGAGCTCGAGACGATTGAAGCCATCGACGCGGCCCTCGCCTCGTTGGGACATATCGTCGACCGCATCGGCGGCGTCAAGAAGCTGTCCGCGCGTCTCGCTGCCGGGGATCGCTGGGACCTCGTTTTCAATTACGCCGAGGGGATGTTCGGCTTCGCGCGCGAAGCGCAGGTGCCGGCCTTGCTGGACGCCTTTCAGATTCCCTACACGTTCTCCGACGGCCTCGTCTTCGCGTTGACGCTTCACAAGGCGATGACGAAGCACATCGTCCGAAGTCTCGGCATTCCGACGCCCGACTTCGCCGTCGTTTCGAATCGGTCCGATGTGGCAGGCGTCAGCGTCCCGTTCCCGGTCTTCGTCAAGCCGGTCGCCGGCGGATCGAGCGTCGGCGTGTCGGCCGCTTCGCACGCAGCGGACGCCGCGGCCCTCGAGTCGGCCTGCTGTCGAATCCTCGACACGTATCGGCAGCCGGCGCTGGTCGAAACGTTTCTGCCGGGCCGTGAAGTCACGGTTGGCATCGTCGGCACCGGATCACGCGCGCGAGTGATCGGCGTCATGGAAGTGATCTTCACGCCCGATGCCGAGGCCCACGGGTACTCGGTACGCGAACAAGAAGCTCGTGAAGGCTCGATACGAAATCGTCAACGACGCGGCGGCCGCGGAGGCGGCCGACATCGCGCTGCGTGCCTGGAACGGACTCGGGTGTCGCGACCTGGGCCGTGTGGATTGCCGTTGCGATCGTCATGGCCGCCCTCAGTTTCTCGAGGTCAATCCGCTCGCCGGCCTGCATCCCGTGCTCGGGGACATCGTGATCCTGGCGGATCTTGTCGGGCATGTCGTACGGCCAGCTGATCGGATCGATCGTTGCGTCGGCCTGCGAGCGGCTTCCGCTCCAGGCCGCCGGATCAGCCTACGGACGCGGACTGATTCTGTGCGCGCCACAGCTCGGCGTAGATGCCGCCCCGCGCGAGCAGGTCAGGGTGCGTGCCCTCCTCGGCGAGCCTGCCCGCGCTGAGGACGAGGATGCGGTCTATCACCGACGCCGACAGCCGATGCGTGACGGCGATGACGGTTCGGCCCTTCGCGAGCTGCTGAAGCGTCCGGTTGATGGCGGCCTCGGTCTGCGCGTCGAGTGCGGACGCCGGCTCGTCCAGCACGAGAATCGCGGGCTCGCGGACGAGTGCGCGCGCGATGGCGACGCGTTGCCGCTCGCCACCTGACAGGCTCGCGCCCCCTCGACCGATAGCGGTATCGTAGCCGTCCGGCAGCGCGGTCACGACCTCGTGGATGCCTGCGTCACGCGCGGCGGCTTCAATGTCCGCGTCGGTGGCCTCCGGGTTTCCGAAACGGATGTTCTCGCGAACGGTGGCGTCGAAGAGGAAGCTGTCCTGAAACACGACCCCCATTTGCGTTCGCAGTGAGACCTGCGTCACGTCGCGCAGGTTGTGGCCGTCGATGGTCACGACACCCTCGGTCGGATCGTCCAGTCGCAGCAGGAGCGCAACGCAACGTGCTCTTGCCCGACCCGCTCGGCCCCACGATCACCACCGATTCACCGCGGCGGATCGTGAGACTGACGCCCGCCAGCGCCGGTGCCGCGCCGTAGCCATAGCTGACGTTGTCGAACCGGATGGCGTCGGAGAACGGCGGGAGCGGCCGCGCGCCCGTCTTGTCGACGACTCCCTCGCGAGCCTCGAGCACTTCCTGAATCCGGGCCATGCCGCCGGACGCCCGCTGCATCGGCGGCAGGACTTTCGACAGCGCATGCAGGTTGGCGACGATGTACCACAACAGGTCGAACACGGCGACCAGGCCGCCGACCGACAGCTTCCCGCGTACCGCGAGCGCCGTACCGCCGGCGATCGCGAGAATGAGCACGATGGAGCCGCTTCCACTGATCGAGGTTCCCTGCAGGCCGCTCAGGAAGCTGGCGCGCACGCTGCTCCGATACAGCGTCGCCAGCTTGCGTCCGAATCCGGCGATCAGGATGCCCTGTAAATCGAACGTCTTGATGACCGCGTGCGCCGCGATGCTCTCCTCGAGCGCGCCCATGACGACGGCCGCGTCGCGCTGCCGTATGTAGCTGGCCTGGCTGGCGCGTTCGCCGAGCCATCGCGGGCCGACGACGACCAGCGGCAGCATGGCGCAGAGCGCGAGCCCCAGCCGCCACTCGACGTAGAGCATCAGCGCCACGCCGACCGTGATGCTGAGGAGACAGGACAGCGCGAAGGGCAATTCCGTCACGACGCTGCGCTCGACGGCGTCGAGATCGGAGCTGAAGCGCGAGAGCAGGTCGCCGCGCGATCGGCCGCGATGGTAGGCGACCGAGAGAGCCTGCAGCCGCCAGAACGCGGCCATGCGCATGTCGTTGCTCACGGACGCGCCGACGCGCGACGCCATGTACTCGAAGAGGAAATTACCGGTGATGTAGATCGGGATCAGCCCGACGAGGCCGAGGACGGTTGTCCAGACGCGCGGGGTGTTCTGCGCCACGATGGCGTTGATCAGCACCATCAGCAGCATCGGCTGGACCGTCTCGAGCGCCACCTGCGGCACGCTTGCCAGCACGACGACGGTCATCTCTTTCCAGTAGGGCCGTACCTGGCGAACGGCAATCGACAGGAAGCGCGAGAGGCCCGCGAGCGACGCGTGGGTGGGCTCGTCGCCCGACTGCCGACCGCGATCGTCTCCGAGCGGCGCGCCAGGGGCGTTGGTCGGGTTGTCGGTCAAGCAGGCGTTAGCATACCGCGCCGGCCTCGCGTGCTCGGCGCATCACCCGGCGGCGGTTACCTCTCTCTGACGCGCTCGGCGGGTTTACGCTTTGGCTTGGGATAGACGAACTCGTAGCCGGTTCCCCCTGAAAGGTACCAGCCGACAATCCTTGGGAGGTCGTCCTCGGGATACTGCGCGAACTTGATGCGTTCCCGCCCGGTGTCTCCATCACCCGAATCGTTCAGCGCAAAAAATGTCGCGTAGACCTTCGATCGCGTTGCGCTCATGACCTGCACGAGCGACGGTGTGACCAGCCTGAAGATGTACGAGCCTGCCGCAAGGCTGACCCCTGGAATCTGCACGGCCATGGGGAAGATCAAGAGGTGTTCCGATGGACCCAGATTGACGCTCTGAGACGTCTGCGTGACGTAGACGAGAAACGCGCCAGGCGGCGGTTCGGGTTCCGCAACAACCGGCGTTGCCGATCCGAAGATGGCAAGGCCACCAATCATCAGGATGCGAGCTGTGATCGCCAAACAAGACTGAGAGCGCTACAAAATGCGTGCGCGGATTGGCGCGTATTCTGGCCGGAATAATCGAGGCGCCGCCTCCAACGACTGCATTTCGTGACCGCCATGGCGATTCTTTTCGGCAGGTTGGCGGCGTAGTGGCCGAAAGCGGGCTTGCGCGCCGAAGCCAGCTGGTGTTGTGCGCTTGTGAACACGGGCTTGCCCGCCGAAGCAAGCTGGTGTTGTACGCTTGCGAAGGCGGGAGGGATGGCCGAGTGGTCGATGGCGGTGGTCTTGAAAACCACTGTACCCGGAAGGGTACCGGGGGTTCGAATCCCTCTCCCTCCGCCAGATTTCGTTTAGGCAAGCCCTTCACAGTTCGCGAAGTCAGTCTCGCCGAACCCGCGCCGCGTCGCCGCGAAGGCGGACGCCGCGTCCCGCCACCAGGAGTTACCGTTGGCTGTCGGAGCTCATTGCCGGTGGGCGGCTCGCCCAGCGGAGGAGACTCGCGCGCAGTGACCACAGCGGGCTCCTTGAATCGCGCTCACTGACCACATCTGGTCGCGTGATCCGCGACCGTGTACCTGCGCCAGGCTCGAGCCCGATGATCACGGCGCACCGCAGTCGCGCCGCGCAATCAGGAGCACGATCAGGTCTGACGCGTGCCGCTCGAGGATCGAATCTTCCAACGCTAGTCACGACATGTGGGCACTGCGTGATTGGTGACACGGAGTCACGCGCTTCTGGCGCTCCTCTTGCTCGATCGTCGCCAGGCAGGTGGCCCGATGCGGATTCCGATAGCAGTACTCCTGATTAGTGCTGGAATCGTCGTCGTCGATGGCGTCGTTGCCCGAGGTGAACCGCGTGACGTGCCGGTGGTACGGGTGCGCGTCTATGACTACGCTGGTGTTGTCCCCGACACGCTCACCGAGGCGCAGAGCGTCGCCGCAACCTTCTATACCGCGATTGACGTCGCGATCGAATGGGCCCCGACGATGGGTCCCCGCGCCCGCAAGCGCCACGATGTGGAGAACGACAGGCTGCAAGACTTCACCATCAACGTGTTGAGCCGCAGCATGGCGGCGCGCAGAGTGTGGCCGCCGGGGGCGATCGGGTCAGCAGTGGTCGCGCCCGAGGGCGGCGGCCGAATCGCGTACGTGTTATACGACCGCTTGAAGGACGCCGCGGCCGCCGCGGGCTGGCAGGAGAAGGAGTTGCTGGCGGTGGTCATCGCGCACGAGCTCGCCCATCTGCTGCTGCCTCCGGGTGCACATTCGTCCGACGGATTGATGCGCAAGGGATGGGACGTTGCCGAGCTGCGGCAATTTCACCCCAGCAGCCTTGCGTTCACGCCGGAGCAGTCGGCACTCATTCGAACGCGACTTGGCGAAGTGCTGGCCACTCGATAGGAGTGCTGGCCACTCGATAGGCGTGCGTCGTACACGCCTCAGATCCAATCGAGCAACACTGATTCCAGCAGGGCCCATCTGTGCCGACGCATGGCCGTCAGCACCGTTCTTGCGGCCGATGACGAGTGTGTCGTCGCGGTCCTCAATGACGAGGCGAGACGGATTAGGTGATCACAACATGCCGTGACGACGACACCAGAGGGGAGCCGGTGACGCCATGAAGTTCCGTGCGTGGTCGGTCATGATGGGTCTACTCCTGTTCGCGGGGTTACGGACCGCTGGTGCGAACGGTGCTGAGGTTGTGCCGGCTGGAACCGTGTTGAACGTCCGCACAACCCAACCAATCGTTGTCTACTCGTCCCACGTCGGCATGAGGTTCAGGGCTATCGTTGACGATCCGGTGATGGACGTTCGGGGTTACGTCGTCGTCCCGCGCGGATCGTTGGCGACGCTGGAGGCGGTAGACGTTCAGCAATCCTCGAACCTGAAGGGACGAGACCGCATCACACTCCGGGTGGTCTCCCTTCACGTCGGGGATCGCGGGTACTTCGTAACCTCGAGCGATGTCGAGCTGAAGGGTCATAGCGAGGGGAAACGCGCGGCGCGGAAGATCGGCGCGGGCGCAGGAGTCGGCGCGGTCGTCGGCGGGCTGTTGGGAGGCGGCACAGGCGCGGTCGGCGGTGCGATTGCGGGCGGCACCACCGGCGCGGTCGTGGCCGGTTCTGGGAAGACACACCTGAGCGTGCCTGCAGAAACCCGGCTGCAGTTCCGGCTTGAGGCTCCCGTGCGGATTCAGCAGTGAAGAGGGAACGGCTCGGCTGTCCTACCCGCTAGCCGTAGCCGACCCCGCGTTCGGACAATCGCCCTTGCAGCCGCCGCTTGCGACCGGTGAGGTCGCCGCGCGATTCACATTTTCAACCGGTGCGCGTTGGCACATCGGTTGCTCCATGGCGGGCGCGCAGAATCGCGCGGCAAACTGCTCATTCTTCGATCACGACAACTGCTGAGATGCGGATTGGTGCCGATGGAAAAGCGCATCGGTTCCTGCACAGCTGCGATCGCGCTTATGGTCACGACGGGTGTGCAAGTGCCGCTCGCCCAGCGGTCTACCTGCGTTACCATTCAGCGCGGCGACACTGAGTTCGAACGGCCTCTCATGCGGCGAGGGTCCAGCGATCGGGGTGTCCATTCGCAATTGCGATTGAAGCCGTACCGCAAGCGACTGGACATTCTGCTCGCACCCCATCAGGGCCGGACGTATCCCAACCTGTCGGATCACCGGAGGAACGTGGAGTACGAACGTCGGGCGGGTGTTACGGCTGTTGAACGACGAACGATTCGTCGGCGAGCGGCTTTCCGGACGAGGACGATGGGTGATCGTGCGGTGTCGTTTTACGGGAGATCCAGGGGGTGGACGGTGAGCATTCTCCTAGTGAGCTTGGGCGGCGGCGGTGGAAACATTCTGCGCTCGTTGAAGACGCTGTTTCGCCGCGACCTGCTGGTCACGCAGAAAAGCGACCCGAAGTACGCGGAACGCCTCAAACGCGCGATCTGCACCCGCTTCATCGACACCAACGAGTTCTCGTTGTCCGACGTGCCGCGGGATGAACGACTCCTGATTGGGGCGCGCACGACCGGACGGCTCGGCGCCCGGCACAACCCCGAGGTCGCCAGACAGGCGCTCGAAGAATCGAAGAGCGACGTCGACGCATTGTTGAGCGGCTATTCCGTCGTGATCGTGATTGGAACGGGCGGGAAAGGGACCGGCGCCGGCACCATGTTTCCGGTCGTGCAGATGGCCCGGCAGCACAAGTGCCTCGTGATCCCGATTTTCGTCCGCCCGTCGTTCGAACGGCACGAGGTGGACAAACGGCGCTTCGATCACGCGCTGTCAGTCATCGATCAGTTTGACAAGGCCCAGATCCGTTTTATCGAAATCCTCAACGATCTGGGATATGCCGACCGCCATCCGGAGCCTCAGTCGGTTGTGTGGGAGCGCATGACGCTCCCGATTGCCCGAGGACTGCGCGGCCTGATCTACGTGCTCTCGGACCTGTCGCAGGTCGACCCATCAGACCTCTCGACGCTCGTGGCCGGCCCCGGCAGAATCCGCATCGGCTTCGCCGAAATCGATCCGCCGGCCTCGCAGGATCCGGATGGTCAGCAGATCGAGGATGCGGTTCGAACCTGCTGGCAGAATTCGTACTACGCGTTCGGCAAGCCGGTTGGAACCTCGCTGGTTTGCATCCAGGGAGAATGGTCGAACGTGGTCGATGCCGGGATCAAGGGCAGACTCGCCGCGCTTGCCTCCGGCGATGCAGACGGCCACCCGTACACTCCGCTCTACGCCCGGGCGCCCCGCACGCCGAAGCCGTGGGGCGTGACCGCGCTGTTCGCCGAGTACACCGGCAACCACGCACCTCTGGCGATTGATTGGAATCTGGAAGGCAGAATCTCGCCTCTCGTCGGCAGTGAAGTCAGCACACATGAACCCGCCGCCAGCGTTTTCGACGCCGTCCCGCCGAATGTCCCCGTTGTTGTTCATGACGTCGGGCCGACGCTCCATGACAAAGACAAGCCCAAACCTTCGTTCGCGAGCCTTTGGGAATTCGCGGTAGCCGTCAACCGCAGCGATCCGGCCGCCCTGGCCGTGGCGCGCGACGGCACACGGTCCGAGATCTCGTTCGACGGGCGAGAGGTCAGAAAGCTTCTCGGCACGATGTGGTTTCGCGGAGTGGTGTCCGCGCCTCTCGCCGGCGTGGCGAGATCGAATGCTGGAGGCTCTGGTGGCGAGCGCGCCGGTTCCGGACCACGTGTTGAAGGTTGGCCGGCACGGCATGCGACTGAGCCAGTTGAGCCTCGTGCAATTGAAGGATGTCTTCACGAACACCTCGGTCGCTGATGCGATGCGCGTAGACCTCGAACTTCTGATCACCGTCGCGAATCTCTGGGGCGAGCAGGCGTTGGGAAGATTTCAATTCGCCGCCGGTCCAGAGGACAACGAACGCTCGCGGCTCGCAAGCGCGCTGGACGCGTTCCGCGTCTGAAGTCGACCAGCCTTCGCATCGGCGACCGTTTTGAGCGAGGCTTCGGCGTAGTCGATGGCGGTGGTCTTTGGTGAGCGCCTCCTCTTGAGACCGTCGGTAACTGCTCTCGGCGTGGGAAAGGCACTGCGTGGTCGCCTGAAAGTGCCCGTCTGGGTCGGACAATAGTCGCCAGAAACCGACCCTTTGCTGCGGTCTGCCTGCGGTGTACCGCCGATTGGCGTGCTGTCGCAACACGGCAGGCAACTTGCACGGATTTGTCGCGAGGTTCTCTCCCCATGCGCAGGTGTGTTCCGGCAATCGTGTTCGCCATTCTTCTGTTCACAGGACGCACTGCGTTCGCGGACTCAATTATCGTGGGCGATACCCTGCACCTCCTCGACCCTGGCGGGCCTCCGATCTGGGGTGGGCCGTTCGCGGTCGACGTCGCCGTCGGCGCAGCATTCGACGGGGTGGCCGACCTGATCACGTTTTGCGTGCAACACGAGTCGGACATCAATGGTGACAGACACGTTCACCGTCTCAGCCATCGGCGACCCGTCGATTCCAGGCGGGAACCAGACAGACGACGGTGACGATCTCGACGATCGGACGGCATGGATCTATTCCCAGTATCGCCAGAACGCACTGTCCGCGTACACGGGGGACGAGATCCAGGCCGCGATCTGGGTGATCGAAGACGAATCGTATTTTACGAATAACATTTTCCCAACGCTTACGCCGTCTGAACAAAGCAATGCCAACGCGCTCATCGCCGCCGCCGGGAACGCCGTGACGGTCGGTGGGTTCGTGAACACGAACGTGCGTATCGTGCAGTTGGTTTTCCCGGATGGCATCCGAAGCGCAGGATTTGCTGATGCTCGATGACCCAGGAGTGACGATCACTCAGGTTGAAACACCGGAACCTGCATCGCTGCTGCTCGTTGGCAGTGGCGTTGCCGCATTGGTTCGGCGTCGCGTCAGAGGCCGGCGCAACAGCTAGCACCGATCCCATTCGCAAATAGCCATAGCCACACCGACCTGAAACTGTCAGGCGGTGATCTGTCGCTTCGATAGTCCTTCGACTCAACCTCTAGCGAACCTCCGTGGAAGGCCTGCCTTCCGGCACGACCACCAGGATGTCGAGCCGAAAGGAACGCGGCCAGATCTGCGGTCATCACGCGGGACTGCTGGACTTTGAAGCGGAGCATCGAACATCGTCCAGTGTTGGAAGAAGATGCCGCATCGGCTGTAAGTAGCGGAAGCCCGGGTCATCCTCGAGGTTGGTGCGCGGCCTGGTCGACTCTCGGACGGGTAGGCTGTGAAGGCGCCCGCGTGCCAAGCGGACTTGCGAGCGCCCGCCGGATCAGGCGGCGAGGCGCTGGAGATCCGGATAAGTATGCAGTAGACAACGATCTTATTTAATGTAAGACTGAAGCTGTGCTGCCGGCAAAGGAACGACTCATCCTCGAGTTGCTGGTGTCGGAAGGACCGATGTTCGGGTTGCAGCTCGTCGAACGGTCCGGAGGCGCGCTCAAGCGGGGGACCGTTTACGTGACGCTCGGGCGCATGGAGTCCAAAGGCTTCATCGAGTCGGAGCAGGAAACGCCGAATCCGGGTGCCATCGGGCTACCGCGCCGGATCTATCGTCCGACGGCGCTCGGCGAGCGAATGCTTCGGGCATGGGCGACGTTTACGCGCGAAGTGGCGTGGGAGGTGAAGCCATGATGCCTGGGACGTGGCTGCTGAAGATCGCGCCGCTCGTCTTCAACGAGCGCTTCATCGAAATCGTCGTTCGTCCGACGATCGCCGATCTCCAATCCGAAGTCGCCGCGGCCGGATCGAACCACGCGAAACGCTTCCGCGTCCGGTGCCGTGGCTACGCCGCATTCTGGACGCTGATGTTCGTGGCGCCATTCGCGTCGTGGTCCGAGGAGCGAGCGAACGTCGCCAGCGGCCTCGCCGCCGGATCGGTCGTCGTCACGCTGCTGACGGTGGTGACGCTTGGCCCCTGGACGGCGCTGGTGGCGGCCGGAGCGACGCTGGTTGCGCTCCTGCTTCACGGCTGGTACGAACGTCATCCGTCCGAGATTGCGCGTGCCGCCCGACGCGTGGCGCTCGCCGCAAATCAACTTTTCGACGACCGATATCGCCGGCAACATCGGCGGGCTCATTTTCGTGGTCGGCAGCGTGCTGATCGTGTCGCTGGCGCTGCCGTCGATCTTCTTGTTCCTGCTGGCTGGCGGCATCGCCGCATGTTTCGTCGCCTGGGGTCTCGCCGCGTGGCACACGCGGGCACGGCGGGCGGACTGGACATGCGCAGGACGACCACGGCGCCTGCTGCTGTGAGCGTCCTCATCGGCCGGCGCGGCTGATTCCGACCGCGAACGCGCGCTCTTGCAGTAAATTGGGAGGCCTTGATGCGCCTCCCAATCCGGTTTCCCGCTCTCCTCGTTGCGGTCGTTCTATCCCTCTGCCTCAAGGCATCGCCAGCCGCACAGCCTGCACCGCTGACCGGGTTCGACGATCTCGTCGCCCGGGCGATGAAGGACTGGCGCGTCCCCGGCCTGGCGATGGCCGTTGCGAAAGACGGCAAGATCGTCATCGAGCGCGGATACGGCGTGCGCCAGGTCGGCCAGCCTGACGCGGTCGACACCCATACGCTGTTCGCCATCGGATCGACCACCAAGGCGATGACCGCGGCGCTCGTCGGCATGCTCGTCGACGACAAACGGCTCGCCTGGGACGATCCCGTTGTCAAACACCTGCCGTGGTTTCAGCTCAAGGATCCCGCGGTCACACGCGAGCTGACGGTTCGCGATCTGCTCACGCACCGCGGCGGACTGGGCAACGCCGACTATCTCTGGTACGGCCAGAGCAATTCGACCGAAGAGATCCTGAAGCGCGTCCGGCTGATCGAACCGGCCTACTCCGTCCGATCGAGCTTCATCTACCAGAACATCATGTACGCGGCCGCGGGCGCCGTCATCGAGGCCGCGGGCCGCAAGCCGTGGGCGGAGACGATCCGGCTGCGGATCTTCGAGCCGCTCGGCATGCGCGATTCGATCGCCACCGCAGCCACACTCAAGGCGCACGCCAACGTCGCCGCGCCCCACGACATCGTCGGCGGCCAGGTGCGCGTCATCGAGAACATGAGCGTGGACCCGGTCGCCTCGGCTGGCGCGGTGTGGTCGAGCGCGTCGGACATGGCGAAGTGGATGCAGTTTCTCCTCGACGGCGGTCGCGCCGGCGGTTCGGGCCGCAAGCAGTTGATCAGCGACGCGACCTTTGCCGAGCTCTTCAAGCCGCAGACGATCGCGCCGTTCGAGATGTATCCGACGACGAGCGTGGTCAAGCCGCATTGGATGACCTACGCGCTCGGCTGGTTTCAGCAGGACTATCGCGGACGGGCGGTCGACTTTCACACCGGCAGCATCGACGGCATGACCGCCATCCACGGCTTGATGCGCGACGACCGGCTGGGCGTCTACGTCCTGGCGAATCTCGATCACGCGGAGCTGCGCCACGCGCTGATGTATACCGTGTTCGATCGATACATCGGCGCGCCGGAGCGGGACTGGAGCGCTGAGCTCCTCAAGCTGTATACGGGGATCAGGCGGCAGGCGGACGAGGCGCGCGAGAAAGAGGAAGCGACGCGCGTCCACGGCACCACGCCGTCACTGCCGCTGGCGCAATACGCCGGCACCTACAGCGATCCCCTGCGCGGCGACGTCGAAGTGACCCTGATCGACGGTGGCCTGCGACTTCGCTATGGGTCCGGTTTCGTCGGTCCACTCGAGCACTGGCACTACAACACATTTCGCGCGAAATGGACTGCCGAGTGGCGTGCACCGACGCTGGTGACGTTCGCGCTGAATGAAGAGGGCAGGCCGGCGGACGTCGACCTCATGGGCGGTCGCTTCGTCCGCCGGCCTCCGGGCGGCTTGTAAGTGGCGCTAGGCGCGATGACGAATCGGCGTCCGTCTCGCTCGGCGACCTCCTGCAGTGATATGTCTCGACCTGCACCGCACCGGAGCTTCGGAACGGGAGGTGTGTCGTGACCACACGTGTTGTCGGAGCTGCTGGCCGTCGTCGTCGCATCGGTCTTCGGAACCACGGAGACGCGCTCGCTCGGGAAGCGGCCGCGTGGAGGCCCACGTCGCGGCGGCGAAAACCGCGGCAGGCGCAGACTTCGCCGGCGTCTTCAACCGGATTTGCGCGGAAGCGGTCCCACCGGCCACGCCAACGGCGCCAAGACCGGCGACGCCGCGACCGCCTGGGCCGCCGCCTCGCGAATCGTGGCACGCCGAGCCCGCCAAAGTGTTCGACAACCTCTATTTCCTCGGTCAGACCGAGTACTCGGTGTGGGCCGTCACGACCTCCGCCGGCATCATTCTCATCGACGCCATCTTCGACTACTCCGTGGACGACGAGGTGGTTGGCGGTCTGAAGAAGCTGGGACTGGATCCGGCAACGATCAAGTACGTCGTGATCAGCCACGGCCATTCCGATCATTCCGGCGGCGCGAAGTACCTCCAGGATCGCTTCAACGCACGCGTGATTCTCACGGCTGCTGACTGGGATCTGCTCGACAGGAGCAACGGCACAAAGCCCCGACGCGATATGGTGGCGGTCGACGGTCAGAAGCTGACGCTCGGCGACACCACGCTGACGCTGTACAACACGCCGGGCCATACGATGGGCACGTTGTCGACGCTGATTCCGGTGACGGATCACGGCACGCCGCACGTCGCCGCGTCGTGGGGTGGCACCGCCTTCAACTGGGTCGCGAACCGCACCGCCTACATCACGCCCGATCGTCCCGATCGCTTCTGGTTTCAGACCTACAGCGACTCGGCGCGGCGCTTCAAGGAGATCGCCGCCAAGGCCGGCGCCGATGTGCTGATCTCGAACCACACGATCTTCGACGGGTCCAAGACCAAGCTGCCGGCGCTCGAACGGCGGAAGCCCGGCGATCCACATCCGTATGTCATCGGCACCGATGGCGTCCAGCGCTACCTGACCGTCGTCAACGAGTGCGCACAGGCCGGCCTCGCGCGCGTGCAGTAAGTGGCGAGCCGTACCCTCGACCGCGTCCTCGGACTTCGCGATCTGATCCTCATCGTCATCGGGACGGTGATCGGCTCCGGCGTGTTTTTGGTGCCCGGCGGTGTGCTGCGGCAGTCCGGCGGCAACGCCGGACCCGCGCTGCTGGTCTGGGTCATCGGCGGCGTGCTTTCGCTGCTCGGCGCGCTGGCATACGGCGAGCTCGGCGCAATGAATCCCGCGGCTGGCGGCCTGTATGTGTACCTGCGCGTCGCTCTTGGACCGCTGACGGCCTTCCTCTACGGCTGGACCTTCTTCCTCGTCATCGCCACCGGCTCGGCCGCGACGCTCGCCGTCGCGTCCACTTCGTATCTGCAGCAGTTCATCGCCCTCGGGCCGATCGGTCAGAAGATGGCGGCGGTGGGGCTGCTCGCGGTCGTCGCCGCGATCAACGTGCGCAGCACACGGCGCAGCGCCGACGTTCAGAACTGGAGCACCGGCATCAAAGTCGGCGCGCTGCTCGTCATGAGCAGCGTCCTCGTCGCCTCCCACGGGGCGCCGCCTTCGTCGGTGCCGTTCTGGCCTGAGTCGGTGACGCCGTCGCTGCTCTCCGGGATGGGTCTCGGCATGATCGGCGTGCTGTGGGCGTACGAAGGCTGGCAGTACGTGACGTTCTCCGCGGGCGAAGCGATGAATCCGCAGCGGACGTTTCCGCGCGCGATCGTGCTGGGCACCGCTTCGCTCATCGGCATCTATCTGTTTGCCAATGTCGGCTATCTCGCGGCGCTGGGCACGGAGGGCGTGGCGCGCTCCGATCGCGTCGCCGCCGAAGCGGTCGGTGCGATTGTGGGACCGGGCGCGGCGAAGCTCATTGCCGCCGCTATTCTCGTGTCGATCTTCTCGGCGATGAACGGCATCACCATCTCCGCGCCGCGGGTCTACTACGCGATGGCGAGAGACGGCTTGTTCTTCAGCAAGCCTCGCTGACGTACATCCGCGATACGGCACGCCTGCCGTCAGCATCGTCGCGGGAACGATTTGGGCGATGGTGCTCGCGGCTTCGGGGACGTTCGAACAGCTACTGACCTACGTGGTGTTCGTGGGCTGGATCTTCTACGCGCTCGGAGCCGCCTGCGTGTTCGTGCTCCGGCGGACGCAACCGGACGCCGAGCGGCCGTTTCGCGTCCCCGGCTATCCGTGGACGCCGCTGCTGTTCATCGTCGCGGCCGTCGCGCTGGTCCTCAACACGATCGCGACACAGCCCGGACGCGCCGCGATTGGCATCGGCGTCGTGCTGCTGGGACTGCCGGTGTATTTCCTGTGGCAGCGGTCCGGTCCGGGTCGAGATCTCGATTTCATGCATGGCATCCGATGATCGCGGCCATGCATAAAATCGCGATGCTGACGCCCGCCTCAGGACCCGCGCTACGTCTTCGGATCCACCAGCGACTTGTAGACGATCGTGCGCGCGAGGTCCTCGTGGTTCGCCGCGCCGGGCGCGCCGCCGCGGCGCTGAATCATCCCGATGAACACGATGTCGTTCGTCGGGTCGATCCAGAACCAGGTGCCGGCGATGCCCCACCACCAGTACGACCCTTTGCCAAGCGGACTCTTGATCGCCGCCGGATCGGTCACCACGGCGAAGTCGTAGCCGAAGCCCACTCCGGGTTGCACCCGAAACGGACCGATGCCCGATTTCGAGTTGATCGTGTCGTCGTTCAGCACGTTGGTGCGCATCATGTCGACCGAGGTGCGCTTCAGCAACCGCTTCCCATTCAGCTCGCCGCCGTTGAGCATCATTTGCGCGAAGCGCAGGTAGTCGGCCGCGGTCGAATACAGCCCGCCACCGCCTGATGGCAGCCCCGGCATCTTGCTGATCAGCGGATCGTGCGGCAGCGGCGCCAGCGCGCCCTTCGCCTGATCCCAGGCGTAGATCGTCGCGACGCGCGACAGCTTCGCTTCCGGGACCAGGAAGCCGGTGTCCTTCATCCCGAGCGGCGTGAAGATGCGATCGCGCAGGAAGTCCGGAAACGATTTCCCCGACAGCTTCTGGACCAGATAGCCCTGAATATCGACCGACACGCTGTACACCCACTTCTCGCCCGGCTGATACAGCAGCGGCAACGGCGCGACTTTGTCGATGAATGCCTGGAGCGACGGGGCCTCGAGCGGGTTGGCGGCCTGATAGAGCTTGTCCACCGGCGTGTTGCCGAACAAGCCGTATGTGAATCCCGCGTTGTGCGACATCAACTCGCCCATCGTCGGCGGATGCTTCGGCGCTTCGAGCAGCATGGTGCCGGCGGCATCCGTGCCGGCGAACACCTTGAGGTTGGCGAACTCGGGGATGTACTTGGCGATCGGATCGCTCGGCTTCCACTTGCCCTCTTCATACAGCATCATCATGGCCGCGCCCGCGATCGGCTTGGTCATGGAGTAGATGCGCATGATCGCGTCGAGTGCCATCGGCTTCTGGCCGTCGATGTCCTGAACGCCGTACGCCTTGTGCTGCACGACCTGGCCGTGCCTCGCCACCAGCGTCACCACGCCGGCGAGATGTTTCTTGTCGACGATGCCCTGCATCGCCGCGTCGAGCTCTTTGAGCGAATCGCTGGAGAACCCAACGCGCTCCGGGCTCGCCAGGGCAATCTTGTCGGCGGTTGCGGTGGCCTGGAAGGCGGATGGCGGCGTCGCGGTGTACACACCGCCGACGACCAGCGCGAATGTCAGGGCAAGGGTCTGCAGGAAACGGTGAATTCGCATGGTGGAGAGAATACCGTACAGCCCGCGGTGCTGGTCTGACGTGTACCGAGGAGAAGGAGCGCCGCCGATAGGGCCGACAGCACCCACAGGGTGATACTCACCTCACGCCATCGTCCCGCTACGGCGTAGAGCAGCGCGTGGAGCAGGAATCCCCAGAGAATGCCCTGCGTGATGGACAACGTGAGCGGAATCAACACGAGGGTGACAAAGGCGGGCAGGGCGTCTTCGATGGAGGCGAAGTCGATCTTCGCCATCGACTGGAACATCGAGACGCCGACCAGCACGAGCACCGCGGCGGTCGCGTAGCCGGGAACAGCAGCGGCCAGGGGTCCCAGAAAAAAGCATGGCACGAAGCAGAGCGCCGTCACGACGGACGCGCGCCCGGTGCGCGCGCCCATGCGAATGCCGGCGATGCTTTCCACGTACGCGGTTCCAGGTGAGGTCCCGGCCAGACCGGACCCGAGCGTCGCCAGCGCGTCGACGATCAGGCCGCGCCGCAGGTTGATCGGCCGGCCCTCCGGGTCCGTGAGGCCGGCCGCGTTCGCGACGCCGATGAACGTCGACAGCGAGTCGAAGAGATCCGTGAAGAGAATCGCGATGATCGCGGGCAGCAGCGCCAGCCTGAGCGCGCCGCGGATGTCGAGCTGGAGGAACGCCGACGAAAAGTCCGGCGCGCTGACAACGGTGTCCGGCGGTTTCGCGTATCCCAGCGTCCATGCCATCGCGGTGACGGAAAAGATCGCCGCAAGGAAGGCGAGCGGGTTGTCCCGCCGCATCAGCGCCACTGCGACAAGAATGCCGAGCAGCAGGAACGCCGCGCGGTGATCGAGCGTGCCCATCCGGACCAGCGTCGCCTGATCGCCGACGATGATGCCGGCGTTTCGAAGGCCGATGAACGTCAGCAGCAGGCCGATGCCTGCGGACGCCGCCGACCGCAGCGGCGCCGGAATCGCGAGCGCGATCGCCTCTCGCAGCGGTGTCGTCGAGACCAGCAGGAACAGCACGCCGGACCAGAACACCATGCCGAGCGCGGTCTGCCACGGCACTTTGCTCTGGAGCACGATCGTGAAGGCGAAGAAGGCGTTGAGGCCCATGCCTGGCGCAACCGCGAACGGCAGCTTCGCGTAGAGGCCCATCAGGAGCGTCATGCTGCTCGCGATCAGGACGGTCGCCGTCATCGCGCCGGAAAAGGGCATGCCCGTTCCGGGCGTCGCCAGGATGCCGGGGTTGACCACGACGATGTAGGCCATCGTGAAGAAGGTGGTCACGCCGCCGACCACGTCGGCGTACAGCGCGCGATCGCGCGGAGGATGAGGCTGCGTCATCGAGGTTCGCGCATGCTACCATCCAACTCCGCCGGCTGAAGCCGGCGGAGTTGTCTCGCCGAAGCGCCGCCTGTCACGCCGAAGCGGCGAAGCCGCAAAGGCGGATGGCGCGAAGGCGGACCGCAAAAAATCACGCAAGGAGTCTGTAATGTCATTCCGTCGCACCGCGGTCGTCTCCGCGCTCGCTACAGCGCTGTTCGCCTCGGCCACTCCCGCGCGCGCGCAGGACATCATCACCAAGGAATCTGCCGCCGCCGTCAAGGCGTCGTTCCTGGCCGACCTCGAGACGCTTCGGGGCAAATTCGTCGGCCTGGCCAACGCGTTTCCGCAGGACAAGTACACCTGGCGTCCGATGGATGGCGTGCGGTCGGTATCAGAAGTCCTGATGCTGGCGGCGTTCGAGGGCTACTCGTTCATCCCGACATCGTTCGGCGCAAAGGCCGCCGATCTCGGACCCCGCGAGGAAGCGGCCAAGCTGCGCATGCTGTCGGACAAGGCGCAGGTGATCGACCACCTGAACAAAGGCTTTGCGCACGCGAAGAAGGAGCTCGAGGCGCTTGACGCCGCCACCTGACCGGCAAGCGCAAGATCATGGGACGGGATCTGTCGTTCGCAGACGGCGTGATCGCCATCGGCGGCGATCTTCACGAGCACCTGGGCCAGATGATTGCCTACGCGCGAATGAATCAGATCGTTCCGCCCTGGAGCAAATAGCCACTGGAGCGAGCGCGATATGCGTGCACAGCTACTGCTTCTCGCTGTCCTGGGACTCGGCATCGCGCGCCCGCAAGCCGCTGCCGCCCAGAATCCCCTGGCACAGACTCCCGCGCCAGGAAACCCGGCGGCGTCGCTTCCGGCCGTATTCACACCCGCCGACATCGCCTACGGTGCGCGTCTCTACGACGCCCAGTGCACCACATGCCACGGCGCGAACGGCGACGGTGTCGGCGGGGTGGACCTCCGCAGCGGGAAGTTCCGGAACGGGGGCACCGATCAGGATCTCGTGCGGGTGATCACGAACGGCGTTCCTGGGACCGGCATGCAGGCCTTCAGGTTCGACTCCGCGGAAATCGCGGGCATCATCGGGTTTCTGCGCAACATGAACGCGTTCGACCGCGGATCGATCAAGACCGGCGACGCGGCGCGCGGCCGGGCGACCTTCGAAGGAAAGGGCAGCTGCACGCGCTGCCATCGCGTCGGCAGCCTGGGTTCGCGCGTCGGTCCGGATCTCAGCGAAGTCGGCGCGACGCGAAGCGCAGGCTCGCTGTTCCGTTCACTCACCGATCCCACCAGTCAGATGATGCCGATCAATCGTCCGGTCCGCGCCGTCACGAAGGACGGCAAGGTCGTCAACGGCCGGCGGCTGAACGAGGACACCTACACCGTGCAGCTGATCGACGAGCAGGAAAAGCTGGTCTCGCTGACCAAGGCCGACCTTCGCGAATACACGATCCTGACCACCTCGCCGATGCCGTCTTACAAGGACCGGCTGAACGAGAACGAACTGGCCGACGTTGTCGCCTACCTGCTTTCGCTGAAGGGACGATGACCATGATGCGACGAACACAGGCGCCTGGCTGATCGTGCTGTCGATCGCGGCGATGGCGGGCCGCACGCATGCGCAGGTCGGCCCGGATCGCCTGGTGAATGCCGCGAAGGAAGCGCGGAACTGGCTGATCTACTCCGGCGGCTACTTCAGTCAGCGCCACAGCGGGCTCACGCAGATTACGCCGGCAAACGCCAAGAACCTCGAGCTGAAATGGATGTACCAGGCCGCGGTCGCCGGTAGACTGGCAGACGACACCGTTGGTCGTCGACGGCGTCATGTACCTGACGCAGCGGCTGAACGACGTCGTGGCGCTCGACGCCAGGACCGGCCGCGTCTTCTGGATCTACCGCCACACGCTGGATCCGACGCTGGTCGTCTGCTGCGGCGCGAACAACCGCGGCCTCGCGATTCTCGGCGACACGCTCTACATGGGCACGCTCGACGCCCATCTCGTCGCCATCGACGCGAAGACCGGCCGCCCGTTGTGGAACACGAAAGTGGCCGAGAGCAAGGCGGGTTACTCGGTCACCCACGCTCCGCTGGTCGTGAAGGACAAGGTCATCGTCGGCGTCGGCGGCGGCGAGTACGGCATCCGCGGGTTCGTTGCTGCCTTCGACGCGCGGAGCGGCAGGGAAGCGTGGCGCTTCTACACGATTCCGGCGCCGAATGAACCGGGCGGCGATTCGTGGAAGCCGTGTCCGCCGGGGACCGACGACGTTCTGCGATCCGGAAGCGTGGAAGCACGGCGGCGGTTCGATCTGGGTGACCGGCTCGTACGATCCCGCGCTGAACCTGACGTATTGGGGCGTCGGCAACGCCGGACCCGACTGGAACAACGAGCAGCGTCCCGGCGACAACCTCTACACCGACTCGGTCGTCGCGCTCGACGCGGACAACGGCCGGCTGAAGTGGCACTACCAGTTCACGCCGAACGATCGATACGACTACGACTCCGTCCAGGTGCCGGTGCTCGCCGACATCACCTGGCAGGGACAGCCGCTCAAGGCGATGGTCTGGGCCAACCGGAACGGCAACTTCTACGTGCTCGATCGCGAGACCGGGAAGTTCCTCGTCGGCAAACCGTTCGTGAAAGTGAACTGGATGGACAAGTTCGACGAGCGCGGCCGGCCCAACCAGACGCCGCAGCCGCCCGGTCAACCGACATGGCCCGGCAATCAGGGTGGGACGAACTGGTATTCGCCGTCGTACAGCCCGCACACCGGGCTGTTCTACATTCCGGCATGGGAGGGCTACGCGACCATCTTCGGCGGGACGCCCGTCGAGTATCAGGAAGGGCGGAACTTTGGCGGCGGCGCCAACCGAAACTACGTGCCGGTTCCCGGCGCGCCCGCCGTGCCTGGCATCCGGCGAGGCCCGATCAACAACTGGACTGAAGCGGTGGCCACCGGCGCGGTGCTCGCGGTCGACGCCGCCACGGGAGAGCAGAAGTGGAAGTTCCCGATGACCGACGTCACCGACAGCGGCATTCTGACGACGGCGTCGGACGTGCTGTTCAGCGGGGGACGCGAAGGCTATTTCCAGGCGATTGACGCGCGAACCGGAGCGCTGTTGTGGAAGGCAAGCCTGGGCGCGCAGATTGTGAGCGGACCGATCACCTACGAAGTCGACGGGAAACAGTACGTGACGGCGATCTCGGGCCTCTCGCTCTGCGTCTTCGGGCTGCGCGAATAGCGTAACTCGACGCACACCGGACAACCGACCTGATCCCATCGCGACCCGGCAGTTGACGGCACCGCCATCAGGACCGGTTCCTGAACGATCGAATCCAGAGGACGGCCAGCAGACGCAAGGGCGTGTCGAGACCGACCCAGCGCAGACGCGACGGCAGCGGGCCGCTTACGTAGAGATCGTGCACGTGCGCTGGCATGGCGGCGAGGCCCTGCGATCGGAGAACGTTTACGAGCATCTCGAGCTGCAGGCCACCGCGCGCGTAACGCCATTTGCGACGCAGGTACAACGGATAGTCCGCCGGCTGCAGCCACGACATCGACCTGAACGAGAACTCCGCGTTCGCGCAGAAGATGCATTGAGGCTCTCGATCCACGGTCTTCGTTCGTCCGAACCGGGTCGCGACCAGCCACGACACGAGCGAATCCTCGAATACGAGGCCCACGGGCAGGTAGACCTGCTGCTCTCGCACCGCGTCGACGAAACTGGCCCGCAAGGCGTACAGGTTGCCTGCCAAGGTTCCATTTCTGACCATGCGCGCGCGCCAACTGTCCCGATCGCGCCCGGTCGCCGGCATGCCGCCAGCGGCCTGTGCCGCCGGCACGTCGTCCAATGATGAGGCCAGCAGGGCGAGCGCGGCGCGCTCGAGCGTGACGTCGCCGTCCATGAAGAAGTAGGTCTCGATCTCTCGAGCCCGCTCCGGCGTAATCAGCTCGTGCACGAAGACATTCCACGCGTTGGCTTTGTCGGCGACGTCGATTTCGGCCAGCCAGAGATCCGGAAGCACCGCCGCGCAGGCGCGGACCTCGTCGCTCGTCGCGTCGGTGCAACCGTTGGCGAGCACCCACACTTCGACGTCCGTGCCGGCCGCGGCCTGGACGATGCTTTGCAGCGCCGCCCCGATGCGGCCGCTCTCGTTGTGCGCGAAGACGGCGAGTGACCAGGACGGCCGGCGTTCGGCTCGAGACGCGATGCGTGTGACCTTCACGCCGGTGCGCATCGCGTCACGCGCGGTCGTTCGGGCATATATGACTTGTGGTCGATGATAGCTTCATGCCACGCTCTTTTCAGTGGCCGACGAAGGGAAAAAACCGAGCTTCGACCGATCGCTGGCGCTGACCGAGCGCTTGCACCGCCTGATTCCCGGCGGTGCCCACACCTACGCCAAGGGCGACGACCAGTACCCCGCCGACATGCCGCCGATCCTGGTACGCGGCGAAGGCGCGCGGGTGTGGGATGTCGACGGCAACGAGCTGCTGGAATACGGCATGGGACTCCGCGCGGTGTCGCTCGGCCATGCGTTCGCGGCGGTCAACGAGGCGGCGGCTCGGCAAATGCGGCACGGGATCGAACTTCAGCCGGCCGGCTCTTCTCGAACTGGAGTCGGCAGAGGCGCTGCTCGATCTGGTCGGCGGCGACATGGTCAAGTTCGCCAAGAACGGATCGGACGTCATGAATGCGGCCGTCAGGCTGGCGCGTGCGTTCACCGGCCGCGACCGCGTCGCGATCTGCGCGGACCATCCGTTCTTCTCGACCGGCGACTGGTTCATCGGCACGACGCCGATGAGCGCCGGGGTGCCACAAGCCGTCACCGATCTGACGCATGCGTTCCGCTATAACGATCTCGCGAGTCTGGAAGCGTTGTTCGACGCACACCCCGGGCAGATTGCCGCTGTCGTGCTCGAAGCGGAGACGAGCACGCCGCCCGCGCCGGGCTTCCTCGAGTCGCTGACGACGCTGAGCCGCCGGAACGGAGCCCTGGTCGTCCTCGACGAGATGATTACCGGTTTCCGCTGGCACAACGGTGGCGCGCGTGCGTTTCATCGACTCGATCCGGACCTGGTCGCCTACGGCAAGGCGCTCGGAAACGGCTTCGCGGTCTCGGCGCTGGTGGGACGACGGGACATCATGGAGCTCGGCGGGCTTCGCCATAATCGCCCGCGCGTGTTTCTCCTTTCCACGACGCATGGCGCCGAAGCGCCGGCGCTGGCCGCAGCGTGCGCGGTGGTTCGAACCTACCGGGAGCAGCCGGTCGTCGAGACGCTGTGGCGTCAGGGCCAGCGCCTCGCCGATGGCATACGACGCGCGGTTGCAGCGGCCGGCCTCGACGGCTACTTTGAAGTCGTCGGGCGGCCGTGCAACCTGGTCTATGTGGCGCGAGACGCCGAACGGCGACCGTCGCAGGCGTTCCGGACGTTGTTTCTTCGCGAAACCCTCCGGCGCGGACTCCTCGCCCCGTCACTGGTCGTGAGCTACGCCCACGATGACGCGATCGTCGATGCGACCGTCGAGCGTGTGGCCGAGGCGCTCGCGGTCTACAAACGCGCGCTCGAGGACGGCGTGGAACGCTATCTGCCGGGCCGTTCGGTCCAGCCCGTGATGCGCCGCCTCAATTGACTCGAAGCTCCAGCCCTTCCGCGTTCGAGACGTGGGTTGGTGACAGCACGTGGCACCTCGTGGCGACGGTGGCGCTGACATTCGCGGCGCAGTTGGCCGTGCTGTCGCAGCGGGATGTCGTGATTCTGGAATGGCGGCCGGCGGATCTGGCGGCCATCGCCCTCAATTACTACAGAAACGGCTTCGATTTCCTGCACCCGCAGATCCTGTGGGGAGGCAATGGCCCCGGCTACGTGGAGATGGAATTCCCGCTGCTCCCGTACTGCATCGCCGTGCTGTATTCCGTGTTCGGGGTTCACGACTGGGTCGCGCTGGCAATCCCGATGATGTGTGGAATCGGGCTGGCCGTTGTCGTCAACCGGCTCACCGCGCACTTTTTCGGTGCAGCCGCGGGGTTCATCGCCGGACTGTTCGCCGCCACGGCACCGACCTGGCTTGCGATGAGCACGGGCCTGTGGCCGGACGCGCCACCCGTGTTCTGCGGGACGCTCGGCCTGTATCTGCTGGCGCGCTGGGTCGACGAGGGGGCGACCGCGCATTTCATCGTGGCCGCCTGCGCGGTCTCTCTCGCGATTCTGCTGAAGCTGACGTCGTTGTATCTCGGGCTGCCCGATCCTGTTCCTCTTCTGGGTGAAGTACGGCAGCGCTGGTGGCGGGTTCCGCAGGTGTGGCTCTTCGCGATTCTCGTGCTGCTGGCTCCCGTGTTGTGGTACGTGCACGCCTACCGGTTGTTTCTTCAGTACCACAATACCTTCGGCATCATTGCCAGCGGCTACATGAAGTTCGGCAGCGTCAACCTCTTCACCGACCCGATGTTCTACGCCAAGACCGCCATTCGGGTCGTGTTGTTCCATACGACGCCGCTCGGCTTTTTTCTCATGGCGATCGGGATCGTGCGCCCTCCCGGGCCGGCCGCCGGCCTACCTGTTCCACGTGTGGCTCGCCGCGGTGCTGGTGTACTTCCTCGTCGCCGCGCAGGGCGTCTACCTCGGGCACTATCAGTACGCCCTTCCCGATTGTTCCGCCCGACGGCGGCGCTGGCTGGATGGGGCCTGATCGTCCTCCTTCGAATCCTCGAATTCGAACGGCCGATTGACATCCCGGCGTCCAGCCGCACCGTCGCGTTCGCGGTGGTTGCGCTCCTCGCCGCCAATGCCGTTGCCGCGAACTACGTGCTCGAAGCGCGAGGGATGGACTTCAGAAACCTGTCACGCGCAGAAAATGAGGACCGGGAAGGCGCTGGCCGCACTGACGGCGCCGGACGATCTGGTGGTCGTCGTCGACGCCGACATGGACGACCGCACGCCGCAGACCAGCATGACGCCGCCGGAGGTCTTCTATTTCAGCGGCCGGCGCGGCTGGTATCGCTCGATGGCGTGGCTGACGCCCGAAGCGATCGAAGATCTACGAGGGCAGGGCGCTCGATATCTGGCGGTGTCCGCGAATCACGCGCGCTGGTTCCGGCTCCACTACGCAGCGCTCTACGACAGCTGCTCGCGTCGATATCGCATGCTGATGGATGGCGACGACGGGATCATCTACGACCTGGGTGCTGCGGCAAGCAGTGCCTTGGAGCGATAGCATGGCCGCGTCACGTTCTTGCCGCTTCTGCGCGGCGCGCCTCGAGGACACGTTCGTCGATCTCGGGATGTCGCCGCTGTGCGAGTAATATGTCCGGCCGGATCGGTTGAGCGAGCCCGAGCGGTTCTTCCCTCTTCATGCGTTGATCTGCCGGCAGTGCCTGCTGGTGCAGCTCGATGCGGTTGTTCCGCCCGAGGAGATCTTCTCGGAATACGCGTATTTCTCGTCGTATTCAGACAGCTGGGTCTCCCATGCGCGCGACCTATGCCGACGCGGCGATTCAGCGCTTCGGCCTGGGCCAAGACAGCCGGATTGTGGAAATTGCGTCGAACGACGGATACCTGCTCCAGCACTTTGTGGCTCGCGGCCTCGACGTACTGGGAATCGAGCCGGCCGCCAACGTGGCGAAGGTTGCCGAAACCCGTGGCATCCCCACGGACGTCCAGTTCTTCGGCCGAGCCGTCGCCGTGGACCTCAGAAGCCGGCGCGGGCCCGCCGATCTCCTGATCGGCAACAACGTCCTGGCTCACGTCCCCGATCTCAACGACTTCGTGGCCGGAATGAAAGAGCTGCTGTCGCCGGACGGCGCGATCACGATGGAGTTCCCGCACCTGGTGCAGCTCATCGAGCACAACCAGTTCGACACCATCTATCACGAGCACTTTTCCTACTTCTCGTTCCTCACCGCCGAGCGCATCTTCGGCGCACACGGCCTGAGAATCTTCGACGTCGAGGAGCTCGCCACGCACGGCGGCTCGCTGAGAATCTACGCGGAGCACATGGAACGAGGCCCGGATCGTCAGACGGATCGCGTCGAGCAGCTTCGCAATCGTGAACGAGCCGGCGGTTACGACCGGATCGAACGGTATGCCGGTTTCGGCGACAAGGTGAAAGCGGTCAAGCGCTCAGCTGGTCGAGTTCCTCACGCGTGCAAAGACAGAAGGCCGCCGGGTAGCGGGATACGGCGCGCCCGGCAAGGGCAATACGCTGCTCAACTACTGCGGTATCGGCCCCGATCTGCTCGAGTACACGGTCGACCGCAGCCCGTACAAACAAGGCCGGTACACACCCGGAATGCGGATCCCGATCCGCCATCCCGAGCGCATCACGGAGACGCGCCCGGACTATCTGCTGATCCTGCCGTGGAACCTCAAGGACGAAATCATGGAGCAGATGGCGCACATCCGGCAGTGGGGCGGACGATTCGTCGTGCCGATTCCCGGGCTCCAGGTGTTCGATTGACGGGTCGGGTGTGACGTATTCAGCCCCTGCCCGTCAGCACCTTGAACACTTTGCGCATGGCGCGATGGCGCAGCCAGGCGACGCGCCGCAGGAGGTAGAGCCAGACGCGGATTTTCTCCGAGAGCGCAATCGGCGCCCGCCAGGCGTCGAGGAAGCGATAGGAATGCAGCTTGAGCCGCTGGAGGTTGTCGGGGCGGCCCAGATAGCCGTGCGACTTGGCCGATTGTTCCATCAGCAGAATCGTGGTGTCGGGCGTGAGGCGCCGCACGAACAGACGGTCCGGAATCTCGACGAACTTCCCGCGCAGCGCCAGCTCGGCGACCATGCTGATGTCCGAACCCGGCAGCGGCCGATTGAGCGCGGTCTCGCGCAACGCGGACGCGCGAATCACGCCGTTCATCACGTTGTTGATTTTTTCGCGGTTCAGATACTCCCTGAATCGATCCGACGGCCGATCCTGTTCGAGGTTGAGATTGTCGTCGTACTCCTCGCCATACGGCTCCTCGCCGCTCGGCGCGAAGATCAGGATCGCTTTCGGATAGGCGAGCACGACGTCCGGCCTGTCGTGGAGCACCGCCGAGGCACTTTTCGAGAAAGCCGTCGAGGCAGATGTCGTTGCACGACGCCCACTTGAAATACGGCGCAGTCGACAGCTCGAACACGCAATCGTAGTTGCGGAAGACGCCGATATTCGAGCTGTGGCGGTGGTACCGGACTCGCGGATCGCGTTCGGCGATCCCTCGACAGATCGTCCCGGTCTCGTCGGTCGACGCATTGTCGGCGATGATCAGCTCGAAGTCCTTGAAGCTCTGATTCAGCAGATACTCGATCGATTCCCCAATCCATTTGGCGCCGTTGTAGACCGGCATGCCGATGCTGAGGGTGGGCGCGGCGGGCATCTCGAGCCGTTCCAGAATAGTGCGAATTGCGAGAGCCGTTTGACTACAATCGAGCGCGCCGTCGATGAGCGCATGCGGGGCCTGAGCGCGTGAAGGTGTTTCTCACGGGAGTGGACGGCTACATCGGAAGTCTGCTGGCCCCGCTGTTGATGGAGCGCGGCCACGACGTGGTCGGCCTCGACACCGGCTTCTATCGCGAGGGATGGTTGTATTCGGACCCGACGCAGGTCCGCGTCGGCCCTCAGACGTTATGGAAGGATCTGCGGCGGGTCGAGGCGGCCGATCTCGCGGGCTGCGACTGCGTCGTTCATCTCGCCGAGCTCTCGAACGACCCGCTCGGCGAGCTGCGTCCCGAGGTCACGTCGCAGATCAATCACGCCGCCTCCGTCCGCCTCGCGAGGCTGGCCAAACAGGCCGGCGTCCCGCGATTCGTCTACACCTCGTCGTGCAGCGTGTATGGCGCCGGCCGCCACGACATGCTCACAGAGGAGTCGCCGACCAATCCGCAGACCACCTACGCCCGGTGCAAGGTCCTCGTCGAGTCGGATATCGGCGCGCTGGCGGACGACCGCTTTTCGCCCGTGTTCCTGCGAAATGCCACGGCCTATGGCGCGTCGCCGCGCATGCGGTTCGACCTCGTGCTGAACAACCTGGCGGGTCTCGCACGCACCACCGGCCGGATCACCATGACCAGCGACGGGACGCCATGGCGGCCGCTGGTGCACGTCCTCGACATCTGCGACGCGATCGCGTGCGCCGCGGAGGCGCCGCGCGAGGCGATTCACCGCGAGATCTTCAACGTCGGCGACAACGGCCAGAATTACCGGGTGCGGGAGATCGCCGCCCTGGTGGGTGACGTCTTCACGGGCTGCGAGGTCGTGCTCGGGACCGATTCCGACGATCGTCGCAGTTATCGAGTGTCGTTCGACAAGATTCACGCGGCGCTTCCCGGCTTTCGCTGCGAGTGGGACGCGCGCAAAGGCGTCGAACAGCTGCATCGGCTGTTCGAACGGATCGATCTCACGCCCGAGCAGTTCAGGTTTCGTGCGTTCACCCGCCTCGAGGAACTGAAGTACCTGATACGCACGCAGCAGCTGGACCACGAGCTGTTCTGGAGACACTGATGCGCTTCCATCGCACCAGCCTCCCCGGGGTGATCCGCATCGAGCTCGAGAAGCACATCGACGAGCGCGGCTATTTCGCGCGCAGCTGGTGCGACCGCGAGGCGGCGGCCGAGGGGTTGCGGACGCCGATGGTCCAGGACAGCATCGCGTTCAATGAAAAGAAGGGGACGCTTCGCGGGCTGCACTATCACGCTGCGCCCTTTCCGCAGGCGCGCGTGATCCGCTGTGCCGCCGGCGCAGCATTCGTGGCCGTCGCGGATCTCCGGCCGGACTCGCCGACATTCCTCCGGACCTACGAGGACGATGCTCGATGGGCGCAGCCAGACCGCGATCTACGTTCCAGCCGGCATGGCGCTCGGGTATCAAACGATGGCCGACGAGACGATGATCTGCTACCAGATGCCGGAGTTCTACGACCCGCAGTTCGAGCGGGGCGTGCGCTGGAACGATCCGGCCTTCAGCATCGCCTGGCCGGACGCGCAGCCCACGATCGAATGCTCGCGACGCCAGCTATCCCGACTTTCAATGTTGACGCGCACCGAGTTCGACGATGCGCGACAGCCGATGTACGACCTCGTGCGCCGGCTGTTTCCGCTGTGCCGCAGCATCACCGGCGACGGCGTCCGCGAAACGCTTCGCATCGTCGGCGAGCACATTCCGCTGACGATGCACGAAGTGCCGTCGGGCACGAAAGCCTTCGACTGGACGGTTCCGAGGGAATGGAACATCCGCGACGCCTACATCAAGAACGGCCAGGGCGAGCGAGTCGTCGATTTTCGCATCAACAACCTGCACGTCGTGAGCTACAGCGTGCCGGTGCGCAAGACGATGCGGCTCGCCGAGCTCCAGCCGCACCTGCACTCGCTGCCCGATCAGCCGGATCTGATTCCCTACCGGACGAGCTACTACGAGGAAAGCTGGGGCTTCTGTCTTTCGCACCGTCAGCGGGAGTCGTTGCCCGACGGCGACTACGAAGTCGTCATCGACAGCACGCTGTCAGACGGCAGCCTCAGCTACGGCGAGTGTCTCCTGCCCGGTGCGCAACGAAGACGAGGTGCTGATCTACACGCACACCTGCCATCCGTCGCTGGCCAACGACAACCTGGCGGGCATCGCCGTCTGCACGTTTCTCGCGCGGCGGCTGGTATCGGCGAAGCGCCGCTACACCTACCGGTTCGTGTTCGGTCCCGGGACGATTGGGTCGCTGGTCTGGCTCAGTCGCAATGCCAGGATCGCGCGACGCGGGTCCGCCACGGTCTGGTCGCGGTGCTGCTCGGCGACTCTGGCGGCCTTCGCTACAAGCGGAGCCGCGCGCGGCGACGCCGAGAGTCGACCGCGCGGTCCAGCACGCGCTGAAGCAATCGGGGGCGACCTACGATGTCGAGCCGTTCTCGCCGTATGGATACGACGAACGTCAGTTCGGTTCGCCCGGGTTCAATCTGCCGGTCGGCCGGTTGACCCGTTCGCCGAACAGCGGATACCCCGAGTACCATACGTCGGCCGACAATCTGGCGTTGATTCGACCCGAGTCGCTGGCCGGCTCGTTGGCGGTCTGTGCGCAAGCCGTCGAAATCCTCGAGAGCAACGGCCGCTTCGTCAACACGAGCCCCTTCGGCGAGCCGCAGCTTGGCCGCCGGGGACTGTACCGAACGATCGGCGGCGAATCGTCGCCCGCACGCGAGATGGCCATGTTGTGGACGTTGAATCTTTCCGACGGCGCCCATTCGCTGCTCGAGATCGCCGACCGTGCCGGGCTGGACTTCGAGCTGATCCGGCGAGCGGCCGATGAATTGATGGACGCCGGTCTGTTGACGACCGCCTGATGAAGGTCGTGCTGTTTTGCGGAGGGCTCGGCACGCGACTGCGCGAGCATTCCGAAACGATTCCGAAGCCGCTGGCCACCATCGGGTCTCGCCCGATCATCTGGTACCTGATGCGGTACTACGCGCATTTCGGGCACAAGGAGTTCGTGCTGTGCCTCGGCTACCGCGGCGAGATGATCAAAGAGTTCTTCCAGCACGACGGGGAGTGTCCCTCGGACTGGACGCTGCATTTCGTCGAAACCGGCCAGGAGACCACGATCGCGGATCGGCTGCGCGCGGTCGAGCCGTATCTTCGCGGCGAGGACTGCTTTCTCGCCAACTACAGCGATGGGCTGACCGACCTTCGCGTTGCCGCGGTATCTCGACGCCTTTCGCGCCAGCGACGCGGTCGCCGGGTTCGTGGCCGTCCGCAATCCCCATTCGTTCCACATCGTGTCGGTGGACGAGGCCGGCCGCGTGACGGCCCTGACGCGGGCCCAGGACGCCGACGTCTGGATCAACGCGGGGTTCTTCATCTTCCGGCCGGCGATCTTCGACTACCTGCAGACGGGCGACGAGCTGGTCGAGCAGCCGTTCAGCCGGCTGATCGACGCGGGTCTGTTGTACAGCTACAAGTACCGCGGGTTCTGGGTCGCGCTCGACACCTACAAGGACAAGGTCAATTTGGATCGCCGGCACGATCGAGGGGATACTCCCTGGGTGGTCTGGAAAGAATGACGCCCAGTGCTTGAGTTGAGCATCGGCGCGGTCAAATCGGTGCTCTGTCTGGGAGCGCACTGCGACGACATCGAGATCGGCGCCGGCGCGACCATTCGGACGCTGATCGCCGAGCGGCCATCGCTGAACGTTCACTGGGTGGTCTTCAGCTCCACCGGGCTTCGTGCGGTCGAGGCGCGCGCCAGCGCCAGCGATTTCCTCGGCGGCGCCGCTGCGGCCGATGTCCGGATCATGGAGTTCAGCGACGGCTACTTTTTCGCGGAAGGCGCGGCGATCAAGCGCTGCTTCGAAGAGCTGAAGGATCAGGTGACGCCCGATCTGGTGTTGACGCATTACCGCGACGATCGTCATCAGGACCATCGTCTGATCTCCGATCTCACGTGGAACACGTTCCGGGATCACCTGGTGCTCGAGTACGAAGTGCCGAAGTTCGACGGCGACCTCGGTCAGCCCAACTGGTTCGTGCCGGTCGACGACGAGCGGCGTGCGTTCAAGGTGGAAACCATCCTGCGGCGGTTCGCGAGCCAGGGCTCGAAGGCCTGGTTCACCGCCGACACCTTCAACGCCTTGATGCGGATTCGCGGCGTCGAGTGCCGATCGCGCACCGGATACGCCGAAGCGTTTCACGCGAGAAAAATCGTCGTTCCACGGTGAGGGATCTCATGCGCCAGCGCCGCCTCGTTCACGCCCTCGCGACCCTCGGCCTGATCGCCGTCGTGGCGGGTGTGGTCCGCGGGCAGGCGGGCGAGGCGCGGTTCGTCAGGGAAGTGCCGTGGGCCGGCAGCGGGGTATGGCTCAAGATCGATACTCACACGCATACGACCTTCTCAGACGGCGCCCGGTCCGTCGACAGCATCCTCAACCGGGCGACGGTGTTCGGCTGCGACGCGGTCGCGATTACCGACCATACCGATCTGAATCTCAAGGCGGCGACGCCCGAGTACTTCGACGCGATCGAAAAGGCGCGGGCCGCGCGTCCGAACATGATCGTGTTCGCCGGCGTCGAGTGGAACATTCCGCCGGAGAATGGCAACGAACATGTGACGGTTCTCGTCGCGCCCGAGCTCGAGAAGCAGCTCACCACATTCAAGCAGCTGTACGACGACCTCAACCGCTCGTCGCGCGACCGCAAGACGGCGGCGGAGGGCCTTCGCTGGCTGGCCGCCAACGCGACGTCGGCGGATGGCATCGCGCCGGTCGCCGTGTACGAGCACCCGAGCCGCAGGGACGAGCGCAGCATCGAAAACGTCAAGGACATGAAGGCCTGGCGGGCGGTGAACGACATCGTCATCGGCTTCGCGGGGGCGCCCGGACACCAGGGCAACAAGCCGATCGGCAGTTACGCGTACAAGGAGATGCCGATCGATCGCTGGGATCCGGTGGCGGCGCGCGTCGGCGACGCGTGGGACACGCTGCTGCACGACGGCCTCGACGTCTGGGCCGCCTACGCGCCGTCGGATTTTCATACCGAGAGCCTGGCTGACCTCGGCGATTACTGGCCGGGACAATTCGCCGAAACCTGGGTCTATGCGCCCGAGCGGAGTTCGGCCGGCATCCTGCGCGCGCTGCACGCGGGCAGCTTTTTCGGGGATCACGGACGGATCGTCAGGGAGGCCGAACTGCACGTCGGCGCGCCAGGACTGGCGCGGCCGGCCGGCGCGGGGGAAGTGATCTCGGTGCCCAAGAACGCCGAGGTGACGGTCGACTTGTCGATCAAGGTTCCGGCGGAAGCGTGGCGGCCAGGCCGCAATCACGTCGATCTGGTCGAGATCATCGCGATCGATCAGAGCGGCGCCAGCGTCATCGCTCAGGGACGTCCAGCGGAAGCCGGTCCAGCGATTGCGAAGACGGTTCAGGTTCCTGACGGCGGCATCGTGTTTCGCGCGCGCGGGTTTTCACTTCTCGAGACCGGCACGCGCCTCGCCTTCTACACGAATCCCGTCCGCGTCGTCGTCAATCAGTAGCAGCGTCGATTTCATCCTCGACCTCGAGCGGCCAGCCACCCGCCGATCAACGCCCCGCACACGTTGCACAGGACGTCCTGAACCGAAGGGAACCGCGAGTGGCTGTACAGTTGCGACCATTCGACGGCGAAGGAGAGGACGAAGGCCAGCGCGGCGGCGTGCCACAGACGCGCGCGGAACGGGGATCGCGCGCATCCAGGCGAAGCCGAACGGGACATACAGGACAACGTTGATGACGATATCGATCGCTTTGACGGGAGGGCTCTTGAACGGAATCCACTGGACCTTGCGCCAGTGGGTGTGACCAACCAGGTCGGTCCAGGGAACCGTCGCCGCCAGGATCACGGCTGACCACACGGCAAACCCGATCGCCGCCGTCCACGAGCGGCGGCTCCCCGGACCGCTCATCCGCTATTGCGGCGCAGCATTCAACCGCTGCACGACTTCGTTTGTCGTATCCGCGCCCGGCGCCGCCCAGGCGATGGTGTCGGCGTTGAGGACAACGTCGACGCCGGATCGCTTCGCGATATCCGCGAGGATCGGCGCGAGCTGCGAGCGAAGCTCCGTATTCAGGCGCGCTTGCGTCGCCTGGAAGTCCGTTTGCGCCTGCGTCGTCAGCTGCTGAAGCTCGGCGCGCCGCCGGCTTTCGTCCTGAGACAGGCGCTCGCGCTCGGCCTGCGGCAGGCTGTCCTTGGCGAGCTGCCGGACGACATCCTCCAGCTCCTTCTGCTTGGCTTGCAAATCGCGCCCGCGCTCCTGCCGGAGCGCCTCCAGTTGTTGATCGGCGCGCTTGCCGAGGTTCGATTGCGCCGAGACCCGCTGCAAGCTGACGACGATGACTGTCGGCGCTGCCGATCGCACGTGGGCCGCGGCGAGGACGATCACGATGGCGCTGGCGGCGAACACACATACCTGTTTCATGATGAATACCCTTCGACCTTTCCATTGTACATGGCTAGAACTGCCAGCCGAAGGTGAGCGCCTGCGCGCGGTCGCGGAGCCCGTGAGCCCCGTCGATGCGCAGAGCGCCCGGCCATTCCGGGAATGCGCAGCCGCACGCCGATGCCGACGTCGACGTGTACCGGCGACATGTCGCCGGCTTCGCGTCTTGCCGCGCGCGCGATGTCGACGAAGCCCGCCATGCCCACGTGCGCAAGCCACGGCCTGTCGAACCATCGCTGAATCTCGGCGCTTCCATAGGTGAGCGATCGGCCGAATGCGGTGGACGATCCCAACGCGATGACTCCGTCCTCAGTCAGCGGGTGCGCGCGCAGCAGCGGCGCACGGGTCTGTCCATCGCCAGCGCCTGGCCACAGGCCAAGCGGCGCAGCGCTGGTCACGCGATCGGCACCGGCAGTCGCGAGAGCGACCCAGCCTCGCGGCTCCAGCGACGATCGAACGTGCAGCTGCCAGCCGACCGACTGAAAACCCTGCGAGCCTCCGACAGCAATCCAGTCGTTCGCGTGCACGTCGACTGACGCGCGATCCCCGAACCAGCGTCGTTCGATCGCGCCGCCGACGACCGCTGTCTTTCGGTTGCCGTTCCACGTATCGAAGCCGCCGCTGATCGAATACCGAAGCCTCGGCGTGAGCCAGTTGCTGACCGTGAGCGCGCCGTGCAGCCGCGATTCCTGGATCGCGGCGACCGTCGCGGTTCCGGACGTCGAGAAGGTTTCCCGCTCCCAGAACGTATCGACGCGCCACACACCAGGAAGTCTGCCCACGCGAGACGTCTCGAACGCCATGCCGACGCGCGGGCGGTTCTGCCAGAATCGCCACTCCGCCGACCACAGCTCGCCCTGGCCAGTGCCGCCAGGCAGCGTGACCGCGACCGACTGCGTGGCGAGTGCACGCGCGCCGACGGCGGTCCAATCGGCCGTGGTTCGAGGTACACCGGTTCGCTCGACCACGACGACGTCGACCGAGGCAAAGCCGTCGGCTTCGGGCCTGAGCGCCAGGCGCACCGTCGATCGATCCGGCAGCGCTTCGAGACGGCGCCGCGCGTGCTCGAACAAGTCGGCCGTCAGCAGCATGTTCGGCTGGATGCCAAGCGTCTCGGCGATTGTCTGATAGCGCGTGTGACGAACGCCGGCAATGCGAACCAGGTTGACGCGCGGCCTGTCGATCCGATTCCATGCCCGAAGGGCACCCACCTGGTCGTCCTGCATGAACAGGCTCGAGCCGAGCACGTCGAGCGCATACGCATCGGTCGGCTCCCGAACCAGCGCGTCCCGGGCAAGCGCCGCGGCGTCCTTCCACCGTCGTTGTGCGAAGCGCACGCCGGCGAGCTCGCGCAGCGGACCGGCCGACTGCGGGCACGCGTGACGAACGCCCTCGAGAACGTCGTCGGCGCGGTCGAATGCGGCGTCGCCGCTGGTTCGAATGTCGTCGAGAGCCGCCGCCAGCAGGCGATCGCAGTGTGATTCCGGTCCCGAGAGGGTCGCCGCACCGTCCTGCGCTGACGGCGAAGACGACGAATCAGGAAAGGAGGCAGCCGGCGGCGGCAGGATGACCACGCCCCAATTCCCTGACGCTCGCCAGATCCGATCGAATTCGACGTCCTTGATCGCTCGCGACGGTCCCCACGCCGGGTCGTGAATGACGACGGCATCCGCCGTCTTACCCACGGCGACGACGTAGTGATATCGAGGACCGCGATCCGCGATGAGGACGACGACCGGCTGGCGGGCGTCGAGCCGTGCCTGCAGGTCGGCCGAGCCGCCTGCCAGCTCCACGGTCCGCCACCCGCGGCGCCGCACGGCATCGACGAACGCACCGTTGGCAATGCCGCCGGCGCGCCGGTCGACGATCGGCGCGAACTCCTGGGGATCCGCGTGCACATCGCCCCAGTAGCGAAACACCATGGCGGCCGCCGCGCCGCCGCACAACGCATCGGTCTGCGGCAGGTACGGCACGTCCATCGCCACCGTAGCGGCAAGCGACAGCGCGGCGGCCAGAGTGGCTATCACTTGATGGCGATGATCAGGATGATGACCAACAGCAGGATGATGATGATCGTCGTCGTCGAGATCACCACGGTAGACGCGCCACCGACCAGCTGCTCGTTGACCGTCCGCGCGGCGTTCGCCGCCTGATCGAGATCCGCGCCGGCGAGCGTCTCGATCGCGGCCGCCGCGCGCGAGAGATCGAGGTGCATCGACGTGGCGACGTCCCGAACCTCTGGGCCGAGCGAGCGCCTCGCGGATTGCCGCGCGGCTGGCGTCCTGCGCGGCGACCCGATCGGTCACCGTCGCCGTTAATTGCCCCGGCGGAACGAGGTGCTGCACGTCCGCGAAGGCGGGAGCCGCCATCGCCGTAACCAGCACGAGCGGAAACACGAGCAACTGTCGGATTGTGCGCATCGGATGTCCTCCATCGAAGTAAACGTGACCGTCATTTCCAAGCAAGCTCGATACCGATGAGACCGGTCCGCTGAGCTGGCGGGCGCGATCCGACTCAACGGTGGCAAGAAACCGCATGTAGCATAGTCGGGCGCCGATCCGGCTGCCGTTCGATTTGTCCCCATCATCCGACGCATTCGCCGCCTGGCTCGCCTCGCTCGAAGGGAAACATCTCCGCGAGCTCACGTTTCGGGAAGTCTCGCGCTCTTTGCGCGCGTTGTCGGCCACCTACGTCGAGCGCCGCCACACGCTGGTCGACGGCGCGGCGCTCTCCGGCCGCGGAAAGCGCGCGGCGTTCGCCCTCTTCTACGGACCGCTTCACCATCTGCTCGTCGCGCACATCGTTCGCGAGCTGCCGTCGGCCCTCGACCGCGTGCCGACGCTGGTCGATCTCGGATGCGGCACCGGCGCGGCAGGTGCCGCGTGGGCCGCGGCGGTGACGCCGCCGCCTCGCATCGTCGGTCTCGATATCCATCCATGGGCGGTCCGCGAAGCCGCCGAGACCTATCGCACCTTCGGCCTGGCCGCGACGACGCAGCAGCGCGACATCGCGACGGTGACGTTTCCGAAAGGCCGCGCGGCCATCCTGGCCGCGTTTGCGCTGAACGAGCTGACGGAAACGGCGCGCGAGCCGTTGCTGGCGCGGCTCGCCGAGCGCGCGGCGAACGGCGATCGCGTGCTGGTGATTGAGCCCCTGGCCGGCGGCGCCGCGCGCTGGTGGAACCGCTGGCGCGACACGATCGAGCGTGCAGGTGGCCGGGCTGACGAGTGGAGGATTCGCGTGGAGCTGCCCGCGATTGTCGCCAAACTCGATCGCGCGGCGGGGCTGAATCACCGCGAGATCACCGGGCGATCGTTGTTCCTGTGGAGGTCCGGCTTCTTGACCCGCCGAAGCCTCGGCGAAGGCGGTTAGCCGGATCTTGCCAGCCATGCGAGCAGCTTGTCGGTCGGCCAGCAATTGACGACGCGATCCGCGGGCACACCGGCGAGACGAGCGTGCGCGATAGCAGTTTCCGAATACGCGAGCTCCGGCGTGGAATGCGCGTCGCTGTCGAGCGCGAACAGGCAGCCTGCGTCGACCGCACGCTTTGCGAGGTCGTAGTCGACGTCCTGCCGCGACGGATCGCCGTCGATCTCGATGGCCACGTTCGCCTCCCTGGCCGCCGCGAAGACCTCGTCCCAGTCCGCCGAGACGCCAGGGCGCGATCCGTACTTCCGCCCGCGAGGGTGACCAAGAATGTGCACGCCAGGCGATCTGACCGCGGCGACCATCCTCGCTGTCTGATCCGCTTCGGTCCTGAGCGCCGAGTGCGGCGCCGCCACGACGAGCTCGAGCTCCCGCAGTTCGTCCAGCTCCATGTCCACCGATCCGTCCGGCCGGATGTTGGCCTCGATCCCCTTGATCAGCCGGAATCGTCCGCGGTATTTCCGGTTCAGGACGTCAATCTCGCGATGCTGCTTGCGCAGATCCGTCATCGAGACGCCGCCGGCAATCTTCAACCCGTACGAGTGATCGGTCACGGCGCAGAACGAGTACCCGCGGGCCAGCCCGCCCTCGACGATGTCGGCGAGCGTCTGGCTGCCATCGCTCCACGTGGAGTGCATCTGAAGATCGCCGCGATAGTCCTCGAGGCGCGGACCCGCAAGCTTCCGGTTCTTCAGCGCCGCCACGACCTGCGCCCGGCTGAGGAACTGACCGCGAAGATTCCGGCGATGTTTGATGTCGGAGGTCTGGCCGCTGTCGGCGATGGCGCGCTCAACCGTGGCCGACGTGCCGGTCTGCAGCACCTCCACGATGACGCGCGTCGAGGACGGACCGATGTTTGGGATCTTCCGCAGCGTGCCGTCGGCCTGCAGGAAGGACGCGATCGGCTCTTCGAGCGCCAGGACCGCGCTGGCGGCGCGCTTGTAGCCCCACATGCTCTGCTTCGACTTCTGGATTGCGGCGAAGTCGCGCAAGAGCGCGGCGATCTGCCCGTTCAAGTCCATGCCCGAGCTGGCGCGCGCCATCAACTAATATTGTCCATCGTGTGCCCGGACACCTTCGTCGCGAATCCCCGGCCGGCCGCGACGGTCGTCGTTCTCCGCGACAGTCCGGCTGGGCCGGAGGTCTTTCTCGTCCGCCGTCACGAGGGGATGTCGTTCATGGGCGGCGCTCACGTGTTCCCTGGCGGGCGGGTCGATGCATCGGATCACGACGGCAGCCCGGAGTGGTGCGACGGCGTTGACGGGGCGACTCAGCGGCTGGCGGGGCTGGCGCCGCAGGACGCCATCGCCTATCACGTCGCGGCCTCCCGCGAGCTGTTCGAGGAGGCAGGCGTCCTGCTCGCGCGCGACGAGGCCGGGGGCTTCATCTCGCTCGCGGGCGCCGACACACACGAACGGTTCAAGCGATACCGGAAAGAGGTCCATGCCGGCTCCGCGTCGATGCGTGCCATCGTCGAAGGCGAGCACCTGCGTCTGGCGCTCGATTCACTCGTGCTCTTCGCGCATTGGGTGACGCCGCCGATCGACACGCGTCAATTCGACACGCGGTTCTTCCTGTCGCGGGTCCCGCCGGCTCAAACGCCCGCGCACGACGAGGCGGAGACGACCGATAGCGTGTGGCTGACGGCGAGGGCGGCGATGGCGCAGGCGCAGTCGGGCACCATCGTCCTGCCGCCGCCGACGTGGACGGCGCTGCGCGAGCTGGAACCGTTCGGGACGGTGGATGACGCGCTGGCGTGGGCCCGCAAACGGCACATCGTCCGCCGACAGCCGATGCTCTTTGAAGAAGATGGCCGGCGGATGCTGTTGATGCCGGGCGATCCGCAGCACCCCGATCCGGGCGGCGACGATGCGCCGCCGGAGACGCGGTTCGTGTCACTGGGCCGTCAGTGGCGCGCGGAGCGTCCGCCGACCTGACGCGACTATCGCCGCAGATATAATCGCGCGATGTCACGGACAATTCTGGCTCTGCCGGTGGCGATCCTCCTGGCGGTCCCCCTTACGGCGCAGGAATCGGTCAACGACGCCGTCATCGCCCAAATCAAGACGGAAGGATTTCAGCGGTCGGCCGTCATGGACACACTCAGCTGGCTGAGCGACGTCCACGGGCCGCGGCTGACCGGGACGCCCGCGCTGAGGCGGGCGGGCGAGTGGGCGCGCGATCAGCTCACGCGCTGGGGCCTGACGCACGCGGCGCTCGAATCGTACGGGTCGATTGGCCGCGGCTGGATGCTCGAGCGCTTTTCGATTGAGATGACCGAACCGCAGTACATGCGGATCACCGGCTATCCGCGCGCCTGGTCGCCGCCGATCGCGTCGACGCTCGCAGGCACTCCGATCGTCGTCGAGGTGAAATCGAAGGACGATTTCGACAAGTACCGCGGGAAGCTGCGCGGCGCCATCGTCATGAACGGCAAGCCCGAGCCGGTGGACATCGGCTTTCAACCGGAGGCGAAGCGACTGACCGACGAGGAGCTGAAGAAACAGGAGAGTGCCATCGATCCGGCGGACCCGTCCTCCGACAGCGCGCCGAAATCGTACTGGGACGAAGAGCAGGACTGGCAGAAGATGCTCGCGAAGCAGACCGAGATCTTCAAGTTCTTCGCGGCGGAGGGCATCGCGCTGCTCGTCGAGCCGAGCCCGATCGCCGAGGACGTGCGGATCGGCGGGTTTTACGATCGCGCCTGGCGGCCGGCGTTCCCGGGGTTCGTCATCGCGCGCGAGCACTACGGCCGCATCGTCCGGATGCTCGATCGCAAGCAACCGGTGAAAGTGGCCTTCACGCTTGCCGCGCAGTTCGCCGAGAACGTCGACGGCTTCAACGTCGTCGCCGAAATCGCCGGCACCGATCCGGTTCTGCAATCGGAGATCGTGATGCTGGGCGGCCACCTCGACTCGTGGCACGCGGGAACCGGCGCCACCGACAACGCCGCCGGATGCGCCGTCGCGATGGAAGCGGTCCGCATCCTGCAGACCATCGGCGCCCGTCCCCGCCGGACCATCCGCCTCGCGCTCTGGACCGGCGAAGAGCAGGATTATTTCGGATCGCTCGGCTATGTCGAGAAGCACTTTGGCGATCCGAAAACGATGACACTCCAGCCGGAGCACGCGAAGCTGTCGGTCTATTTCAATCTGGACAACGGCAGCGGCCGCATTCGCGGCGTCAATCTGCAGGGCAACGAGGCCGTCCGGACGATCTTCGACGCGTGGCTGCGTCCGTTCAATTACATCGGCGCGACGACTCTGACGACGCTCAACACGGGCGGGACCGATCACATGCCCTTCGACGCCGTGGGGCTTCCCGGCTTTCAGTTCATCCAGGATCCCCTCAACTACGACACCAAAGCTCACCATTCGAGCCTGGATGTCTTTGAAGAGGCCATTCCCGACGACCTGAAGCAGGCCTCGGTGATTCTGGCCAGCTTCGTCTACCATGCGGCGATGCGCGACGCGATGCTCCCGCGAAAGCCACTGCCCGCGCCGCACAAGGAGACGAAGTAGACCGGTGAAGGTACTCCTGGGAGCGGCATTGGCGGTCGCGCTGGCCGTTGCCGGACCGACGGCCCAGTCGCGGCCGCTCGTCGCTCCCGCCGCGGCGCCGATCTACCAGCGCCTGCTTCCGCAGATCGAACGGATCAAGATCTTCGACCACCACGCGCACCCGGGGTTCGCGGGAGACGAAGAGGTCGATCCCGCGCCGGTGCCGCCGAGTGCCGCGCCCTGGCGTCTGAGGCCCGACCATCCCGACTGGGCAGCCGCGACGCGGGCGCTGTTCGGAGTGACCGGCAAGGCGCAGCTCCGGAAGGCGAATCCCGGGCCGAAGTACTTCAATGCCGTTCTCGATCGGCTGGGCGTCGACGTGTCGGTGGCCAATCGCATCACGATGTCGGACGACCTCGATCCGGCGCGCTTCAAGTGGGTGTTCTACATCGACCCGGTCCTGTTCCCGTTCGACAACGCCGCGCTGGCCGCCCGCAATCCGGACCAGGCCGCGTTCATGCCGAATCAGACGAAGCTCGTTCGCCGGTTCCTGCAGCAGGCGGGTGTGAAAGATCTGCCGCCGACGCTCGCTGACTACCTGGCGTTCGTCACGCGGGTGCTCGAGGATCACCAGCGCCGCGGCGCGATTGCGGCGAAGTTCGAGGTCGCCTACTTTCGGTCGTTCGTCTTCGACGATCCGCCGCGGGATGCCGTCAGCGCGGTTTACGACCGATACCGGGCGGGCGGCGCGCCGTCGCTCACTGACTACAAGGCCTTTCAGGATCTCGTCTTCCGCTACGTCGTGACCGAGTGCGGCCGGCTGCATCTGCCCGTCCACATCCACAGCTCCGCGGGCGCCGGCGATTACTTCAGCGTGGCGGGCGCCAGCGTGTTGAATCTGGAGCCGGTGCTGCGCGACCCGCGATACAGCGCGACCACGTTCGTGCTGATTCATGCCGGCCATCCGTTCGAGCAAGCCGCGATGTTCATGGCGGCGATGAAGAACGTCTGGCTCGACTCGTCCGCGACCGGCAGCTTCCTGCTGTCGGCGAACGAGTTCAAGGACGTGCTCCGCCGCTGGTTCGGGATCTTCCCGGACAAGGTGACCTACGGATCCGACGCCTTTCCGATCGACGAGCAGATCGGCGCGGAGCAGCTCTACTGGTTCGGCGTCCACAACGCGAGAACCGCCACCGCGGCAGCGCTGGCAGAAATGGTTGCCGCCCGCGAGATGACCGAGAAGCAGGCGATGGCGGTCGCCCGTGGCTACCTTCACGACAACGCCGCGGCGCTCTACAAGTGACAACCGTTAAGGGGCTCCGGCGCGTTCTCACCTTTCGCGACCTGGTGCTCTATTACCTGGTCACCGGTTTCAGCCTGCGGTGGATTGCGACGGCGGCGGCGGCCGGGCCGAGCGCGCTCGTCATCTGGGTGATCGCGGCGCTCGGCCTGTTCGTCCCGCTCGTATTCACCGTGCTGGAGCTGTCGTCGCGCTACCCGGAAGAGGGCGGCTTCTACGTCTGGAGCAAGCGCGCATTCGGTCCGTTTGCGGCGTTCATCACCGGCTGGACGTACTGGGGTTCGAACCTGCCGTACTTTCCAGGCCTCCTCTATTTCGCTGCCGCCAACGCGCTGTTCATCGGCGGACCGTCGTGGCAGGCCTGGTCGACCAACAGCGTCTACTTCATCGCGGTGGCGATGACCGGTCTCGTCGATCGCCGTCACGATGAACGTCGTCGGCTTGAACGTGGGGAAGTGGCTGAACAACGTCGGCGCGATGGCCAGCTGGATTCCCGCCGGCGTGCTCATCGTCGTCGGCGCCGTGTCGTGGAGCCGTTTCGGATCCGCGACGCCGATGCCGTCTGAGGCGTTCGTGCCCAGCACGAGCCTCAAGGACGTGATCTTCTGGTCCACCATCGCCTTCGCGTTCGGCGGCGTGGAAAGCGGCTCGACGATGGGAGAGGAGATTCAGGATGCGCCGCGGACCGATTCCGCGCGCGGTGCTGACGGCGGGTGCGCTGATGACGCTCCTGTATCATCGCCGGCACGTTGAGCGTGCTGCTGGCGTTGCCCAGCACCCAGATCTCCGGGCTGCAGGGGATCATGCAGGCGATTCAGGCCATCACGTCGAAGCTGGATCTTGGCTGGCTGGCGCCGATCGTCGCCGCGCTTCGTCACGCTGAACGCGCTCGGCGGCGTCGGCGGCTGGTTTGCCGCGACGGCACGCCTGCCGTTTGTCGCCGGCATCGATCGGTTCCTGCCGCCGGCCTTCGGCGAACTGCATCCGAAATGGGGGACGCCTTACGTCGCGCTGCTCGTCCAGGCGGGCATCGCCGGCGCTGTTCATCTTTCTCGGTCAGGCCGGCACGTCGGTGCGCGGCGCGTATGACGCGCTCGTCAGCATGGGGATCATCGCCTACTTCATCCCGTTCCTGTTCATGTTCGCCGCGATGATCGTGCTGCAGCGCGAGCCCGCGGGACCGGACGTGATGCGCGTCCCCGGCGGAAAACCGGTGGCCATCGCGCTGGCCTCGCTCGGGTTCTTCGTCACGGCGGTGTCGATTGTGCTCGCGTGCATTCCACCCGACGAGGAGCCGAACAAGACGCTCGCGGTGGTCAAGGTCGTCGGGTCGTCGCTCGTGCTCGTCGCCATCGGCGTCGTGGTCTATCTACTCGGGCAGGCGTCGTGCACAGTCCGCTGAAGGCGGACGCTTGCACGGACCATGAACGTCGTCCTGACGAAACTCATCCCGATCGTCTGCGGTCTCACTGCCTGCGTCGGCGGCGTCGGCCGCGACGCCAGGCACGATGCGCGTGGACTACTACCACACGGGCAACGCGAAGGAAGAGCGCTTCAGCCTCGACCGCGTCGTCCTCGAGCCGCTGCCGTGGCCCGGGAATCCGGCGAAGCCGATTGACGGCACCAACCGCGGTAAGTACCTGTTCGAGGTCACCGACGCCGCCAGCGGCCGCGTGCTCTATTCGCGCGGGTTCAGCTCGATCTACGGCGAGTGGGAGACGACGGGCGAGGCCGAGAAGATCGACCGGACGTTTTCCGAATCGCTGCGGTTTCCGGCTCCAGGCGCGCCGGTCCGCATCGTCGTCAAGAAGCGCGATCCACGGAATGTCTTCCGCGACGTCGTGGGCGGTGTCCGTCGATCCGGCTGACAAGTTCGTCACGCCGGCGGCGGCTTCGAATGCGGGCGCGCTCATCGCGCTGCACCGCAGCGGCGATTCCGCGACGAAGCTGGACTTCCTGATTCTCGGCGACGGCTACACCGCGCGCGAACGGGCCAAGTTCGAGCGCGACGCACGCCGGCTGGTCGCCACGCTGTTGACGACCACGCCGTTCAAGGAGCGGCAGGCCGACATCAACATCTGGGGCCTCTGTCCGCCGGCCGCGCAGTCGGGGATCTCGCGACCGTCGCAGCATATCTACCGGCAGTCGCCGGTCGGCGCCACCTACGACGCGTTCGATTCCGAGCGCTACGTGCTGACCTTCGAGAACAAGGCCTTCCGCGACATCGCGGCGAACGCGCCGTACGAATTCGTCGAGATTCTGACGAATAGCGCCACCTACGGCGGCGGCGGCATCTTCGGCCTCTACAGCACCGTCGCGGCCGACAGCGTCTGGGCGCCGTACATCTTCGTGCACGAGTTCGGTCATCACCTCGCCGGCCTGGCGGACGAGGTACTACACGTCGGACGTCGCGTACCTGCCGGCGGCCGATCGCGTCGAGCCGTGGGAACCGAACGCGACGGCGATGCTCGATCCCGCGGCGTTGAAGTGGAAGGATCTCGTGACGCCGGGTACGCCGCTGCCGACGCCCTGGCCGAAAGAGGCGTTCGAGCGCTACACGAAGGACGTGCAGCAGAAGCGCCGCGCGATCCGCGCCGCGAACCGGCCCGAAGCGGAGATGGACGCGCTCTTCCGCGACGAAGAAAAGCACGACACGGCGTTGCTCAACGAGGGTCCTCACGCCGGCCGGGTGGGAGCGTTCGAAGGCGCGAACTACGAAGCCCGCGGCTACTATCGGCCGCAGGCCGACTGCATCATGTTCACGCGCGACAACGTGCCGTTTTGCGCCGTCTGCCGCCGCGCCATCGAGGCGATTCTCGACCTGTATGCCCGCTGACCGCCCCGCCTTGACGCGGCTCAGCCCTTCAATCAGACTAAGCGGCCGCGATACTCACTACTCCTTACGAGGCGCATATGCAGGACGATTTCGACAGCGGAATGGGAATGCCCGATGATGAGCTGGCCGGCGGATCGGCCATGTCAGACATTGGCGAGGCCGGCCTGGGCGGGGCCGAAGGCGAAGGCGAGGCTGGCGGTGAACCGGGAGGGCGGCCGTCTGGCGGCGCGCGCGCGCGCAAGTCCTCTGGCTGGAGCCCGGAAGTCTGGTGGAGCCCGGAAGTCCGCCGGCGCCAAGGCGGCGAAGCCAAGGCGGCCGCCAGGAAGGCCGCGTCCCAAGGCGAAGAAGAGCGCCAGAAAAGCCAAGAAGGCCGCGAAGCCCGCGCGCAAGTCTGCGCCGGAAGAGCGGCGCGAAGAAAGCCAAGCGGAAGGCCGGCAGCAAGAAATAGCGTGGCGAACCGGCCAGTGACCGATCGACGCTGGCCGGTTCAGCGCGCAGCGGCCCCGCGTCCCTGTCCGAACTGTTGCGTCGCGTAGCCGACAATCAGGCCGACGATCGATCCGGGCAGCATGATCTCGATCCAGTAGTGGTGGCCGTCAGGCTGCGGGATCGCCGCGACGAGAAACGCGAAGAACGCGGCGACCACCAGTCCCACCAGCAGCCCTTTCGAGAGCGACTGGACGCGATACGCGTACCAGCCGACGAGGGCGCCGACGATCAGCCCCTTGATCGTCGACCCGATGACGATCCCGACGATTTGCGACGCCACTTCGGGCGTCGCCAGCGCGGTCAATCCGTCAAAGGCGCCCAGCACAGCGCCGAGTAGCAGTCCAAGCACAGGCTTCTTCATCGCATCTCCTTTTGGCACGTTGCGCTACGTGGTTTGTCTGTCTCTTACACGCCGGACAGCAGATCCTTTTTCAGCGCAGGAACGCGAACGCCACGCGCATCACCAGATACGACAGCACGAGCCAGACGAATGTCTGATAGCGGATCAGCCAGCGGCCCGCCCGTTCGAACGCCGTCTCCCGGTATGCGGACACCGCCGCGCCCTGGCGGTAGCGGGCCAGATCGTCCACGAGCTCTTTGGCGCTGGCGTAGCGATCCGCCGGCGCGGGCGAGAGACACTTGCGGATGATCGCGGCGAGCCGCTTCGACGGCGCGGGAGAGCGCCGCGCCCAGAGACCGTGGCAGATCGTTGACGATCGCGCGGGAGCCGGCGCTGCCGGTCCACATCCAGAAGAGGAGCGCCCCGAGCGCATAGACATCGGCCGGCGGTCCGGCGTTGGACGAATCGCCGTGCGCCTGTTCCGGCGCCATGAAGCCCGCCGTGCCCATGCGCGTGCCTCCCGAGGTCCCGTCGCCCGCGCCGTCCGGGTGACGGTCGGCCGCGCGTGCCGCCGGACCGCCACCGCGATCCACTCGCGCGAGCACTCGGGCCACGCCCCAGTCGAGCACGAGCACCTCGCCGAACTGTCCGACCATGACGTTCGACGGTTTCAGATCGCGGTGGACGATGCCCGCCGCATGCGCGAACGCGACGGTCTCGGCGACGCGCTCGAAAACCACCAGTCGCGCGGCTTCGTGCTCGAGCGACGCGGCATGGTCGGCGAGCGTTTCGCCGCGCACGAGCTTCATGACGTAGAACCATCGGCCGTCGTCGAGCAGCCCGGCGTCGTGCACCGGCACGATCCCCGGATGTTCGAGCCGCGCGAGGACCTGCGCTTCCTGGCGCAGACGCTGGTCGAGGTCGTCGGCCGGCGCCGCGGCATTCGAGACCTTGATCGCGACTTCCCGGCCGAGTTGCTCGTCGCGTGCCGCGTAGACGGACCCCATCCCGCCGCGGCCGATCGGCCGCAGGATCACGTAGCGATTGGTGGCCAGCTCCGGCCGCGTGGCGACGTCGCGCAGGCGTTCGACGAGGTCGTTCGAGAGCCACGTCACCGATCCACCTCGATCCCAAACAGCTCACGGGCTTCGAGGCGGAACTCCTCGGCCGTGCCGCAGAGGCCTTGAAGGTGGCCCAGCGCGAGCTCGCGGAAACGCCGGCGGGCGGCGTGCAGATAGTTGGTGACTTGCGAGACGCTCAGACCCAGGTCGTGAGCGACGCCGGCATATGAGACGTCCGGCGACGGCGCCAGGTCGTGGCGCTCGAAGACCTCAAAGATCACCGCCTTGCCGGACTCCTCGCACAGCCGCCGCAGATCGTCCACGGCGCGTCCGAAGAGCGCGCGGATCATCTCGTCCCGGAAAAACCGATCCAGGTCGCGCAAATCGCTCGACGCCAGCTCGGCGAGCGCCTGCTCTGCACCCGGAAAATCGAGTGACAGGCGGTCCGCACCACCGCCGCGCTTTTCGGCGCGCTCCGCCTTCTGAGTGTTCTGCACGAACCGGTCGAGGCACGTGCGCAGGAAGGTGCGGAACCTGGCCTTCGCCGGGTCGTAGCGTTCGACGTACCTCTTCTCGAACGCCACGGCGAAGAACGCCTGCACCGCGTCCTCGGCCGCCTCCGGCGGGAGCCGCCAGTGCAGCCGGAGGTAGTGATAGCTCGGGCGCCAGTAGCCGGCGGCGAGATCGCCGAACGCCGTGCGCCGGACTTCGGCGTCGTCCGCGCGAATGCGCTCGATGACCGACCGCCGGGTGGCCGGGAACGGGATCACGCGGCAAGCGTATCGCAGCCCGCCAGCGGCCTGTGCCGCGGAAGTCACCGGGCGGCTGAATCGAACTTCAGCTCAACGTGCACGATCCGCATCGTGTTCCCTCTGCCGATCCATTACACGGGGGAGGTCGATTCCTTTACACTGCACCCAGGAGGCTCTTCTTGACGACAGCCATTCGCATTCTTCTGGTTTCGACCTTCATCTCGCTCAGCGCGTCGACGACCTGGCTCGTCGCGCAGAACCGCTTCGGCGCTCCGAAGACCATCATCCATGTGTCCCTCATCCAGTGGAAAGAGGGTGTCTCGGCCGCCGCGAAAAAGCAGGCCCTCGACGGCGTCAAGGACATGGCCGCGAAGATTCCCGGCATCAGGAATGTCTGGACGAAGGCGCTCCGGGTGCAGCCGGACGGGTATCACGACGCATTCGTGATCGAGTTCGAGAACCAGGCGGCGGCGGATCGTTACGCAAAGGATCCGGTGCACGACAAGTGGACCGAGGCGTTCCTCAAGATCCGCGAAGCGAGCATCTCGCCTCAGATCACGAACGACTAGCGGCGCACGACGAACACCTGCATGGCCCTGACGCCCGGCGCGCGCGTTGGCTCATCAGGGCAAAACGGGCTCGTAACGGTGAGAGGCAAAACGTTCAAAGTCAGAGTCTGGGCTTCGCGGCTCGCTCGAAGAACTCCTTCTGTAGCCGCAAAGCCGTCTCGTCCCGCTTGATCGCGCGGAGCGCATTGGCGATCCGCGCCGCGATCGCGTCGGTGGTTGCCTGGCCGCGCGCGGCGGTTGCGCCGGCGGAATTGCCCTGATAGTGATTCGGGAACTTCGCATACCACCAGATGCCGGTGTAGACGCCCTCCGGCAGCTCGAGCCGATTGAGATCGGCGCCTGATTCGGTCGGCGATCGCTCCGGGCGCGCGATCTCCGGCCGTGCCGCCATCAGGTTGGAGACTTCTCCCTCGCCGGCATGGCCATCGACTCCGGGACGTGACGGCGCCGTGCCGGCCGTTCCCTGAGGCACGCCCAGCGCCGAAAGCGTGTAGACGACGTAGTCCTTTGGCGACTCGAGCTGTGTCTGCGCGAAGTATTGAATCAGCGCGGTGTTGCCGCCGTGACCGTTGATGATCACGATCTTCTGACAGCCGTTCCGCCCCATCTCGGCGACTGTCTCCTGCAGCATCTCGAGCTGCAGATGGGCGCTGTAGGCTATCGTGCCCGGCTGGTGCTTGGCCTCGAAGATCTGACCTGCGTAGTACTCTGGAAAGACGATGACGTACTCGTCCTTGGTCGCCTTCAGCGTCGAGAAGCGGATGTTGATGAGATCGGTCCCGAGCACGCCTGCAGGCCCGTGCTTCTCGAGGATGCCAAAAGGCAGGGCGCAGGTGTTGTTCGCGGTCTGGAGCGCCTTGACGAAGTCCGCGGCGGTCAGCTCCTCCCACTTTGGCGGAAATTGCTGCGCGTGAACTCCGGCAGCCATGATGGACAACGTCAGTGTCGCGAGGCCGGCTTTCGTCTTCAATGTGAATCCTCTGCGCGGCATTCTAGCGTGAGCGCGGCGTTACACGACCGCCCGTGCCGGCTGGCGCGCGAGCTGCGGTCCGGTCTAGGATGACCGCTGTCAGTGGTCGGGAAGCACTTCGGCCCCTACCGAGTTCTGTCCCCGCTCGGGGCGGGAGGGATGGGAGAGGTCTATCGCGCCCACGATGAAAAGCTGGGCCGCGACGTCGCGCTGAAGTTCCTGCCGCTCGCGGTGGCGGACGATCCTGATCGACGGGCCCGCATGGTGCGCGAGGCTCGAGCCGCCGCGGCGCTCAATCACCCGAACATCTGCACTATCCACGACGTCGGCGATGCGGACGGCCTGACCTACATCGCGATGGAGGTGATTGAGGGCCAGCCGCTGAGCGCTCGGCTGGCCGAGCGCCCACTGCCTATCGACGAAGTGCTGCGCATCGGACTCCAACTCACCGAAGCCGTGGCGCATGCGCACGACCGCGGCATCGTGCATCGCGATCTGAAAAGCGCGAACGTCATGCTCACGCCGGTCGGCCACGTCAAGGTGCTGGACTTCGGCCTGGCGAAGCGCATGAGTGCCGATCGGCTGGCCGAAGCCGCGACGCGGTCGGCCGTTCCGTTGACGCAGCCGATGACGATCCTCGGCACGTTGTCGTACATGTCGCCGGAGCAACTCCGCGGGAAGCCGGCCGACGCGGCGAGCGACGTCTGGGCCGTCGGCGTCATCCTGTACGAAATGACAGCGGGCGCGCGTCCGTTCGACGGAACGACGGAGTTCGAAGTCAGCTCCGCCATCCTCAATGATCAGCCTCCGCCGCTTCCGCCGCGTGTGCCTGTGGCGCTGCAGACAATCATCGGCCGATGCCTGGAGAAGGAGCCGGCACGCCGCTATCACCGCGCCGGTGAAGTGCGCGCGGCGCTCGAGGCGGTTCGCGCCTCTCCACAATCGTCCCCAGTCGCGGTCGCGCCCAGCGCTGGTCGTTCGCCTGCCGGCATCCTGTCGGCGGTGGCCATGCTCGCGGTCGTCGGCGGTCTGTGGCGATCTGGGTCGCGTTCTTTTCCCGTCGTTACGACGAGTCCATTCGTCACGCCAAGTCGCTGGCCGAGGTGTGGCCGGGTAACCCCATGAGCCCGTTTTTCCTCGCGTCCAACTACGCGGTCAAGCGAATGGCCGCGGAAACCAGAGCCGCTTGCGGCACGGTGATGAAGGCGCTTGCCGACTCGCTGGTCGTCCAGTCGATTGGCATGTGTGCATGGGCGTATGCGATGGTCGGCGAGACCGATCAGGCCCGTCGTCTCGTCCAGCGCCTCGAACATCCCCCGGCAGACGTCTGGGTGGACCCGGCTGTCGTCGCCCAGGGCGTACGCGGGCCTGGGCGATGTGGATCGGGCCATCGACTGGTGTCGGAAGGGCCTCGACGAACGTTCAGCGCTCATGATCTACATGAAGGCGTCGGCCATGTGGGATCCAGTCCGCGGCGATCCACGCTTTCAGGCCATGCTGCGACAGATGAACTTTCCAACGTAGTCCGTTCGCCGGCGGCCGATGACCGCCGCTACGCCACCCGCGCTGACGCGGCGATCTCCGCCGCGTTCGGCAGCGACTCGAGCTTCCAGCAGAGATCCATCAGCGTGCGCGCCTGCGCGGACGGCAGCACGCCGTCCGCCAGCCCCGCGAACTTCGCTTCGAGATCGGCGTCGCTCATCGGCCGCTCGAGGCTGCCGACCACGTGCTCGACGAACTTCTCCAGCGTGCGGCCGTCCTTCAGCGTGACGGTCGCGCGCACCTGGTCTTCCTTGATCGCCGGATCGATCGTGGCCGTCACCCGATCGCGCAGGGCCGCGATCGCCGGATCTGCGGGCGTTGTCATCGCTGAAGTCGCGCATGCCCGCCGATCCCTTCACGATCGCGAGCGCGGCGGCGAAGTAGACGCTGAACTTGCTCTCGAGGCCGGTCTGCGGCGTCTTCTTGCCGGTCAATTCGAGCACCAGCGGATGCACCCGCAAATCGATGCGGGCGATCTGATCGGCGGTCAGCGTGTGCTCGCGGCGCAGCTGGATGCACGCATCGATGGCGGGATGGATCACGATGCCGCAGGCGAACGGCTTGTAGGTGTTGAGCAGGATCTCGTAGCGTCTTGCCGTGGTTCTCCGTGATCTCGGCGTAGTTTCGCGCCGTGCTCAGCACGTTGGCCCACCCGCTCTTGCCCTCGATGCCGGCTTCGCTGCTGGTGAAGTTGCGCGCACGCCAGCAGCGCCGCGGTCAGGCCGTTCTGCGCCGCGCGTCCCGGATGGAAGGCTCTTCGTCATCGATCCGAACATCTCGCGCAGGCCGACCGGCTGCGTCGCGGCAAGCCCGAGCGCCCACACCATCTGCTGCTCGGACAGGCCGAGGATTCGACCGCTCGCCGCCGCCGCGCCGAACACGCCGGCCGTGCCCGTGATGTGCCAGCCGCGATCGTAGTGAGCCGGGTAGACGGCGTTGCCAATCCGGCACTCGACCTCGATCCCGAGCACCATCGCGTTGAGGAAGTCTGTGCCGGACATCGGCCGCAGCTCCGACAGCGCCAGCAGCGCCGAGACGACCGGACCCGCCGGGTGAATCACGGTCTTCAGGTGCGTGTCGTCGAAGTCGAACACGTGCGAGCTGATGCCGTTCATCAGCGCCGCATGCAGGATGTCCATCCGTTCGCGGCGTCCGAGCACCGAGGCCTGCGGCGGACCGGAGAACGGCGCGAGCGCGGCGATCGCGGCATCGAGCGTTTCGTGACGCGATCCGCCGACCGCGCAGCCCACCCAGTTCAGGAGCGTGCGGCGCGCCTCTTTGCGTACTGCGGCCGGCAGCTCGTCATGACGCGTCGCGATCACATACCGCGCGATGCTGCGCGTGACGTCGCGGCGAACGTCGGTCGCCGAATCCTGTCCGCTGCCGTCGGGATCCGAGGAGGTTCCGATGATCGGGCCGGTCAGACCCGCCAGCGACAGGGTCCCCAGAAAGTCACGGCGATCGAGGTGCTGCATGGCTCGATTGTATGTCGCGAATAACGCAGAGTCAGCGCACGTCTCGATGAGTCGCAGCTGACCGTCGCGAGTAACGACATGCCGTCACAGTTTCATGCCTCGCGATCCGTTGGGCGGACACTCTTCGCGGGAATCTGCACATCTGACGTCATTCGGCCCGCCGCCGCCGCCGGTGCCCTTCTTGCCACTCGAGGATATGTGCTGATGGGTGCGCAGGAAGTCGTGGAAACCCAAGCAGAAAAAGGAGGAGTGTCATGAAACTCAGACGCTCGGGATCTGCTGTGATTCTCGCGTCGGTTCTCGTTGCCGGGCTCGCCTGGGCACCGTGTGCGGCCGCTGACGAGCATGTCAAGGGGGTCATCCAGACACTTGGCAGCGATGGCACGGTCACGATGCGCACCGACGACGCCACGAACGTGACGATCGTCCTGAGGGACTACACCAAGGTACGGCGCGTCGACGGAATGCGGGAGCTCAAGGTCAGCTCCGCGGAGCTGATTCCCGGCCTTCGTGTTCACGCGTCCGGATACTACGAGGCGGTGAACGTCTTCGCCGCCGAGCGTGTCACCTACAGCCGATCGGACATGAAGCTGGCGGCGGCCATCAGGGGCGGCGTCGAGCCGACCGACCTGCGGAGTCTCGACAATCAACGGCGCATCGGCGAAAACTCGCGAACCATCGCGCAGCAGCAGCAGACGCTGCAGCATCAAGCCGCGGAAATCGCGAACAACGCGCATCGCATCAGAGCCAACGACGAGAAGATCGTCGCGACCACGGGCCGGATCAACAGTCTGGATAACTACAACGTCGTCTCGACCGTGACCGTGTACTTCCGTAACGGCCAGGCCAGGATCGATCCGAAATACAAGAGCCAGTTGCAGCAGCTCGCCGCACAGGCCAAGGGCGTCCGTGGCTACATGATCCAGGTCCAGGGATATGCCTCCGCTGTCGGGCCCAACGCGCTCAACCAGAAACTGAGCATGCAGCGCGCCGATGCCGTGACCTCCGTGCTGCAGCAGGACGGCGTCCCGCCACCGAACATCGTCGTGCCTGCCGCGATGGGCACTACCGATCAGGTTGCCAGCAACAAGACGGCCGAGGGCCAGGCCCAGAACCGTCGGACCGTCGTGACTCTCCTCCAGAACAAGGGGATCAGCGAGCGGTAACAACCTCGTGCGGAGGTGCCGCACACATCGAAAGGGAGAGAATGCGTCATGCGATCAGTTAACGGCCTTCTCGCTGCGGTGATGGTCTCTGGGCTCGCCGGAACGGCATGGGCTCAGACTCCACCGCCGACTCCTGTGGCGCCGGCGATGGCGCCGGCCGACACCGTCGGTCAGACCAGAAGTCACTGGCTGGCCTCCGGGTTCGTCGGTTCGAATTTCGGTTCGGCCAACAACGATCTCGTCAGCGTCGACAGAAGTCGGAGCTTCGATTGGGGCGGACAGGTCGGCTATTTGTGGCGGGGTGTCCTGGGCGGCGAATTCCTGGCCAATTTCACGCCGTCATTGGGGATCAATACCATCGGCGTGCTGTTCGACAACCCGAGCGTGAGCAGCTACATGGCCAACGCGGTCGCCGCGCTCCCGCTCGGCGCACAGGCGCAGTTTCAACCGTACATCTCTGCCGGCTTGGGTGGCATCCAGATGAATTTCCCCAACGGAATCGTCGGCAGCGGAATCGTTGTCAACGGCGTCGTCACGAACGTGACGACCTCTTCCGTCAGCCAGACGGGAGGAGGTTCGAATATCGGCGGCGGCATCATGGCGTTTGCCGGCAAAATCGGTGTCCGCGGCGACGCGCGTTACTTCCACGCGAATTCGTTCAGCAGCTTTGACGCGACGAGTTTCGCGAACCGCGTGACACAGAGTCTGTTGTCCGATCTCAATTTCTGGCGAGCGGACATCGGTATTGCCTTTCAGTGGTAACACCCCGAACGCCGTGCGGCGCCGATCGATCGTGACGTCGCCATCGAATCTGGATGGCGACGTCACACGTTTCGCGCTGGCATGAACCCGGTCTACACTGGTGCCGCCGACGGATTCATGTGACAGGACGCGTCTACGCCGGGGTGGCGCTCGTTGCTTCGACGATGGTCTTGGCTCGAGCCGGGGCGGTGGCGCGCCAGACTCCTCGCGCCCGGCCCGAGGCCGCCGGGCTCTCGGCGGCGCGTCTCCGTGACGCGACCGATCTGCTGAACCGATACGTCTCGGAACACCGGATCGCCGGGGCGGTGGCGGCCGTGGCGAGACGCGGCCAGGTGGCCTACCTCGAAGCCGTCGGCGTTCAGGATCTCGAGACGCGGGCGCCGATGACCGAGCGGTCGCTCTTTCGCATCTACTCGATGACGAAGTCCGGTGACAGCGGTGGCGGTCATGATGCTGCACGAAGAGCGCCGCTTCGCTCTCGACGACGCTGTCGCCACGTTCATCCCCGAATTCAAGAACGTCATGGTGTCCGCCGAACCCGGCGCCGCACCGCGCCCGCCGGCGCGGCCGATCACCGTCCGGGATCTTCTGCTGCACACCTCCGGCCTCAACCATCGAACGTCCGAGATCTATCGTCGCGAGCAGGTGCGGACGCAGGACGATGACCATGACGCAGTTCATCGCCAACCTGGTGCGCGTGCCGCTGATGGAGGATCCGGGCACGCGTTACCGGTACAGCGAGTCGACGACCGTGCTGGGACGGCTGGTCGAGATCTGGTCGGGCAAGCCGTTCGAGGTGTTCCTCGAGGAGCGCATCTTCCGTCCGCTCCGCATGACCGACACGATGTTCTGGGCCGCCACGCCCGAGCAGCGCGCGCGGCTCACCACCGTGTACGGCCCGGCGCCAGGCGGCGGGCTGACGAAGGTCGATGTCGAGACGCTGCCGTTCACCGAGCGTCCGACGCTCATCGAGGGCGCTGTCGGCCTGCTGTCGACCGTGCCCGACTACCTGCGCTTCGGCCAGATGCTGCTCAACAAAGGCGAACTGGACGGCGTCCGCCTGCTGAGCGCGAAGACTGTGGAGCAGATGACGGCGAACGGGCTGTCCGACGATCGTGCAGAAGGCGCGCGGCGGTTCGATGGGGTGGGGCCTGGCCAACGTCGAACGTCCTGCTGAATCCGGCTCCCACCGACCCGTCGAGCCGCGGCGAATACGGGTGGGACGGCACGGCCGGCACGATCTTCTGGGTCGATCCCGTCAAAGAAACGGTCACAGTGCTGATGACCCAGAGCTCGCCGTCGAATCCCGATCAGATCCGTCAGCGCTTCAAGGCCATCGTGCAGCAGGCGCTCGTCGAGTAAGCGGCAGCGTCATCACCCGCGGCTCGCTTCCTCCCCATTCGTCCGCTCCGCAGGGGTCACACCAGTACTGCGTCTGCCTCTTCTCGAGAGAGTGTGTTCGTTGGGGTGCCGACCTAGTCTGAGCTCGTTGCTCAGCGCTCTCCCGAGCGCCTGACGCGCGCGCGAGAGCCCGGACATGACAGTGCCGGTGGGAATGCCAATCACCTCACCGAGTTCCCGGTACGACAGGCCCTCCAACTCGCGCAGCACGAGCAATTCACGAAAGCGAACGGGCAAGTTGCTCATGGCCCGTTCGAGCAATCTCAGGCCATCGGCTTGTAACAGCAATGTTTCAGGATCGAGCATTGTGCTGAGTCTTGCTGTGTTGCTCTTCATCGAACAGGTCGGTGGACGCTTGGAAGCGGTGGCCGCGCCAGCCAGCGCACGTGTTGCGCACGATTCTGAGGAACCAGGCGCGGCCATTTCCGCCGACGAATGTCCGAAAATATCGAAACGCTCGCAGCGACGCCTCCTGCACGGCATCTTCAGCATCCGGGTCGTCCCGCATCAGCCAACGCGCCAGCCGATAGGCCGCATCGAGGTGGGGAAGGACGACCTCTTCAAAGGTCTGGCCAGTTGCCGGCACAGTCGCTGCGCTGGTGAGTCCGTCATTCGTACTGCGCTTCGCGTCTGGGTCGAATGCCATGCCACCAGTGTGGAAGCCGAGCGAGCTGATGAACACCCACAGTGGTCTGTACAGCGCCCGTACGACGCTCGTACGGGCGGCGGTAAGATGAGAGAAGCATGAAGGTTGGCGCTGCGGGATCATTCGGCAGTCAGCTCAAGGCGCTCCGCGAGGCTGCCGGGTTCACTCAGGAGCAACTCGCGACGATTGCGGGGCTGTCGGTCCATGCCGTGAGCGCGCTCGAGCGCGGCGAACGACGGCGTCCCCAGGTCGAGACCGTGCGTGCGCTGTCCGCGGCTCTTGATCTGACGGATTCGGCCCGTGACGCGCTCCTGGCGACTGCAAGGGCACGTGCTCCACACGCGGCCGTCGAGGAGCTGGCCAGCGTGGCGCTACCGGTGGCTCTGACCGCTCTGATCGGCCGGGAAGCTGACGTGGAAGTACTGTGGCAGTGGCTCGCGGATCACACCATGCGGCTGATGACGCTCACCGGGCCAGGCGGAGCGGGGAAGACGCGTCTGGCGCTGGAGCTTGTCCGTGGGGCAGTGAACGCAGGTCTGACCCGTGTGGTGTTCGTGTCGTTATCCGCGGTTCGGGATCCAGGATTCGTCGCGCCGGCGATTGCTCAGGCGCTCGGGTTGGCGGACGTGAACGCGCGTGATTTGCCCACGCGCGCGCGTGTCGCTTGCGAGGATCGCTCCACATTGTTGGTGCTCGACAATTTCGAGCATGTGTTGGACGCGGCGCCGCTTGTCGCGGATCTCCTGACATCGGTCGCATCGCTCCGAATACTGATTACCAGCCGCGCGCCACTCCGCCTGCGCGGAGAGCGCGAGTACGTCGTCGGACCTCTCGCGCTGCCGGTGGACTCGGAGCCGAGTGCGTCGACCGATCCCGCATCCTCTCCCGCGGTGCGGCTCTTCGTGGAACGCGTTCGAGAGGTGCAACCTGATTTCCGTTTGACATCCGCGAACGAACGCACGGTGAGCGCGATCTGTCGCCGGCTCGATGCACTGCCACTCGCGCTCGAGCTGGCGGCGCCGTGGATGAAAGTGTTGTCCGCCGAGGAGCTGCTGCGTCGGCTGGAACACGATGTCCTGCTCTCGAGCGTGGCCCCGCGCGATCTCCCCGAGCGTCAACAGACCATGAACGCCACGGTCGCTTGGAGTTATCACTTACTCGAGCCTGCGGAGCAACGCGCCTTCCGCCGCTTCGGCGTACTTCCGGGTCGCTTTCCCATTGACGCGGCTGAAGCCGTCCTCGCGGGTCGTGAGAATAGGTTGGCGGGAAGCGATGAAGCGCTCCGTGCCGCGGCCGACCTGATCGACAAGAGCCTCCTGCTGCGAGTGGACAACTCCGTCGTCGCGACCTGTCCGCTGTATCACATGCTCGAAACCGTGCGCGCGTACGCGGCCCTCGAGCTCAGTGTCGCGGGCGAGCACGACGACGCGATGGAGGGGCTGGTGCGCTATTGCACGGCCGAGGCCGCGCTCGCCGCAGAGGGCCTTGTCGGACCTGCGCAAGCCGAATGGTTGGAGCGGGTGCAGGAGGATCGCGAGAGCTACCGCGCCGTCCTGACGTGGCTCATCGAGCGGGGCCGCCCCGATGAAGCGTCCGACATCGCGTGGGCGTTGATGTTCTTCTGGATGATCCGGGGGCATGCGGCCGAGGGGCTCCGTTGGTTATCGGAGATTCTGAACCTGCCATACGTTCCACCCGCTGCAGAGTCGCGAGCGCTCGTCGGAGCAGCGTTGATGTGGTTCACGCAGGGAGAACTGAGTCGCGCACGAGCGGCGTTGACGCGGGCGCACTCCCTCGCCGTTGGCGCTGGTGACATGGATATGGTCGTGCGCGCTGACGATCTGTCTGCACGCGTCGAACACGCGCTCGGCAATCTGGACGGGGCGCGCGAACGATTCATCCGCGCCATTGAGGGGTTCGAGGCGCTGGGCATCCCGTGGGGCGTTGGCAACGCACAGATCGGGATGGCGGCGGTCGCGGTGGCGACTGGCGACGTTCAACGGGCGGAACAACTGCTCGATGAGGCAACGCCGGCCCTGCAGCACGCGGGCCCTTGGTTCGTGACGCGGGCGATGCTTGTCCGCAGCATCCTGGCGCTGCGGCGCGGGAACCCAGATGACGCCATCGCGATGGTGCGCGACTGCCTGACGCGCATCCGGGAACTCCATGACAAGTTCGCGCTCGTGTACGCGCTCGTCCCTCTCGCGGCCGCTGCGGCACTCAAGGGCGACGACACATGGGCCGCACGAATCCTGGGCGCTCGCGACGCCGTCGCCGAGAGCACAGGGGCCACGATCGTCCTCAAGTTGGTGCATGAGCTGGGCGAACAGGCTGAACGAGGCGCGCGCGCTCGCCTGGGCCCGGATCGGTGGGCCCGGGCGTATGCGGCTGGTCGCAAGACCTCCCTCGATTCCCTGCTGGAGGACGTGGATAAGACCCTGTCGACCCGCGCCGGCGTCTAGAACGCGTCTGCATCGCGCCGCGCAACCCGCCTTCGACCCCCGAACGCTCCAGAAATCCTGACTCGCGCCGGTCACTGGAATATTCGAGCGCTCACCGAGATTAAGCGACGTGTGGACGAAGAGCGTCCACCCATTGCAAAAGGAGTTTCGCTGATGAACGTTCGGGTCTTTCTGATGATCCCCGTGGCTGCGCTTGTCGTCGCGTGCGGGCGCAACATTGTTGCTCCGGCAGACAATCCCGCGTGGATGCGGCTGGAAGCGTCCAGCCGGTGAGCCTGACGGCCTGCCTTGCCGCGGTCTGCGTTTGCGCCGCTGCCGGAATCCACGCAGATGTGCGTGAGCCATTGGTGGTCAACGTCCACCTCCAGATCGATCGTTCCATCAGGTCCCGAGTGATCCCAGCCGACCTCAAGAACGAGACCGAAGCCCTCTGGAGGCCGTACGGAGTTCATCTCGAATGGACCGATTCGCCCGCCCACGGGGCTGCGCCGAGCGGTCTCTCCCTGGAGGTGATCCTCGAACGGCGGATCATTGACGCGCCTGGCCTGCCGAAGTCGGGCCACGGTCATGGGCCTGACGTCCGTCAAGCCGAATGTCCCGAGCGTGCGACCGATTCGCGTGTCGCTCGACGCCACCGAGAGCGTGCTGGCCAAAAGCCGCACCTCGATCGGCCGGATCGTGCACGATCATGATCTTGGACGCGCGCTGGGACGCGTGCTGGCGCACGAAATAGGCCACTCGCTGCTCGGCGCTCCTCACGACGACGTTGGCCTGATGCGTGCGGTGTTTCGCCCCGACGAGCTCGCGGAGCCAGACCGCACGCCCTTCCGGCTCACGTGCAACGGTGTGGCGCGGCTGAGAGGTCGCATTGGCCTCCTGACAGGAACAGAGCACGAATTGATTGATCCGGAGACGTGCCTTCACGGTCGCGCCGTGCCGTGATGGTCCGATCCGAAATGTCCGTCGGCCGTCGGGGCCTCGAGGGTTCATAAAGGAGTCGAAAACGATCGTCGATTGAACACAGAACTCGGACAACGCCAAGCGTCGCAGTAAGATGAAGGGCCATGAAGCTTGGCGCTCCGGGTTCATTTGGGGCGCAACTGAAGGCCCTTCGCCAGGCGGCGGGGTTCACGCAGGAAGAGCTCGCGACAATCGCCGGCCTGTCGGTTCATGCCGTGAGCGCGCTGGAGCGTGGGGAACGGCGGAGGCCCCACGTCGACACCGTTCGGGCGCTGTCCGCAGCGCTCGACTTGACCGGCGACAGTCGTGAGGCCCTCGTCGGGAGCGCCCGCGCAAGCGCGCCCAAAGCGGCCGCCGGTCCGGCTCGCGACCTCTCATTGCCTCAAGCACTCACGGCCTTTCTCGGCCGCGATGCCGACGTGCAGACGTTGCGGAGTTGGCTCTCTGATCCCGCGACACGTCTCATCACGCTCACAGGGCCTGGGGGGAACCGGGAAGACCCGTCTGGCGCTGGAGCTCGCGCGCGCGAACCCGGCGGGGGCGTTCCGTGTGCTGTTCGTTCGGTTGGCGGCGATTCGGAACCCGGTGTTCGTGGCGTCTACAATCGCCGAGGCCCTTGGAGTGTTGGACGCGACGGCCCTCGACTTGCCGAGACGCGCCCAACTCGCGTGCGATGGTCAGCCCACGTTGCTGGTCCTCGATAATTTCGAGCAGGTCTTGGACGCAGCGCCGCTCGTCGCAGATCTGCTGAGATCGGTCCCGGCGCTTCGAGTATTGGTCACCAGCCGCGCCCCGCTCCATCTGCGAGGAGAGCGGCAGTACGCCGTAGGGCCGCTCGCGCTGGATGTGGAAACCGTCGCCACGTCGCCGACCGATTTCGTGCGTTCTCCCGCCGTCCGCCTGTTCGTCGAGCGCGTACGGGACGTGCAGCCTGACTTTCGCCTGACATCCGCGAATGGCCCGATTGTGACGGCGATCTGCCGTCGCCTCGATGCGTTGCCGCTTGCTCTCGAGCTTGCGGCGCCATGGATCAAAGTGCTGTCGGTCGAGGATCTGCTACGCCGACTCACAGACGACGTCCTCCTCTCCACCGTTGGCCCGCGCGATCTCCCTGAACGCCAGCAGACGATCAATGCGACGGTCGCCTGGAGTTATCAACTCCTGGCACTCCCCGAGCAGCACGTCTTCCGCTGTCTCGGCGCGCTGCCGGGGCGGTTTCCGATCGAGGCAGCAGCGGCGGTGGTTGCCGGTCGTGATGATTTCTCCGGGAAAACCGACGACGCGCTCCGGGCGGCGGCGGGCCTGATGGATAAGAGCCTGCTGCTGCGAGCGGAAAGCTCCGTGCCGAGCCGTCCGCTGTACCAGATGCTCGAGACCGTACGTGCATACGCCGCGCTCGAGCTGACCACGGCGGGCGAGCGCGATGACGCCATGGAGGGGCTGGTGCGCTATTGCGCAGCGGAAGCCTCCCTGGCCGCGGAGGGACTCGTCGGCCGTGCGCAGGGCGAGTGGCTGGATCGCGTGCGTCACGATCTCGAGAACTACCGCAGCGCACTGACCTGGCTCATCGATCAAGGCCGCCCCGCCGAAGCGTCCGACATCGCGTGGAGTCTGTTCTTCTTCTGGGGCATCCGCGGGCATGCGGCCGAGGGGATTCGGTGGTATGACGAGATCCTGAAATGGCCCTCCCTTCCGCCGGCTGTCGAATCGAGGGCGCTCCTCGGCACGGGCGCGATGCGGTACACGCTAGGAGAGCTGGGCGACGCACGCACCGCGCTCATGCGCGCTCTCGCGCTCGCCCAGGAGACCGGCGACATCGTGATGGTCGCGCGGGCCGAGAATCTGCTGGGAGACATTGAACACTCCGTCGGGAATACCGACGCCGCCCGCAAGCACTTCGCCCGCGGCGTTGAAGGTTTCCGCGTGCTGGGCCTCCCCTGGGGCCTCGGGAATTCGCTGACCGGGATGGCGGCGGTCGTCCTCGCGACAGGCGACTCCGCGCACGCCGAGCGCCTCCTCGATGAGGCCACGTCGGTGCTTCGACACGCGGCGCCATGGTTCTTGTCGTGGACGCTGTATCTTCGCGCCTTCCTGGCGGTGCAGCAGGGGAACGCCCATGACGCGATCGGGCTGGTGCGAGAAAGCCTCACACATATCCGTCAGCTCCACGACAAGTTCGCGTTCGTGTACGTGATGGTCCCTCTCGCCGCGGCGGCGGCACGCACTGGCGACCACGCGTGGGCGGCGCGGATTCTGGGCGCGCGGGACGCCGTCAGCGAATCGACAGGCGCCACCGTCGTCGACAAATCAGTGGACGACCTCCGCGAACGAGTGGAATTGGAGGTGCGCGCACACCTCGGGCCGGATCGATGGGGCCGTGCGTATGCGGCGGGGCGTGTGACCTCCATCGACACGACGATCAAGGACATCGACCACGTTTTGACCAGCCTCGCACGCGCGTAGCAGCCGAGACGCGCACGCCTTTCCTGCGGATCCTGCCCGGGTCCACTCATCCGGAATATTCGAGAACGGCCCGAGATTAGGCAGATCGGAGGGTCTGATGCATTCATTGCGTCTCGCTGTTGTATCGGCAGTCTTGCTATTCGCGGTCGCCTGCGGCGACTACTCGACCTCTTCTACCTCACCGTCACCGACGCCGTCCGCCACGCCACCGCCTGGCGCGCCGTCGTCGTCCATCACGATTCCGATGGGTGCCGAATTCCTGGGTAACCGAGCCTTCACGCCCGCGGACCTGAATATCGCCGCAGGCACGGCGGTGACATGGGTGAACAGCGATGCCACGTCTCACACTTCGACGTCAAATGCGGCTGGCTGGGACTCGGGAATCGTCGCGCCAGGCGGTCAGTTCTCGTTCGTATTCCAGAGCGCTGGAACGTTTCCGTACCACTGCGTGATTCATCCCGGAATGGTCGGAACGGTTGTCGTTCGTTGAGAGGGGTCACTCATGTCATCGATTGCTGAATCCATTGCGTTCGCCGCTCCATCGTTCACCGGCCGGCTGCTGCGGCCGACCGACCCCGAGTACGACGACGTCCGCAGGGTGCACAACGGACTGATCGACAAGCGCCCGGCGGTTATCGCCCGCTGTCGTGGCGCCGCCGATGTCGTCGATGCCGTGCTGTTGGCCCGTAAGCTCGGCCTCGCGATATCGGTACGCGGCGGAGGGCACAATGTCGCGGGCCGGGCGACGATTGACGATGGCCTCATGATCGATCTGTCGCCGATGAAGGGCATTCAGGTGGATGCCATCGCGCGTACCGCGCGCGCTCAGGGCGGCGTCCTCTGGAGAGAATTCAACCGCGAGACGCAGCTGCATGGACTCGCGACGACGGGCGGCGTCGTCGGGAGCACAGGGATCGCCGGCCTGACGCTCGGCGGCGGACTAGGCTGGCTGATGCCGAAGTACGGTCTTGCGCTCGACAACCTCCGAGCCGCCGACATGGTCATGGCCGACGGCACCGTGGTTCGCGCGAGCGCCGACACGAATCCGGATCTGTTCTGGGCGATTCGGGCGGAGGCGGCAATTTCGGCATCGCGGCGTCGCTCGGTACGCGCTCCACCGCGTTGGACCGATGATCACAGGCGGCGTGGTGGCCCATCCGTTGTCGCGCGCGCTCGACGTGCTGCGCTTCTTCCGGGATACCTGCTCGTCCTTGCCTGACGAAGCGATGCTGGTCGCCGCACTCCAGACCGCGCCGGACGGCTCGAACGCCAAACTGGTAGGGATCGTTGGCAGCCACTGCGGTCCGCTCGAGCAGGGCGACGTCACCTTCCGGTCTCTCAAGGCCTTCGGTCCTCCCGTGCTGGACGCGATCGGGCCCATATCGTACTCCTCGCTCAACGGGATGCTCGATCCCGCGTTCCCGAAAGCCGCTCTCAGCTATTGGAAAGCGCAATTCGTCGCCGACCTGACCGACGATGTGATTCGCACGCTGATCGAGGGCTTTCAGGAGTGCCCATCGCCGATGAGCCACATCATCATCGAGCACTTCCACGGCGCGGCGAGCCGTGTTCCAGTAGCGTCCACGGCTTGCTCCATGCGCGTGACAGGCTTCAACGTGGTCATCGCATCGCAGTGGACGGATCCGGGTGAGACAGAACGAGGCATCAGGTGGGCGCGCGAGACCTTTGCGTCCTTGACGCCGTATCTCGCGCCGACCCGCTACGTCAACTACCTGGAAGACGATGCGCGCGATGGCGCGGCCGTGGTGTACGGATCGAATCTCGCGCGCCTGAGGGAGATCAAGACGAAGTACGACCCGGACAATTTCTTCCGGCACAACGTCAACATTCTGCCGAAATGAGCCGACTCGAGGTTCGGCCAACCCTTTTGGCCGAATCCTCGTCCAACCGGTGAGATGAGCTCGGTCCTCGCCGATCTTCGCTATGCGGCGCGGGAACTCCGCCGCCGTCCAGGCTTTGCGCTCACGGCGATCCTCTCGCTGGCCCTCGGCATCGGCGCCACCAGCGCCGTGTTCAGCGTCGTCTACGGCGTCCTGATCAATCCCTTCCCGTACGTGGGCGCCGATCGAATGATGCAGATCAGCCTCACGGACAAGGCCGGCCGGTTCCGATACCCGGGCATGACCGGCGCGCAGCTGGATCAGCTTCGACAGGCGCGGACGGTCGAGAGTGTCGTGGGCGAGGACGGCTGGAACCTCACGACGACCGATGGTGATATCCCCGAAGACGTCATCGCGTCGTACATCTCTCCGAACGCACCGAATCATTGGGGCGTTGCGTGCCCTCCTCGGGCGATGGCTCGTCCCCGCCGATGCGCCTCCGGGACAGGAACCCGAGCGCGTCGTCGTGCTTGGGTACCAGTTCTGGCAGCGTTACTACTTGGGCGACCCCGCCGTCGTCGGCCGCACGATCCAGCTCGTTCGCAAGAACTATCAAATCGTCGGCGTGATGCCGCCACGGTTTCGCTGGCGCGAGGCGGATATCTACGTGCCGCTCAAGGTCAGGCTCGACCCTAACATCTACTTCGGCACGAGCCTCAAAATCCGGCCCGGTGTGTCGACAGCAGAAGCCAACGCCGATCTGCAGCCGATCCTGCAGAAGTTCGCGGCCGAGACGCCGGCGCGCTACCCCGACACGTTTCGAGTGAACCTGCGCAGCATCATCGAGATGTACGCGCGGCCGATGGGGCCGAGGCTCTTCCTGCTGCTCGGCGCCGTGACGTCGCTGCTGCTCGTGGGTTGCGCCAACGTGTCGATCCTGCTGCTCGTGCGCGGTGCGCATCGCCAGCAGGAGCTCGCCGTGCGCGCGGCCCTGGGAGCCGCACGGATCCGGGTCGTGCAGCAGCTGCTGACGGAGGCGTTGGTCATCGCCGTGGCTGGCGCGACGCTCGGCGTGTTGATCGCGTGGCGGGGCCTCGCGCTGATCGTGGCCTGGGTGCCGACCAACTCGTTCGCCGCCGAATCGGTCATCGAGATGAACGTGCCGGTCCTGCTGTTCAGTACGGCCCTGGCCGTCGTGACCGCGATCGTGTTCGGCGTCTGGCCGGCGCTCCAGCTTTCGCGTCCTGACATCGGCCGCGTGGCGCAGACCGGCGCTCGCCGGGTGATCGGCAGTGCGCAGGGACGAAAGATCCATCGTGTCATGGTCGCGGTCCAGGTCGCGCTGACGCTGCTGATGCTCACCGGCGCTGGTGCGGCGGGAAAAGGGTTTCTGCGGCTGTCGAACGCGGACCTCGGATACGACCCGCACGACACGATGTCCCTGCCGATCCCCGTCCACGATGGGACCTACCAGACGTGGAAGGAGCGTTCCGAGTATTTCGAGCGGCTCCGGGCGGCGATTGCCGGGATGCCGCAGGTTGTCTCAGCGGGGATCTCGACCAACGCCACGCCGCCGTCGAACGGAAGCGACAGCACCATCGAGATTCTCGGCAACACGGCGCTCGAAAAGCCGGTCGCTCGCTTGAATTTCATCAGCCCCGAGTATTTCCCGCTTCTCCATATTCCTGTGGCGCAAGGACGCACCTGGAGCCGCGACGAAATGGTGCGAGGGGCGCCCCTGGCCGTGATCAACCAGACGATGGCCCGTCAGTACTGGCCACAGGGCGATGCCATCGGCCATCAATTGCGTTTCGCGAACCTGAAGGACGAACCGCCGTATTCGCCCGCAGCGGCGGGAGCCGATGGATGGCTCCAGATCGTCGGCATCGTCGCCGACGCGCGCAACGACGGTCTGCGCAACCCGATCAAGCCGGCCTTCTACGTGCCGTATACGCTGAAGATGCGCATGTTCACGCAGATCCTGGTGCGCACGCGCGTGGCGCCGCTGTCCATCTTGCGCGATGTGCGCGCCGAGCTCGTTCGCGTCGATCGCGAACAGCAGGTCAGCCGCGTCCGGGATCTTCAGGGGTGGATCACGAACCTTCCCGAGTACGCGCAACAGCGGCTGGTCGCGAACCTGTTCGGGATCTTCTCGATGCTGGCGCTGGCGCTGTCAGCGGTGGGACTCTACAGCGTCGTGTCCTACGGCGTCGCGATGCGAACCAGCGAGTTCGGCATCCGCCTGGCGCTGGGCGCGAGAGCCCGCGACGTCGTGCGCATCGTGCTGTCGGGGACGTCGTGGAATGTCGGCGCGGGACTCCTCGCGGGCGTCGTTCTGTGCCTGGTCTTCGACAAAGTCGCCTCGCAGTGGTTGACCGAAAGCTCGCGGGATCCGCTGATCCTGACCGCGGTGACCCTCCTGCTGATGGCCGTCGCCGTCATGGCGTGTCTTGCTCCCGCGCGCCGCGCGGCGTCGATCGATCCGATGGACGCCGTACGGCACGAGTGACGAGCGACAGCGGTCGGCAGCTGATCGCCAACCAAGGCTCAGCGCGCAACCTCGCGCAGCACCTCCCGATGACGACGCCCGCTCGGACTCCCAGCGCCATGCGGCAGGACGTGTTATCGTGGCGCGTCCTTCCCGCTTCATGAGCCTCGACCCCGGTACTCGTCTCGGGCCCTATGAGATCGTCGCGCTGCTCGGCGCTGGCGGAATGGGCGAGGTGTATCGCGCCCGCGACACGACGCTCGGACGTTCGGTCGCGATCAAGATCCTGCCGGCGGCGGTGGCGACGGACGCGGATCGACTGGCCCGCTTCGCGCGCGAGGCGACGACGCTCGCGTCGCTGAACCACCCGCACATTGCCCAGGTCTACGGCTTCGAGCGCGCGGGCGACACCCGGGCGCTCGTCATGGAGCTCGTCGAAGGCGAGGACCTGGCCCAGCGCTTGACGCGCGGCGCCATCCCGCTCGACGAGGCGCTGCCCATCGCGCGGCAGATTGCGGAGGCCCTCGAAGCCGCGCACGATGCCGGCATCGTCCATCGCGATCTCAAACCCGCGAACATCAAGCTTCGATCTGACGGCACCGTGAAGGTGCTCGACTTCGGCCTCGCCAAGGCGCTCGATCCCGCCGGTCGCGACAGCAGCGGCGCGCTGACCAGCGGAGCCACCGTCGCGCACGACCCGCTCCACTCGCCGACGATGGCGAGTCCCGCGGCGATGACGGGGATGGGCGTGATCCTCGGGACGGCAGCGTATATGGCGCCCGAGCAGGCGCGCGGCAAGGCGGTCGACAGGCGCGCGGATATCTGGGCGTTCGGCGTCGTGCTGTTCGAGATGTTGACCGGCCGCTTCGCGTTTCATGGCGACACGATCTCGGACACCGTCGCAGCGGTGCTGACGCGCGAGCTCGAATGGCGTGCCATTCCACCGGCGACGCCGGAGTCCGTACGCGGTCTTCTGCGCCGGTGCCTCGACCGCGATCCGCGCCGGCGCCTGCAGGCGATCGGCGAGGCGCGAGTCGTCCTCGAGAATCCCGGCGCTCCAGGTTCACCGGTCGTGCCCGCGCAGGCTCGCCGGCCTGGGTGGCGAACGCTGGCCACGGCCGTCGCTGCGGGCGCAGCGCTTTTTGCCGGAGGTTGGTTGGCGCGTCCGTCAACACAGACGGCGCGTAGCGAAGTGCGAAAGGTCGATCTGGCGATCTCCGATCTGGACGCGAACAGCGGCCGGGCGCCGGTGATTTCGCCCGACGGATCGCGCGTGGCCTTCGTCGCCGCCGGCCGTCTCCGCGTCCGCCGTCTCGACAGCCTCGACGTAACCGAGCTCCCCGACAGCGACGATGTGGCGTACCCATCGTGGTCGCCGGACAGTCGTCATCTGGCCTACATCCGGCGCGGGCGCGCCTGGAAGGTTTCCACCGAAGGCGGGCCACCCACCGAGCTCGGTCCGGTACCCGCGGACCTCGCGGGATCGGCAGGCAGCGTGTGGACGAGCGACGGCCAGGTGGTGTTCGCGGGCAGCGACACGATTGGGCTGTGGACATTACCGGCTGCCGGCGGCGGTCCGGACGCGAGATGCTCGCGCTCGATCGGAGCGACGAGACCGACTTTCACGAGATCGCTGCTCTGCCGGACAACCGCGGATTGATCTTCACCGTACACCGCCGAAACCGGCAGCCAGACATGATCGCGGTACTGGCGGGCGGAACGCGGAAGGTGCTTCTCGAGATTCCCGGAGAAAGCCTGCGATATCCGGTTTATTCGCCGACGGGCCACTTGCTCTACCAACGCGAAACCACGAACCCGGGGATCTGGGCGGTGCCATTCTCGTTGCAACGCCTGGAAACGACCGGTGCGCCGATGCTCGTCGTTCCCCGCGGCAGGACCCCGAGCCTGGCCAGCGACGGAACGCTCGCCTTCGTCCGCCCCGACGAAGCGCCGGTCGATCTCGTGCGCGTGTCCAGGTCGGGCACGGTCGAGAAGATCGCCGAGCTCGCCGAGACGAATACGTCGATGGTGTCACCCGTCCAGAGCGGCGGCGGCTATCGGCCGACGGCCGGCGTCGCCTCTCTCCGGACGGCGCCGGCTCGCTGTCAGTTCGGGTTGGCGCCTGGACAGTTGTTGGTCTACGACCTCCAGCGGGGCTCCGCCTCGCGCGTCGCGTCCGGCACGTTTCCATTACCTGCCGTCTGGAGCAGTCGCGACGACCGTTTGATCTATGCATCGTCGCGCGAAGCGAGAGGGTGGAACCTCTGGTCTCGCCGCGCCGACGGCGCTGGAGAAGAGAAGCGGTTGTCGAGCAGCGACGAAGTCCACCTTCCCGCTGGCGGTGTCGCCCGACGGGTCGACCCTGGTGTTCGCGAGGGATCGGGAGTCGACCGGAAACCTTTTCGAATGCCGCCCGACGCCTCGGCGCCGCCGCGCCCGCTGTTCGCGAGCCGGATCTGGGGACTTGGCGCGAGCTTTTCCCCGGACGGCCGGTGGCTGGCGTACGAGTCATTCGAATCGGGCCGCATGGAAGTCTACGTGCGGCCTTTTCCCGAGGGTGATCAGCGCATCCAGGTGTCGAGCAGCGGTGGTGAGATGCCGGTGTGGTCGAAAACCCGCGAGATTTTCTATGTCGCGCCGGACGGCGTGTCCTCGGTCTCCGTCACTCCGCAGGGCGGCTCGCTCGCCGTCTCGAAGCCGGTTGTGCTGTTTCCGACGGGCGGCGAGACTCACCTGGTGCCGGTCTTCGATGCGACGCCGGACGGACAGCATTTCCTGATGCTGCGCTCCCGCGGAAGCCAGCACCTTGCGCTGATCTTCAACTGGCCGTCGGACCTTGCGCGACTAGGCGCTCCCAACGCGTCATCAGACCGGTAGCGCAAGAGAACCAGGCACGTATCGACTTACTTGCGCGCCCGCTCTCGAGCGAGCTGATCGCGGTACGTTTTCTCCAGCTCTTCGACCGCGGCCTTGAAGCCCTTTGGATCGACGAATCGATCAGGATTGAACGCGTCGCCGGGCTGGTATTTCTCGTGCAGCTTGAATTGCGACGCGTGTGATGCGAGAAAGACGTCGATCGGCATGTCCTTCTGCGCCTTGAAGGTCCGCGCGTAATCGTCGGCGATGCCGGGGTACTTCGCCATCCCGCTGACGGTGACGCCAGGGTTGATCGATGCCATGTTGGCTATCACCACGCGGTAGGTCTTGCTGCCTTCCTGTACGTTCAACGTGAAGCTGGTCGAGCCCTTGGTGTGACCGGGATGATGATGCGCGGTGAGAACGGTCCCGCCGAGCGAGATCGTGTCGTTGTCCTTGAACGTGCTGTCGACCTTGACCGGCTCGAACTGCGCTCCCGGGGTGTCGCCGAAGCGGAAGTCCAGCTTGCCGCCGGACTCGAGCAGCGCCTTCTCTGGCTCGGAGACGACGACCCGCGCGCCGGTCATGCGTTTCAACTCCGCCAGGCCGGCGACGTGGTCGAAGTGTCCCTGGGTCGTGGTCAGGATCTTGGTATCGGCGAGCTTGAAGCCGAGCTGTTCCACGCTTGCCTTGATCTGGCGCGCCGTGTCACCGACGCCGGTGTTGATCAGAATGTGGCCCTGCGGTGTGGTGATCAAATAGCTCGACAGATCGTACGAACCAACCCAATAGATGTTGCCGATGATCCGGAACGGCGGGAACGATCGGGTCCAGTTTGGGTCGTCCTGCGCGCGGGCTGGACGAAACGAATGCGAGGGCACCAAAAATCAGGAGCGCGATCGATCGTGGCAGCATGATCGGATTATCCACGAATCCCGCGCGCGCCCGCCGGAGCGTAGAATGACGCCAGCGCTCGGTCACTACTGAGGGTCCGCCATGCGTTTGGACGACGCGCGAGAGAGTGAGAACGTCGAAGATCGCCGCGGCATGGGCGGCCGCGGGTTTCGGCCGGGCGGTGCCGGAGGGCTCGGCATCGGCGGCGTCATCCTGCTGCTGGTCATCAGCTACTTCCTCGGCGTGGACCCGAGTCAACTCCTCAACGACTCGGGCGTGAGCACAGGCGGCGAGCCACCGGCCAGCACGCCTGCCGGACCACCGGGTTCCGATCCCGCCGGCGAATTTGCCAAGAAGAATTCTCGCGGATACCGAGGATACGTGGACCGCGATTTTCGAGCGTTCGGGACAGCAGTACACGAAGCCCGTGCTCGTGCTGTTCTCAGACGCCGTGGACTCAGCATGTGGCCAGGCGGGGTCGGCCACAGGTCCGTTCTACTGTCCGGGCGATCAGAGGGTCTATCTCGATCTCAGTTTCTTCCGGGAGCTCGACCGGCGGTTCGGTGCTCCTGGAGACTTCGCGCAGGCCTACGTCATCGCCCACGAGATTGGCCATCACGTCCAGAACCTGACAGGCAATCTGGCGAGAGGCGGCGGGCTGTCGCGTCGAGGCGCCAATGCGCAGTCGGTGCGCCAGGAACTCCAGGCGGATTGTCTGGCGGGCGTGTGGGGGTATGCGGCGGCGAGGCGCAATCGGCTCGAGCCGGGCGACGCGGAGGAAGGACTCAGGGCGGCTGCCGCCATCGGCGACGATCGCCTGCAACAGGAGAGTCAGGGCAGGGTCGTCCCGGACTCGTTCACACACGGCTCGTCGGCGGATCGCGTGGCGGCGCTGAAACGCGGACTGCAGACCGGCGACGTGGCGGCATGCGGCCTCGGACGTTGAGCGTGCGCGGGAGGATTGTGTGAAGCGAAACGGCGTTGTGCTGATACTGCTCGCGCTGCTGGGCGTCCATGCACCCGCGCAGCAATTCCCGCCGGGCTTCGTCGATCCGGCGCCGATCCTCGCCGCGGCAGCCAGGGAAATCGGCGAAGCGAATTTCAAGTGCGTCACCTTCTCGGGCACGGGCTACGGCGGCGCCGTCGGCCAGACGTTCGAACACGCCGTCAACGTCGACTGGCCCCGCATCGACGCGCTGGCCAATTACACCCGCACCATCAATTGGGAAACTGGAACCAGCAAGGAAACCTTCGATCGCAAGCCGGGCCTGAATCCCGCATCGTGGAAGTACGGCCTCGGATGGGTGGACGGAACGCCGACGCAGAAGAACCTCCGGCAAACGCACCTGACCAACGGCAAGTACTCGTGGTCGATCGACGGCGACGGTCCTCCGGTGGCCGCTTCGCCCGAAGACGCCGAGCGGTACCAGCTGGATGTGTGGATGAACCCGCCCGGATTCATCAAGGCGGCACGGATGCCCGGCGCGAACCCCAGGGCGATCTGGCGATGGGAGCAGATCGAGAAAGGCCGCGACGGAAACGTCGTCGCGCCCGAAAAGGTGCACGTTGTCGCGATCACGGTGCTCGGGAAGTACCGCATGGATGCCACGATCAATTCGCGAAATCAGATCCAGCGCATCAAGACAACCGTTTCGGAAAACGCGATGGGCGACTTCAACATCGAGCACGAGTCCACGGACCAGGTGAGCGTCGGCGGCGTCAAGTGGCCGACGGTGTGGCACTCGCACCAGGGCTGGGACGACAACTGGCAGTTCTACAGCAAGAGCACCGGCCACAACGCGTACGGCGGCAGGTTTCCAACAGTCGAGCCGAATGTCTGTCCTGATCCGGTCGCGGTCCCCGCGTCTGTCACGCAGGCGCCGTTCCCCAATACCGTCACCGTCGACAGCCTCGGCGCCGGCGTCTACCGGCTGGGTGGCGGACCGGCGAACAGCTACATGATCGAATTCGACAAGTTCGTCGCCGTGTTCGAAGCACCCGGCAGCGAGGAACGCAGCCTCGCGGTCATCGAGCAGATCGTGAAGCTCGCGCCCAACAAGCCAATCCGCTGGTTGATCAGCTCGCATCCCCATTTCGATCACATCGGAGGGATTCGCAGCTACAACCACATCGGCGCGACCGTCGTCATGCACTTCTCGAACGTCGACTTCATGAATCACGACATCCTCACGTATACGCCGAGGACGATGAAGCCCGACATCCTGTCGTTGTGGCCGCCGACCGAGTTGGCGGAAGGGTATAACTACGAGGCGGTTCAGGAGAATTACGTCATCACCGACAACACACGCATCCTGCGTGTGTACTACGTGCAGCCGCTGGCGCACGTGTCGGGCATGCTGATGGCGTATCTGCCCGCCGAGCGCATCGCCTTCGAGGCGAACCTCTTCGACACGCACGAACCGCACACCGGCCCGCCGAAGCCGGCGATGACCAGCTTCTGGAATCAGGTGAAGCGCATGAGCCTGAACGTGTCCACGATCGCGCCCGTGCACGGGCGTCCAGTGCCGTGGGCCGATTTCGAGAAGGCGATGGGTGACGCGGCAAAGCTCTGCGAATCCATAGGCGCCGGCGGTGCAGTGGCCTGGGTGCCCTGTAAATAGATCCGAACAGGTCCGCACGCGACTGCGCGAAGTCGTCTGGCCTGTGGGGCGGCGCGTTCTTCAACGGCACTGGCGTCGTGTCGTCCTGATAGGCGAAATGATTGTTGGCGAAGTCGTTCTTTCCCAATGCGTCATCGTCGGCTTCAGGGGATCGGGCTAGTGGAGCGCCGCTCGGCCATCGTCCGACGAGTTTCGCCGCAAGCGTGGCGGCGGACAGGCCCTTGAACCCTTGCTCCTTCGCGAGGCTGCTTCGCCTGTTTTGACATCGCGTCGCGAAAGGCTTTGACGTCCTGCCTCAACCGCCGAATGACCAGGTACGATCCATTCTTTGCCCATGCGGGAACGACGCTAGGGTCGAAGGGCAATCGCAGCCGTCGCCGATCGCGTCCTGACGCTCGTACCCGAACACGAACTGTCCCGGATACACGAGGACGCTGCCTGGCGCGGACAACAGTTTCGCGCGCGGGTCCGCGGGATCGACGTACCTCGGCGTCAGAAAATCGTCGGGGGCCTCGGACAAGCGACCCCGCACGGCGGGTTGGGAGATTCCGTCCTTGAACCCGAAGTGTTCGTGGCCCCCAGCGCTCCAGGAAGCGTATTGCCGCGCTGATCGAAGACCAGCTTCAAGCCACTCCCGCCGGACGCCGTCGTGCCGGAATCATCTTGAGCGTTGCCTTCAGGTGATCTACTTCTTCCTGCAGCGCGTTGACATCGTCGCTGGCGACGGTGAGCACGACATCCGGAATCGCGCCCGGTCTCCCGAATTTCAGTTGTTCGGTGAACCGGGAGCGCGAGGCGCGATCGGGTCGCCAAGCAAGGAGAGACCGCGCGGGCAAGCCTGCCTGGAAGGCTTCATCACGGAATTTGGCCGCTTCGGCGGACGACGTCAGCGTCTGCGATGGCGTCCGGGAAAAGGCGATGTTGAGCAGGTCGCCACCAGCCCGCACGGCTCGTTGCGCGTCGGGCCGCATGGCTTTGAACAGTCGGTTGAAGGTGAGCACCTCGTCCCTGTAAATCGCAGTCTCGGCCGCAGAAAGCCTCGGCTCGTCCGAGGCCGGCATAGTAGGATCCACCGAGGTCAAAGAGCTGGCCATGCGGATGCGATGCCTGCGCGGGCTGTGGCTCGCCGCGCTGCTTGGCGTTTCCACTTCCGGCGCCGCTCCGGCGCCGCCGCCGCTGAAGCCTTGCTTGCTGATGCGGTGCAGCGCGGCGACACGCAAGCCGTCCTCGCGCTGCTGAAGAGCGCATGCTGACGTCAACGCGCCGCAGAGTGACGGCGCGACGGCGCTGCACTGGGCCGCCTACCGGGACGATGCGGACACGACGGCCCTGCTGCTCAAGCGCCGGCGCACAGGTCGATACGCCCGAACAATTACGGCGTGACACCGCTGGCGCTCGCCTGCCGGAAACGGCAACGCCGCCGTGATCGATCAGTTATTGAAAGGCGGCGCCGATCCGAACCGCTCTGTGCGTGCGGCAGAGACGCCGCTGATGCTCGCGGCGCGCTCCGGAAACGTGGATGCGGTGAAGGTGCTGCTGAGCGCGGGCGCGGCCGTCGACGCGAAGGAAACCTGGAACGGGCAGACGGCGCTGATGTGGGCGGCTGCCGCGGGGCACGGCGCCGGTCGTGCAAGCGCTGATCGATCACCGCGCGGACATCCGCGCTCGTTCCAACAGCGGCGCGACCGCCCTCCTGTTTGCGGTGCGGCAAGGCGACCTGGCCGCCGTGCGCGCGCTGGTGGCGGCGGGCGCGGACGTCAAAGCCGCCAGACCCGATGGCGCGACGCCGTTGCTCGTCGCGGTGATCAACGGCCACGAGGATCTCGTGGACTTCTTCCTCGACAAGGGCGCCGATCCGAATGTCGAGGGCGGCTCGACCGAGCTGACGGTGCAGGGCGTGCGCGCCAGGCCGATGGAGCTCAAATACCGGAAGCTCACGAACAACGAGCGCGACTCCGAGGGCGTGACGCGCGGCAATATCTTTGGCAAGCCGCTGCACGCCGCTGTTCACGTCGCCAACTGGCACCTCAGCGATCAGTTCATCGCGGTGCAAGCTCGATCGCCTGCGCGTCATCGAGTCGCTGCTGGCGCACGGCGCCGACGTCAACGGCCGCATCAGCATGGAGGAACCGCGGTGGTCCGGCGCGAGGTATCGCCGGCACCTGGCCGGCGCAACCGCGTTTCTCCTGGCGGCCAAGTCGGCTGATGTCGAGGTGATGCGCCTGTTGCTCGCGTATGGCGCGGACCCCACGATCGGCACCGAAGAGAACATCACGCCGCTGATGGCGGCGGCGGGCATCGCGTGGGCCTCGAACCAGGACCGCGCGTCCGAGAGTCAGGTGCTCGAAGCCGTCAAACTGCTGGTCGAGGAACAGGGCGCCGACGTCAACGACGTCAGCGACCTCGGCGAGACCGCGATGCACGCGGCGGCGTATCGCGGCGCGAACAGCGTCGTGCAGTACCTGTTCGACAAGGGCGCGAAGCTCGACGTGGTCGCGAAGGACGGGCGGACGCCGCTGATCGTCGCCGACGGCGTGGAGTACGGCAATTCGTTTGCCGCCCAGCCGCAGACGGCGGCGCTGCTGCGGAAACTGGGCGCCAAGGAAATGAAGTGCCCGCCTCCGTGTGCGGCGGCGATCCCCGAGAAGGATCTGCGATGAATCTTCGCAGGCGGATGCGCAGGCGGATTGATCGCCGCAATGGTATGGGTCGCCGCGCCCGCTGCCCGTGGCGTTCAAGGGACGGCCGCATCGCCTCAGCCGCCTCGCGCCGTGTTCGACAAGTACTGCGTCACCTGCCACAACCAGCGCGTGAAGACGGCCGGTCTCGCGCTCGACGCGCTGGATCCGGCGCAGGTGGGCGAGCACGCGGAGGCGTGGGAAAAGGTCGTGCGCAAGCTTCGAACGGGCGCGATGCCTCCGGCCGGACGTCCGCGGCCGGACAAGGCGCTGGCCGATAGCGTCGCGTCGTCGCTGGAGGCGGGACTCGATCGCGCCGCCGCGGAGCATCCCAACCCGGGCCGGCCCACCCTGCATCGCCTCAATCGCGTCGAATATCGCAACGCGATCCGCGACCTGCTCGCGCTCGAGATCGATCCGGCCGCGCTGCTGCCGGCAGACAACGCCGCCTACGGGTTCGACAACAACGCCGACGCCCTGTCGTTGTCGCCGGCCTTGACCGAGCGATACCTGGAAGCGGCGGCCAAGATCAGCCAGATGGCGCTGGGCCACCTGCGCGGCTCGCTGCGCCGGAAACCGTCTTCGTGCCGACCGATCGCAACCAGGGCATCCGCTTCAGCGACGATCAACCGTGGGGGTCGCGGGGCGGCTCGACGTTTCGCTACTACTTTCCCGTCGACGGCGAGTACCTGTTCGAGCTGCAGTTGAAGGAAAGCGGAGCGGACGGCGGCATCATCGGGATCACCGCGGAGCCGCAGCAGCTGGACGTGAGCCTCGACCGCGCCAGGGTCTGGACGTCGATGGTCGGCGGGCCGGATCTCGCGAATGTCCGCGGGCAGGAGCGCACCGAGAAAATCCGGGAGGCGTTGCAGTTCCGCGTGCCCGTCAAGGCCGGCTCTCACCTGGTGCAGGTGTACTTCGTCCAGAAGACGACCGCATTCGTCGAAGATCTGTTCGACCCGTACCTGCGTCGCGATCCGTACCGGGCGACCAACGGCGAGCCTGGCATTTCGAGCGTGACGATCATCCCGCCTTGCGCGGCTTCGGCGTGGCAGGCCCGCCTCGCGCTCGACGCGGCCGATGCGAGGCGAACGATTCGCCGAGCCGCCGCCGCTTGCTCGTCTGCCGGCCCGCGTCGCCGCCGAGGAGGCGCCGCTGCGCCCGCACGATCATCGCAACGTCTCGCCCGCCGCGCCTATCGGCGGCCGGTGACGGACGACGATCTGCAGGTGCCGCTCGCCCGTTACCGCGAGGGTGCGAGCCGGGGCGGCTTCGAGTCGGGCCTCGAGCTGGCGTTGCGCAGCATTCTCGTCAGCCCGAGAGTTTCTGTTCCGCTTCGAGAGTCAACCCGAGACCGTCGCCCCGAATACCGCCTATCGCATCGATGATCTGGAGCTGGCGTCGCGCCTGTCGTTCTTCCTGTGGAGCAGCGTTCCGGACGACGAACTGCTGAACGCCGCCGAGAAGAAGACGCTTCAACAACCCGGTCGTGCTCGAGCGGCAGGTCAAGCGGATGCTCGTCGGACCCGCGCTCGGCGGCACTGGTCAGCGACTTCGCCGGCCAGTGGCTTCACATCCGCAACGTGGCCGGGTTCAGGCCCAGCCCGGAGGTGCTCTTTCACTTCGACGACAATCTTCGGCAGGCCTTCGAGCGGGAAACCGAGCTGTTCTTCGAGAGCATCATCCGCGAAGATCGCAGCGTGCTGGATCTGCTGGACGCCGACTACACGTTCCTGAACGAGCGGCTGGCCAGGCACTACGGGATTCCCGGCGTATTCGGCGAACGATTCCGGCGGGTCCCGCTGCCGCCGGACAGCGTCCGTCGCGGGCTGCTGGGGCAGGGCTCGATTCTGACGGACACCTCGCGCGCCAACCGGACGTCGCCGGTGATTCGCGGCAAATGGATCCTCGAGAATATTTTCGGCGCGCCGCCGCCGTCGCCGCCTGCGAACGTGCCCGACCTGAAGGAAGAACGGGACCCGTCGAAGATTCTGCCGATGCGGGAGCAGATGGCGCAGCACCGCGCCAATCCTGGCTGCGCGAGTTGCCATGCGCAGATGGACGAGCTGGGGTTCGCGCTCGAGAACTTCGACGCGATCGGCGAGTGGCGCGACCTCGATGCCGCGGGCGCGCCGATTGACGCGTCGGCGAAGCTGCCCGATGGCACGTCGTTCAAGGGTCCGGTCGGAGCTCCGCAAGGTGTTGCGGAGCCACTCCGACGACTTTCTGACGTCGCTCACCGAGAAGCTGTTGACCTACGCGCTCGGGCGAGGGCTGGAACCCGCCGATGCGCCGGCGGTCCGCCGAATCAAGCGGGACGCCGCGCCCGCGCACTACAGCTTTTCGGCGCTGATTCAGGGGATCGTCGCGAGCACGCCGTTTCAGATGAGGATGGCGCTCGCGCGCGCGAACTGAAGGTGTTGTGCAGGAGATTGACCAATGGTGATCACGAAGAGGGCGTTGCCCCGCCGGACGTTCATTCGCGGCATGGGCGCAACGCTGGCGCTGCCGTTTCTCGACGCGATGGTGCCGGCCTTGTCCGGGGCGTCGAAGGCGGCGCCACGCTTCGCGGCGATCTACTGCGGGAACGGGGCCAACATGTTCGACTGGACCCCGTCGACGGAAGGCGTGGGCTTCGCGTTCTCGCCGATTCTCAAGCCGCTCGAGGCCTTTCGCGATCGGACGCTCGTCTTCACCGGGCTCGATAACTTTCCGGCCACCGACCAGGGCGATTCCGGAGGGCAGCACCCGCGCGCCGCTCCGGCGTTCATGAGCTGCGTGCACCCGAAACAGACCGAAGGCGCTGACGTGCAGGCCGGCACGACGATCGATCAGCTCATCGCCGAGCAGATCTCTCGCGATGCCAAGCTGTCATCCCTGGAACTGGCGGTCGATCGCAACGACGTCGTCGGCGCCTGCGACCATGGTTACGCCTGCGCCTACATGAACTCGATGTCGTGGAAGACGCCGACGATGCCGCTGCCGGCGGAGACCAATCCGCGGTTTGTGTTCGAACGGCTGTTCGGCAGCGGCGACACCGCCGAGGAGCGCGCGGCCCGCAGCCTGGAGGATCGCAGCATTCTCGATGGCGTGATGCAGGAGATTGCGCGGCTGCGCGGGACGCTCGGCGCGCGCGACGGCGTCAAGCTCGGCGAGTATCTCGACGCGATTCGCGAGGTGGAGCAGCGGATCGCGAAGGGCGAGTCGAGCAATCGCGATCTGGCGGTGCCGGAGCGGCCGGCCGGCGAGCCGCGGACGTTCAGGGAGCACGCCGAGCTGATGTTCGATCTCCAGGCGCTGGCGTTCCAGGCGGACATCACCCGGGTCAGCACGTTTCTGATGGCGCGGGAAAACGTCAATCGCTCGTATGGCGAGATTGGGCTGCCCGAGGCGCACCATTCGATGTCGCACCATGGCAACAACCCGGGAAAGATGGCCGACTTCTCGAAGCTGAATACCTACCATGTCGAGACGCTCGCCTACTTCCTCAAGAAGCTGCAGGCGGTTCCGGACGGTGACGGGACGCTGCTGGATCACACCGTCGTGCTCTACGGCAGCGGCATGAGCGACGGCAACACGCACAACAACTACAACGTCCCCGTGGTGGTCGTCGGCGGGCGCGACCAGCAGATCAAGGGCAATCGTCACCTCAAGTATCCGAAGGGCACACCGCTGGCGAATCTGTCGCTGAGCCTGATGGAGAAGTTCGGCGTGAACGTGGAGAGGTTCGGCGACAGTACCGGCGAGCTCGATCTGTTGTCAGGAGTGTAAACGCTCGAGGCCGGCACAAGACCGCCGATCCTCCCGGGCAACGGTGTACATCGAGAGAGGTGGCCATGGCGATCCTGTACGGCGTCCTCCGAGGTCGCCCGGACCGATACAAGCGCGAAGACAACACATCGACCCCTCATCTGCAGATTCGCGTCCTCGAGAACAGCGGCCAGCCCTGGCGGATCGCGGTGAACGTGCAGTCCGACAGCGGTTCAAACGTCGCGTTCTGGATCGTCGACCCATTGGTCGATCATCCGCTGCTGGCATCGCTGCCCGGAAAGGTGTCCGGGTTCAGCACGGTGGCCAGGAAAGCCGACGAAGCTCTCGACTACGTCAAGGCGCCGTTGTTCGACTGGCCGCACGGCCGGCTGCTGCCGCCGTCCGGCAGCGCGAGCAGTGACGACCTGCAGGACCTGCTGTCGCTGTATCTCGACCAATGCAAGAATGCCGGCGGCGAGGTCTACGCCTTCGGCGCCAAGTTCGACCAGAACCTGCACAAGCCGATCGACATCGAGTTCGGCAACACCGACGGTCTTCATGGCATCCACGACATTCACATGAACCAGGGCAATGTCGGTTCGCACGCTGGCGACAACGGCGCCTTTCACGATGGCGGGCTTGTGCTGGCGTTTCCCGATCGGTATCTCGGCCTGTTCCTCGGCTTCCAGACCCAACGCATCCCGACTGACGCCGCGGGGAACGCGGCGGCCGGGGCTACTGCCATCGGCCAGATTCTCGCGGGAGGGCCGACGACGCCTCCGCCCGTGCCGGTCCCCTCTCCTTCTTCTTCGATCTACATCGAGCGCGCGCTGATCAATCCCAGTGGCAACGACGCGGGCCGTGAGGTCGTCGTGCTGGCGAGCCTCGTCACGACCGCGCAGACACTCACCAACTGGCGCCTGATGGACAAGAACGGGCGGATGACACCGGTCAACACGACGCTCGGGCCGGGGCAGTCCGTGGCGATTGCGCTCGACGGCAACGGTGTCCAGCTCGGCAACCAGGGAGGCAATCTGATCCTCCAGGACAACCACAACGTTCAGGTCGACGTGGTGACCTACACTTCTCAGGACGCCTCTTCCGAAAACCGCTACTTCCGCTTCCGCCGCTGAGATTGCCGCGACCAGGGTGCGGCGCGTGGGGTGCTCGACTGCCTGCGCGTCGCGGCTGATCCGCGGACGAGCTTTCCGTTGTGACTGAGTTCGCGCTCGACCACTCCGTCAGAGGAATATTAGACTGTTTATCTAAGGCGTTCGGGGGAGCCAAAGCGGCGATGACCGCATACGGAGGTGCCCGATGGTCGAGAAGCACCGAGGTGACCCCAAACGGAAACGAACCGCAGTCGACGCTGCGTCGCGAGCAGCGGAAATGACGAACAAGGCCGCTGCTGTCGCGGAACGCGAAGAGACCCGAGCCCGGTTCGCGGAAGAAGTCGCGCATGTTGGGTCGGCGGTCGCGCGCGAACTCGCCCTGCCAAGAATCCTGGACGTGGTCCTTGACGAGACCGTCCTGACGTTAGGGGCGCAATTCGCACAGGTCTACTTGACCGACGAGCATCAACCCATGCTCGAACTGGTCGGACACCGCAATCTCCCCGACGATCTCAAGGAGAGACTGTCGCGCGTCTCGTTCGATGATCCATTGCTCGCCGCTCGGGCCGCCTCAACGCGAGAGGCCCAGATGATTTCCTCGATCGACGAGATTGATCCCGCTCTCGAACTGACCCGCGAGCTCATGTCGAGAATGGGCTGCGAAAGCATTGTTGCCCTGCCGCTCGTTGTCCGCGACCGGCTCCTTGGGGTGCTGGTATTCGCCATGGAGGCTCCGCACGAGTACACACACGAGGAGCGCGTCGCCCTTGACCGTTGCGCGAACATTTTCTCCTTCGGCATCGCGAATGCCACCGCCTACGAACACGAACACCGGCTTCATCTGCTCTTCGAAGCGGTCGGGAACGCGACTCTCGCCATCGCGAGCGAGTTCGAGCTGCGCCCCGTGTTGCAGAACATCGTCGATGAGGCACGGCGCATCGCCGGCGCGGAGTACGGCGCGCTGTGGCTCTTCGTCGCCGAAGAGGGGGCATTCTGGCCCGTCGTCTTCAGCGGCATGACCAAGGAGCAAGAGTCCGCCATCGGTCGGCATCCAGTGCCCATCGGGACACTCGGCATTCCTGCGCTTGACGGTCAAGCTGTCAGGATGGCAGACATTCGCCCACACCAGGCCTTCGGCTGGCGTCCCGACCAATATCCGACGGTCAGCAGTCTTCTCGTTGTGCCGGTTCGTCATAAGGGCCGCAGCATCGGAAATCTGTACCTCGCAAACAAGCTTGGCGCGCCTGAGTTCAACGTCGAAGACGAGCGTGCGGTCGGGCTTCTCGCTTCGCATGCGGGAGCAGCAGTTCGCCAAAGTCAACTGCGGGATCAACTGGACGGGGAGCGAGCAAGGTTCAGCACCATCGTGGAGAATGCCCCTCACGGCGTCCATTTTGTCGAGGCCGGAACCGAACGAGTCATCGCAAACCGCCGTGCGTTCGAGATCGTGGGCCAGGCCGCCGTTGCCAGACTCGATGACTATAGAGGTCAGGTCTGCACGATCGATGGAAAACCGCTGCCAAGGGAAGAGTGGCCGGCTCGCCGGGTGCTGCGGGGAGAAAAGGTCGAGACTCAAGAGCTGCTGTTGCGGAGGCCGGATGGTCGCGAGGTTCCCGCGCTCGTCAGCATCGCCCCGGTACATCGCCTGAACGGTCAGCTGGAAGGCGTCGTTGTCGCCTACGAGGATATCTCCGTTCTGAAAGACCTGCAGCGGCTGCGCGAAGAGTGGGCCTCCATCGTCACTCACGATTTGCGGCAGCCGCTCAATGTCATCGTGACCTACATCACCATGCTTCGGGACATGGCTCAGAGCCCTGATCCACAAACGCTCGCCAAGGGGATCGAGCAGACGTTGAAGGCGGCGAAGACATTGAACCGGATGATCAGCGATCTGGCCGACGTCACACACATCGAAACCAGGCGTCTGGATCTGGCGCGTCAACTGGCCGACATCCACGTTCTGGTCCGTGAGTCCGTGGAGCAGCAACGGGTCGTGTCGCCCGATCGGATCATCAACCTGCAGGTCGGTTCTTCGATTCCGAAAGTGAGCGTTGATCCGACCCGCATCGAGCAGGTGCTCGGCAACCTCCTGGTGAACGCTCTCAAGTACTCCGATTCTGAAACGGCGGTGGACGTCGAGGTTCGCCAAGTACACAACGAAGTGCGCGTACTGGTCACGAACCGGGGGCCGGACATCTCCGCCGAGGAACTGCCGAAGCTCTTTGATCGCTACTACCGCACCCCCACCGCGCGCGCCGGATCAGCGCGCGGCTTGGGGATGGGCCTCTACATTGCCAAGGGCCTGATGGAAGCGCACGGTGGTCGCATCTGGGCAGAGAGCCGGCTCGGCCAGACGACGTTTCAGTTCGCGCTTCCGATGATGCGAGAGGGCGCGTTCCATTGATCGATCGAGGGCGCCTCTCGTCGCTGTGCTATCGTTGGGCAAGCGATGATCGGTGAAGCGGCCATCAAGAGGAACCCCATGGCAGCTCGCTGAAATCGCCAGTAATTCAATGCGGTGAGGTGGCCGAGTGGCTGAAGGCGGCGGTTTGCTAAACCGTTGTACGGCCTAAAAGCTGTACCCAGGGTTCGAATCCCTGCCTCACCGACCTTCGCTCGCCTGCTGCTTGAGCGAGCTTCGGTCGGCAAGCCGACTTCGCTCGGTGTTGCGGAGCGAGCTCCGGCCGGCAGGCCGACTTCGCTCGCTGGTTGCTGAGCGAGCTACGGCCGGCAAGCCGCCCATCCAATTGCCATGATCCCGCGCGTTCGCTTTGCTCCTTCTCCCACCGGCTATCTCCACGTCGGCGGCGCTCGAACCGCGCTCTTCAACTGGCTCTTTGCCCGACGCCTCGGCGGCACACTGGTCCTTCGCATCGAGGACACCGACGTCGAGCGATCGTCGCCGGAAATGGTCGAGGGGATCCTCGACGGCATGCGGTGGTTGGGTCTCGACTGGGACGAGGGCCCCAAGGTCGACGGCCCGTACGCGCCGTACTTTCAATCCGAACGCCTCGATCGCTATCGCGCGATGGCGGCGCGTCTCGTCGCGCAGGAAAGCGCGTACTACTGCTACTGCACGCCGGAGGAGCTCAAGGCGAAGCGACAACAGGGTGTCGAAAAATACGATCGCACCTGCTGTGCGTTGACCGCGGACGAGATCGCCGCACGCGAAAAGGCCGGCATGCCGCGGGCCGTTCGCGTGCGCGTCCCGGCAGGCGTCACGCGCTTCGAGGATCTGGTGCACGGGCCGATCGAATTCGATGGCGCGAACATCGAGGACTTCGTGATCCTCAGATCCGACGGCCATCCCACCTACCAGCTCTCTGTCGTGTCAGACGATGTGGAGATGAAGATCACGCACGTGGTGAGGGGCGACGACCACATCTCCAACACGCCGAAGCAGATTCTGTTGTATCGCGCGATCGGCGCGGACGTGCCGCAGTTCGCGCACGTGCCGCTGATTCTGGGACCGGACAAGAAACGGCTGAGCAAGCGTCACGGGGCAACGTCCGTGATGGAGTACGCGCGGCAGGGATACCTGCCCGAAGCGATGTTCAACTTCCTGGCGATGCTGGGATGGTCGCCCGGGGGCAATCAGGAGCTGTATACGCGCGACGAGCTGGTGCGCGCGTTCGCGCTCGAAGGTATCAGCGGCGGCAATGCGGTCTTCAATCCGGAAAAGCTCGACTGGTTCAACCAGCAGCACATGGCGCTGCTGCCGCCAATCGAGCTGGCGCGCCGGCTGAAACCGCTGTTTGCCGCGGCCGGCCTCTGGAAGGACGAGTATCTCGGCGATCGGCACGCGTGGTTGTTCGCCGTCATCGAGCTGCTGAAGCCGCGCGTCAAGCGGCTCGACGATTTTGTGGTGCACGGACGCTTCTTCTTTACGGATGCGATCGAGTACGACCAGGCCGCGGTCGACAAGCACGTACGGATCGAGGGAATGCGCGAGCATCTCGCTGCGCTCGACGCGGCGTTCGCCAGGCTCGAGCACTTCGATGAGGCGTCGGTGGAAGCGGCGCTGCGTGCGACAGCCGAGGCGCGGGGTGTGAAGGCGGCTGTACTGATTCACGCGATCCGTGTAACGGTCACGGGTAAAGCAGTAAGTCCTGGCCTCTTCGAGGTGCTCGCCCTGCTCGGTCCCGATGAGGTTCGTCGTCGTGTCACCGAAATGGTTGAGCTCCTAGGCGCCTCGCGTTCCTAAACCTTCCTTTATTTTTCCCACCGCGAAGTGACTGAGCAGGCAGAGGTTGCCCGCCTGTGGCGACAGTTTTCCGTCTCGCGAACCCTCGTGAACCATCGAGTGTGAAAACGCTTTCCTAAGTACTTTCATTGCTGAGAGTTACCGGCGTTTTATGGCACATCCGTTGCAGCCCGAGTGTTTTGTAGCACTTGGGTGCCGGGAGGTTAACGTGGCCAAAGAAGATCGCGGATTTGCATCGATGGATCGCGGCAAGCAGCGCGAGATAGCCAGTAAAGGCGGCAAGGCGGCGCACCAGAAGGGCACCGCTCACGAATGGACGAGTGAAGAGGCGCGCGAGGCCGGACGCAAGGGCGGCATGGCGAGCCATCGACGGAAGCAGGAGCAGTCGCCGGCGGAGCCGACGAGCCAGACCAATGAGGAACAGACTGTCGCGAGCTCGAACCCCGAGCAGATGATGGGGACTGACAGTCTGCCGTAGATCGTTCTCGATTCGATCGGACCCTTGACTGGACGGCCCAGTGCTGGCTGCTGCGCTATAATCGAAAGTTCCCGCCTAACGCAGCGCGCAGACTGCACTGGGAGGTCGTCCAACGGTAGGACACATGGCTCTGGACCACGGTATCGGGGTTCGAATCCCTGCCTCCCAGCCACACTCGCTCACTTCTTCAAGCTCGCTCGTGCGACTGGTCGGCCCGGTTCTAGGCTTCGACCGGCTCGCTCACGCTCGCCGTTCTCGGCACGAATCCCTGCCTCCCAGCCAACTCCCTAATCAATCTCGATTCAACCTGTTAGACCGAATCTGGGGAAGGTTCTGGCGTTCGCATTTCGTGGCGAGACGACTGTTTTGTGCGGGTTTTGTGCGAACGCTTCCGCTGAGTGCGATTCGGTCCTCGACTCTTCCAACCACTTGACGCCGCCGCCTCCGCCTGTCATCGGCCGGTGGTAGATCGACAGAAATGCTTAGGGCCTCTGCCGATTTACCGGACAACCGGCTGGGGCCCGGTTGGAGAAAGCGGGCATCACGGTGCGACCGCGTTCACCGTGGACTTCCCCTCCAATATCGTCGGGCGGTTGTCAAATGGCCAAGACTCGCACCCGCGTCGGCGTCGGCTAAGCCGCTCAACATTCGCCAACTGCTGTTCGTTCTCCGAACACCTCAAGGACTTCAACGGCGCCGCCTACGCGCTTGCGTACAGGCCATCGGAATCCTACAGCCTGGGTCGCCCACGCGACCCGCCTGGTAGCGGATGGTACGGTGAAGACCCTGGTGGCCGAAGGGACCGCGGCTAAACTCTCCCGCAACGCTCTGATTGCCGACCGCGTCCTCGAGGAGTGTCGCCTCGCCTTTGCCGACATCCGCACTCCTCCGCCGCCAACGGGAACCTCATGCCATTCTGACCAATCGAGCACTGCCGCCGTGTCTTTGTCACGAGCGATGTGTTGCGCTAGTCGTCAGAGGCGCTCAGGCGAGCTTCGACCGCCGCAATGTCTTCCGCGAGGGCACGAAACACGCGACGCAATGAGGTATCGAACTGGCGGCGCGTCGAGCACACGGCTGCGCGTGGCCGCCCTGTGCGAAGGCTCCAATATCCAGAAGCGGTCGCCTCGCGCCGCGCGCAGCCAAAGGGCCTGCACCATGAGCGCGGAGACGGAGAGCGAGGCAACGGTAAAACGCTTGCGCGACAAACGCCGGTTCTTCTCGAGAGAGACGATGGCAGCCTCAGCCGCCTTGGTAAAAGGCCCCTGGCTTATGCACACGACGGCGTTGCGCCTTCCACGCTTCTTGGTTGAAATCCGCATCGCCTCTGAAGCACCGGCGACGAGGTGCTGCCAACCCACGAACCGCGGCTTCAGAAATCTGATTCCGTCGCTCTTCCATCTGAATGGCAGGGTGTACTTCCGGCACGAGAATGTGAGCACGGCACCCGCCGAGATTGCCTTACGAGCGTAGCGACGAATGGTCCTTTTCTCGGCCTCCGGCGGCCTTGCTGCTGTGAACATGTCGTTCAGGCCTGCGGCGGTAAAGTGAGATACGTGGCTATCCAGCGCCCGCCGTTCCGGTAGTCGGTTCGCAACTCCGTATATCCGATGCCGATGGCGTTGTCGAAGAATGGATCCGCGAGAGCAAGGCTCCCCGACTGCGGATCGAAGCCGAAGATCACGCAGAAATGATCCATCAAGCCGAAGGTGAGACCGACGCCTACTGGCCGACCAGCTGTGATCTCGGTTTCAATTGACGGCCCGGCGCTGGTGCTACGCAGAGCAATGACACCCGGCTGCATAGAGCCCAGAACGCCCATACGCTGAAGGGATTTATCGAGCGCCGCACGCTTCTCGCAACCTGGCGGTACCGGATCGCAGCAAGGCTCCGCACGGACAGCCGACACCACGTCGCACATCCGAACCGACTGGGGCCGCTTGTAGAAATTAAAGACGCCGGCCGTGACTGCCGCCCAGCACCAGTTCATGTGGGGTGATTGCCTGACGCCGGTGAAAGGAAGGGTAACCAAGAAGAAAGCTCACTTTGGCAGAGGCAGTCCGTATGAAACGCCAACGGCCAATCCGTTCTGTCGATCCCGGCGTGTCGGTATACGCCGTTAACGCCGCGGGCAGAACATCGCCGATCGCAAACCTGTTGTCGGGCTCCATGCGGGTACCCAGGTGGAGCCCGACATTGATGACGACGAAGCGTCCAATACCGATGGCGCCGCCGATAAAATACTCCAAATTCTTAGGACCGTTGTTGAGATTGAGACCAAATCCGACGCTCCCCGCGCCGTAGTAGTTGCGGCCGTTTAGACCCGGAATGACGACGTTGAAGAAGCTGAAGGGAACCACCTGGCTGGCGGCACTATTGGTTTCCGTCACTCGACGTTCGTACGTCACAACGCCCGCGGCGTCCGTTCCGGTCTTGTACGCCGCCACGCCGACTTCCCGTTTGTCGACAAGAGAGTAGAGTAGGCCGCCAGATACGGTCGCCCAGGGCTTGTTGCGAAACACGATCGCCGCGGATACGGGCGCCAGGCGTTCGCCCTTGATGGTGGCGGCAGCGCCCGTTCCCTCCACTGTATAAATCGCCGGCTGTTGCGTCACTACGTTCACGCACGTGACTGTCACCACCGTCCGCGCATTGCCTGCAGGGCTCACCGGAAAGCCAGCCTGCGTCGATGGCGTGAAGCCGATGATTCGCTCGCGGACAACCAAGAGCGCATCCCGCGCCTTGATGAGCGCCTGTCGGCGGTCACCGGCGTACTCGATGTTTTCCTGCGCCCAACGCAGGCGATCGAAGGCGTTCTTAAGCCAGGGGCCGTCGCCCGGTTTGGGCTGCGTCATACGAGCGGTCAGCGTCTTCGTAAGCTCCGCAGCCCGCGCGGTTAACAGCGTTGTCGACGCGATCGGCGCCTGCGGAGTCCCCTGCAAATCCTCCGCGAGCGTGTCCAGCCTGCTCTGTGCAGTGAGCGCATTGGTGCAGGGATTCGGCGAGGTCTGAGGGGTGCAGGCGACTCGCGCCGGCAATCCCTTGACCAGAGTCTCCACTTCCAGCGATTGCGCTTTCAGCTGGCCGAGGACAAAGCCGGCATCGTCCACAAGGGCCGCGATTTGCGCCTCAAGGTCGGAGTCTCCAGCGACGGCCGCAACGGGTGCCGGCGCTCCGCCGCCAACAAGCGGTCCCAGAACGCCCAGAATCTGTGCGACCGGGTTGGGCGGTTCCGGCAGGGCCTCTGTCTTTGTCTCGACGCTGCAACTGTGAAACATGTTCTTGGTAACAACCGCGCGCACGCGCGACCAATCGTCCACAAAGCAGAAACCGCTGCAGCGTTCGGCGTATCCGCGCGCGGATCACGCGCCGCTGCTACCACCGGGACAACGGCTCCCTCGCGTTCCTGACGTGAGAGCCAGACGGCTTTCAGAGAGCAACGCACGTGAGCCGAGCCGGTGTCGGTCATGCGGCGTTCACGAACCAGGGTCGAAAATCAGTTGCGGAGATCGTCCCGGCTACGACAACGGTAGCGCTTAGAATAGCGGGCGCGACATCAACCCGGGAGGGCTCATGAGCACCGCAGGACCTGCGGCGGAAACCCGAAGCAGCATCGCCCGCCCGCAAAACTTCCAGACGCGTCCGGCCGATCACCGCTTCTTCAGCATCATGTCCGTTGTCACGTCCGTGACGATTATGGCGGGCTTCTGGAACATGTACCTGCCGAAGATCCTGTCGGGAGCACCGGCGCTCCCGCCGATCATTCACGTGCACGCAGCGATCTTCACCAGCTGGCTGGCGTTCTACGTCATGCAGACGACGCTTGTCTTGAACGGCAAAACGGCAATCCATCGACGGCTCGGTATTGCCGGAGTCGTGCTCGCGGCGCTGATGCTCGTCATCGGCACGGCAACCTCGATCACGGTCACGCGTCTGGGACACCGCGGCATTCCGGGCGTCGAGTTTCCGGATCCGGCAGGCTTCCTCCTGCTGAATCTCAACGCGGTCTTTGTTTTTGCAATCCTCGTCGCCGCCGGGTGGTACTTCCGCCGCAACGCGCAGACGCATAAACGACTGATGCTGATGGCGACGATGAGCGGGCTGGTTGGCCCTGGCGCGAGCCGCTTACCGTTTGCCAGCGGAAAGCCACCGGTAATCGCGCTGCTCGTATTGGGGTTTCTCGTCACCGGACCAATCTACGATCTCGTGACGCGGCGGCGCGTGCATGCCGCATATCTTTGGAGCGTGCCCCTGGCGTTCCTCGCGGTTCCGCCAATTGTCGCGCAGCTCTCAGCCAGTGCGGCATGGCAACGAGTCGCGGCCATGTTGTTGGATTGACGCGACCCGCGCCGCCCTGCTGCGCCGGCTGGGCCGCAGTCAGGAGTCGCGCACAGCGTATGACAAAGCCATCGAGCTGGCAGGCAACACCGCCGAGACCTGACGCGGCGCCGCGACCAGCTGGACCTCGCCACGTCTTCGCGCGGCGGACGGTGGGGCCTTGATGACCAGTTGTGGTTGAAATCGAGTCACGCTGGATCGAAGACGGATCGGTCAACAGTGCGCGACGACACGCGATGTAAGTGGTTCGCGCGGCCAATCGGACCTATTTCAATTCAAAGACATAGGCGTGCGGTGCGCCTTCGATGGCTTCTTCCGTGTGCACGCTGCCGCGCATGGAATAGGTCGCCGTGAACTTCGTCTGCGTGTTGACTCTCGACGCGCCGTCCCGCGGCGTGGCCCTCAGTGTGCCGCCTTCCACCCATACGGCAACGGCGTCGCGCACATGACGGTGGAGCGGCCCGACGCGGTGAGGCGTGAAGGCGTAGTCCCACACGCGGACCCGATCGTTGTCCAGAAGCTGCTTCGCGCCTTCCCGCGGAAAAGCCGGATGGCAGATCCGCCGACGGATCGTCGCCAATCGGCGCGTCCTGCTTCAGCTCGATCATGATCGCGTGCAGCGGCGTGTCGCTCGTGCCTTCCTCGACGTGGGTCAGGCCCTTGAGCTGAAACGTGACGCCGCCAGCCGCGTTGCTGACGTTGCGCTTCGATCCGTCGGCGTCCGTTATGACGCGGGTGCCGGGCTCGAGATACACTCCGGCCAGCGCGTACGGATGACGATGGAGCGGCGTCGGTTGACCTTTGGGCCACACGACGTCCCACACGGTGACGCGGTCGTTGTCGAGCAACTGTTTCGCGCCCGCGCGCGGGAAGGGCGGCGGAAGATGTGCGGGCGGCGGAGCGGCCTGCTGCGCCATCATTCCGACCGCCCCGCATGCGAGGGCCGTCGCGAGCCATACAGCCATGCGCTTCACGTGCAGCCTCCTGTCGGTCGTCATTATAACGACGGGCGCATGCAGGTCGAAAGCGAGAGCGTTCCTTCGATCGGTTATCGGTCTTCTCGCGAGCGTCTCGGGCGTGCTCCAGGTCCGTCGCTGTCTTACAATCGGTCGCGCGAGGTGATCTGATGCGGCGGCGTGATGTTCTTGCAGGCGGTCGTAGTTCGATAGTCGAGGTTTAGATGAATCGTCATCTCATTGCTGGTGTCACGCTCGCCGTTGCCGCGCTCGGTGTGGCGATAGGCGCGCAGCGTGGCGGAAATCGTGTTCGGCTTACTCCTGGGCAGGAATGTCCATCGGGTACGACTGAAACGCGCCCCGGCGTTTGTCAGGCGCCCGAATTCCCGCCGCCGAGCATCGTCGACTACCGCCCCAGGTCGACGCTCGTCGCGGCGGAGCATCCGGTGCCGAGGTCGAAGTTTCCGTCGATCGACATACACGGGCATCCGCCGGCTCTCATCAGCGCCGAATCGATCGACCGCGTGGTCGCGGAGATGGACAAGCTGAACCTGCGCGTGATGGTGAGCGCCGACAACTCGTCCGGCGATCGGCTGACGCGCGCGCTCTCCGCCATCCACGCCAGCGCGCACAAGGATCGATTCCGCGTGCTGGCCGGCGTCAATTTCAGCAACGTCGGACCCGACTGGGGCGTGCGGGCCGTTGCCCAGCTCGAAGCCGACATCAAGGCCGGCGCAGTCGGCGTCGGTGAAGTGCCGAAATCGTTCGGCCTTCGCAACCGCAAGCCCGATGGCTCGCGGCTGCGCATCGACGATCCCGAGCTCGATCCGCTGTGGGCGGCGTTCGCCCGTCTGGGCGTTCCTGTCTTCATCCACACGGCCGAGCCGCAGGAATTCTTCCAACCGCTCGATCTGCATAACGAGCGGTGGCTGGAGCTCGCCTTGTTTGCCGACCGCCGCAACAACCAGCCAGGTGGTGTGACGTTCGAAGAGCTGCTGACGGAACGCAACAACGTCTTCCTCAGGCATCCGAAAACACAGTTCATCGCGGCGCATTTCGGCTGGCACGCCAACGACCTTGCGCGGGCGGCAAAGATGCTGGACGACTTCCCCAACGTCACCGTCGAAGTGGGCGCCATCCTCTACGACCTGGGTCGGCAGCCGCGTGCCGCGCGCGACTTCTTCACCAAGTACCAGGATCGCATCATGTTCGGCAAGGACGCGTTCGAACCGAGCGAGTACCCGTACTACTGGCGCGTGTTCGAAACCGCGGACGAGTACTTCGACTATTACCGCGACTATCATGCGTTCTGGAAGCTGTACGGAATGAGCCTTCCCGATGACGTGCTGAAGAAGCTGTACTACCGGAACGCGCTGCGCGTCGTGAAGGGTTTGCCGCAGAGCGGTTGGCCGCAGTAGAGACGTTGGGCGGCTTTGGTGGCTATCAGCTCATTTTCGACTGCTGCTGCGACCAATGGCGCGTCGACGTCATCGCTGTGAATGACCCGAACGGTGGGTGTCAGCTTGGTGCGCGGAGGACGGGAAGTTGTATCGGCCAAGCCTCGAGACGAGGACGCTCGCGCATACCAGCGAGACGCCGAACACGGCGAGCGCGATCTGATAGGAGCGCGTCTCGTCAAAACTGAGGCCCATCAGCACAGGCCCCAGCCCGGTCCCCACGGTGAAAATCGCGAACAGACATCCGTAGATCTCGCCATAGGAGCGCAGCCCGAAGTAACGGCTGACCATGAACCCGATCACGTCCACTTCGGCCCCGAGCCCGAAGCCGAGGGCGATCGCCGCGAGGATCAGCGCCGGACCACCAAGGCCGGCGGCGAGAATACCAACGCCGGCCAGCGGCAGCAGGAAGAGCACGGAGGCGACGTACGGTGCAAAGAATCGATCCAGCAGATAGCCGGAGACCAGCCGTCCGGCGATGGTCGACAGTCCCACCGCGGACAGCGCCGCCGTGGCCTGCCCGATCGCGAAACCACGGTCGGTCAGCAACGGCACCAGATGGCCGACAATGCCGTTGATCGCCGTGACCACGAGGAAGACCGGAAGCGCCAGGAGCCAGAAACTGGTGGACCGGACCGACTCGCCGAGCGTCAGTCCCGGAAGGATGCTGTCGCCGTAGGTGATTGTGCGCGCGTGGCTGTCGGGTTCCCGGATAAAAATCGCGACGACCGGAAAGGCGACGCTGAACATCAGCGCCGCAAGTGCCACATAGCCGGCACGCCACCCGTACGCCTCAATGACGGCGCGGGCGAACTGCGGTACCAGCGTGGCGCCAACCCCGATGCCGGTCATCGCGATGCCAAGCGCAAGGCCGCGGCGCTCGTCGAACCACGACGACACGGCCTTGGCGTACGGCAGCGGCGCCTGCCCCGCGCTGAGCAGTCCGACCAGGCCAGCCATCGCGATGAACACGGCCGGCACAGGAGGGGTCAGCGACAGCGAGGCCAGCGCCAGCGCGAAGAGCACGATGGACGTCAGCGAGACCCGGCGAATCCCGTAGCGATCGATGGCGCGGCCGAGAAAGGGATACGCCGCCGCCGCAAATCCGTGGCCGACGAGCAGTGTCGAGGAGAACGTGGCCCGATCCCATCCGAATTCCCTTGTCACCGGCCCGAGGAACAATCCGAATGTGAAGAACACGATCGGACCGTTGCCGACAATCAGTCCCACCGCGGATCCAAACACCACCCACCACGGGCTCCTCAGCCCGGGCGGGGCCGCTGCAACTGTCATGAGGCCGATGCGAGATTGAAGAACCTCTCGACATTCGTCGTGAAGATATTCGACTGTTCGGCTTCCGTGCAGTCGGAAGTTTTCACAGCCGCGATGCTCTCACGAATCGAGGATCGGCCGCCGGTGGCGTCGAACGGCGCGTCGGTGCCGAACAGCAGGTGGTCGGCGCCGAGGAAATCCCGGGCGACATTCACCGCGCCCGGCGAGAACGCCCCCATGTCGCCGTAGAACCGGCGGAAGTATTCGATGGGATGCTGCGTCAGGCGTCCCTCCGTCAGGATCGCGAGGTCTTCGCTGAACTGGTCGAACATCGACGTCATTCGGCCGTGGAAGAACGGGATCATCGCGGCGGTGTGGTGAACGAGGATCTTCAATCCAGGATGCGTCTGCATGATGCCGCTGAAGACCAGCCGCGCCACCGCGGCCGTGCTCTCGTACGGCCAGCCGAACACCTGCCAGATCAGGTACTTCGAATCCTGCTCCGCGGCATAGTCCGCGTGGGTGCTACTGCGCGCGGGATGCAGCAGCACGGGCACGCCCTTGTCGGCCAGCGTCTTCCACACCGGCCGGAACTCGGGTGCGTCGAGCGGCCGGCCGTTGACGTTGGTGAAGATCTGAACGGCGCACAGCCGCAGCTGGTCGAACAGGCGCTCGATCTCGCGGCATGCCGCATCGGGCTCGTTCATGGGAACGGCGCCTGCCGCGCCGGCGAACCGCGTCGGGTACTTGGCAACCAGCTCCGCGAGCTCGTCGTTGGCAATCGTCGACAGCTCCACGCTCGACGCCGGGGCAATCTGTTCGGGCGATGGGCTCGCGAGGCTGATCACTTGCCGGTAGCCTTCGAACTCGTCCATCATGCGAAAGCGGGCCTCGAGACTCGTCAGCCCTTCGTAGTTGGGTGCCTTGCGTCCGGTGCGCACGTATTGGAGGTGCGCGGGACTGCTGGCGGCAAAGTCCTTCGAACCGGCGCGCGCCCAGCGTGTTTCTTCGTACCTCGGCGGCAGGATGTGGCAGAAGGCGTCGATCATGGTCACCGATGATTCCTTCCTATTCCCGCGCTGCCCGCAACCGGACCCAACGGCGCGGGTGGGACATGTTCGCACGACACTGGAGGATGCGGAACGGCAGCGTGGCCGGTCGGCATCAGCGTGACAGGATGTCGGGGAGCTTCCTCATAAATGTGCGGATGTCGCCGATCTGTGCGGCCGTGGAAATGAAGTCGAACGCCGTCGGGCTGACCGGCGTCGTGCGACCTTCGAGAATGGCGGTCAGCGCCGCGGGCAGGACGGGACATTCGTCCAGCAGGCCGCGCACGCTGATCCAAGCCGTCATGTCGAGCATCGCGAGCACGTCCGCCGCGTCGCGTGCGAGCCACGGCGTGCCGGCGTCGCGTTGCTGTGCGAGCTTGCGCCGCAGCGTGACGAACCCCCGCTGGATGTCGTCATCGACGCAGCGAAGATCGTCGAGCATCGAGACGAGCTGATGCGCCACGAACACACTGACGTCCTGGTACAGCACAGACCAGCCCACTGTGAACGCTGTGACGAGGTCGTGATCGATCAGGAAAGAGTCAGGCGGGAAGGTGTCTCGCGGTGATGGCTGCTTGACCACCGGAGCCGTTGCGAAGGTGGTTGGCCGTGCTGCGAGCGCGCGGCGATGACGCATCGTGCACGGTCACGCTCGGCCAGCGCGCGGGCCAGTATTCGAGACCCAGGTTGCAGATGCTCGCGGCGGCATCGGACGCCTCCGGAGGCGTGAACGGCCGCGACTGGACGGAGCATCCGGCGAGCAGTGCGTTCCCGAGGAACGCGAGCTCACGACTGCGCGTCAAGTAGGCGGCCTCGTCCCTGTCGCGCCCGCACGCCATCAGTTGCCGCAAGCGCGTGAGTCTGGCTGCCCGCGGGTCTGCGTCCGCGGCTTCGAGCAGCGCGCGTGGACGCTCCGGCATCATGCCTGCCTCTGTGAGCAAGCCGATGACTGCTGCGATCGATTCGGTGACGTCGGTTGCGTCTACCTGCACGTCGGGCGAGCGTGATGCCGGCGACGTCGATGCCGACGATTCCAGCAGGCGTTCCGGTGGTCGCGCACTCTCGTTCGACGATTCCGGTGCTTCCTCCGCCGCTCGAAAATATGCCGCGACGATCGGATTTGTCGTCATCGACCGCGCCGACGCTCCTGATCGCGTGGGTGTCGGCTGTCGTGCCATCTGGAGGAAGGCGCGGGCGTCGGCGGGCGTCGCGTAGCCTTGCTGCGATCGCCGGCGCTCCCGTTCGGTCGCGACGTCGTGGAGGTGTTGCTCCGGTGCCGGCAGCAGATCGTCCAGGCCGTCGATTTCCGGCATGGAGTTGGACAGACGCCGGCAGCCCTGCATCACGGCCTGGAAATAGTTGCCGTGCTCGGCGTCGAGCGCGACCAGCAGCGTGATGATCGCGTCCCACACGTCGGCTCTCCGCCCACGGACGATGTAGCCGCCGACTGCACACTCGAGCCCGTCGCCGCTCGAATCGTGCTTCGGCGCGTCGCCAGCATGCATCGCCTCGTCGACATCCATCACATCTCCTTCACGCATCGCCTCCTGACGATCCATCGGCTCGTCATCACTCTGGGCGGTTGGTTCGAAGATGCCCGGGTCGAATACACGCACGTAGCGGGAAAGTCCGGTGACTACGAGGTTCGTGTCGAGGGCGGCGACCGTTCGTGCGGCCACCGAGTCGCCGGTGTCCACCAGCACTTCGAGCCATTCGCCGAAGCGATCGACGTCGAACTGCCCGTCGCGTCCCGGCCGCGCGGGACGCCACAGATCGAGGTCGAGCAGGGAGGTGAGCTGCGCGGGAGTCGCCGCCGTGACGAGCTCGCCGCACGCATCGAGTCCACGGTAGCGAATGAGCTGATGCAGGGTTTCCGGCGGGAGGTGCGGAACGACGCGCGCGAAGAATGGCGTGTCCAACAATCGCTCGAGTCGATTCTCGATCGAGCCCCCGTCGCCGGGCGCCGTCGCGCGGTTCGTGATCTTGGACATGGGCCGGGGATGATACCGGTCCTGGCGTCCAACAAACAGTCTTGAAGAATGGGGCGGTGTCAGGGATACTAATAATGGGATTGACGTCCGTTGTCGTCAGCCTCGCCCGCCGACTCTCACCTTCCAGTTCGCCGACATCATTGACCTTCCGGTTTCTCGTTGAACGCTGGCTCGCGCGGGCTCGTGCCCGGAAGATCTCACGGGGTACCCGGCGGGCGCGCCGCGATCTCTTCGAAGAGTTTCTTCCCCACGATGCGATGGACCGCCGTCGAGGGGTGACCATCATGGTAGAAGAAGTAGGTCGCCGGATCGCCGACGGGCGTTGAATCCTGATCGAAGATCGCTCGGCCGGCGCAGGCGCTGGTGGTGTTGACGATGCCGTGCGCCGCCGGATGGTCGATCACCTCGTCGAAGGCGGCGCCCCAGTGATTCAGCCACACATCGATGCCCGCCGCTGTGGCCTCCTGACGAACGAACTGCTGGTAGGCGGGATTCAGTCGAAGGCCCACCGCCGCGAACTGCGGGATCTTCGTCGGCAGGAGAGCGATCGTGAAGTGCCGCCCGCCGAGCTCGCGAAGGATCTGGAGTTCCTGCCGCAGATTGTCCAGCGTGAACGCCGTCTCCCGCCGCCCGTCGTTGAGCCCGCCGGCGAGGAAGAAGAGCGTCGTCTGCGGCTCGAAGGCGATGTCGCCGGACTTCACGCGCGCGGCGAAATCGCGCACCTGGTTCATCATCCCGTAGCCGAGGAGCGCCTCCTTGACGTGGCGCCCCTCGCCTTCACCCGTCCCCGCTCCGCTCACGGCGAACACGAGACTCTTGCCTGCCGCGTGTGCCGCCGTGCTCGGCGCGACCGGCAGCCCCATCAGCCAGCCGAGATACGCCACCGCCGTCGGGCCGTTGCCGTCGATGTAACCGGCGCCGATATCCGAGTAACTGTCGCCGAACACATAGAGGCGTGAGTATCGCGGCGCCGGTCCGGAGCTGGCGACAGATTGCGCCGCCAGCGGAGTGGCAATCGCGAGCGTCAGCAGCAGTGACGCGATTGCGCGTCGCATGAACCCTCCTCTAGCTGCTAGGTTGTGTAGAACGTCGTGAAGAACAGGATGAAGCGGTAGATCGTCAGACACACAACCAGCCAGCCGATCAACAGCAGCGCCTTCGCGATCGCTGCGATCCTGCCGTCGCCGTAAACGCGGCCTGACGCGGTCGCGAGGCAGGCAATGAATCCGAGCGCGATCGGCGCGTCCAGCGCTACTTCGAGCAGCGATCCGTTCTGTCGCCACCATTCGGCGAGGACGCCGAGCCGGTAGATCTGGCTAATCGGGACTGTGACCACCGTCATCCACAGCAGCAGGAATCCCATGGCGTAAAACGAGAACACCAGGTGTTCGCGCGTAATAGCGTCGCGCGCGTGGATGCAAGGCCCAGACTCCGATCGCGAACAGCGGCACCATCAGCATCACCAGCGAATGTCCCTGCAGGTGCGCGGTCTCGTCGAAGTGCGCGGCGTATTCCTCGATCTCTTCGTGACGTGCGGCCACCTTCGCGTCCACCATGCGCTTCGCCATCACCCGCCACGGCCGGTTCTCGGTCTGCATGCGAAGCGTCGACGTGAACGGCATTTGCAGCGCCAGCGGCAGGAACAGGAAGTAGAGCAGGTTGCAGACGACGAACATCTGCACCGGGCCGATCTGGGCCTTGCGCCTGCCGGCCAGGAAATCGGCGGCGAGCTGACCGGGCCGGGTCAGCAGCGACCGGAAGCTGGCGAACACGCGACCGTCGACGTGGGCCATCGTCTCGAGCACCTCTTCGACGAAGTGCTTCATCGAGTAGTCGTGCGGCGCCGTCTGCTCGCCGCAATCCGCGCAATAGCGTCCGGTCACAGCAGCGCCGCAGCCGGCGCAATGCGCCTGGGAAACCGTGGACAT
>CAWBVG010000034.1:0-230173 GCA_963792175.1 uncultured Acidobacteriota bacterium
CGGCCAACATCATGGGTCCCGACCTGAAGCAGCTGGCCGACTATTCGCTCAAGGCGCTCGAGGCCGCGCAGCGTGTGCCGAGCCTCGCTGAACCGAAGGTGATGTTGAGCATCTCGAACCCGGAGATCACGTCGCCGTGGACCGCCGGCGCGCCGCCGACCTCGGCGTGCGGATGGCGACGATCGGCAACACCCTGCGGCTGGCGGTGGCCGGCGACGACCGGATTTCGTTCTACAAGGAAGGGCAGGAGCAGTACCCGGTCAAGATCCGCGTCCTCGAGAATCAGCGGCGCGACGCGGAACAGATCGGCCTGCTGACCGTGCCGTCGAGCAGCGGCCTCGTCCGGATCGACAACATCGCGAAAATCGAACGCGGACTCGGGCCGAGCGCGCTGCAGCGGTTGAACCGGCAGTTCACCGTCATGATGACGTCCGACGTCGCGCCCGGACACGCCCTCGACGAGGCGTCGAACGACGTGCGGAGAGATGTTCGCCGGTCTCAACCTGCCGCCGGACATGACGTTCCGGCTTCAGGGCCAGACGAAGATCCTCGATGAGACCACCACGAACCTGATCATGGCGATCGGCCTGGCGATGATCTTCGTCTACATGGTGCTCGCGGCGCAGTTCGAGAGCTTCATCCAGCCGATCGTCATCATGCTGGTGCTGCCGATCTCGGTGCCGTTCGCGCTGTTCACGCTGTGGGCGACCGGGCGGACGCTGAATCTGTGGAGCGCGCTGGGCATGCTGCTGCTGCTCGGCATCGTCAAGAAGAACTCGATTCTGCAGGTCGACTATACCAACACGCTGCGCGCCGAAGGCGTGCCGCTGCGCGAGGCGATCATCGAGGCGTGCCGCACCCGGCTGCGGCCGATTTTGATGACCACCTTCGCGATCATCGCGGGGCTGATTCCCACCGCGCTCGGGCTGGGCATCGGCGGCGGCGGCAGGGCCGCCATCGCCGTCACCGTCATCGGCGGTCAGTCGCTCTGCCTGTTCCTCACGCTGCTGCTGGTGCCGGTCGCGTACGTGAAGTTCGACGCGCTCGAGCAGACGGCGCTGAACCAAGGCTGGAGGTACTGGCTTTCGCGCGTCAAGACGCCGCGCCGCATCCAGCCGGCGTCATCGTCTGGCGTCTGACGTCCCTGGCGCTTGCGGACGCGTTTACCGACTGACGCCGGTGCGCGCGAGGTCTAACGGACGCTGGCCACGACCCCGCCGACACACGACCTGTCGCTCACGGCTCGCTGGGCCGAGCGCAACGCGGAGTCCGGACTTCGTCGCGCACAATCCACAGAACGACGAACCCGGTATGTCGCCGATCGAATTCAACCCCCGTCCCGCCGCGGAGCGGCATGTCGAGTGCCCAACGTCATCGCGCGGACGAGGTCTGGCCTTCGTGGGCGTCTCGTCGGCCAGGCAACCGCGGGCGACGCCCGAAGGCTCGACACGCGCGCCGCCGCACCCTGCCTGACTATCGCTTCTTCATGCGCGTGGCGATCTGCCAGGTGGCGCCCCACGGGTCTTCCACCATGCATCGCCGGCCGCCGTATGGCATCACCGACGGCTCTTCGAGAGTCCGTGCGCCGGCGGCGACCGCACGCCGGTACACGGCGTCGACGTCGCCGACATACACATAGAGCATCGAAGTGGTCGGTGGCCGGATGCCGGCGTCGGTGACCATGACCACGGAGTCGCCGAGCCTGATCTCGGAGGGTCGATCGCGCTGGTAGGTGCCGGTCGCGCCGAAGACCCGCTTGAGGAACGCGACCAGCCGCTTCGCGTCGCTGGCGAAGAGTCGCGGCGTGACCGTGTGCCAGCCGTCGGGAACGTCAGTGGAACGGGTCGCCGGGCGCCGTCGTTTCGTCGGCACCCGGAACCCCTCAGAACGTAAACCGTCCGCCGACCTGGAACGCGCGCGGCCCGCCGGAGCCGAACACCTGCGACGCGCGGTTGGTCGGCAAGCCGAACGTCGCCGTGTTACTGAGGTTGAAGCTGTAGCCGCCGAGGTTGGCGACGTTGAAGATGTTGAAGACCTCGACGAAGACCGCCAGCTTCTGGACGCCGCTCAAGTTGAACGTCTTCGTCACCCGCATGTCCTGCGAGCTGAAGTTGTCGCCCAACTCGTAGTCGGCGGGTAGAGCGACCGCCGGGATCGCCTGATTCCGCGCGTCACGTTTGCCGGCGTACTGCGCGTTGAACTGGGTCACCGCCTGCGCCAGATCCGCTTTGTCACAGCCGCGGTTGAAGCAGTTGAACGCGAGCCCCGGAATTGCCGTCGTTGTCGTGCCGTCACCATCGAGGTCGAGGTTCGCGATGTACGGCATGACGGCGGATCGGCTCGACATCGCCGAGATGATGCTGAGCTGCACGTTGCCGGGGAAGTCGATGAGCGCGGACATGTTCAAGAGGTGGCGCGCGCCGGTGGGACCGTAGCTCTCGAAGTAGTTGTCGAGGTTGGGGATGCCGGCGCTGCCGATGCCGTTGATGACGTCGCGATCGGTGAACGCGTACGACGCGCCAAACAGGTAGCGGTGCGAGAAGCGTTTGTCGAGTTTGACCAGCAGGCCGTTGTATCGCTCGCGGCCGCCGGGCGTCCAGAAGGAGATGGCGCCGTTCGAGCACTGAGCGTTCGGATCGCTGCGCTGGGCGGCGTTCGTGCATTGCGGAATGACGGGCGTCTGCACGCCGTTGATGAACCGGTTGAAGCGGTTCAGATCCAGCGCGCCGATGAGCGTGTCCTCGAAGCTGCGCCGGACGAAATCGACCGCCACCATCATGTTGCCCGGCAGCTCGCGTTGGATGCCGATGTTCATGTGCACGCTGTGCTGCACGGGATAGTCGTGCGGATACAGATCGGCGGCGGTCTTACTGAGCTGGATGTTGCGCACGGACAGGTCGTTGAGGTCCTTCGGCGCGAGCTGCGCCTGCACCGCGGCAATCTGCGCGTTGTAGATCTGCATGAACTGCCCGACCGTCATGTTCGTCACTTGACCGCTCGCCGGGAGCGGGGCGCCGATCGGGACCGGCAGGCCGGTATTGAGATTCACGATGCCGGGAAAGATGTTCGTAAAGCTCGTGTGCGGCACCTGCAGACGGCCGTTGCCGACCGGCCCGATCGCGGCCCGCTCCTCCAGCCGTCGCCACAACAGCTCGGTATCCCAGAAGAGGCCCGCACCGCCGCGCAGCACGGTCTTGCTGGCCTTGTCGAGGCTCCAGGCGAAGCCGAGCGCCGGCGAAAAGTTGTTGTAGTTGTTCTCGGTCGGGCCGAGATCGCTGCCGTAGAGTGGCGCCAGATACGCGCGGCTTGTCGAGATCGCGATTGACCAGCGTGCTCTCGAAGTTCCACGCCAGACCGTAGTTCAGCGTGAAGCGCGGCTTGATCCTCCAGGTGTCCTGACTGTAGAAGCGCAGCCGGCTGTTCACCTTCGCCTTGTCGACGTTGTACGGTGGCGGCTGTCCCGGATCGCCGACACCGACCACACCGCCGGCGAACGGCAGGTTCATGAAGTCCTGGTTGGTGCGAATCGCCGTCGGCAGGTTCGGAAACAGAAAACCCAGCGTCGCCGCCGGTATCCCCAGGGTGCGGATGAATTCCGGCGAGAACCCGACGGCGCACGCCGGGTCGCAGAAGCCCCAGAAGCCGGTGCCAGGCGCGTACTCGATCTCTGTACCGAAGCGGAAACGATGGGCGTTTTTCTGCCACGTCATCGTATCGACGAACGTGTAACGGTATAGATCGCGCCCCTGCGTGGCGTTGGACGTGTTGCCGACCGTGACGTTGGTGCCGTTGATGTTGAGTTGCGGGAAATTCAGGCCGATGCAGTCGCCGCACGTGGCCTGATCGGCGAAGAGGTTACGGTTGTTCCAGTAGGTGAAGTTGAAGCGGAAGTCGTTCACGATCGCCGAAGTCAGGATCGAAGTGAGGCCGACCACCGTCTGGTCCGACTTGTTCGTGTTGCGCAGCCAGTTCGACGGCAGGACCGCGCCGCCGCTCGGCCCGAACCCGCTGTTCTGATCGTGCGAGAAGCGGACAAAGGCGGTGTGCTTCGTGTTGGGTTTCCAATCGACCCGGGTGCTGAACAGGTGTCCGTGGTAGGGATTCGGGAACGTCCCCGTCAGGCCGCTCGCGGATGCCAGGTTCGGCTGAAACGCCACCACCCCTTCCTGGCTGGTGTACTCGTAATTGCTGAAATAGAACAGTCGATCCTTGACGATCGGTCCGCCGAACCAGACGCCGGGATTGCGGCGCGCGAAGTACGGATCCGGGTTCAGCGGATCTCGCCGCAGCGCCGGGTACGCCGCCATGTCGTGATCGCGATAGAAGAAATAGCCGGAGCCGCGCAGATCGTTGCCGCCGCTCCGGGTCACGATATTGACCGCGCCGACGCTGGTGATGCCGGTCGACAGATCGAAGTTGGACGACGAGAGCTGGAACTCCTGGACGACTTCCTGCGAGAAGTTCATCCCGGTGTTGCCTTCGATGGAATTGCGGACGTTGCCGCCGTCGACGGTGATGGCGGTCTTGTTGGAGTCGCCGCCGAGAATCGATACTGAGAACAGTGAGTTGTACTGCGACGTCGAGCCTGGACTCGCCGAGACCCCGGGTTCGAGAAACGCCAGCTGCAGGAAGCTGCGGCCGTTGATCGGCAGCTCCTGAATCTTCTGCCGCGTGATCACCCCGCTGATGCCGTGGGTTTCGACGTCGACGTGCACGGCGGCGGCGGCGACGTTCACGACCTCGCTCGCCTGGCCGATTTCCATGTGCAGGTCGACCGTCAGGACCCGGCCCGTGGCGACGGTCACCTCGCGTTGAAGCGTGCGGAATCCCGACAGCTCCGCGGTGATCCGATACTCGCCGGCAGCCAGCGCCGGCGCCGCGAACGCGCCATCGGTGCCGGAGATCAGGTGGCGCTCGGCGCCGGTGGCTGCGTGGCGGATGGTGATCGTGACGCCGGGAACCACCGCCTCCGTCTGATCGCGAACGGTGCCCGATATGGTCCCGACCGGCGCCTGCGCTGTTGCCGTCGCGGCGACGAAAGATGACAAGGCATGCACCGAGAAGCGCATTTCTCATGACTACCTCTAAGGATCTGATAACGAACCGCGTTAGACGCCGAATTATCGGCTGAGCCCCAGCGATGTTCAAGGCGAATTGTTCGATATGGACCGATTCGATGGCAGGGAGCGTCGTTACAATGACGTTGCGGTGCAGGAGACCGCTACTCACATGGCACGAATGAACAGGATTGCCATCCTTGCGCTGCCGTGTCTCGTCGTCGCCGCCGCGCAGTCGCCAACCGACCGCGATGTCCTGGCGCGCATCCGCGCGGAAGGCATGGAACGATCGCAGGCGGCGGCGGTCTTCAATCACCTGACGATTGACATCGGTCCGCGTCTGACGGCGTCGCCTGCGCACAAGCGAGCGGTCGACTGGACTCGCGACCGGCTGCAGTCGTACGGCCTGGCCAACGTTCACGTCGAGCCGTGGGCCTTCGGCATGGGGTGGACGCTCGACAGGCTGACCATCGAGATGATCGAGCCGCGCTATCTGCCGCTGCTCGGCTACGCCGACGCCTGGTCCCGCTCGACCGCCGGCGAGGTCGCCGGTGCGCCCGTGCTGGTCGCGGGGAAGAGCCCCGAGGAGATTGCCGCGCTCGGTCCACAGCTGAAAGGGGCCATCGTCCTGTCGCAGCCGATGATGACGAACTTCGTGCGCAAGGATCGGCCGCAGCCGAGCGATCCCGATTACGTGCCGATGTCGGCCGCCTACGCGACCTCGGCCGGCCGCGGCCGCGGGGCAGCGGCCGCCGGCGAAACGCCGCAGCAGCGCGCGCAGCGCGTCGCGTCTGCGCTGAAGGACGCCGGCGCGGCCGTGGTCATCAAGCCGAGCGTCGGAGAGCACGGGACCGTGTTCGTCACCGGCCGCGACGGCGGGAACGGCGCGGTGCCGTCGGTGACGCTGTCCGGCGAGCACTACAACATGATCGCCCGGTACCTCGAAGCCGGGATTCCGGTCAAGCTGCGCGTCAACGTCCAGACGACGTTCAACGACGACAACGGCAACGCCTACAACGTCCTCGCGGAGCTGCCGGGCACCGATCCGGTGCTGAAAGACGAGGTCGTCATGATCGGCGCGCACCTCGATTCGTGGCACACCGGCGTCGGCGCCACCGACAACGCCGACGGCGTGACGACGGTGGTGGAGGCGATGCGGATCCTCAAGGCGATCGACGCGCGGCCGCGGCGGACGATTCGCGTGGCATTGTGGGCGGGCGAAGAGCAGGGGCTGCTCGGGTCGAAGGCGTGGGTCGCGCAGCATCTGGCCGGCGACGCGAACGCCGCCGCGCGCGGCAAGTTCTCCGTGTACTTCAACATCGACAACGGCACCGGCCCGATCTACGGCTGGTACCTGCAGAACCAGGAAGAAGTGCGGCCGATCTTCGACGGCTGGCTGGAGCCCCTCAAGGCCATCGGCGCACGGCGCAACGTGATCGAGCCGGTCGGGTCGACGGATCATCTGAGCTTCACCGACGCCGGCGTGCCCGGCTTCAACCCGATTCAGGACTACGGCAACTACGACATCCGCACCCACCACACCAACATGGACACGGTGGAACGCTTGAAGGTCGAGGACCTTCGTCAGGCGGCAATCGTCATGGCGACGTTTGCCTACAACGCGGCGAACCTGGATCGAAAAATCCCGCGGTAATCCCCAGGTCCTCTAGTCCCCGAGTCCGCACTCAGCTGACCATCTATGACGCTCATCGAACGAATCGCCGGCGCCCGGGTCTTCGATCTCGAGCAGCCGCGTTTTGCCGGCATGCCGGTGCACCCCGCGCACCAGCCGGGGTACTTCTACGCCCTCCATCGCCGGCATCGCGACAGCTACCGGCCGGACAAGTACGGTCCGCGCTCGGGGTCGTCAGGAGTGCTGACGATGATGGAGCACAGCGGCACGCACATCGACGCGCTGTGCCATCAGGCGGCGGACTTGACGTTTCACGGCGACGTTCGCGTGGACGATGTCGAGCGCACCGACGGTTTCACGCAGCTCGGTGCGGAAACCATCCGGCCGCTGCTCGGACGGGGCGTGTTGCTCGATGTGGCGGGATGGCAGCAGGTTCCGCTGCTGCCCCAGAACTACGCGATCACCGCGGACGATCTCGAGCAGTGCGCGCGCGCCGGTGGCGTCGAGGTCCGCGCCGGCGACGTGCTGCTGGTCCGGACCGGCTACGCGACGTGCTGGAACGATTCGGCCACCTATCTCGCGGCCGCCGGGGTGTCGAAGTCAGGCAACCTGTGGGCCGCTGAAAAGGGCGTCGTGGCGGTAGGCGCCGACAACATGGCGTGGGACGCGTTGACGGAGCGGGATCCCGACACGAAGATGACGCTGTTCGGGCACGTGCATCTGCTGGTGACGCACGGCATCCACATTCTCGAGAACCTGAACCTCGAGACGCTCGCGGCCGCCGGCCACCGCGAGTTCGTGTTCATCGGGATTCCGCTCAAGCTGCGCGGGGCGACCGGGTCGCCGATTCGCCCGCTGGCGCTGGTGGAGTGAATGAACCGACGAGTTCGCTGAGCGCGCGGTTCGACTGGGCTCACCGCAGGCAGCCTGTCCTGAGCGCAGTCGAAGGGCGTGCTCTGCGGCGTCTGCGGTTAGACGTTTCAGTTCGTCGAGCAGGATCCGGGGCCGCGCGGGTCGCCGCAGCTGCCGCACGGCGCCGGCGGCGCATGCGAGAACGACTTGGCCGGAGTGCTCGACTGCGCCGCGAAGACCGAGAGCTGCTTCTGCAACTCCACGCCCTGACACGCCGGGCAGACGGCCGGCCGGTCGGGACGAGTCAGGTGCTCGAAGCGGCTGCCGCAGCCGCGGCATTCGTACTCGAAAAGGGGCATGGCCCATTCTAACGCGGGTGGGGTCTAACGTCGCGATGCCGCGCCGCATCGCGCTCCTCGCCCTCTGTGTCGTTGCCGGCGCGTGCGCGCCCAAACGTCCGGCGGTCGTGCCCGGGCCGTCGCCGTCAGAACGGCTCGCCGCCGCGGACGCGCTGGTTCGGGCCGGCTGCTTCGATTGCCTGCTCGCGGCGTTTCGCGAGTACGACGCCCTGCGCGCGGTCCCCGCCCTCGCCGGCTGCCGCGACCACCGGCGCCACCCGCACGGCGGCACTGCTTGCCGTCCGCGAGCGCGATCTCGGCACCGAGGACAGCGGCTATCTGCGAAAAGCGAACGAACTGGCCGCGTCGACGACACCGAACGACCCGACCCTGTCGCTCATGCTCCAGGTCGCCGATTCGTTGCCGACGCGTGGCGGCGCGCGCAGCGTCACCGACGACACCGCGCTCGTCCGCAATCAGACGGCGTTGCGGAACCAGGCCGCCTGGACGGAGGCGCTGCGTCTCCACGCGGACGAGGATCCGCTGGCCGCCTATCTCTGGCTATCGTTCAACTGCGCGTACGTCTCTTCGGCACGCCAGACACTCGCGGACTGGCTGGGTGTCGTGCCGGCCTGGCGCGACACCTCCCTTCTCAAGTTCAAGGCCGCGGTCTGCGCCGGCTACACGCGCGCGTCGTTCGAGAATCTGCTGCAGGCCGAGCCACGCTTCGTCGAGCTCCACTACTTCATCGGCGCGAGCGCGGCGTTCTCCGCGAGGATCGACGACGCCATCGAGCACCTGCTGCGCGCGTATCAGTGGCGCCAGCGCTGGCCGGGGGTGACGTACAGCCTTGCGGCGGACTACGTCGCGCTCGAGGAGTTCGACAAGGCGATCGAGTTCTACGATCGCACGCTCGAGGTCCTGCCCACGTTCCCCGACGCCCTGCTCGAGAAAGGGAAGACGCAGACCTACGCCGGCCGCTACGCCGAGGCGATCGCGACGCTCGACCGTCTGCTGGCGCTCGAACGCTGGCTGATCGGCGACGCCCGCTATTGGCGCGCGGTCAACGAAAATCAGCTCGAGCAACTCGACGTCGCGTGGAACGACGTCGAGTTGGCCGCCAAGTTGATGCGGAACGCGGCGGTGCCAAAGTTGGCCGGCATCATCGCCTACAAGCGCCATCAGCTCGACGTCGCGCGTGCGAAATTCGAGGAGTCGTGGAAACTGGGGCGCGACGATTGCGAGACCGGCTTCTACCTGGGCATCGTGCTCGGCGAGCAGAACACCTGGGCCCCGACGGCGCAGGTGCTGACCGATACGACGGCGTGTCTCGAGAAGGCGGAGGAAAAGCTGAAGGCGGAAATCGCCGCCATCCAGGTCTCCACCGACCACCCCGAACGCCAGCTGCGTCAGATTCGCAAGCGCGAACAGGACATCGCCAAGGGCCGCCGCATGACCGCGACCTCGTGGTTCAACATCGCGGTCTCGTACTTCAGTTTGTCGCGCAAGGACGAAGCGCGCGAGTACGCGGCCAAGGTCGCGGACGACGAGCAGTTCGGCGAACGCGCCCGCGACCTGCTCTCGCGCCTCAGGTAATCAGGAATCGGCAGCCGGGGCGAGGGACTAGGGGCTAGCTGTCCTTGTCGATGATGGCTAGCCCCAAGCCCCCAGTCCCGACTCTGCTGTACGCCGGTGCGCTACACTGGAGAGATGTCTTCGGTCGCAAATCCTCTCCGGCGCAACATCGCCATCATCGCGCACGTCGATCACGGCAAGACGACGCTCGTGGACGCCCTCCTGCACCAGAGCGGAACGTTTCGCGCCAACGAGCGCGTCGCCGAGCGGGCGATGGACAGCAACGAGCTGGAGCGGGAGCGCGGCATCACCATCCTCGCCAAGAACACCGCCGTTCACTACAACGACATCCTGATCAATATCGTCGACACGCCGGGCCACGCCGACTTCGGCGGCGAGGTCGAGCGGACGCTGTCGATGGTGGATGGCGTGATGCTGCTCGTCGACGCATCCGAAGGGCCGTTGCCACAGACCCGCTTCGTCCTCCGCAAGGCGCTCGAGCGCCGCCTGACGCCGATTGTGGTCATCAACAAGATCGACCGCCCCGACGCGCGGGCGGGCGAAGTGTTGAACGAGATCTACGATCTGTTCATCGATCTCGACGCCACCGAGGAACAGCTCGACTTCCCGGTGCTCTACACCAACGCCCGGACCGGCACCGCGAGCCTCGATGCGGAGACGGCGGGAGAGAATCTTCGGCCGCTGTTCGACGCGGTCGTGAAACACGTGCCGCCGCCGCGCGGCAATCCCGAGGCGCCGCTGCAGCTGCTGGTGGCGAACCTGGACGCGAGCGACTACCTGGGGCGGATCGCCATCGGCCGCATCTTCAACGGCCGCGTCAAGATCGGCGATCCGGTCGCGGTCGTGAAGCTCGACACCGCCGTTCAGCACACCAAGGTCACGAAGCTCTTCGCGTTCGATGGCTTGAAGCGGGTGGACATCGAAGAAGCGGCCGCCGGCGACATCGTGTGCCTGGCCGGCATCGAGGACATCACGATCGGCGAGACGATCACGGACATGGAGCACCAGACTGCGATTCCACCGATTGCGATCGACGAGCCGACGGTGTCGATCATCTTCGGGGTGAACACGTCGCCGATGGCCGGCCGCGAAGGCCAGTACGTGACGTCGCGGCAGCTGAAGGATCGGCTCGACAAGGAGCTCCTCGGCAACGTGTCGATTCGCCTCGAGCCGACCGATTCTCCCGAGCAGGTCAAGGTCGTGGGGCGCGGCGAGCTCCAGCTGTCGATTCTCATCGAGATGATGCGCCGAGAAGGCTTCGAGGTGCAGGTGTCGCGGCCGGACATCGTCACCAAGACCATCAAGGGCGAGGTCGTGGAGCCGGTCGAAGAGCTCGTCATCGACGTCCCGGAGGATCACCAGGGCATCGTCATCGCCCAGGTGGGGGAGCGCAAAGGCGTGATGACGAAGATGGTGAACAACGGCAGCGGCCGGGTGCGGCTCGAGTTCCGGATTCCCGCGCGCGGGCTGATCGGCTTCCGTTCCCAGTTCATGACCGACACCAAGGGCACCGGCATCATGAATCACATCTTCTCGAGCTGGGAGCCCTGGCACGGCGCGATTCCCGCCCGCGCGAATGGCGCGCTGGTCGCCGACCGCACCGGCGTCGCCACGTCGTACGCCATCTTCAATCTGCAGGAGCGGGGCGAGATCTTCATCGATCCGGCGACGGTCGTCTACGAAGGCATGATCATCGGCGAGAACGCGCGTCCGAACGACATGGACGTCAATGTCACGAAGGAAAAGAAGCAGACCAACATGCGCGCCTCGTCGGCCGACGAAGCGATCCGCCTGATCCCTCCGCGCAAGCTGGGGCTCGAGCAGGCGATCGAGTTCATCAACGACGACGAACTCGTGGAGATCACGCCGAGCAGCATTCGGCTGCGAAAACGGATTCTTGCCGCCAACATGCGGCCGAAGGTCAGGGATTAGGGATTGCAGCCGGTAGGGATTAGCCTGATAAGGCCTGATCGGCGCGCGCGTTGACCAGCCCCAGAACAATACACTCGGTCGCCACTTCGGCGTTACTCAGTGGTAGGGCAACGCGGCGGACCCGATCCGCGGCCTGCCCCAGCGACTGGCTGGCGCGTCGGCTAGCGTGGCGCATCGCGGCGAGGATCCACCGTACCCGCGCATGGACGTGTCCTGAAGACTATTTCACGCGGTCGAAGACCAGGTGCGACGCGATCGAGCCCATCATGCCATCGACCGTCATGGTCTTGCCGTCAGCGCTGAGAGTTGTCTTGGATGTGCCGGTCCCGCCTGGGCCGGCCACCGAGCCTTCGTAGGTATTGGGTCCGATCCTCTTCCCACGCAACGTCATCACGACTTTACCGGCCGAATAGACGGGCACCTCCGCGCCATCCAGCTTGGTGACGTACGTCGTGGACATTCCTCCTGCCCCGCTCCCGAAGTCGATGTCCGTGGTGAACTTTATTCCATCAGCCACCGGCTCAATCGTTATCGTCTGCTTCGACGTGTCGCCGGGCCTTCCGGAGGGCCGCGTCTTCCACACTCCATAGAGGGGATCCGCCGCCGACAGCGGCAGCGTGAGCGTCATTGCCAACAACAGGGCGCGGTTCGGCAGTTTCAATAAAGCCTCCCTCCGGGTTGCCGACGATAGGTCATTCTAAGTCTTTTGCACCAGTTGGACGAAGCACGAGCTGAGTGTCGCTCGATATTCCCCCCGTGTGGTCGCGTTCTGTTTACCTGTTGCAGGTTCGCGGGCTTTGGGACGCTGGTACCACACGCGGCGTCGTCCTCAACATAGGGGTCGCCGGTTCGCAGGGCTCAACAGCCGTTTCCCCGGCACCCGACAGCGAGGCCTTGCGACACGACGCTGAGGTCGGCTACCGTGACACGAGCCATCGACACAGTGATCTGAGGAGGATTCGCTATGCGTGTTCCCTGTCTCGTCGCTCTGGTCAGCGCCTTGGCCGCGACCGTCGTGGTCCCCTCCGCGTCAGGCCAGTCAGCCAAGTGGACGCCTGCGCGCACGGCCGACGGCAAGCCCGACCTCCAGGGCACGTTCACGTTCGCCACGATCACGCCGCTGCAGCGGCCCGCGGCGCTCAGCGGCAAGGATGTCTTGTCGCCGTCGGAGGCGGCCGAGTTCGAGGCCAGCGAGAACGACCGCCTCAACCGCGATCTGTTCGACCCGGAGAAGGGGCAGCCGAGCGCCGGGTACCCCGGGAGGGCGGACGGCGGTGTGCTCTCATACAACGACTTCTGGTACGAGCGCGGCAGCCAGCTGACGGCAGACCGGCGCACATCGCTCATCATCGATCCCCCGGACGGTCGCATTCCGTTCTCGGCGGCCACGCGCGCAAGAATGGCGGCGCGGGCGGCCCGGACGAACGCCGGCGTCTTCGACGACCCCGAAGATCTCAGCCTGGCTGATCGATGCATCCTCGGCTTCAACTCGGGTCCGCCGATGATCTCGGGCACGTACAACAACAACCTGCAAATCGTTCAGACGCCGGGTTACGTCATGATCTTCAACGAGATGGTCCACGACGCGCGGATCATCCCGACTGACGGTCGTCCACACGGGACGCTCCCGCAGTGGACGGGCGACTCGCGCGGCCGGTGGGAGGGCGACACGCTCGTGGTCGAGACGCTCAACTTCAGGCGCGAGACCAGCCTGCAGGGATCGACGGCCAAGACGACGGTGGTGGAGCGCCTCACGCGGATTGACGCAAAGACGATCGACTACCGGTTCACCATTTCGGACCCGGACGGCGTACACGAAACCCTGGACGGCGGTGATGCCGCTGCGAGCCATCGACGGTCTCCTGTTCGAGTACGCCTGCCACGAGGGCAACTACGGGATGGAGGGCGTCCTCCGCGGTGCTCGCTTCAGGGAGAGGGAAGCCGCGAAGAAATGAGGTCGGTGCATCAGGACGAATCCCTAATCCCCAACCCCTAATCCCTAGTAGCGGAACGTCTCTGCGGAGCCGCGGGCGGTGAAGTTGACCTCGCGGTCTCCGATCGTGCCGGTGACCTGATATTCGCCGCCGAGCTGCAGGAAGTTCATCGCGCCTTCGGCGGTGCGCGTCAACGCCATTCTCGTCGCGACCGATTCGCCGACGTTAGAACCGCAGCGTCAGCTCCATGTTCGGACCGCGGGCGTGCACGGCAATCACCTCAGGGCCGCCTCCCCGGTCTTCTTCCTCGATCGACACATCCGTTGAAAACGCAATCGGGCCCTCGGGTCCCAGGACCCCAAGAAAACCGGGGAGCCGCGACGCGTCCGCCACGGTTGCCGGCGGGAAGACGCGTCCGTACACCAGCGAGATATCGTGTCCAGCCACCTGTCCCCATTGCCAGCGCACGCCTTCCCAGAAGCCCCAGTTGTGATCGTGATAGCCGGCGGCGCCTTCGACGGACACCTCGTCGCCGCCGACGCGGAGCGCGCCGCGAAACGTGCCCGACAGCACCGGGACGACGTACCCGGACAGCCATCCATGGGCGCCGTGAATGACGGCCGGCGGCAGGGAGCGATCGGGAGCGGCCTCGAGCGCGATCTCGCCGGTGAGCGCTGATGCCGCGTTCGTCGGCGCCGACTCGCTGGCGAGCGACAGGGTGAAACGGTAGCGCAGACCATCCAGTCGCACGCGGTTGGCGCCGACGTCGAGATCCGGCGCGCGCTCGAGCAATTCGCGCTCGTCGACCGTCGCCGTCGCCGAATAGTTCGTCGTCTTACGGCCCGCGCGCGTCAGCTGGAGGCGCACGAACATCGGACGCTTTCCCGACGGATCGGGCGCGCCGGTCATGAAGGTCAGATAGAAGCGCAGCGAGCCGTCGCGGGATTTCCCGTTGAAGTACAGCCATTCCGCCCAGGACTTCTGTTCGCTTGCCGGCACCGGACGTGGAATCGATCCATGGCGCGCAGGACGTCGCCGGGCGGAGGGTTCGTCCATGCGGTATCGGCCGGCGTGTCGGCCCACGACGCTTGTCCGGCGACTTCGGGATCGCCAATCGCCTGTTCGCGGCTCGGCACGCCGCCACGGACGGCAATCGCGGTCGCCTGACCGTGCGCCAGCAGGAACAGCGTGGCCCGCTTCGACGGCGAGATCGCGAGCGTCCGCGACCGGAACCGGCTGGATCCGAGCACGCTCGACAACGAGGAATCGCGCGCTGTCGACTTCACCGGCGGCGCCGGTCGCGACCAGATCGCCGCCCCCTTGCAGCACCGGCGCGTGCGCCTGCTCGAGGATGACCTCGCCGACGCCGAGCAGCTCCACCATCACGCCGATGCCCAGGCCGAAGCCGACGGCGAGCACCGCGGTGCGAAGCGGACGCGTGGACAGCGATCGCAGCGCCAGCCGGAGAATCACTCGACCAGCCTCCCGCTCTTCATCGCCAGGCGCCGTGACGCACGCGCGGCCAGCGCCGGGTTGTGCGTGACGACGAGCACGGCGGTGCCGCCGGCGTTGACGCGATCGAACAGCGCCGCGACGTGCTCGCCGGTCTCGTCGTCGAGCTCGCCGGTCGGTTCGTCGGCGACGAGCAGCGCCGGCCGGTTCGCCAGCGCGCGCGCGATCGCGACACGCTGCATTTCGCCGCCGGAGAGCTGCGAGGGCAGGTGATCGGCCCGATCGGCAAGACCGACGTAATCCAGCAGCTCGCGCGTCCGGGCGCGGCGCTCGCCGGCGGTGACACCGGCTTCGGCCTGCGGCAGCTCGACGTTCTCGGCGGCGCTGAGCATCGGCAGCAGGAAGAAACGCTGGAAGACGAATCCGATGCGTGTGAGGCGCAGGCGGCCGCGCTCCGCTTCGGAGAGCTGCGAGGTGTCGCGCCGGTCGAAGAGCAGCGATCCGCTCGACGGCGTATCGACGCAGCCGACCAGATGCAGCAGCGTCGACTTGCCGCAGCCGGATGGCCCGGTGATGGCCACGTACTCGCCGGCGTCGACAGCCAGTGACACGTTGCGCAGCGCCACGACCGGACCGGCGGGCATCGGAAACACCCGGCTGACATCCCGCGCTTCAACCAGCGGCATCAGCCCAGCACCTCGCGGCGCAGCGTGTCCGCAATCGGCAGACGGGCGGTCAGCCAGACCGGATAGACCGCCGCGGCGGCCGCCGTGAACATCAACAGGACGAGATGGATGGCAAGCGCCCGCGGCTCGAAGACGAAAAAGTGCATCCGCTCGGGGATGCCCGGCATCTGGCGGAGGATGCGGTCGAGGACCAGCGCGAGCAGCTGGCCGAGCGGCAGCGCCAGCAGACCGCCGCCGCCGACCAGGAGCGCGGATTCCCACAGCAGCATCGACGCGATGCGCGGGCGGCCGATGCCGAGCGCCCTGAGCGCCGCGATTTCGCCGAGCCGCTGGTTGATCGACACGGTCAACAGCGTCGCCACCAGGAGAAACGCGAACACCATCGTGAGCGATGACAGCACCAGCGAGATCTGACGGAAATAGGCGAAGCCATTTCGATTGAACTGCGCGACCACGTCCTCGTTCGAATACGCGCGCAGGCCGGTCCGCAGGCCAGCGATCGCGCGCAGCGCGCGTCCTGCCGGCGCGCCAGGCTTCGACGAAATCAGCACGAGATCGGCGTCAGCCTGGCCGCCGCCCATCGCCTGGCGGAAGGCCTCCATGCGTCGTGACCGCCGTGAGCTCGTCGTTCGTGGCGAAGGCAAAGTCGGCGATGCCGGATATCCGACAGGCGACAGCCGGCAGCGCCGACGCGACCCCCGGAGGCCGCACGTTGATCGATACCGAATCGCCGGGCGCGAGGCCGAGCGCGGCCGCGAGGGGCCGCGTCACCAGGACCGGGCAGGCTTCGGCGGCGGCGGCAGGAGAGGCCAGCGACGAACCCTTCACAATCCGCCAACTCTGTTCGGCGTCCGAACTGCCGATGAGCGAAATGCCGCGCGGCGGTTTGCCCGTGGCCCGGACCGTGGCCGGCTCGATGCGGATCAGGAGGACGTGCTCCACATCGGGGAGCCGGCGGATATCGTCGGCGAGCCGCGCCGAATCGGCGATCGGCAGGCGCGCGGCCAGTCCCTCGCCGCTCACGACGCGGATGTCGAAGCCGGAGCTGTTCAGCAGGTCGGCGAACGACAGCAGGAGCCCTCGCGACAGGAGAAGCATGTCGAACAGCAACGCCCCGATCACCGCCACGCCGGCAATGGCCAGCAGCGTCCGGGCCCGGTAGCGCTTCGCGGTGCGCCAGGCGAGGGCGAACGACGTCATCGATGAAAGATTGAGAGCACTTCCCGGCGCAGCAGCGTCCAGGAGGCGCCGATGCCGGCAAGAATCCCGAGCGGCGCCGCGACGACGATCGCCCGCATCGCGATCGAGGGCGTGACGCGGACGAACACCAGGGCCGTGTCGTAGCGCGCCTGGAACACGCGATTGACCAGTCCTTCGCTGACGTAGGCCAGCACGATGCCAAAGGCCGCGCCAATCGCGGCGACGACGAGCCCCTCGATCGCGACGGACGCGAGCAGCGTGCGGCGGGAGATGCCCACCAGACGCAGAATGCCGACCGTTTCCCGGCGCTCTTCGGCCCGAATCACCATCAGCGCGAGGAGAAACGCCGTGCCGGCGACCATCGTGACGGCGGAGATGGCGACGTGAAAGCGATCGAGCACGACGAACGGATCGTCAGTCGCCGATCGTGCGGTCGGCCGCACGACGATCCCGGGCGCCCGCGCCATCAGGTCCGATGCGAACAGGTTGGGTTTCGCGTCTCCGGCGAGCGCGAGATTGATGGCGCTCACCGCCTCGCGCGACGCCGGATCGGCCGGATCGGCGGTGATGTCCAGGACGTCGGGAAGGTGCAGGCGCGCTTCGAGGCGATCCGCCGTGAACCGCATCGGATCGGGCGTCGGTTCGTAGATACCGGTGATGCGGAACTGACGCCCTCGTGTACCGCCGGCGTCCACGGCCAGTGTCACGACGTCGCCGACGGCAAGCCGGGCGCGTGCCGCCAGCTGCCGCGAGATGAGAATGGCCGGCGGATCCGCTGAAAGCGGCACGGTGAACAGGACGAGCAGCGCCAGCGCGGCCATGGATGCGAGAACCCTCACATAAGGAGCATACTTTGCATGCCTTCATCGTGGCGCATGCGCATCGGCGGCTACGCTCCAATCGAGGAATATGCGGCGATCGGCGACGGGCGGACGGCGGCGCTCGTCGCGCGCGATGGATCGATCGACTGGTTGTGCCTGCCCAACTTCGATTCGCCGAGCGTGTGCGGCGGAATCCTTGATGCCGCGCACGGCGGCGTCTTCGAGCTTCACCCGACGATCCCGTTCGACACGTCACGACGCTACCTGCCCCACACCAACGTCCTCGAAACGCTCTTCACGACCGGCCAGGGCTCCGTCCGTGTCGTCGACGCGTTGACGCTGCCCAACGACCACCTGGATCCGATGCGCGAGCTGGTGCGATCGGTCGAAGGGGTGTCTGGCGCGGTTCCGATGCGCTGGCGTTTCGCGCCGCGATTCAATTACGGGATCGAAGCGCCGCGGTGCGAGTGGCGGCAGGGCATTCCGATCGCCACCTGGGGCTCGGATGCGGTCGGGATCGCGAGTTGGGATGCGGGCACGCCGTCGTGGCGCGATCATGTGGCCGAGGCGAGCTTCGACATCCGCGAAGGCGGCCGGGCCTTGCTCGGTACTGACGGCGGCGTACGCGGAACCGCTGGTCTTTCCCGGGCGCGCGGCGGTCACCGCCAGGCTCGAGGGAACGATCCGGTTCTGGGAGCAGTGGGTGCGCGAGCGCGCGTACCAGGGGCCATGGGCCGACTTCGTCGAGCGGAGCGCGCTCGTGCTGAAGCTGTTGATCTTCGCGCCATCCGGCGCGTCGGTGGCGGCCCCGACGACGTCGCTGCCGGAAGCGATCGGCAGTGGCCGCAACTGGGACTATCGCTTCTGCTGGATCCGCGACTCGAATTTCATCATCAGCGCGTTGTTGCAGCTCGGATGTCACCGGGAAGCGCGATCGCAGTTCTGGTGGTTCATGCAGGCGACCGCCTTGACCGAGCCGGAGCTCCACGTGCTGTATCGGCTCGACGGCGGCGTCGGGCCCGAGGAGCAGACGCTTCCGCTCGACGGCTATCGGGGCTCGCGGCCGGTTCGCGTCGGGAACGGCGCGGTCGCGCAGCGGCAGCACGATATCTACGGCGGGCTGCTCGAAACCGCGTGGCTCTATAGCGAGCGCCACGACACATCGATAGCGACACCGGCCAGGTTCTCGGGCGCATCGCCGACCGCGTGTGCGACATCTGGCGGCAGCCCGATTCCGGCATCTGGGAGGTGCGCAACGGGCCCTTTCATTTCACCCACTCGAAGGTGATGTGCTGGGTCGCGCTCGACCGCGCCGCCCGGCTGGGCGAGCGCGGCGAGCTGCCGTCGCGCTGTGTCGATCGCTGGCGGCGCGAAGCGGCCGCCATTCGCGCGTTCGTCGAGACCGAGTGCTGGTCGTCCGAGCTGCGGAGTTACACGCGCATCGCCGGCAGCCGGGACGTGGACGCGAGTCTGCTGATGATGCCCTTGATGCGGTTCGACGACCCGCACGGCGAACGCATGCAGGGGACGATCGACGCGGTTCGCCGGCTGCTGCAGCGCGGCGACTTCGTGTACCGCTATCTCGCGGACGATGGCATCGCCGGCGGCGAGGGCTGTTTCGTCAACGGGTCGTTCTGGCTCGTGAGCGCGCTCGCCCGTTCGGGACGGGTCGACGAGGCGTCTGCGCTGATGGAGCGGCTGTGCGCGCGAGCGAACGACGTCGGTCTGTACGCCGAGGAGATCGATCCGCAAAGCGGGGCGTTCCTCGGCAACTTTCCGCAGGGGCTCGTGCACCTCGCGCTGATCGACGCGGCGATTGCCATCAGGGATGCTTCGTCGTGACGGTCATCTGGTCCGCGGTCGCCGGCGGGTTTCTCGGTACGTTGGCGTTGACGACGATCGTGCGGGCGGCGAGCGAGTTCGGCCTCACGCGCATGGACCTGCCGCTGCTGCTGGGGACGGCGCTCACCGAGAATCGCCGCAAGGCACGCGCGATCGGCTACTTGATCCATTTTGTGATCGGGCCGATCTTCGCGGTCGGCTATGCGGCGCTGTTCATCGCGCTCGGTCATCACTCGTGGCGGATGGGCGCGCTGGTCGGCGCGTTGCACGCGGTGTTCACCGGTACGGTGCTCGTGAACGTGATCCTGCCGTTGCTGCACCCACGGATCGCGACGACGGATACCGCCGCGAACGACGTCAGCCTCATCGAGCCGCCAGGTTTCCTGATGCGCAATTACGGACGCAACACGTTCCTGGTCGCGCTCCTCGCCCACATCGCGTTCGGCGCCATCGTTGGGTGGGCTGTTCGCACGTGACGAGGTATGTGGTGCTAGGTGCTAGGTGGCTAGGTGCTACGGTGCTAGGTGCGCGGGTGCTAGGTGCCAATGGTGCCAGGTGCCGTCGGCACGCGGCACACGAGCACGCAGCACGCGGCACCGCAGCACGCGGCACCGTGGCACCCGGCACCGTTGCACCTAGCACCGTAGCACCTAGCACCTAGCACCAGGGTGCTGCGGATCGCTGGGCTATGATGTGAACGTGTTTCAACGTCGAACCTCGGGCTCCGTTGTCTGTCCGTCGTGTGGATCGCTCGTCGGTGTGCGGGACGACAAGTGTTACATGTGCGGGCGATCGAATCCCGGGTTGTGGGGATTCGCGCCGGTGCTTCGCCAGTTCGGCGCGGATCTCGGTTTCGTCCCGATCGTCATGGGCGCGTCCGTCACCGTCTTCGTGCTGACGCTGCTGGCATCCGGGAACCAGCTCGAAATCGTCGGCGGCGGGATGAACATTCTGTCGCCAAGCAGCCGGGCGCTGCTGCTGTTCGGCATGAGCGGCGCGATGCCGGTGTACGGCTACGGGTGGTGGTGGACGCTGTTCAGCGCGTCGTGGCTGCACGGCGGCCTGATTCACATCGCGTTCAACATGATGTTCATGCGCCAGATGGGGCCCGCCACCGCGGAAATTATCGGCCCGTCGCGAACCGTCATCGTCTACGTGGTGTCGGGTGTCGTCGGATTCTTCTTGAGCTCGACCGCTGGTTTTCTGCTCGGGTGGGTGCCGATTCCGTTTCTGCGCGGCGCCTACTACACGATGGGCGCGTCCGCCTCGGCGTTCGGCCTGCTCGGCGCGCTCGTGCACTATGGGAGGACCAGCGGCAGCAGCCACATTCGCTCGCAGGCCATGCAATACGCGGTGTTCGCCGCCGTGTTTGGCCTGATCATGCCTGGCATCGACAACTATGCGCACGCGGGCGGGTTTCTCGGCGGCTACCTGGTGTCGTCGTTCATGAATCCGTTGACGCGCGAGCGCGGCGACCACTTGATCATCGCCGTCGGCTGTCTCCTCGTCTCCTTCCTCGCCATCGCGTATTCGATCATCCACGGGCTCGGAATCCTTCGCTGAGGTCGTGACGGCGCCGAACAGGGGTCGGATACAGTATCCGACCCCTGTCCGGCTGTATCAGGGGTCGGATACTGTATCCGACCCCTTCAGACTTTGAATCGCAGGAAGGCGCCGACGCCGCCGACCGGCTCGAGCAGCGAGGCATCTTCGATGACGCACACCTTCGCTGATGTTCTGGCGGCCTGCGCGACGAGGTCGTCGGCCGTCCCATCCGGTCCATCGATGACGTCCGGCGCGGCGGCAATCAGGAGTTCGTCCACCTGCCCGAGCTCGAAGGCTTTCCGGACGTTGCCCACGCCGATACACGCAAGGCCGCCGGCGCGATACGCATCGAGGAGCGCTTCTACACGCTCGCTGTCGGTCTCTGCGTCCTTCTCGCGCAGTGCGGCGAGCGTGGTGTCGAGCACTTTACGCTGCGGGGCGCGGATATCCAGCCTCACGACGTCGACGATGCGATCGCTGACATCCTTCGGCAGCTGTTCGCGCAGAAGCGGCATGATGACCTCGTCGCCGGCGAGGACGATCTGATCGATCCCTTCAGCCCGGACGATCCTGGCCACCACATCGACCACTTCCTTGGCGTGATGCAGGTGGAAGTTCTCCGTGTGGCGCTGGTAGCGCGCCTGCGCCGATCCGCCGATCTTCTTCCGCTTCGTCTTGATCCCCGCAATTTCTTCGACGCGCTCGACGCCCGTCGCGGCAAAGACGAAGATCCGGGCGGAATTCGTGTCGGCGAGCAGCGCGAGGTAGCGGGGCGAGGTCCCGAGGATCTGTGCCAACGGGTACAGGTGCGGCTGGTGCGAAATGTAGAGCCGGTGCTGGTCGACGCCAGCCGCCAGCGGAATCGCCTCGAAGAGATCGACGCCGGAGCACGCGAACAACGCCAGCCCATTCAGCGCCGTATCCACGCCGGCGACGTACGCGCGGATCTGCTCGGCGTCCTTGTCCAGACTTTCGCGCTCGGGCCCGCTCGCTGGATAGGTGCGCATCCGCTCCGCAAGCTCTTTCTTCAGAAAGGGCTCGAACTGATCGCGGCCGCGTTCGTTCGGCTTAAGGTCGAGGTACAGACTGACAACTGGAAATGGACCCGTGTCGGCGGAGCCGAGGCGGTCGAGCTGAGCGGTGAGTTGATCGACGTGAGTCATGGCCTGTTGGCTTAAACAACGGACGTGCCAACAGGAGTTGATAGGCGAGAGTCTGGAGTCGACTACCGACTGCTTTTCAGCTCCAACTCTTCGTCAATGATGCGTTTGAAGACCTCGAACGGCTGCGCGCCGCTGATCATGCGGCCGTTGATGAAGAATGCGGGCGTTCCGTCGACGCCGGCATCCATCCCGGCCTGCAGGTCCGCCTCGATCGTCGCCTGGTGCTTGTGCGTGTCGACGCAGGCGTCGAACTTTGTGGTGTCGAGCCCCAGCTCTGCAGCGTCGCGTTTGAGATCGGCCTGGCCAAGCTTCGTGGCATCGCCGAACAGCCGGTCGTGATACGGCCAGAATTTTCCCTGCTCCGCCGCGCACGCGGCCGCCTCGGCCGCCGGTCGCGCGTTCGGATGGTTGGGCAGCGGGTAATGACGATAGACGAACCGGATCTTGTCCCCGTAGGTCTTGAGCACCTGGTTCACGGTCGGCGCCGCGCGCAGGCAGAAGGGACACTGGAAATCGGAAAACTCGACGATTTCGACCGGCGCATTCGCGGGTCCCTTGGCGGGGCTGCCCTCGGTGGCGACCGTCTGGCGCGGAGGATCCAGGAGCACGCGGACCGCCGTCTTCGCCTTGAGCGTTCCCACGTATTGCTCGCGGACTTCGCGCATGCGTTCCTGCGTCAGAAACTGGCGGATCGGTTGACGGACCTGCTCGAGCGCTGCGCCCTGCACGCGAGACTGATTGGTCTGGTACCAGAACGCGATGTCGTCGTCCGTGACCGGGCGGATCTTCGACGTAATTTCCCGATCGATCAGCGCCGGCCGGCCGATCCCTTCCGCCTTCGCCGCGCCGTCCATCAGCGCCGTCGCGACGAGCTCGTCGAGCGCGGCACGGCGGGCCTGGTACAAGGCGACGCCCAGCTTCACGCTGCCGAAGTTGGCCGCCGGCTGTTGCAGCGCCTTGTCGTCGACCTCGGCCAGTGTGATCGAAGCCGATCCGACGGTCGCCACGACGTCGCTCGGCGCCAGCCGCTTGGATTGCTGCGCCGCGGTCGGTGAACATGCCGTCAGCAGCGCGATCACGCAGGCGCCGCAGGGAAGGGAAATGCGCATAAGGCCAGTATAACCGTGGTGCTACGGTGCTAGGTGCTACGGTGCTAGGTGCGTCTGGTGCTACGGTGCTGCGGCGCTGGTGCTACGGTGCTGCGTGCGTCGGTTCTGCCGAAGCGGTGATGCGCACGGCGCGTAGCACCTGGCACCACAGCACCTGGCACCGTAGCACCTGGCACCACAGCACCTAGCACCGTAGCACCTAGCACCTTGTACGCCAGCGCCGTGTCATTCGCCAATCCGCTGGGGAAGATCGGCGACGACGTAGGCCATGACGGCGACCGCCGCTGCGCACTTGGCCATTTCGATCGGGTCGATCTTGTCGATGGTGTCGGCCGGCGTGTGGTGAATCAGGAAGTATTTCGATCCGTCCACCTCGAGCGACATGCCGGGGATGTGCGCCTCCTGAATGCTCGGGCCGATGTCGGCGCCGCCCCCTCCGAGTGAGACCTGATCCGCGGCGATGCCCGTCAACAACGTGGCGATCGCCTTCACCTTCTCGCGCGCCGTGTCGTTGCCGCTGAACCCGAAGCCGAGCGGCCGGAACACGCCGCCGTCCGATTCCATCATCAGGACATGGTTGCCGAGCTCGGCGCGATGCTGGTCGCGATACGCGAGCCCGCCGCGGCCGCCGTTTTCTTCGTTGGTCCACAACACCACGCGTACCGTGCGTCGCGGCCGCAGGTTCAGCTTCTTCATGATCCGCAGCGCTTCCCACGTCACGATGCAGCCGCCGCCATCGTCGGTGGCGCCGGCGCCCACGTCCCACGAGTCGAGATGCCCGCTGACGACGACGATCTCGTCGGGCTTCTCGCGGCCGCGCAACTCGCCGACGACGTTGGCGGACGTGGCGTCGGCCTCGAAATGCGCCTCCATCTTCAATCGCACGACGATGCGGCTGCCGCGGTCGGCCATGCGCTGCAAGCGGTCGGCGTCTTCGGTGGTAATCGCGGCCGCCGGAATCTTTGGTACGTCCGCCGCGTACTGCAGCGCGCCGGTGTGCGGCGTGCGCAATCCGGGTGGCCCGACGGCGCGGACGAGCGCGGCGACCGCCCCGTGCCGCGCGGCGCGCGACGGTCCCTGCGATCGGTAACGGACGGTTTCGCCGTAGCCGGTAAACGCGACGTTGAACAGCACGATGCGCCCGCGCGCGCGGTCGGCATTCGCCTCCAACTCCTCGAAGCTGCGCACGACGACGACTTCGGCCTGAACCCCGTCGACGGCCGGCCCGGTCCCGACGCTGTCGCCGAGTCCCAGCATGACCATCGGGTGCCGCGCCGGCTCGACGAGCTCGGCGCTCTCGGCGCCGCGCACCCATTTCGGCACCATGACACGTTCGGTGTGCACGTTCTCGAGGCCGTCCCGTTTCATTTCATCGACCGCCCACGCGATGGCGCGATCGAGCGCCGGCGTGCCGCTCAGACGGTTGCCGATCGAGTCGGTGAGAACGGCCAGGCGCTGCCAGGCGAACGTGCTGCCGACGGCTTCACCAATCAGGCGCGACGCCGGCTCGCGGTACTGGTCGAGCCAGCTCGTCGACGGACGCTCGCCACGCGTCACATGCGGTGCCTGCGCGCCTGGTGTCGCGGCCACGAGCCATACAAGGGGCAGAGCAAGGGTGACTGCGCCGCGCCGTCTCATGCAATGAACCTCCGTGATTTCCAGCGTACTTCATGTGGTCCACGACTTGCACTTGCCCGGCGACCGAGGCGGCGATTGACGCTGCGAATGGTGGAACGATGAAGCTCGGTCTCGCTCTCGTTGGAATCCTGCTGGTCGCTGCGACGAGTCCCACCGGTGCGGGCGAGCGGATGATCCTGAAAGTCACGCCGGCTGTCGCATTCGCTCCAGCCAACCTCGTCGTCCGCGCCGTCGTCGAAAGCGACGCCGACAACCGGGCGATTGCCGTCATCGCCGAATCCGAGGACTTCTATCGAAGCAGCGAGATTCAGCTCGATGGCGACCACGCACCGCGGACCAACACCTTCGAGTTCCGCAGCCTTCCCCCCGGCAACTACAGCGTAAAGGCCATGTTGATAGGCCGGAGCAGCGAACCGCGCCTGACACTGCGGCAGCAGGTCAACGTCATGGCGAGCGGCGCGGGCCGTTAATCGGTCGGCGGGCGCGTCGCTATAATGACGCGCATGATGGTCGTGCTCTTTCGCTCAAAGCTGGTGGATGCGCCCGACGGCTACGACGCGATGGCCGCCGAGATGGAAGATCTCGCCAGGACCATGCCGGGCTTCGTCGACGTCAAGGCGTTCAAGTCGGACGACGGCGAGCGGCTGACCGTCGTGTGGTGGGAAGACGAGGAGACGCTGAAGGGCTGGCGCGAGAACGTCCGCCACCGCGTCGCGCAGCGCCGCGGCCGCGAGCAGTGGTACCAGTACTACACGCTCGAGGTTGCTGAAATCGTTCGCCAGAACAGTTACGAAAAACCACGCTAGACCGCCACGAAGGCACGAAGACACGAAAAAAACAATTTCACTGCACGAGTCATTCTTCGCGGAGTGCCGCGAGGGGATCGATCCGGCTCGCGCGGCGCGCCGGGATGTAACACGCGACATACGCCGTTCCGATCAAGAGCAGCGCGATACCCAGGAACGCCGCCGGATCAGCTGGACCCACGCCGTAGAGAAACCCGGCGATCAACTTCGCCACGGCAAACGAGGCCGCCAGACCGACCACCAGCCCGATGCCGGTCCAGCGCATGCCGTGCCCTGTCACCAGGCCGACGACTGTGCCGCGCTCGGCACCGAGCGCCATGCGGATGCCGATCTCACGCGTTCGCTGGCGGACGAGATAAGACATGACTCCGTACAAGCCGATGGCGCCGAGGATGAGCGCAAGGACGCCGAGCGTGCCGGCGACGGTGGCCGCGACCTTGACGGGCAGCAGCGAGATACTGGTGGCCGAGTCGAGCGTCATAACGCTGAAGAGGGCAATGTTCGGATCGATGTCTGCGACGGCCGCACGCACGAGCGGCAGCGCATCCGCTGCGTTGCCGCGAGTCTTGACCATCACGACGCCGGCCGGCGTGTAGTCCTGCGCCATCGGCCGATACATGAACGGCTTTGGATCCTCGCCGACCGTGGCGTACTTGCTGTCGCGCGCGACACCGACGACCTCGAACCAGGGGCGCGGTGGTGCACCGCGATCGGTGAGTTCGCGAAGGCGTTTGCCGATCGGGTTGTCGCCCGGCCAGAAGCGGCGAGCGAGCGTCTCGTTGACAATGACGACGGCGGTGGCATGGACGCGATCGCGCGCGTCGAAATCCCTGCCGACGACGAGCGGAATCCCGAGCGTGCGGAAATGCCCGGGCGAGACGCGATTGCGATAGACGAGCGGTGCATCGCCGCCTAGCGCTGGCCCTCGCTCACCATTCGACCGCCCGGTTCGAAAGCGTGAGCGGCACGATGTCGACGATGTTCGCCGCCGTGAGGCCGGGTGTTTGTTCGAGCCGCTCCAGAAGCTGTTCGTAGAGGATCGCGCCGCGCGCCTGGTTGTAGCCGGCTGATTCGAGGTCGATGCTCGCCGCGAGGACGCCGTCGGTGACGAGCCCCCGGTCGAGCGTCTGTGCGCTCACGAGACCGCGAACGAACAGGGCGGCGAGGACGAGCAGCAGCGTCGACATGGCGACTTGCGTCGTCAGGAACAAGGCGCGAAGTCGCGACTGCTTCGGCGCCGCGGTGGCGGCGCCATCCTTGAGCGCCGGCAGGACGTCGTGCCTCGAGGACTGCAGCGCCGGCATCAAGCCCAAACGCCACGGTCGTGAGCGAGCGACAGCCTGATGGCGGCGGCGATGAGCCGCCAGTCGACGACGAAAGCCAGTCCGATCGGGGCAGGCGAAGGGAGCGAGCCCGCGGCGGCCGCAATCGGCCGCGCAACCGCAATGGCGAGGAGGCTCGCCGCTGCGCCTCCTGCGGCACGCGAGCAGCAGGCTTTCGGTCAACAGTTGGCGCACCAGGCGGGAGCGGCTCGCGCCGACGGCGGTGCGGATGCCGATTTCGCGCGTGCGCGCAGCCGAGCGGGAGAGCAGCAGGTTGGCGATGTTCACACAAGCCAGGAGCAGCACGAGGCCGACAACGGCAAGGAGGACGCCCAGAAAACTGCGGCGGGCATCGCAATCTCCGGGGCAAGCGTTCCCGCCCGGATACACCGTGATCATCGGCCGCCGGCGATCCGCCGCCGGCGCGATCACCATGGCCGCCGCCAGCGTCATCAGGTCGGCCTGCGCCTCGCCGATCGCCACGCCGGGCCGCAGCCGGCCGATCAGCTGAACGGAGCTGATGTCACCGCCGCTGGCGGAGCTGGGTGACGGGCACGAACACGTCCGGCATGAAGGGCGCCAGCGTCCCCGTGAACGCAGAGGGGGCACGCCGATGATCGCGGCCGGCCGGCCGTTGAGCGTGATCGACTGACCGAGGACACCGGGATTGGCCGCCCAACGGAGGCGCCAGAATCGATCGCTGATCACGACCACGCCGGGTGCGTCGCGCGATCGTCCGCCGGCAGAATCGGCCGCCCAATCGCTGTCGGTACGCCGAACGCGTTGAAGTAGTTGCCGCTCACGGCGAGGCCGAAGATCTGCTCCGGGGCGCTCTTCCCCGCGAAGGCTCATCGACTCGGCGCGGAACGCGGCAAGCGCGACGAACGTGTGATTTCGATCGCGATAGGCCTCAAAGTTGGCAAACGCAGTATTCGAGAAGCGGTTGGTGAAGACGCGGACAACGCGGTCGGGGTCCGCGATACCGGCCGGCGGGCTGAGGAGCAGCTCTTTGGCGAAACCGAAGATCGTCAGGTTGGCGCCGATGCCGATGGCGAGGGCTGCCACCGCCACGAACGAGAAGCCTGGGCTCCGCAACAGGACACGGCCGCCGTAGCGGACATCCGTCAGGAACGTGTACACGATCCCTCCGATCTGTCGTTATTACGGATATCGGAGGATTGGTTCACACGTCGAGGCGGCCGAACCCTACAATGCGGTGCTCGCGCGCGCCGTCGCCGCCACCTTCTCCGGCTCCGGCGTGAAGTCCTCGCCCGGGTTGATGAAGCGGTCGCGCTCGAACCGGTACTGCTTGTCGTACAGCTGACGGTACCGCCCGCCGCGTGCCAGCAGCTCGTCGTGCGTGCCGTGCTCGACGATCTCGCCGTGCTCGAGCACCATGATCTGATCCGCGCTGCGAATCGTCGACAGCCGGTGCGCGATGACGAAGGTCGTCCGGCCTTGTCGCAGCGACCGCAATCCGTCCTGAATCAGCGCTTCGCTCTCGCTGTCGAGGCTCGACGTCGCCTCGTCCAGGATCAGGACGCGCGGGTTCGCCAGGATGGCGCGCGCGATCGCGACGCGCTGGCGTTGTCCGCCCGACAGCCGCACGCCGCGCTCGCCGACCACCGTGTCGTACTGTTTCTCGAACCCCTCGATGAACTCGTCGCAGTGCGCGATGCGGCTGACCGCCTTGATCTCCTCGCGGGTCGCGTGCGGGTTGCCGTAGGCGATGTTCTCCGCGATCGTGCCATCGAAGAGGAAGTTGTCCTGCAGCACGACGCCCAGCTGCGACCGGTAGTCGCGCAGCTTGATGGTCATCAGGTCGTGGCCGTCGACGATGACCCGGCCAGACGTCGGACGGTTGAAGGTCATCACCAGGCTGATGAGCGTGCTCTTGCCGGATCCGCTGGACCCGACCAGCGCCGTCGTGGAGCCGGCTGGGGCGTGGAACGACACGTGTTTGAGCACCGGCACGCCGGTGTTGTACTCGAAGCTCACATCGTCGAACGCCACCTCGCCGCGGACGTCGGGCAGCGATGCGCGGGTCGCGTCCTCGTCGTCTTCGGTCGCCATCCGCCGGATTTCGCGGATGCGATCGAGGCCGGCAAACGCCTCGCTGACCTGCGTGCCGATGGACGCGAGCTGGATGACCGGCATCGTCATCATCGCCGTGAAGGAGAGGTACATGACGAGATCGCCAATCGTCATGGCTCCAGTCCTGATCGAATTGCCGCCGATCAGCATCATCGCGATGCCGGTGGCGCCGATGACCAGCGACGAGAACGCGGTGATGGCCGAGACCCCGGTGAGCGACTTCGCGACGTTTCTGAATAGCCGGTGCGCGCCCTTCGCAAAGACGAGCTCCTCGCGCTTCTCGGCCGTGTAGGCCTTGACGATGCGGACGCCGCCGAGCGATTCGGCGAGCCGGCCCGTGACTTCAGCGTTGATCTGGCCGCGCTCCCGGAACAGCGGCCGCAACCGCTTGAAGGCGGTGGCCATGCCGCCGCCGAACGCGCCGAGAATCAGGATGGTGACCGTCGTCAGCTTCCAGTTCAGATAGAGCAGCACGCACATCGCGATTGCTGCGGTCAGGATCGATCCTGTCAGCTGCACGAGACCGGTGCCGACGAGGTTCCGGATGCCTTCGGCGTCGGTCATGATGCGCGAGATCAGGATGCCGCTCTTGGTCGAATCGAAATAGCGGATCGGCAGGCGCATGACGTGCGCCTCGATGTCCTTGCGCATCTCGGTGATGGCGCGCTGCGCCGCCACGCCGAGCACCTGGGAATTGGCGAATGCGGTGCCCGCGTCGACGAGCGTCGCGGTGCCGGCAGCCATCGCCAGCGTCGGCAGCAGTTCCCAGTGTCCCTGCGTGATCACGTCGTCCATCAGGTACTTGGTCGTCGTCGGAAGCACAAGACCTGAGAGCCGGTTGATGATCATCAGACCGAGACCGAGCGCCATCCGCTTGCGATGCGTCCAGATGAGGGCGCGCGCCTCTTCCCAGGCGCCTGCCGTGAACGCTTTTTTCGGAGTCTTCGGCGGTGGGGCCGCGGCTGCGGGCCTTGGGCGTTCGTTCGGGATGAGCCACGAAGCGATTGTACGACGGGTTCGGCGGCGCCTACCCGATTGGGCAGGAAGGGCAGGATCGGGCCGGCTGCGGCGGGGCGGCATGGCGTGCAGATGGACGAACGGAACTAAGAACCAGCTCAGAACGAACCAGAACCCGCGAACCTGGAACCCAGAACCCGGTATTAGTCGCGATTCAGGGCGTAGCGGCGGATGGCGTCGGCGAGGCCGTGCTCGTCGTTCGTGCCGGTCATGGATGTACCCGCGCGACTTGAGCGCGTCGGTCGCGTTTCCCATCACCACCGCCACCCGGCGAAGTCCAGCATGTCGACGTCGTTGAGGTTGTCGCCGACGGCCATCACCGCGTCCCGCGTCACGCCGCGTGACGACGCCCACCGCGCGAGCGTGGTTCCTTTCGAACAGCCGGCGGCGTTGACGTCGACCAGCGAGAAATCGCGCAGCTCGTACTCCGTGACCGCCACGGAAATCCGATCGGCGACCGGCAGCGATCGCAGCGCCTGCGCGAGCGCTCGCATCGGCGCGACGCTGCCGTTGAACATCACCTGAATCGGATCGTCGGCGAGGACCTCCGACACGAGCGCCGGCGTGTGCGAGATGAAGGCCTTGTTCTTCTCGTAGTAGCCCCGCCGGTGGGGGTGCGACCAGTCCATCCGCTCGAAGACGATTTGCCGCTCGTCGGGCCGGTCGAAGACCACGGCCACGCTGTCCTCGAGATGCCGCGTTTCGGCGAGCACCACCTGCGCCGCGTCTCGGGACAGCACGTTCCGGATCTCTGTCTCGCCGGTCTTCCGTTTCACGACCGCGCCGTTGTTGACGACGAGCGTCAGCGGAATCGGCAGCAGATCGGCGATCGGCCGGGCGAAATGAAAGGTGCGTCCGGTGACGAGCGCGACGTCGATGCCGGCGGCGACCGCGTCGACCAGCGCGTCACGGTGGGCATCGGGAAGCCGTCCGCGACCGTCAAGGAGCGTGCCGTCGATGTCGACAGCGAGCAGGCGGACCACGGAAAGTTAAAAGTTAGAAGTTAAAAGTTAAAAGTTAAAGTCGAAAGATAAAAGTCGAAAGTCGTGATTAGAAGTTCGAGCTCAAAGCGAAGAGTGAACGCGTCTTTGCGGCCGACCGTTGATCGTGGCTTTTCAACACGACTTTCCACTTTTGAACTTTAACTTTTAACTTTTGACTTTTCACTTTTAACTTTCTCAGAACTCGAGCAGGATGCCGACCGACGGAATCAGCGGAACCATCGGCTCGAACAGGCCGGTGGCCTCGAAGGTTCGGCGGTTGACTGACGGCAGCGCCGCGCGGACGTTCGTCCGGTTGTAGACGTTGATCGCCTCGAGGAACAGCGTCAGCCGCTTCCGATCCCACGTGAACGTGCGGTTCGCGCGCGCGTCGAGGCGCGAGTACGGCGCCACCCGCAACGTGTTGCGGCCCGCCGAGAGCTCGCCCGCGTAGTCGACACCGTCCTGGGAAGCCCAATAGCCTGCCGTTGGGAAGTTGCTGCCGGCGCGGAACCGCGCGCTCACGCTCAGACGATCGCTGAGGCGGTAGATGCCATACAGGTTGACCGTGTGGCGCTGATCGAAGTCGCCCCAGAACGATTCTCCGGTCGTGCGATCGTGATACCGCGCGAACCCGAGCGCGTACGAGGCCCATCCGGAGAACCCGTTCGGCGACTGCCGCTGCACCAGCCATTCGAGTCCGCGGGCGTGGCCGTCGAGCGCATTCATGTAGTGGCTGGTCACCGAGCCGTTGAGCACGACGCCGTTGACGACCCGCAGCTCGGTGTCCGGCAGGCGCAGCAGATCGCGATCCTCGCGATTGTAGGCGGTCATCTGCCAGCGGCCGGACGTGCCGAGCCGTCCTTCGACGCCGATGTCCGCGTGGTACGCGCGCTCCGGCCGGAGATCGCGGGTCCCGCGCGTGCCGAGCACTTCCGCGAAGTCCGGTTCCTGGTGATGCAGGCTGCCGCCGCCCCGAACCGCGAGACGAGCCGTCACCGGCCACAGCATCTGCACCCAGGGAGACGCGGTCGTCCGCGTCACGAGCGACCGATGATCGACACGAACGCCAGGCGTGATGGAGAAGCCGCTCGACGATCCCGAGTCGGACCTGGCCGTAGAGCGACAGCGCCGTGGCCGCGCTGTCGTACGCCTCGCGTGTCTGGAACCGGCCGCCGACCAGACGTTGCTCGCGTCCGATGCCCGAGGTGTGGCGCGCTTCGCCGCCGCCTTCGACGAGCACGTGCCCGGCCGGCGAGAACGACGCGTCCGCCCGATAGATGGCCTCGCCGGCGTCTCCGCCGTCGAGCTCCGCGCCGTCGCGGCTGGAATTGCGGAATCGGTTTTCGACCACGGCGGCGCGCTGGATCAGCGAGACGCGCGGCGACGGCAGGTATCGCCACGTCAGGACCCCGAGCGCCGATTGATTGGTGGCGTCGCGGAGGTTGCCCGCGCCGAGCAGGTCCGGCGCGCGTTCGAGCCGCGACCGGCCGCCGGTGAACGCCACCTGGACCTGATGACGCGGCGTGACGTCGTAGGTGAGCTTCGCTTGGGTGTCCGCGAAGCCGAAACTCAGGTTCTGCTCGGGATACAGGCGCTCGACGATCAGATCGAGATAGCTTTTGCGTGCGGAGAACAACCACGCCCCACGCTTGGACCCGCCGATCGGCCCTTCGACGACGCCCGAGGCATCGATGGCGCTGACCGAGAGATGGCTCTGCACCCGGTCGCGCGATCCCTCGCGCATCAGGAAGTCGATTTCGGCCGCGGTGCGATTCCCGTGACGCTCGGGGTAGGCCCCGTTGAGCAGCGTGATTTCCTCGAGGACATCGCCGTTGACCATCGCAATCGACCCGCTGTCGTGCACCTGTTGAACGGTGTGCAGCAGGAACGGCGTGGCGATGCCTTCGAACGTGAAGTTCATCTGCCGCACGCCGGCGCCGCGGATCGCGAACTCGCTGCGGAAATCGTCGCCGGCGGCGACCGCCGGCAGCACCTGCACCGCCCGAAGCGGGTCGTTCGTCAGGATGCCGCGCAGCTGCTGCAGCTCGCGTCCGCCGATCGTGTGCTGGGACGCGACCGCCGGCTCTCGTCGTGGGATGTTCCCGGCACCGGCAGTCCCGCGGACGTTCACCGTTTCGGTGTACGTGCCAGTTCCCTCGGCGAGCACGATCGACACGTCGGTGACAGCGCCCGCCGCGACCGTCACGGGGCGCTTGACGAGGATGAAGTCCACGGCGGAGACGTAGAGCTCCTGATTCCCGATCGGCACTTCCGCGATCTCGAATCTCCCGTCGTCACCGGTGACCACGGTACGGCCGGTGGACTGCAGGCGCACCGATACGCTGCGGATGCCGGTGCCTTCCTTCGTGTCAACGACGATGCCGCGGATGGAGCCGGTCGGAGCCGCGATCGCTTGTAGCGCGGGCCTTTCAGGCCCGCGATCAGTTCGCGGCCCTAAAAGGCCCACGCTACAACAGAGCAGGACGATGAGAGGACCGGGGTTCAACGAACCGGCCGGAGGGTAGTCGCCTGTCCTGCGGCCCGCCTTTCCGCCCGTCTTGCCCCGGTTCGGTCGACGACCACCGCCCCGCCTTTCATGACCCAGCGGACGCGGTTGACGACAGCGGTGATGTCCACCAGCGGGTCGCCTTCGACGGCGACGATATCGGCAAAATAACCTGGCGCAATCGCGCCGAGGTCCCGGCCATGGCCCAGCAGCGCGGCCGGAATCGTCGTCGCGGTGGCGAGCGCCTGCGCCGGCGTCATGCCGGCCTTGACGAACCATTCCAGCTCGCGCGTGTTCTGGCCGAACATCGTGTAGACGGCGTCCGATCCCATCCCGATTTTGACGCCCGCCTTGAAGGCGCGGCGCGTGGACTCGAGGTTCTTCTCGATGTAGGCCTTCAGCGGGGGAATCGTGTCGGGCGCGAAGCCGAATTCGTCCTTTGCGTCGACGTAGTAGCGGTTGTGATCGATCGTCGGCACCCAGACCGTGCCGCGGCGCGCCATGTCCGCGATCGTCTCGTCGTCCAGGTCGATGCCGTGCTCGATCGAATCGGCGCCGGCGCGCACCGCGTCTTTCACGCCGGAGGGCCCATAGGAATGGATCGCCACCGGCCGGCTTTTCGCGTGGGCGGCGTCGACCGCCGCCTTCATCTCTTCGTAGGTGAGCGTCTGCGTCGTGTCCACGCTCTGATAGCTGCCGCGCGAGCCGTAGACCTTGACCCAGTCCGATCCGGCGGTCACGCGCGCCTCCGCCAGCTGCCCGTAGTCCGGCTTCGGTGCGCCGTCGCGCGGCGCCGACAGACCCTGGCCGGCCACGAACATCCGCGGCCCGACCATCCGGCCCATGTTGATCAGATCGCGCATGGCGTAGTCGGTCTCGTTCGACGCGCCGAGGTCGCGCACGGTCGTGACGCCGGTCTCGAGCGTCAGGCGGGCGTTGTCGGCGGCGAGCGCGACCGTGACTCCCGCCGGCCGGCGCGGCTGGGCCAGCGGCCGCGTACCGGGCGTGCGGTCCCAGTAATACGTCATGTGCGTGTGGAGATCGATCAGCCCGGGGATCACCGAGAACCGGCTGAGATCGATGATTTCCGCGCCCGCCGGGGGCGCACCGGTCCCGACGGACACGATGCGATCGTTGTCGACGACGATCACCGCGTTGCGGACCACTTTGCCGGTCGCATCCACGAGCCGGCCGGCCTTGATGGCTTTCGTGGCCGCCGCTGCCGGTGCCGACAGGAACAGCATCGCCACGCCTATGGTCCAGCCACGAAAGCACGAAAGCACGAAAGCTGATTGGCCTTCCTCGTGTTTTCGTGTTGTCGTGGCGGTCTGCGCATGTGTCATGAGGCGTACCTCGCTCGGGCTTCTTCGAATTGTTCCGCGATTTCCTTCGCAAGCGCCGCCGGCGCCACGACACGCGCGAACGGCCCGAAGCTCAGAATCCAGCTCCGCAACGCGCGATCGAGGCAGACGTCGAGCGTCATCAGCAGGCGGCCCTCCGCATCATCCCGCAATGACTGGGAGGCGTGCCACTGGCGCGACCGAACGTAATCCGCGGCGGCGGGCTGAAACTCGATCTCCACGCGTTCGGGCGGACCCGAGTGCACGCCGAGCGAATGTGGAAAGGCGGTATCCGGCAGATCCTCGATCGGCGTGAAGCGTTCCTCGAGGAGCGAGAGCTCCTGCAGCCGTTCGACCGCGAACGTCCGGACCTCGCCGTATCCGGCACGTACGCCAGCAGATACAGACCGCCCTGCGCGAAGGCCAGCCGGTAGGGATGGACCAGATACGTCTTGGTCCGCTCGCTCGATTTGGAGTGGTAGAGGATGTTCGCCTGCCGCAGCTGCAACGTGCCTTCGAGCGCCCGCGCGATCAGGCGCTGCTGTTTCGGATCGTCTTTCCGGCGCGCCGGATCGCCCTTGGTCGCGATCACGCGCGGGAGCTGATCGAGGAACTGCCGCATGTGCGGCGTCAGCGCCGAGGACAGCTTCTCGAAGGCGCTCTCGACGTCGTCGCGAAACGGCGTACCCGACAGCGATTCGAGGAGCGTCCGCGAGAAATACAGCGCGCAGAGCTCCGAGACCGTGAGGCCGGCCGACAGGCCCTTGAACGCCTGGCCGTTCACCAGCCAGCGCGTCTTGCCATCGTCGCGTCCCTTATCGTCGAACAGCGGGAAACCGGCCTCTTCCAGCGCCTGCAGATCGCGGCGAATGGTTCGCGTCGTGACATCGCAGAGCGCCGCCAGTTCGTCGATCGTCACGCCGGCGCCGCGCGCCCGCTCGATCTCGCGCAGGATCGTCCACTGGCGGATGACTTCGGCGTTGCGCGGCACGAGAGGGATTCTATCAATCTGAGGTAGGTGAGGTCGGAGCACTTCCATGCCACGGGCCGAAGGCGCGTAGCGCGAAGCTCGCGAGTCTAGGATCTCTCGTGCGGTCGTCCTCACGTTCTTCGTGACGTCTTTAGTCGTGGTCTTAGTCCAGCGAGATGCGGCGGAGCAGGTTGAAATCCGACAGCATCTTGCCGGCGCCGAGGACCACGGACGACAGGGGATCCTCCGCCAGCTGCACCGGCAAGCCGGTTTCCTCGCGGAGGCGCTTGTCCAGGTTCTTCAGCAGCGACCCGCCGCCGGTCAGGATGATGCCGCGATCGAAGATGTCGGCGGACAGTTCCGGCGGGATGCGCTCGAGCGCATCGTGGACCGCCTGGACGATCGCGCGGACCGGCTCGCTCAGCGCTTTCCGGATTTCCTCGTCGTCCATCGTCACCGTCTTGGGACGACCCTCCATCAGATGGCGGCCCTTCACTTCCATGGTCAGCCGCTGCTCGAGCGGGTAGCCGGATCCAATCTCGATCTTGATCTGCTCGGCGGTGCGCTCGCCAACCAGGAGGTTGTGCGCCTTGCGGGCGTGCTGAATGATCGCCTCGTCCAGCTCGTTCCCGGCGACGCGTACAGATTTCCCGTAGACCACCCCCGCCAGCGAAATGACCGCGATGTCGGTCGTGCCGCCGCCGATGTCCACGACCATGTTGCCCGACGCTTCGGTGATGGGCATGCCGGCGCCGATCGCCGCGGCCATCGCCTCTTCAATCAGATGGACCTCGCTCGCCTTGGCGCGCATGGCGCTGTCTTTCACCGCGCGGCGCTCCACCTGGGTAATCTCGGACGGCACGCCAATGACGACGCGCGGGCGCAGGAAGCCGCTGCGTTTGTGCGCCTTCCTGATGAAATAGTTGAGCATCCGCTCGGCGGCCTCGAAGTCGGCGATGACCCCGTCTTTCATGGGTTTGATCGCCGTGATGTTGCCCGGCGTGCGGCCGAGCATCTCCTTGGCTTCGATGCCGACCGCCTCGATGCGGCCGTTGACTTTGTTCAGGGCGACGATGGATGGCTCGCTGACGACAATGCCGCGTCCCCGTGCGAAGACGCAGGTGTTGGCCGTGCCGAGATCGATCGCAAGGTCGTGGGAGAAACGGGCGAGAAAGGATGCGAACACGAGCAATGTGGGCATGCAGGCAGCAGGTTGGTGCCGGCACGAGCCGAATTGGATCGTCAAACGGCAGAAATGCCTTTAAGAGGATCGTTAAGTCCGCGTCGGACCTAGGGCTATTCTCGATTACAAATTTAGTGCGCTGATGTACAGAATGGGTCTTCACTCCCGATGCTGTGAGGGCTATTCGGCCCGCAGCGCCCAGGGGATCGACGCGCGTCGCGCGCCACGCCGGAACGAGGCCCGCGGCGACGGCCAGGAGCGCCAGGAGCAGGCGCCGAGCCGGCGAACGTCGCCGCATCGGTCGGATGCACTTCGTAGAGTAAGCCCTGCCATCACCCGCGTAAGGGCCAGCGCGCCCGCGGTGCCGATCGCGACGCCAATCGCCATCAGCACCAGCGCGCGCCGGAGCACCGACCACATCACCGACGACGCCGCGCGCCCCGAGCGCCATGCGCACGCCGATCTCGTGCGTCTGCTGGCTGACCGCGTTGGCCAGGACGCCGTAGATGCCGATCGCCGCGAGGCCCGAGCGCGACGCATCGCGAACAGCGCCGACCACCGTCATGCTGAAGCGCTGCGGCTTCACCGAATCGGCCACGACGTCGACGACCGGCTGCGCGTCGGACAGCGGCAGCTCGCGGATCGAGCCGCTGCAGCGCGCCTGCGCAATCGCCGAGCCAGCGGCACTGGAGGTCGCGGTCGGACCGCGCACCAGGAGGTTGACCGTGGCGATAGAAGTTGATGGACCGGCCGCGCGTCCGGCTGCTGCCAGATCGGCTCGTAGGTCTGTGGGATCGTGCTCGGTGCCGAGCGCGCTCTGGTTCACGTCGCCGACGACGCCGACGACGGTCATCCAGGGCGCCCGGCTGCCGCTCAATGCCCCATTTGATCTGCCGGCCGATCGGATCCTGATCCGGCCAGAGCCGTCCGGGCGAGCATCTCGCTGAGGATCACGACGCGGCCGCCCGTCGCGGCCGTCGGCGTCGGTGAAGAACCGGCCGCGCTTGAGCGGGATGCCGAGCGCCTCGAAGTAGCTGCCGGCGGTCCACGTGGCGGCGATGACGCGGCTGAGCCCCGGCATCGGCTGCGCGCGTGGCGTCGGCCGAGAACGTGCGGCGCTCCTGCGACCTGGAGCGGTCGATCGGTGCTCGCTCGCGGCGGCGCGTGACGCCGGGGATCGCGCGGGCGGCGTCGACCGCCTGCTGATAGAACGTCTTCACCTGCGCGCCGCTGGCGTACCGTCCCGGCCGGCAGCCGTGACAGATGCGGTGACGACGTGCTCGGGCCGGAAGCCCGGGATCCGAGGCCGAGCAGGCGCACGAAACTGCGCACCAGCAAGCCCGCGCCGACCGAGAGCATCAGCGCGAGCGCGAACTGCGCGACCACCAGCGATCCCAGCAGCCGGTGACGTGCCTGCGCCCGGCGTGGCGGCCGCGGCCGCCTTCTCTTGAGCGCTTCGAACGTCGAGTCGACAGCGCCGCCCGCAGCGCCGGCACGACGCCGAAGACGAGCGGCGTGAGGAGGGCGAGCGCTGACCGTGAACGCACACGACGCGGGCGATCGAACGTCGATCGACTCGGCCCGCGGCAGCGCGTCGCCGGCAAGCGCCAGCAGCACGCGGATCGGTCCAGTAGGCGAGCAGCAGTCCCAGCCGCTCCGCCGAGCGTCGAGAGCACGAAGCCCTTCGGTGAGCGAGTTGGCGGACCACGCGCGCAGGGCTCGCGCCGAGCGCCGATCGGATCGCGATCTCGCGCTGCCGCGATCCGGCCCGCGTCAGCATCAGGTTGGCGACGTCCGCGCAGCCGATCAGCAGCACGATCGCCGACGGCGCCCATCAACACGAGCAATCATCCGCCGGCTGCACGCCGACGACTCTCGTCGAGCGAAGGGCCACATCGGCAACGACAGCTGCCGCCGCCATCGCGCTCAGCACGGGCGGATAGCGCTCCGGCCAGCGGTCTTCGACCAGCGATCCCGAGCTCGGCGCGCGCCTGCGTCGATCGACACGCCGGGCTTCAGCCGCGCGACGACGCTGTTGTTGTACATGCTGCCGAACCCCTGCCGCTCGAACGGCGAGAACGCGATCGGCAGGTAGAGCGCCGCCGGCTCGCCGTTGCTCGCGCGCGCCGCGCGGCGGGAACTCGAACGGCTCGCCCATCACGCCGACGATGGTGTAGGGCTGGCGGTCGAGCGACGAGCGTCCGGCCGACAATCGACGGGTCGCGGCCGAAGACGCGCGTCCACAGACCGGTCGCCGATCACGACGACCTTCGCGTTCGCGCGGTCGTCCTCCGCGCGTCAGCGCGCGGCCCACGACCGGCGACGACGCCGAGCACGCCGAACAACTCCGGCGAGACGCGCGTGCCGACGAGACGCTGCGGACTGCCGCGATCCCCGACAGCTCGTAGGTCCCGTTGCGGTACGCGAACATGCCCGTAGTACGAACTGCGCCGCGTCGCGGACGATTTCGAAGTCCGGCGCCGAGAACCGGGAACTTGTCGACCGGCGCGCCCGGCACCTTCTCGAAGATCGTCACGAGCGTCGCCGGGATCGCTGATAGGGCAGCGCCCGCAGCAGCACGCCGTTGACGAGGGTGAACACCGCGGTGTTGGCGCCGATGCCGACGGCGAGCGCGAGCGACGGCGACGATGGTGAAGCCGGGGTTGCGCGCGCAGATTGCGCAGCGCGTAGCGCACGTCGCCCCTCAGCAGATCGAGGTGCTCGCGCGGCGCCGTCGTCAGCGATGCCGCGAATCGTGTCCCACCAGAGTCGAAGCGCCGCCATGGAACCTCCTGCGCGAGGACGTCGCGCCGCTGGTCGCTGAACGTCGCGGCCATGTCGTCGCCGAAGTCGCCGCGGAAGTCGGCGGGGAAGAGCCGCAGGAGACGACGGAAGAAGCGATCGGCTCGGGACATTTCAGTCTCGGCTGAAGGCTCATCGGCTAATGGCTCGATGGCTCGATAGCTGCTGCACCTCGAGCGTCGAGTTGGAGCCTGCGAGCCTTTAGGCTGAGCGTATCAGGCTCGGCCGGAAGAGCGCCTTGCGCTCTCGCGATGGCGAGCGTGCTGCTCGAGCCGCGCCGCCTCGGCCCGCGCGACCTCGCGGCCGAACGGCGGTCAGCTCGTACAGATCGCCGCCGCTGGTCGCTCCGGCCGAGCCGGATTCGCGGATCAGGCCCGTCGCTCAGCAGCCGCTTGATGATCCCGTAGAGCGTGCCAGTGCTGAGACGGACTGAACCGCCGGTGCAGCTGCCTCGACGTCTTTAAGGATTGCGTAGCCGTGGGTCTGGCCGTCGGCGAGGGCGACGAGGACGTAGAACATCGCCGGCGTCAGCGGCAGCAGCGATTGCGGATCGCGTTGCATGGTCGTCATCGACGATATGGCGCGTCACGACGATATGTCGTCGACGCCCGTCATATGTAACAAGCGTCAGTAGAGATCATGCGACGCTTCGAACCTCAATCGGCGCGGTCGTTGGCGGCCGCGCTGCGCTGCGCGTCGGCGTGCGACGGCGCGCCACCGAGCGCCGCGGCCGCCGCCGCAGCATGCCGCCAACCCCCGTCGACGCTCGCCACGGCGCGCGCGGCCGATCGAAGACACGACCGAGTACGTCGCGACGCTGAAGTCGCTGCGATCGACGACGATCCAGCCGCAGATCGACGGCCAGATCACGCAGATCCTCGTCAAATCGGGCGACCGCGTCCGTCAGGGCGCGCCGCTGATGCAGATCGATCCGCGCCGGCAGCAGGCCGCCGTCTCGAGCCAGGAGGCCGAACGCGCCGCGCGCGAAGCGGCGGTCGCCTTTGCGCGGCAGCAGGCGCAGCGCACGCGCGATCTGTTCGCCGCCGGCGCGATCAGCAAGCAGGAACAGGAGCAGCGCCGACACCGACGCTGCGCACGGCCGAAGCGATCCTGAAGGCGCTGCAGGCGCAGGTTCAGCAGCAGGAAGTCCAGCTGCGCTACTTCACCGATCGCCGCGCCGACCGCGGGCGTCGTCGGCGACGTGCCGGTCCGCGTCGGCAGTCGGTGACGCCGCAGACCGTGCTGACGACGATCGATCAGAACGAGACGCTCGAGGTCTACGTGCTCGGTGCCGATCGAGCGGGCGCCGGCGCTGCAAGAACGGACTGCCGATTCAGATTCTCAGCAGCGACGGCGACGAGACGCTGGCGACGAGGTGGTCGAACTTCATCTCGCCGCACGTCGACGACCAGACGCAGTCGATGCTCGTGAAGGGCCAGGTGCGGAATCCCGAGCGGCACGCTGCGCGCGTCGCAGTACGTGCGGGCGCGGATCGTCTGGAAGACGAGCCGAGGGCCTGGTGATGCCGGTCACCGCCGTGCTGCGCGTCACCGGGCAGTTCTTCGCCTTCGTCGCCGAGGACGCCGGCGGCAAGCTGATCGCGAAACAGCGGGCCATCAAGGTCGGTCCGATCACCGGCGACAACTACCCGGTCCTCGACGGCCTGAAGGCCGGCGAGCGCATCGTCACCTCCGGCGCGCAGAAGCTCGCCGACGGCGCGCCGATACAGGCTGCACCGGCTCCGGCGCGGCGCCAGGCACAACACCGGCACAGCACCGCGGCACCTAGCACCTGAGCACTAGCACTGCACCTAGCACCTAGCACCGTGGTTGTAGACACCTTCATCCGTCGTCCGATTCTGGCGAGCGTCTGCTCGCTGGTGATCATCCTCGCGGGCGCTGATCGCCATCCCGACGCTGCCGATCGCGCAGTTTCCGGAGCTCGCGCCGCCGCAGGTGCTGGTGACGGCGTTCTACAACGGCGCCAACGCGCAGACCGTCGAGACCGCCGTCACGACTCCGCTCGAGCAGGCGATCAACGGCGTCGAAGGCATGCTCTACATGACGTCGACGAGCGGCAACGACGGCACGTCGGCCATCACCATCACGTTCGACATCTCGCGCAACCTCGACGTCGCGGCCGTCGACGTGCAGAACCGGATCTCGCAGGCCGAGGGGCGGCTGCCGAACGAGGTGAAGCAGGTCGGCATCTCGGTCACGAAGGTCTCGAGCAACTTCGTCCTCGCCGCCGCGGCGTACGCCGAGCACGACGAATACGATCCGCTCTTCATCAGCAACTATCTCGATCGGTTCGTCGTCGACGACATCAAGCGCGTGCCGGGCGTCGGCCAGGTGATCGTATTCGGCATCGGCCGCTATGCGATGCGGCTGTGGCTGGATCCCGACAAGCTGGCGGGGCGCAACCTCACCGCCGACGAAGTCGTGCAGGCGCTGCGCGAGCAGAACGTGCAGGTCGCGGCCGGCGCCGTCGGCGCCGAACCGGCGCAGGAGGGCCAGTCGTTTCAAATCAGCGTCCGCGCGGCCGGACGGCTGAGCGAACCGACGCAGTTCGACAACGTCATTCTCAAGCGCTCGCCCGACGGCGCGCTGGTCCGCGTCAAGGACGTCGGCCGCACCGAGCTCGGCGTCGGAGAGTTACACGACCGCGATCGCGCTACAACGGGCGCGACGCGCGTCGGGTTCGGCGTGCTGCAGCTGCCGACCGCGAACTCGCTGCAGGTGTATCGCGACGTCAGCGCCGAAATCGAGCGGCTGTCGCAGCCGTTTTCCGCCGGGACTCAAGGTCGAGATCGCGTTCGAGACGACGACCGTCGTGTCCGAGTCGATTCGCGAGGTGGTGACGACGCTGATCGAAGCCATCGGCCTCGTCGTCCTCGTGATGTTCCTGTTCCTCCAGAACTGGCGGACGACGCTCATCCCCGCCATCACGATTCCGGTCTCGCTGATCGGCACGCTTCGCGTTCGTGAAGCTGTTCGGGTTTTCGATCAACACGCTGACGCTGTTCGGCATCACGCTGGCCACCGGCCTCGTCGTGGACGACGCGATCGTCGTGATCGAGAACATCGAGCGGCACATCCACAGTCGGGGTCAGACCCCCGCGCCTGCGCACCAGGGGTCTGACCCCGATACCCGCGCGGCCGCGTCGGAAGCGATGGGCGAGGTGACGAGCGCCGTGCTCGCGACGGCGCTCGTGCTGGCGGCCGTCTTCGTGCCGGTCGCGTTCTTCCCGGGCACGACCGGCCGCCTGTATCAGCAGTTCGCGCTGACGATCGCCGTGTCGATGGCGATTTCGGCCTTCAACGCGCTGACGCTGACGCCGGCGCTGTCGGCGCTGCTGCTCGGCCGCGTCGAGAAGCCGAAGGGGATCTTCTTCCGCGGCGTGAACCGCGTCATCGACGGCGGCACCGCCGGTATGGTGGCGATGCTCCGCGTGCTGATTCGCGTCCGCGCCCTCGTCGTCGTCGCGTTCGTGCTGCTGCTCGGTGCGACCTACTGGATCGTGACGCGCGTGCCGCAGGGGTTCGTGCCCGACGAAGATCAAGGCTACGTGCTCGTGCTGGTCCAGGCGCCGCCGGGCGCGTCGCTGGATTACACGATGGATCTCGTGCGCCAGACCGAGCAGATCATGCTGAAGATGCCCGAGACCAAGCATGTGTTCGCGGCCGGCGGGTTCAGCTTCGCCGGCAGCGCGCCGAATCAGGGCATTCTGTTCGCGCAACTCGCGGACTTCAAAGAGCGGCGGCGCGAGGATCAGTCGGCGAAGGCCATCGTCGGGAAGCTGTTTGGCGCGTTCAGCCAGATCACGGGCGCGCATGGTGATTCCGTTCCTGCCGCCGGCGATCAACGGGCTGGGCTTCTTCGGCGGCGTGACCTACGAGCTCCTCGATCAGACCGGCGGACCGATCGAGAACCTCGGCGCCGCGGCGCAGCAGCTGACCGCGCAAGCGAATCAGACGCCCGGGCTGGCGGGATTCTTCACGCAGTTCACCGCGAACGATCCGCAGCTGGTCGTCGACATCGATCGTGAGCAGGCCAAAGCGGTCGGGATGTCGCTCGGCGAGATCACCAACACGATGCAGATCCTGCTCGGGTCGGCGTACGTCAACGACTTCGACTTCAACAACCGGTCGTATCGCGTCTACGTGCAGGCGGATCGACAGTTCCGCGCGCATCCCAGCGACATCGAGAAGTACTACGTGCGGACGTCCGGGTCGCGGATGATGCCGCTGAGCAACGTCGTGTCGGTGCGCGAGACGACCGCGCCGAAGACGATCAACCACTACAACCTGTTCCGCGCCGCGGAATTCAACGGCTCGGCGGCGCCCGGTTACAGCTCGGGCCAGGCGCTGCAGATCCTGGCGCAGCTGTCGGACCGTGCGCTGCCGCAGGGCTTCACCTACGCGTGGTCCGGCATCTCGCTCGAAGAGATCAAGGCGGGCAGCCAGTCCGCGATGATCTTCGGGCTGGGGCTGCTGCTCGTCTACCTGACGCTGGCGGGCCAGTACGAGAGCCTCACGCTGCCGTTCATCATTCTGCTCTCGGTCCCGATCGCCATCCTTGGCGCCCTCGCCGCGCAGTGGGGCCGCGGCCTGATCAACGATGTCTACTGCCAGATCGGCCTGGTCATGCTGATCGGTCTGTCGGCGAAGAACGGCATTCTCGTCGTCGAGTTCGCGGAGCAGTTGCGCGCGCGCGGTCTGTCGATCGCCGATGCCGCCGTCGAAGCCGCGCGCATCCGGCTGCGGCCGATCCTGATGACGTCGCTCGCGTTCATCCTCGGCGTGATGCCGCTCGTGCTGGCGAGCGGCGCCGGCCGCGAGGCGCGGCACTCGGTCGGCACCGCCGTCGCCGGCGGCATGCTGGCCTCCACGTTCCTGAACCTCGCGTTCATTCCGATTCTCTATGTCGTTGTCAAAAGCATTGGCCGCAAACGGCAGTCGTAGCGGGCTGCGCTACGCGGAGCGTTGCGCGGTGCGCGCTGGCCGTACTCGCGGCGGCCGCGCGCGGCGTCTGCGCAGACCGCCCCGGCGCCCGCCTTTCGCGTCACGTTCAAGGAAGCGATCGACCGGGCCATCGAAAAGAATCCGAACGTCGCGGCGGCCGCGAGCGGGATTCTGGCCGCCGAGGGTCTGATTCGCCAGGCGCGTGCCGCCACGCTGTTCCATGTGAGCGCCGACATCACGTGGACGAATCTCAATCAGGGCGTCGAGTTTCAGGATTCGATCGTCACACCGCAGCGCCAGGTGACGGCGTCGGTCACCGCCGGCCAGCCGATCCTCGCCGGCGCGGCGTGGGCGCGGCGCGCGCAGGCGGCCGATACGAAGAACGTCGCCGAGCTCAACGTGGCCAACACGAAGCGTCAGGTCGCGTTCGCGACCGCTGACGCCTTCTTGACCATCATCACCCAGCGCCGCCTGGTGGAAGCCAACCTGCGCGCGCTCGAAGTCGCCCGCGCGCATTTCGATCTGGCCACCGAGCTCGAACGTCAGGGCATGGGCAGCCGGCTCAACGCGCTGCGCGCGCAGCAGCAGGTGTCGACCGACGAGGGGCTGGTCGAGATCGCGCGTCTGGGGGTGTATCGCGCGCAGGAAGCGCTGGGCGTCCTCATCGCCGTCGACGGGCCGGTGGATGCGTCCGACGTGCCCGATTTCCCCGTGCCGCCGGTTGCCGATCAGGCAGCGCCGCTGTCGCTGCTGCGCACGGATCTGAAGTTGTTCGCTGCGGAGGAACAGACGGCGGCTCGCATTGTCCGCGACAGCTCGAAGGATTACTGGCCGACGATCGATGCGCTCTTTTCGCCGTCGACCACGTATCCCGCGCAGTTCTTTCTGCCGGCCAACAGCTGGCGGTTCCTGCTGCTCGGGAACGTGCCGATCTTCGACAGCGGCCAGCGGGCGGGGACCAGGATTCAGCGTGAGGCGGCGGTGGAGGAGGCGCGCGCGAACCTCACCGGCGCGACGACCCGGGCGGGCGCCGAGGTGCGGGCGGCGCGCGAAGCGGTGGCCAGCGGCGAACGCACGCTGGCGACCGCGCGAGCGGTGACGGAGGAAGCGCGCCAGATCCTCAGCATCACCAATGTCAGCTTCCGCGCGGGGGCGGCGACCAACATCGAGGTCATCGATGCCGAGCGCGTCTCGCGCGACGCCGACATGGCGGTGGCGGTCGCCGAAGACACGCTGCGTCGGGCCAAGCTCGAGCTCCTCAACGCGCTGGGACGGTTCCCTGTAGATGGCGGCCGAAGAAGTTCCCGTCGTCGAGCGGCTGCGCGAGCTCGGGATTGCGTTCGAGCGGCACGAGCACCCGCCGGTCGCGACCGTCGAGCAGGCCGCCGAGCACTGGGCCGGCATCGATGCCGCGCACTGCAAGAATCTGTTTCTGCGGAACCAGAAGGGCGATCGGCACTACCTCCTGATCCTGGAACATTCGAAGAAGGCGGATCTGCGGGCAGTCGCGACTCAGATCGGCGACGGCAAGTTGAGCTTCGGGTCGCCTGAGCGGCTGCTGAAGCACCTGGGTCTGACGCCGGGATCGGTGTCGCCGTTCGGCCTGATCCACGACAGCACCCATAGCGTGCGCGTGGTCGTCGATCGCGATCTGCAGGCCGCCGCGCGGCTGTCGTTTCACCCGAACATCAACACCGCGACGCTGGTGGTGTCGAAGGACGATTTCGTGCGCTTCCTCGCGGCGTGCGGGAATCCGGTCCAATACATCGGGGTCTGACCGCCGGCGCATACAACCCGGGGTCAGACACCACTCTGACCCCACTCCGACCCCGCTCTGACACCGCCCGACCGAGTGACCTGCCCTGTCACAGGCAGCGGTTAGACTGGCTGCCATGGCACAGGAATACGGTCAACTCGCGCAGGATGAGTGGGTTAGCTTTCCAGGCGGAGAGCTGGAAGGCAGACGCCCTAAGGCGCTGTGTACTGCCTGCCGGGCGGCTTTGCAGCGGGAAGCCGCCGGCGGTTCCGCTCGACCCGCCTCCGCTCGGCGCGATGCCGACGAGCTTCGGCAAGGCAGGCTCACGCGCCCCACACGTCCCTTGTGTTTCCAGTGTTACCGCGCGGACCTGGATCGCCAGCGCGGGATCGCGGCGGCGGGTCAGCTCGACACCAGCTCCGAAGCGCGCTTTCAGTACCAGCTGCCGCTCGAGCCGGTCGATCGCTTCCGCCTCGACAGCCTCAAAGCCGCGCGTACCGACGCCCGCATGGCGTCGGTGCAAGGCATCGGCGCGTACATCGACAAACGGCGCCACGCGCAGATAGCCGCGCGTCACGCGCTTCAGACGTTGGCCGAAGGTTTACGGGCTCGTCAGGTGTCGCCAGCGGAGCGGCGGACGGCATTCGGCGACGCCATTCACGCCGCGGAGCTCCAGCTCCCCGAAGCGTGGCTACCATTCGTAGTGTCTCGGTGAATCTCTGGTCCAAGTAATGCGATACTGATGTCCATAACCCTGATTCCTCCGGTCATCACGCTAATCCTCGGTCTTGGTCTTGGCGCGCTGATCGGCTGGATCCTCACCCGCGCGGTTTTTGCGGAGCGCCTCAAGGCGCACCAGGTCGGTGAATCCCGCCTGCGCGAAGCCTTTCAGGCCCTCAGCGCCGACGCGCTCAGAACCAACAACGAAGCGTTCCTCACGCTCGCTGAATCGCGGCTGCGCGAAGCGCGGACCCAGGCGACCTCGGATATCGACCAGCGCAAGAAGGCGATCGAAGATCTGCTCGCGCCGATGGCCAGGACGCTGGAGCAGGTGGATCGCGAAGTCAAGGACGCCGAGCGCCGGCGCGTCGAATCGGGGGCCCAGCTGCTCCAGCGCATCGTGTCGCTGGATACCGCCGGGCAGAGCCTCCGCGATGAAACGCGGCGCCTGACCGACGCGTTGAAGCGGCCCGGTGTCCGCGGGCGCTGGGGCGAGCTCCAGTTGAAGCGAGTCGTCGAGCTCGCCGGGATGGTGGAGCATTGCGACTTCGAGGAGCAGCACACCTTCACCACCGACGAGCGCCGCATGCGCCCGGACGTCGTCGTTCGCCTGCCCGGCGGCAAGTACATCGTCATCGACGCGAAAGCGCCGCTCGACGCCTACCTCAAAGCGCTCGAGGCGCCAGACGAGGCGTCGCGGCTGGCGCTGCTGGCCGACCATGCGCGTCAGGTGCGCGTGCACCTCACCCAGCTGGCTGCCAAGGGCTACGCCGATCACATCCAGCCCGGCCCCGATTTCGTCGTCATGTTCCTGCCCGGCGAGATGTTTCTCAGCGCCGCACTCGAGCAGGACCCGTCGCTCATCGAGTTTGGCGCCGTCGGCACCGGCCGGCCCGTCATCCCGGCGAGCCCGACGACGCTCATCGCGCTGCTTCGCGCGGTCGCCTACGGCTGGCAGCAGGAGGCGATGGAAGAGAACGCGCGCAAGATCAGCGAGCTTGGCAAAAACCTCTACGAAGCGGTCCGGACGTTGGGCAATCATTTCCAGACGCTCGGCACGCGGTTGCAATCGACGCTGGAAGCGTACAATCAGTCGGTCGGTTCGCTCGAAGGCAACGTTCTCGTCAAGGCGCGCCGCTTCAGGGAGCTGCAGGCCGCCAACGGCGGCGAGGAGATCAAAACCCTCGAGCCCATCGACAAGATTCCGCGCCTGCTGCAGGCGCCGGAGCTGACCGGCGGGCTCCCGTTCCACGATGTCGAAGAAGAGGAAGTCCAGAAAGTCTGATCACCACAGCGTGTACGTCGTCTTTCTGCGCAACCCGAAGGGCGATGGCAAAGCCGGCTATTACGTCGGCATGACCGGCCTCTCCCCCGAACAGCGCTTTCACAATCACAAGCGCGGCCTCAAAGCCGCGCGCGTCGTCAGGCGCTGCGGCGAACGCCTCGTGCCGCGGCTCTACGAGCACCTCAACCCGATGCCGTACGCCAAGGCGCTGCAGATGGAGGCGGACCTGGCCGACAGCCTTCGCAAACGCGGCTACACGGTCTACGGCGGTCACTGATGCAGCTGGGTCTTCCGCTCGAACCGTGCCCGGGCATCCCGAGCCCCGACTCCCGAACCCGAGCCCCGACTCCCGAACCCCGAGTCCCGACTTCCGAACCCCGAGCCCCGACTCCCGAATCCCGAGCCCCGAATCCCGAGCCCCGAATCCCGAATCCCGTCTTCGTGCGGCATCCTCGCGCGCGCCGATACCTGATTCGCGTCGAAGACGATGGCCGCGTCCGGATTACCGTGCCGCGGTGGGGATCGAAGCGCGAGGCGGCGGCGTTCGCCGAGAGGGAGCACGCGTGGATTGAAAAGCAGCGCGCCCGTGTCGCCGGCCAGCGCGCGACCTCGGCGCGCGAGCCGATGCCGACGGAGATCGAACGCGAGTTGAGGAACCGGGCGAAGCGCGAGCTGCCGAGCAGGTTACTGGAGCTCGCGCGCTCGACACGCGCTGACCGTGACGCGCGTCAGCATCCGCAATCAGCGCTGGCGCTGGGGATCGTGTTCGCGAAACGGCCACATCTGCCTGAACTGGCGGCTGATACAGATGCCGGACGCGGTGCGCGACTACGTGATGATCCACGAGCTGATGCACCTGCGGCGCATGGACCACTCGCCGAAGTTCTGGAAGCTGGTCGAAGCGGCGTGCCCAACGTTCCAGACGTCGCGCGCGTACCTCCGAGCACTGTCACGCGGCTAGCTTCTACGCGGTTCCTGCCAGCGAGCACCCAGCCCCGCGAGTCCCTTCCATCTCGGTTCCAGGCAGCTAGTTGTCGACGAAGTAGCGGGTCAGCGCCCGCGTTTGAAGACGCGCCTGACGTCGAGGCCGAACGACGGCTCCTTGACGGTGCCGCCGATCTTGATCGGAATGGCGCTGCCGCCGCCGTCCTTCTTGAAGAGCGGATCGACGACCTTGAGCAGCAGCCCCTTGATGCCGCCGACGGTCTGCGACACCTTCGCGTCCATCAGCAGCCGGCCGGTGAACGCCAGCGTCTCGGGCTTCAGGGCGAACTGTCCGGCGAGCTGCACCTGTGCACCGGGCGCCGCGAACGAGAGATCCGGCAGCGCGATGACGCCGTCGGCGAGCTTGAAACGCCCCTGGAAATTGGCGACGACGTTGTCCTTCGGGGCGTCGACGTCCTTCGCCCGGGCGCGGTGGCTCAGCTCGTTGATCTTGGCCTGCACGTCAATGCTCGTGAAGCGCGCCCTGGCGATCGCGAACCGGCCATCGAGTCGCAGCCGATCGACGACGTCGGTCTTGCCGGGCGGCAGAAGGAACTTGGTCGTCATCTGCAGGCCGCCGGTCATCAGCGGCTTCGGATCCTTCACCGCCATGAACAGCATGTCCTCGATGCGCGCTTTGTCGAGCTTCACGTCGAGAGTGACGGTCCGGCCATGCTGATTGGGCGGGCCGTCCAGCACCGCCCCGCTCGCCAGCAGGTGCGACCCGAGAAAGTTCGCGTCGATCTTCTCGAGGCGCGTGTCGCCGTTCGTCCCGTCCACCAGCGAACGGTATTTGGCGTGCAGCGCGAACGGATGCCCGCTGACGCGGAGGGTGAAGTCCGGCGTGTGGGTTTCGCCGTCGACCAGGATGCGATCGAGCGTGCCGCTGAAGGAGCCCTTGGACGACAGCATGCCGGAGATCCCCTCGAACACGCTCAGGTCCGCTCGTGCGAAATCGAACGCCCCGTCGAGGGGCGTGAGCCCCGGGTCGTCGCGCTCCCACGGGCCGAACGTGCCGCTCGTCGTGATTTCTCCGGGCGGGACGCCGTTGGTGAGCGTCGCCTGAAAGGGCATCGCTTCGTTCGCGCCGACGTTGTGCATCTCCAGCGTATGGATCGCCCACACCTTCGGCGTCTTGTTCGGTTTATCGGGCACGATGATCAGCCGCGCATCGCGGGTCTCCAGCGTGTCGATGACGACGGTCTTCTCCAGGGACTCGCTCATCCGCGCTGCCGGCCCGATGTCCCTGGCCCTTGTCGGATGACTCTTTCGAGTGGTCGTTGAGGTCCCCGTGGTCCGGCGGCACGCTGATCTCGAGCCCCTCGAGCTGAACATGCGCCACGTGCTTGCGCCAGAGACCCGTCATGGTGGCGTCGACGGAGAAGCCTTTGATGGCGATCAGCGGCGGCACGTCGGTGCGCCCGTTCTTCCGGATGATGAGGTCCTTGCCTTCGGCGCGAAGGCCGGGAAAGACGCGCACCTGCAGGTCGCCCAGCTCAACCGCGCTGTCGAGCCGTTCTGAAAGCGTGGCGATCATGCGCCGCCGGAGGGTATCCGACGACATCGGGACCGCCGCGATGAACCCCACGACGACGGTCACCGCGAGGACTGCGAGACCGATTGCGGTCCAAAACCACCAACGACGAAAGACGCGCGGCGCCACACCTAAGGCAGAGCAGGACTCGTGCCAGAGCTTGACGTCTTCGGAAAGGCCTGGCGCACGCATCCGCGCGCGAAGGCTTCAGCTGAGCGACGCACGCTGCACACCGAACGGACAGATAGCTGTCGGCAGTGCGGCGATCGCTGCCGGGCACACCCACGTCAGCCAGCCCCACGGCGACGCGGATGCGTAGGTCGCGTAGGCCACCCACACCAGCAACTCGAAGACATAGCTCGGGTGCCGGGAAGTACCGCCACAGCCCGGTCTGGCACACGCGGCCGCGGTTCACCGGGTCCGACTTGAAGCGTTCGAGTTGACGGTCGGCGGCCACCTCGCCGGTGAACGCCAGCATCCAGAGACCGGCCCCGACGAACTCGAACGGCGAGAAGCCTTCGCGCGGGTTGACGGCCGCCACCAGCGCGGGCAGGGAGAAGCACACCACGACGATCGCGTGCGCCTCGAAGAACCAGAAGAACCACGCGTTCGCGTTGCCGCCGTGCCTCTGACGCAGATCCGCATAGCGACCCTCTTCAGCCCGGCCGAACACCTGCTGGTACAGGACATGGACGGTGAGGCGCGCGCCCCACGAGCCCATCATGAACGCGATCGCGGACCGTCGCGGCGCCCAGCCGCCGCCGAATACGGCATACAGGACGGCGAGGCCGCCGACAAGGAACGCGCTGCCGCCGTCCACGATGCCCGCGTTGTGGAGTCTCAGGTGCCAGAGCCAGAGCAGCGCCATCACGGTCGCGGCGAGAATCCATCCGGCTCCGGCCAGGGAAAGCATCAACGCGCACATGTTACCCTTCGTCGTTGCCCTCCCAGCGCTGGCGTCGTTCAATCCGGAAGCTGCTGACGTGCGCCGCCGCTTGTGCCGTGACTGTGGCCTGTGGCCGGTCTCGCGCGGGCACGGCGCCGCTGTTGGAACCGCCGGGCCGCGATTCACAGGCGCGCATCGTCGGTGACACGGCGGTGCTCGTCAACGGCCGGCGCGTGACGCCTGCCGGTCGAGTGCTGCGGACGCAGTCATACGCGTGGGGGCTGGCGTTGAGCCCCGATGGCACGCGCGCGGCGGTGATGAACAGGGACGCGTTCGAGCTCGTCGATCTGCGCGAGCCGTACGCGGTGCGGCGCGTGCCGCCGATTGGCACGAAGTCCGAGGAGCGCGGGACCGGATCGTACATGGGCGCCGCCTTCTCGCCGGACGGCGCGTCGTTCTATTACAGCAGCGCGAATGAAGGACGGATCCTGGTCCTCGATGTCGCCACAGACGCGATGGTCGGCGCTATCGATCTGAACACCAATGGATTCGCCGACAGCTTCGCGGGCGATCTCGCGCTCAGCCGCGACGGCCGCCGACTCTTTGTCGTCGATCAATTCAACTACCGGCTGGTGACCGTCGACGTCGAATCGAGAAAGGTCGTGCAGTCGGTCCGGGTCGGACGCAATCCGTTTGCGGTGACCTTGTCTCCCGACGAACGGTTCGCGTGGGTCTCCAACGTCGGCATGTTCGAGTACCCGCTCGTGCCCGGCGTCACCCGCGAGACGCGCGCCGAGCGCGGCCTGCCGTTTCCGGCGTACGGCGTGCCATCGAAGGAGGCCGAAGAAGGCGTCGCGGTCGGCGGCATCCGCGTACCGGGGCTGGGCAGCCCGAACCATCCCGACGCGATGTCGGTCTTCGGCGTCGACCTGGCGGCGGGGACCGTCGTGCAACGCATCAAGACCGGCTATCTGGTGGGCGTGGATCGCGACGACATCACCACCGTCGGCGGCGCCAGTCCCGGCGCGCTGGTCGCCGGCCGCGAACGCGTGTATGTCGCCAACGCCACCAACGACACGATCTCGATCATCGACTCGGCCGGCGGCGCCGTCCTGGCGGAGATCGAGCTGACCGTGCCGCGTCTGGAGCAGTTGCGCGGCGTACTGCCGTTCGGGATGGCGGTGACCGCCGATGAAACGCGACTCTATGTCGCGTGCGCCGGGCTGAATGCGGTGGCGGTGATCGATCTCGGCGCCCGCCGGCTCGAAGGCTACATTCCAGCCGGCTGGTTTCCCTCGATGGTCGCGCTCGCGAACCACGATCGCACGCTGATCGTCAGCAGCGCAAAAGGGTTGGGATCAGGACCGAACGGCGGCCGGGGATTCGTGGATCCGCCGCAAGGCGCGACTGCCGTCGACGTCATGAAGGGCACATTGCAGATCGTGGCGGTGCCCGACGCGCGCGAGCTCGCGCTGCAGACGCAGCGCGTCATCGACAACACCTACCAGACCTACCTCGCCAGCCTCGCGGACGCCCACCCTTCGCGAGGCAGGCCTACCTGGGCATCAAGCACGTGGTGTTCATCGTCAAGGAGAACCGGACGTTCGATCAGGTGTTCGGCGCGCGTCCGCGCGTCAACGGCGACGCGTCGCTGGCGGAGCTCGGCGGCCGCGTGTCGCCCAACCACCAGGCGCTCGCGGATCGCTTCACGCTGTTCAACAACTTCTACTGCGACAGCGATCAGTCGAACACCGGTCATCGCTGGGTCGTCGGCGTCTATCCCAACGAATGGGTCGAGGTGAACGCACGGTCGCGGATCGAGGCCAGGCTGTTCAGCACGGCTCCCGGCCGGCGCTACGTCGCGGGCACCGCCGCGACCGTTCTACCCGAGGACTACAACGAGGCCGGCGCGCTCTGGGAGCACCTCACGCGCCACGGCGTCTCGTTCTACAACTTCGGGTTCGGAACCGAGATGCCGGCATCGCTCGAGCAACAGATGTTCAAGGAGACCGGCATCCGGATGAGCGTCAGCTTCCCACTGCCGAAGCCGCTCTTCGATCGCACGTCGCGTCTCTATCCGACGTTCAACATGGCGATTCCGGATCAGTACCGGGTCGACGTGTTCGAGCAGGAGCTGCGCGAGCGGTGGGAGAGCGGCCGCGAGCCGTTTCCACAGCTCGTGACGATGGTCCTGCCGCAGGATCACCTGACGGAGCCGCATCCCGAAGACGGCTACCCGTTTCGCGAGTCCTACATGGCGGACAACGACCTCGCGCTCGGCCGCATCATGCAGACGCTGTCGCACAGCCGCTGGTGGCCTGACATGCTGGTGATTGTCGCGGAAGACGATCCGCAAGGCGGTCGCGATCACGTCGACGCGCATCGATCGATTCTGATGCTCGCCGGCCCGCACGTCCGGCGCGGCTACGTGTCGCCGACGCTCGCGAGCTTCGGGTCGATCATGAGACTGCTTTTCCTGGTGCTGGGTCTCCCTCCGCTCAACCAGTTCGACGCCGTGGCTTCTCTGCCGATTGACGCCTTCTCGCCGATCGCCGATCGAGCGCCGTACGACGCGAAGCGGCCGGATCGCCGTCTCTTCGATCCGGACGCGGCGCTCAAGCCATTCGATCGCCGGTTCAACTGGAAGGCGCTCGCCGCGTCGCCGGTGATGGACGATCCGGACGACATGCGCCGCCAGCTTCCGCCTCAGCCCCGCCGCTAGCGCCGCTTCGTTCCCGTCCTTGCGGGTTTGTTAGTTTTTACTTTCCTCTTACTTTTTTTTACCTTTTAACTTTTGCCTTTTGCCTTTAACTGTGCCGACCGCCAGCTGCCATGCGAGCGTCATGGCCTCGCCGAGCGTCTCCTCGTCCACCGCGCTCAGGTGCACCATCGTGCAGCCTTGACGTCCCCACGCGCCGCTGGCCGGCATGAACGTCGCTGGATGCTGGTGTATGAAATCGCGCTGCTGATCCAGTGTCATCTTCACCATGCCTTGCTTGCCGTCAGGGTGCAGCGTCGCGAAGATCCGTCCGTTGACACGGAAGTCGGGGTGCGCCATGTGCTCGCCTTCGATGGCGTCCTGCATGCGCAGCGCGATCGTCCGGAAGTCGTTGGGTTTCATCGGCTCAGTGTAGAGGAAGAGGCGGAAAGGTTGGACGTCGCGCTGGCCGGCAGCGCAGGCCTGCCGACACCATCCACGCCAGCATTCCGATACGGAATCGCTGGTTGATGTTCCTCGATCGTCTCGATCCGAAGATGTCCGGCTGCTCATCGCCGCCGGAAGCGCGACTGTCCAACAAGGAGCAAGCGGCCTGCCACCCGGGCCGCATGGAAATCCCGGTATGTTCTGCGCTAACTCGCCGGGGCAGTCTTCCTGTCGTCAGACTTTTCTGCTGAAATCCGGGAGCTTAAGTAGCGCTGCTGCAGAAGGTCACTTGTCCGGTTGGAACGAGGCGAGCATCTGCTCGAACTTCTGCTGGTTCGCGGCGATCGTCTTCGCCGGGCCGGTCAGCTTGACGAAGATGTTCCCCCCGGACGCTGTGACAATCGCCCCGAGCAGGCGATATCCCTGCACCGTGGCTGCGGAGGCGGCCATCGGACCGCCCATTCCCGAGTACTCGCCGGCGGTGTCGATCGTCGTGATTGTCAGGCCGTGGCTTGTCCGCTTGGCGATCTGCGCGGGGGCGACCTTTCCGTTCGGGTCCTTGAACTGGCTCTTCCACCGCTCCAGGTTGGCTTCGACCGTGCCGCCCTGGCCGGCGCCGAAGAAGTACACGCCGCACTCGGCGCCCGCCTTGTCGCCGGCCGCTGGAGCGATTCGATACGTCGCAGCCCGCATCGGGCGGGATCCCTCGTTGGCCCATCCGTCGGGCGCGGTCCATCGTACTCCCGCGGCGGATTCGGCGAGCACGCTCGCGGACAACAAAACGAGTGACGCCACCACGATCGCGTTTCGCATGACCGCAGTATATCGTCCGGCGCTGTCTCAGCCGCGTCTGAGCTTTTCGATCTTGGCGTCGCGATCCGACGTGAGCCGTTCGCGATCGCGGCGGTACATCTCGGTCAGCGTCTCACGCTCGGCGGGATCGAATGTGGCTCGCATCTTCGACTGATACAAGACTTCCTGTTCGGCGATCTTGGAGTCGTAGAAGTTTCGGGCCTCCCCGATGGCTGCCTTCTGCTCGTCGGTCAGGCTCACCGCTTCGATGCCCGCATCGGCGTCCTTTTTCTTCAGACGCTCCATCGCCAGCTCGTATGACGATTTCATTCCGGAGTCATCAGCCATGTCTTAATTCTAGGGGTTCGCGAGCGTTCCCGCGCGTACCCAGGTGGTGTTACCAACCGTCACTGTCAGGTCGGTGAAAAAATTCCAGCGCACGTACGCTGGTCCGGGGGTCGTCGAGACGACGCGACCCCCCAGCTCGGAATTGTCGCCGAGCGACAGCCGGACGACGCCGGCGCCGTAGCCGTAATACGGAATCCACGGTGCGCGGCCGGGAACCGCGAGCAGCGGATTGAATCCGAGCGCGAACTCGCGAAAGGCGCGACCCGCGTCGCCGGCCCTTCGCATCTCGGCTTCCACGGCCTCCTTGCCGGACGCCGCGGTCACTTCCACGACGCGGCCTTTGGACAGACGCAGCTTGAGCCCCTCGACCGGGCGGCCATCCCACTGCGACGGCGGAAACGCGATCACCCCTTCGACCGAGTCCTCGATCGGCGCGACGCGAATCGCTCCGGCCGGCAGCTCGATTTCCTTGTCGATCAAGACCTGTCCCTGCGCGGCGCGGGTCTGCGACGCGTCGCCGTCCTGCAGGTTCACCGGTCGATCGCCGGCGCGAAAGCGCAGATCGGTTCCGGCCGCCGAGGTGATGCGCACCTCGCCGGCTCCGGAGCGCCGCCGCGAACCGCCGCTCGACGTCCGCCAGCGCGCGATAGTCGGTCTGCAGCAGCGCACGCTGATAGAGCGCGTCGATCGCCGGGCGGATCGGCAGCGGCTGGCCGGCGATCGCATAGGCGCTGCCGTTCTCCACCCAGTGAAAATGAATGGTGCGCCGCCCGCGATGCTCGGTGAGATCGTCTTTCAGCCAGTCCTGCATCGCCGCGTAGGCCGGATGCGCCGGCGTGGCGCCCGGCATCATGATGGCGGCGTCGACATCGCGGAACATCGCCTTGTAGTGCGCCCGCGAGTCGCGCGCGCCTCTGGCGATGACCGCTTCGTCGAACGCCTCCGGCACCGGTTCGGGGAGGATTTCGATCACGCCGAGATCGATGCCGCCGGCGCGCATCACCTCGTACCGCAGGTGTGGCAGGAGATCGGCCATGATGCCGGCCTGCGCCAGCGACAGCACTTTCTCGCCGGGCTTCAGCGCAAGCTGCGCCACCAGCCGCTTCGCCATCGCGGGATAATCGAGCGTCAGACGCGGCTGAGCGAACAGCAGCTGACCCATCGCGAGCGCAGCACCTGCGACCGTGAGCACGAGCCGGAGATTCCGGGCGGGCGATTTCATGCCGTCATTATGGCGCGACCGTATAATCGGCGCGCATGACCGGCGCACGAATGTCTCGCCGCGGGCGCGTGGCACGACGCGCGACGCGTCTTCGAATCGGCGCTCGCCGAGCGCGAAAGCTGCGGACGCGCTCGAAGGCCTCGGTCTCGCCGCCTGGTGGCTGGACGATGCCGACGCCGTGTTCGCGTCACGCGAGCGGGCGTACAAGCTGTATCTGGACGGCGACGACAAGCGGTCGGCGGCGCGCGCTCGCGGTCTGGCTGGCGTGGGACTGCTGGGCGTTTCGCGGCGAAACGGCGGTCGCCAACGGTTGGCTGCAGCGCGCGCGGCGGCTGCTCGACGGGCTGCCGCCGTCGACGGAGCTGGCGTGGCTCGAATCGCGCGAGAGTCAGCTGGCCCTGGCGGAGGACGGCGACCCGGATCGCGCTCACCGGCATGCCACCGAAGCCATCCGCGTGGCTCGCGCCGCGGGATCGATCGACTACGAGATGTTGGGACGTTCGCTGCAGGGCCTCGCGCTCGTGGCGTCGGGCGCCGTCGCGGAGGGGATGCGCCTGCTCGACGAGGTCAACACGGCGATCGTCGCCGGAGAGTTGACCGATCAGATCGCGATCGGCCTGTCGTCCTGCTACCTGATCGGCGCTTGCGAGCGTGTGCGCGATTACGATCGCGCGGTTCAATGGTGCGCGCGCCTGAAGGCCTTCTGTGAAAAATGGGGAATCCGGCCGCTGTTTGCCGTGTGTCGCACGCAGTACGCGTCGATCTGCCTGTGGCGCGGCACGTGGCTCGAGGCGGAGCAGGAGCTGACCGCGGCGACGAGCGAGCTTGCCGCCTCGCGCCCGGCCATGACGGCGGACGGCCTGGTTCGGCTCGCCGACCTGCGGCGTCGGCAGGGCAGGCTCGTCGAGGCGAGCAGGCTGTTCGAACAGGCCGGTCATCACCCTCTCGCGGCGCTGGGACTGGCGGAGCTGGCGTTCGATCGCGGCGACACGCGCGCTGCCGCGGAATCGGCCGAGCGCTACCTCCGTCGCGTGCCGCGCCACAACCGCACGGACCGCGTCGTCGCCCTCGATCTGCTCGTGCGCGCGCTCGCGGCAACGGGAGATGCCGACGGCGCCAGGACGGCGCTTGCCGAGCTCCAGGGGATCGCCGCGGTGGTCGGCACCGCGCCGCTGCGGGCGGCGGCGAGCCTCGCGGCGGGCCACGTCGCGCTCGGCGTCAGCGATGGTGACGGCGCACGACGACATCTGGAGGATGCGGTGGATTTGTTCCTCGCCAGCGGCGCGCCGTACGAGCTGGCCCGTGCGCGGATAGCGCTGGCCCAGGCGCTCGGACAGCTGGGACGTGCCGGTGCCGCGATCGACGAAACGCAGCGTGCCCTCGATCTGCTGATGGAACTGCACGCCGAGCTCGAGATCGCCCGCGCGAAGGCGCTGATGCAGGAACTGTCGGCCTCGTCCGGGAAACCGTCGCCAGGTCCCGCGGGTCTGTCCGCCCGCGAAATCGAGGTCTTGCGCCTGGTCGCCGACGGCCTGAACAACCAGGTGATCGCCGAGCGGCTGTTCCTGAGCGAGCACACCGTGCACCGCCACGTGGCCAACATCTTCAACAAGCTCAGCGTGTCGTCCAGAGCCGCCGCGGTCGCCCAGGCCGCCCGCCGGGGCCTTTTGGCCTGACGGCCGACGATCGACTCGACTCCGGACTCCCGACTCGACGGCTGGCTCCTGACCGGTCTGGCCCGTTCGGGCCATTCGGCGTGATGACCCGCCCGTGGGACGCGGATTGCAAATGATCTCGATACCGTAGGGCGCAGGAGGGATCAACATGAAGACCACACTGCTCGCTATTGTCATTGCCGTCGCGACCGTCGGGCTCCAGGGCCAGACCCACTCTCACGTCATCCAGGCGCCGAAGGACGCCCAATGGGGACCCGCGCCGCCGTTCATTCCGGCCGGCGCCCAGATCGCCGTCCTGGCGGGCGATCCGACCAAGGCCGTGCCGTACGCGGTCCGTCTGAAGTTCCCGGCGAACTACACCATCGCCGCGCACTCGCACCCGACCGACGAACACGTGGTCGTCACGTCCGGTGCCGTCACCGTTCGGCATGGGCGACAAGGTGATGAAGGGCGCCGCGACCAACACCACGCTGCCGCCGGGCGGCTTCGCGCTGATGCCGGCGAAGATGAATCACTTCGCGTACACCGCCGTGGAGTCGACGATCGTGCTCTACGGGACCGGTCCCGTCGAGTTCAACTACGTCAACCCCGCCGACGATCCGCGCAACGCGAAGACCTCGACGCGTCGCTGAGCGCGTCGGCCGGGCGAAACGCGAGGGCGCTGTGGTACGTTTTCCAGCGTGCCTCTCGTTTCGCTCGATCGGATTTCAATCGCATTCGGCCATCTACCGCTCCTCGACGGCGTCGCGCTGCAGATCGAGCCGCGCGAGCGCGTCTCCGTGATCGGCCGCAACGGCACGGGCAAGTCGACGCTGCTCAGAATCGTGAACGGCGATCTGCAGCCGGATACCGGCACGGTCTGGCGTCAGCCGGCGCTGAAAACAGCGCGCCTCGACCAGGACGTGCCGCTCAACGCCGATCGCCCGGTTTCCGACGTCGTTGCCGAAGGACACACCCATCATCTGGCGGAAGACGACGAGTGGCGGCGCGAGCACCAGGTGGATCTCGTGCTGTCGCGTCTGCAACTGCCGCCGGACGCGATCGTCGACACGCTTTCAGGAGGCTGGCGCCGGCGTGTGCTCCTGGCGCGGGCGCTCGTCGGGCAGCCGGACCTGCTGCTGCTCGACGAGCCGACGAATCACCTCGATATCGAGGCCATCACGTGGCTCGAGACATTCCTGGCGGAGTATTCCGGCGCCGTCATGTTCGTCACCCACGACCGTACGTTCCTGCAGCGGCTGGCGACGCGGATCGTCGAACTGGATCGCGGACGGCTGACCTCGTGGCCCGGCGACTACGCGACCTACCTGCGGCGAAAGGAAGAGACGCTGGCCAACGAGGCGGCGCTCGCCGACAAGTTCGACAAGAAGCTGGCCGAGGAAGAGGCGTGGCTGCGCCAGGGCATCAAGGCGCGGCGGACGAGAAACGAAGGACGCGTCCGCGCGCTGATGGCCATGCGTACGGAACGGGCGGCGCGGCGCGAGCAGGCGGGCAACGTACGGCTCCGCGTCGAACAGGCGGACGCACCCGGAAAGCTCGTGTTCGAAGCCAGCCACGTGTCCAAGAGCTTCGCGAGTGCAGAAGCCGCTGCGGCGTCGGAAAGCCCGCAGCACCGGAAGACTGTCGTCAAGGATTTCTCGACGCGGATCATCAGAGGCGATCGCATCGGCCTCATCGGACCGAACGGCGCCGGCAAGACGACGCTGTTGCGCCTGTTGCTCGGCGAGATCGCGCCGGACACCGGAGAGGTCCGGCATGGCGCCAACGTGCAGATCGCGTACTACGACCAGCAGCGCGAGCAGCTCGATCCCGAGCTGACCGTCTTCGAGACGATCGGAGAGGGCAACGACACCGTGACGTCGAACGGGCGGACGCGTCACGTCCACGCATACCTGCGCGACTTCCTCTTTTCGGACGAACGTGCCAGATCGCCGGTCAAGGCACTGTCCGGCGGCGAGCGGAATCGTCTGTTGCTGGCGCGGCTGTTCACGCGGGCGGCGAACGTCCTGGTGCTCGACGAGCCGACCAACGACCTCGATCTCGACACGCTGGAACTGCTCGAGGAGCAGCTCGTCGAGTGGCCGGGCACGTTGCTGCTCGTGTCGCACGATCGCGCGTTTCTGGACAACGTCGTGACCAGCACGCTCGTGTTCGAGGAGGGCGGACACGTCCAGGAGTACGTCGGGGGATACGAGGACTGGTTGCGCCAGCGGAAGACGGTGGAAGCGGGAAGTCTGAAGTCTGAAGCTGGAAGTCGAAAGCCGCGGCGCGAGCGCTCGACACCGGACCGCGCTCAAAAACTATCCTACAAGGAGCAGCGCGAGCTGGAGGGACTGCCGGCGCGCATCGAGGCGCTCGAGGCGGAGCAGCGCGCTCTTCACGAGCGGACCGGCGGCGCGGAGTTCTACAAGGAGTCGCCCGACGCCATCCGCGGCGCGTTGGCGCGGGTCGATGCGATCGAGGCGGAGCTCGTCGACGCCTACGCGCGCTGGCACGAGCTCGAGTCGCGCAGCTAGGATCGTGGCCTGAAAGGTTCGCGCTACGAGTGACAGCTAGCCCCTAGCCCCCGCCTTCGCTCGCTCGACAGACAGAGCTTCGGCGAGGCAGGCTCCGGCGACTACCTGCCCTAGCCCCGATGGAGATCTTCAGTGAACGACGCCGAGCTGATTGTCGGCGCACGCCTGACAGACATGATCGTCGTGAAGCCACTCGGGCGCGGTGTGCCTGGAGCAGGACCTGGCACGTCTGGAACTGTGAAAGCCGCGCCTCGCGCGCACCCTTGATCAGCGCCGCCAGGGCGTTCAGCAGCGGCGTCTCCGCCAGCCGCTTCCACTTGACCAGTCCGACCCGGCGCGGCGCCGCCGCGAAGTTGAACGGCGTCTCCCACACCCCTGCGAACTCCGAGACGACCACGCTGGTGTCCGTGAGGAGAACGACGACCTGTGCGGGATCGCCACCGATGAATTGCAGGGCGCCGTTGGCGACCGTCTGCCGGTCCACCGGCTGCGGCAGCTGTGAATCGAGATAGGCGATCAGCTGTTCGTACCGCTCCGAAACGTCCATGGGTCAACGACAGCCGGGGTGCATGCAGTCGCACCGCAGCTCGATGCTCTGTCCTTTCTCCTTGCAGTGCTCGCTGCAATACTTCCCGTGAGGGCCGCCTTTGTCGACCATACAGGTGCAGGCGGGGTGGGCGCATTTGGCCGTTTCTGCCATCGCGAGCCTCCTGACCCCATCTTACAGCGGGCGCAATCCCTGAGCCGGCCGGTCGCGTCTTTTCGCATACCCGGGTATGGAGACACATACCCGCGAGCACCGCAGCCTGCTCGCCAACGCCGAACGCCGGCTGCTGATCGCGATTGCCCGCCGCCTGCCCGCCTGGGTCACCTCGGATCAGCTGACCCTGCTCGGCTTGTCGTCGATGGTCGCGGCTGGGCTGGCCTTTGCCACCCTCCAGCGGTCCTGGTTGAACGTCGCCGCCTTCATCCTTGCGTTGGCGGCGAACTGGTTCGGCGACAGCCTGGACGGCACCCTCGCCCGCGTCCGGTGCCAGCCGCGCCCGCGCTACGGCTACTACGTGGATCACGTCATCGATCTCTTCGGCACGGCCGTGCTCGATCGGCGGCATGGCCTTTTCCGGATTGATGACCGCACACGTCGCGCTCGCGCTGCTGGCTGCCTACTTCCTCGTGTCGGCCGAAACGTTTCTCGCGACGCACACGGTCCACGTCTTCCGGCTGTCGTTCGCAGCCATCGGGCCAACCGAGCTTCGGATTCTCCTCGCCATCGGCGCCGTCGCCGTGTTCCTCCATCCGTTTTCCGACATCGGCGGGCAGCGATACCTGCTGCTCGACGTCAGCGGCGTGATCGCCGTCGTCGGGCTCGTCGCGGTCTTTCTGCTCTCGTCGCTGCGCAATACGCGGGCGCTCTATCGCGCCGAGCCGCTTCCGCGTCACGACGTGGGACGGGCCGCATGATCTCGAAATTCGTGATCGTCGGATGTCTCGGGTTCGTGCTGCAGTTGCTGACGCTATCGGCGCTGACCTCGCTGGCCGGGTGGCCCTGGCTGCCCGCGACCGCCGCGGCGGTGGAGGTGGCGGTGTTGCACAACTTCGTGTGGCACGAATGGTGGACGTGGGGGGATAGAGGGTTCGGAGGGTTCGCAGGCTTCGCTGGGGCCCACACGTTTGGTCGATTGGTTCGGTTCAACGTCGCGACCGGGTTCATATCGATCGTCGGCAACCTCGTTCTGATGGAGATCCTCGTCGAGGCGCTGGGCCTGCCGCCGCTCGTCGGCAATGCCATTGCCGTGGGGCTTCTGAGCGTCGTCAACTTCATCGTGTCCGATCGATGGGTGTTCACGCTTCCGCCTTCGCCCACGGGCTGTCGGCGTCGGACAGGTCCCGCCTTCGCCCACGGGCTTCGGCGCGGCAGGCCTTGTCGTCCTCCTTCTGTTCTCCCCGGTGGATGCGACCGCCGGTCCGAGCCAGGCGACGTTGCGGGCGTGGGATGCTTATGTCGCCCAGGCGGAAGCCCAGCTCGATCGGGCGCCGCGCCTCGTCGTGCGAGCCGGAGCGCACACGACGGAAGGCGCCAGCACCGATGTCCCTGGCGGCACCATCAGCGACTGGCGCGGTGCGGCGTTTCTCCCGGGCATCACGCTCGATCAGTTGCTCCATCGCCTGCAGCATCCGGGCACACCGCCGCCGCAGGAAGATGTCGTCTCGTCGCGCGTCATCAGCCGATCGGCCGATGGACTCCGGGTGTCGATTCGGCTGGTTCGTCGCTCGATTGTCACCGTCAGCTACGACACCGAACACGAGATGACGTTCCGTCGCCGGACGCCGACGCTCGCCACCGCGCGCAGTGTGGCCACGCGCATCGAGGAAATCGGCGGGGACGACCACGGGTTTCTCTGGCGGCTCAATTCATACTGGCGTTACGAGGAGCGCGCCGGAGGAGTCATGGTCGAGTTGCGGTCGCTGACGCTCAGTCGCGACGTGCCGTCGCTGCTGCGGCCGCTCGCCTCGCCGCTCGTGCGGCGCGTCGCGCGCGAGTCGATGGTGCGAACCCTGGAGGCGCTGCGAAGAGAGTGACCGCGCCCGCCTGATAGGATCACTGGATGCGAGTGATCAACCGGACTGCCGTCACCATCACCGGCGCGAAACCGTATATCGATTGGACGCGGCAAACGGACGCGGACGCGCAACAAGGGCGCCATCACGGTGGCGCGTGCCCGCACCTACGGGTCGGCGTTCCTGCTGCCCGAGTTCGAGCTGGAGGAAGACGTTCAGGAATGGGTCGAGGACAACGCCGCGTGGATCTTCGAGTTTCAGCTCGGCGCGTGGACTGACGACGAGACGACGTGGCCGCAGAAACGCGACCTGGCGTCGTTCCGCGAATGGTTCAACATCGAGATCCACAGCGTCGTCGTCGACGTGGCGGACGACGACATCGAGGGAGAAGAACTGTGAGCCTGGTTCACCTCGTCTGTTTCAAGTACGCGGCGGGCGTCAGCGTCGAGGCACAGAACGACCACCGCGCCAGGCTGACGGCCTTGAACGATATAGACGGAATCGCCAGCTTCAAGGTTGGCGCCGACGTCGTCCGCTCGCCCCGCTCGTACGACACCGGCCTTGCGATCACGTTCGTCGATCGCGCGGCGCTCGACGCCTATCAGAAACATCCGCGTCACGTGCCCGTTGCGCAACACGGCGTGTCGCTGTGCGAACACATCGTGGCGGTCGATTTCGAGATTTAGCGCGTCCCTGCGTTTTCCGATTCCGGACATCAAACTTTCGGCGCCGTCATCCGTCTATTGCAGACAGGATGTTGATTACTGCGATCGCCGTCACGCTCACCATCAACGTGGCGGCCGCGTCCGACATTTCCTCGACGTTGGTCTCTCGTGCGCTCGACGAAACGGCTTCAATCTGGCGAGCGGCCGGCGTCGAGTTCGTCTGGAGGCGCGGGCCCGCCCCCTTTGTTCCGGCCGCCCTCACGGTGGTCATCGGTCACAACCTGCGGCCGGTGCGCGAAGGCGCGCTGGCGCTCGGCTGGATCTACTTCGACGAATCGACGCCGGGACAACAGCTCTACATCTCCTACGCGAACGTGCGGCAGCTGATGCGGGAATCGACCGGCGTGACTGGCCCGCAGGATCGCATGCCGATCTTCGAGCGCGAGGTGCTGATGGCCCGCGCGATCGGACGTGCGCTGGCGCACGAGTTGGGTCATTACTTTCTCGCGTCGAAGGAACACACGAAGAACGGGTTGATGAAAGCGCACCGGACAGCCGTCGGAATTCTTTGGTCCGGACCAGCGGTCGTTCAAGCTCGACGGAGCGCAGCGAAGCCTGATTACCGCCCGCCTGGCGCAGGAAGCGGTCGTCGTCAGCCGGTAGCCGGCCGACTCGGAATCCACATCCTCACATCGTCAAAGTCTTCACATCCCCACGTCCCACCTCCGGGATTCTGCTACGATCCCGCGGTCGTTCTTTTCCAACTACGAGGTTTCCATGTTCCACATGAGAGCTGCCCTGAAGGCCGGCACGGCCACCGTTCTTCTCCTCGCGAGCCTGGCGATTGCCGTGCCGCAGGCGCAGAACCGGGCGGCGACGGCGCCGAAGGTGACGCCGCCGAAGGATCAGTTCGGATTCGCCATCGGGGATGACTACCGGCTCGTCAACTACACGCAGTTCGAGGACTACCTGAAGAAGCTCGACGTGCAATCCGAACGGATGATCGTCGCCGACATCGGCAAGACGGAGGAGGGCAGGACCGAGTACACCGCCATCATCACATCGCCCGAGAATCAGCGGAAGCTGCCGCTGATCAAGGAGGCGAACCGGAAGCTCGCGCTGGCCGAGAACCTCACCGACGACCAGGCGCGGGCGCTGGCGCGCGACGGCAAGATCGTGGTGTGGATCGACGGCGGCCTGCATGCCACCGAAGTGCTGGGCGCACAGCAACTGATCGAGACCATCTATCGCCTCAACACGAAGTCCGATCCGGAAACGCTGCGGATCCTCAACGACGTGGTCATCCTGTGCACGCTGGTCAATCCCGACGGCATGGAACTCGTGTCGAACTGGTATATGCGCGACGCGGACGAGAAGCGGCGCTCCACCGGCGGCATCCCGCGGCTCTACCAGAAGTACATCGGCCACGACGACAACCGCGACTTCTACATGGCGAACATGTCGGAGAGCGTCAACGCGAACCGGATGATGTATCGCGAGTGGTTCCCCGCGATCATGTACAACCACCATCAAACCGGCCCGGCGGGCGCCGTGCTGTTCGCGCCGCCGTTCCGCGATCCGTTCAACTACAATTTCGACCCGCTGGTCGTGCTCGGCATCGATACGGTCGGCGCCGCCATTCACACGCGGCTCGCCGCGGAAGGAAAGCCGGGCGCGGTGATGCGGACCGGCGCGCCGTACTCCACCTGGTTCAACGGCGGCATTCGCACCACCTCGTACTTCCACAATCAGATCGGAATCCTCACGGAGACCATCGGGAACCCGACGCCGGTTGAAATCCCGTTCGTGCTCGACATGCAGCTGCCCCGCGCCGACGTCCCGAACCCGATCCAGCCGCGGACCTTCTATTTCCGCGAGGCGATCGAGTACTCGGTGACCAACAACCTGGCGATTCTCGACGTCGCCTCCAAGCGCCACGAAGACTTCCTCTTCAACATGTACAAGATGGCGAAGAACGCCATCGACAAGGGGAATCGCGACAACTGGACGATCCATCCCAAGCGGATCGAAGCGGCGCGCGCCGCGATCGAAGCCGCGCAGGGCCGCCCGGACGGTGGAGAAAACATCGGCCCGCGCGCCGCTCTTGGCGGGCGTGGCGGCTGGCGGCGGCCGCGGCGGCGCGCCGATCGCGATCTACAACAACGTCCTGCACGATCCGAAGATGCGCGATCCGCGCGGCTTCATCCTGCCGTCGGATCAGCCCGACTTTCTCACCGCCACGAAATTCGTGAATACGCTGATCAAGGGCGGCGTGTTCGTGCACCGGGCGACCGCGCCGTTCACGGTGGCGGGCAAGCAGTATCCGGCCGGTTCCTACGTGGTCAAGGCCGCGCAGCCGTTCCGCGCTCACCTGATGGACATGTTCGAGCCGCAGGATCACCCGGACGACATCCCGTATCCCGGCGGCCCGCCGCGGCCGCCGTATGACGTGACCGGCTACAACATCGCCTACTCGATGGGCATCGTGTTCGATCGCATTCTCGACGCCTTCGACGGGCCGTTCGAGAAGATTCCGGACATGGCCCCGGTACCGAAGGGCAGCGTCGACGCAGGCTCCCGCCGGCGGCGGCTACCTCCTCAGCCACCAGGTGAACGACGCGTTCGTCGCGGTCAACCGCCTGCTGAAAGCCAATGAGGACGTCTACTGGTTGAAATCGCCCGTCAACGCCAACGGGAAGCCCTACCCGATCGGCACGATGTACGTCGCGGCGAAGGCGACCACGCTGCCGATTCTGCAGAAACTGGCGGCCGACAAAGGCCTGGCCTTCGACGCCGTTCCATCGAGGCCAGCGGGCGACGCGATGAAGCTGAAGCCGGTGCGGATCGGCCTCTGGGATCAGTACGGCGGCTCGATGCCATCAGGTTGGACGCGCTGGCTGTTCGAGCAGTACGAGTTCCCGTTCGAAGTCGTCTTCCCGCAGACACTCGACGCCGGCAACCTGAACGCGAAGTACGACGTCCTCGTGTTCGTGGACGGCGCCATCCCGCAGCGCGAGGGCGCCGCCGGCGGCGGTGGCGGCGGCTTCGGCGGTCAGCCGCCGGCTGACAGTGTGCCCTCGGAATTCCGCGGCTGGCTGGGACGCACGACCGTCGCGAAGACGGTGCCGGAGATCAAGAAGTTCGCCGAGAACGGCGGCACCGTGATCACGATCGGATCGTCCACGGCCTTCGGCTATCACCTCGGGCTGCCGATCAAGAACGCGCTGGTCGAAATCGCCAACGGCACGGAGCGACCGCTGCCGCGCGAGAAGTACTACGTGCCGGGGTCGATTCTCGAGGCGCGCATCGACAACACGAACCCGCTCGCTTACGGCATGAACCAGCACGCGATGGTGTTCTACGACGAGAGCCCGGCGTTCCGGCTGATGCCCGAGGCGGCGCTGAAGGGCGTGAAGCCGGTCGCGTGGTACGAGAGCGCGACGCCCCTGCGGAGCGGGTGGGCGTGGGGCCAGCAGTACCTCGATCAGGCGGTCTCGATCATCGAAGCGCCGGTCGGCAAGGGTCACGTCGTGCTGTTCGGCAACGAGGTGAACTGGCGCGCGCAGCCGCACGGCACGTTCAAGCTGCTGTTCAACGGCATCTACTACGGGTCGGCCACGGCGGCCAGCGCGAACTCGCGAACGACCGACCAGCCGTAGGCCGTGTAGCGCCGAAGCCGCGGAGCGCGAAGGCGGGTCGGCGTAGGTCGGACAGGCCGGTGAGTCGGGCATGCTTGCTGGAGCCTGCTGCGTCGAAGCTCGCCGGGATCGCACGGGCGCAAGGCGCGAAGTGTGCACCGTGGACCGTGTAACAGTGACGTCGGAGGGCCGTAAACCCCGGCCCTTCTGTGTCACCGTGTGCAGCGGGCTGCCACGAGCGTCACGGTGTGGGTGGTGATCGGTTTGCACCGACGCCAGAGCGTGGCGATCTCCCTGAACGTCGAGCAGCTCTGGGCGTTTGCCGACGGAACCATCTGTCTGATCGTGGAGCGCGAGGAAGAACCGCGCTTCGAGGTCTGCGTGATGCGGGGCGAGCGCGTGCTGCACCAGGAGAGGCTGTCGTTCCGGGCGGCCGCGCATCTTCGATCGCAGACCTGGCGCGCCGCTTTGCAGCCCGCCCCGCAGGTGACTCACTGAGAACGCGCGCCTACCGAGTTCCACCCTCCGACGTATACGCTCTCCAAGTCCGTCGGACGAACTCGCCGAGCCCCAGCAAGTGGCCATCGAGACACCGAGACGAGCTCGTGTCGTCTGGCTCCGGCTCGGCGTGACGTTTTCTCTGTGTCTCTGTGTCTCTGTGGCGAATGTACGGGGCGGACTGCAGCGTGCAGGTGAACCAACCATGAAGAGCAGCAAAACCGTCCTGACGACGATCCTGACTTCGGTCCTTGCCATCGCCGTCTCGGCCCAGCGCGGCGGACGCGGTGGCGCGCCGGGACAGCAGGGGACGCCGACGCCTCCGGGGCCGCCCCGCGTCGAAGAGCTGAAGAAGGAAGTCGCCGCCGACATCGACACGATGAAGGTCGCGACGCAGCAGATGGTCGACCAGGTGTTCAGCTTTGGCGAGCTCGGGTTCCAGGAGTTCGAGACGTCGAAGTACCTGACGGGCATCCTCGAGAAGAACGGCTTCAAGATCGAACGCGGATTTGCCGGCATTCCGACCGCATGGGTGGCCACGTGGGGCACTGGCAAGCCGGTGATTGCCCTCGGCTCCGACATCGACGACATCCCGCAGGCCTCGCAGAAGCCGGGCGTCGGATACCACGATCCGATCATCGAAGGCGCGCCGGGTCATGGCGAAGGACACAACTCCGGCGTGCCGCTGAATGTCACGGCCGCGCTCGCGGTGAAGAAGATCATGGAGCGCGAGAAGCTGCCCGGTACGCTGAAGCTGTGGCCGGGCGTGGCCGAAGAGCTCGTCGGCGCGAAGATGTACTACATCCGCGCCGGCATGTTCCGCGATGTCGACGTCAATCTGTTCGCGCACGTCGGCTCCAATCTCGGCGTCAGCTGGGGAGCCGGGTTCGGCACCGGTCTCCAGTCGATCGAGTACACCTTCAAGGGCGAGAGCGCGCACGCCGCGGCGCAGCCGTGGCGCGGCCGGTCGGCGCTCGACGCCGTCGAGCTGATGGACGTCGGCTGGAACTTCCGCCGCGAGCACCTGCGCCTCCAGCAGCGATCGCACTACGTCATCGTCAACGGCGGCGATCAGCCGAACGTCGTCCCGCCGAACGCGAGCGTCTGGTACTACTTCCGCGAGACCGACTATCCGCACATCAAGGAGCTGCGCGAGATCGGCGACACGATGGCCAAGGCCGCCGCGATGATGACGAACACCGAGGTGACATCGCGGATTCTCGGCGCCGCGTGGCCGCAGCACATGAACAAGACGGTCGCCGAGACGATGTACACGAACATCCAGACCATCGGGCTGCCGAAGTGGGACGACGCGGACGTCACGCTCGCCAAGGGCATTCAGCGGGAGCTGAAGCAGCCGCAAATCGGGCTGGCGACGCAAATCGGCCAGCTCCGCGGCGGGCTCGATCCCGAGCAGAACATGGGCGGACCGTCGGACGACATCGGCGACGTGTCGTGGAACGTGCCGACCGCGACGCTCGGCTATCCCGGCGAACATTCCGAACCTGCCCGGGCACAACTGGGCCAACGCCATCGCGATGGCGACGCCGATCGCCCACAAGGGCGTCACCGCCGGGGCGAAGGTGCAGGCGATGACCGTCATCGATCTGCTGATGCGGCCGGAGCTGGTGCAGCAGGCCTGGGACTACTTCAGGAACGTCCAGACGAAAGACCAGAAGTACATCCCGTTCATCAGCGACAAGGACCAGCCGGCGCTCTGGCTGAACGAGAAGATCATGCAGAAGTACGGCCCCGAGATGAAGAAGCTGTACTACGACCCGACCAAGTACAAGACCTATCTCGAGCAGCTCGGGATCAAATACCCGACGGTCCGGTGATACGACAGATCGAACGCTGAGCTCGCAAGGCTCGCAGAGAAGATCAGGTCTTCCTTGCGTCCTCCGCGGGCTCTGCGTTCAAAGACCGTAGGGTCATTCGGCGGCACCAGCTCCGGCGACGGGATGAAGTTGTAGAGATGCCGCCCGACGATCTCCTGGATGACGACGTCCGGGTGTTCCTTCTCCACTTCGGCGGCATCGAAGTCGTTTTGCCAGAGATAGACCGCGCGGCTGAAGTGTTCCGACAGGAAGGGCACCAGCCGCGACACGAACGAGTCGCGGAAGATCACCGCACGCGGCAGTGACGGGTCGTCGATCTCGGTGACGAGCCGGCCTTCTTCGTCCGTCTCGTGGCCGCCTGCCGGCTCGACGACGCGCGCACGGCGCGGACGAATCGGGACCAGCGCCAGGTCGGTCTCGCGCAGCACGCGCGTCAGTCCCATCATCCCCGCGAGATCCATGCCTTCCGTCGTGCGCTCGACGGCCTCGAAGTCGTGACGCGTCCAGGCCGCCGGCGTCGGAGGGCACGCGCGCACGGACGGCGTTGATGATCTGCTGATACGCGATCAGCGCGCCGCGGTCGTTCCAGTGCGTGTCGGTCTTCTGGTAGATGCGCTCCCGCTGTTTGGCCTCGAACAGCGCCGGCCGCGGGATCGATGGCGAGACCGGTGTCCTGGAGGGCGACGAACAGCTGATCGGCACGGGACGTGTCATGGATGCGGGCGATGGTCGAAGGGACGTCTTCGCCGTACAGCACATGGCTTGTCGGGCGCAATGGTGAAGACGTAGCCGATCCGTCGGGCCTGCAGCCAGTTCCGCGCGCGGAGCACCGCCTCGCGCCAGTTCGCGATTGCCGCGTCGTCCAACAGCTCCGCGTTCGCGTAGTCTTCCACCGCCTTGTCGTCCGCGTAGAAGAACCAGCCGTCGTGCCCGGCGATCACGGCCGCCGACGGTGAGACGCCAAGCCAGAACAGGCGGCTTTCGCCGTACCAGCGCACCAGCGCCGACCTGAACCCGAAATGATCGTCGAACCAGGCGGTCGAGACCATCCTTCCAGGTCGCCAGCTCCCGATGTTCGGCGCCTGGATCTGCGCCATCGACGCCGGCGAGGTTCGCCGCCAGCGGCAGCGAGATGATGACGACGAAGATGGCGGTGAGCGCGCGGTTCATCAGAATCGGAAGTAGATGAACGGGTTGTAGGTGCGCGCGGCGATCGACACGATCGACGCGACCAGCAGCGCGGCAAGCGCAGTCGTGCTGGCGAGCGACACCGGCCACTCGAATGGCGGCGGCTCGGCGCGCGCCAGCCGTCGCGCGAGCGCCACCACCCACGGTGTCGAACCGATCACGCCGGCCGTGAGGGTCAGCCACAACTCGGACGTCAGATACCACCGCAGCGTGTAGATGGTGGGCGCCGGGTCAGACAGTCCGGCCATGGCGCGAAGAAACGCCACGGCGCCCGGGAGCGTGTCCGCCCGGAAGAACACCCAGCCGATCATGACGACCAGCATGGTGTAGGCATGACGCCACACGACCATCGGATGGCCACGAAATCGCGTGAACTCGCGAGTCAGAGATTGGTGTGTGTCTGCGTGCTTTCGTGTTTTCGCGGCTAGACAAGCGTTCGATGACCAGGAACGTCCCGTGCCACAGCCCCCAGATCACGAAATTCCAGCTGGCGCCGTGCCACAGGCCGCACAGGAAGAAGACCGTGACCAGATTGCGGTAGCGCCGTGCCGGGCTGACGCGGTTGCCGCCAAGCGGGATGTACAGGTAATCGCGGAACCAGGTCGACAGCGAGATATGCCAGCGGCGCCAGAACTCCTGGACGCTGTCGGCGATGTAGGGCCAGCGAAAGTTTTCGGGAAAACGGAATCCAAACATCCGGCCGAGCCCGATCGCCATGTCGGAGTAGCCGGAAAAGTCGAAATAGATCTGCAGCGTGTAGCAGGTGAGGCCGAGCCAGGCGTGTCCCGTCGACAGCTCCGCGACCGGCATGGCGAAGATGCGATCGGCCGGTCCGGCGACGACGTTGGCGACGAGCACTTTCTTGGCGAGGCCGATGATGAATCGCCGAACGCCATACCCGAAGTCGTCCACCGTCACCAGCCGCCGCGCGAGCTGATCGGCGATGTCCCGGTAACGGATGATCGGGCCGGCGATCAGCTGCGGAAAGAGCAGCAGATACAGCGCCGCATGCACCGGACTCTTCTGCGCGGTCGCGTCGCGGCGGTGCACGTCGACGACATACGAGATGGCGTGAAAGGTGAAAAAGGAGATGCCGATCGGAAGCAGCACGCGCGGCACGGCAATCGGTTGCCCGCCCGCCATTCTCAGCAGCGCGTTGACGTTGTCCGCGAAGAAGTTGGCGTACTTGAAGACGCCGAGCACCGTGAGGTTGACGGCAATCGCGAACGGCAGCCAGCGCGGGTTGCGGCTGACGAGAATCGCCATCCAGTAGTTGAAGGCGATCGAACCGAGCATCAGCCAGGTGAAGCTGCCGCCGCCGGTGGCGTAGAAGAGGACGCTCGCGACCAGCAGCAGCCAGTTGCCGTAGGCCCCGTGCTCGCGCGAGCCGGTGACGAAATACAGCGCCAGGAGAACGGGCAGAAACAGAAAGAGGAAGGTTGGCTCTGTGAACAGCAAGCGGACTCTCGGACGGGGCTAGGGGCTCGGGGCCAGCAGCCGCTGACTCACAACGTTGGGGTGAAGATCAGGATGTGCTGGCGCGGCAGCGCCTCGTCGACCTTCGCAAGCGTGAAGCCTTCGGCCTCGAGCTCCATCTTCGCCTCGGCGACGCTCATCTTGTGCTCGAACTTGATCGGAATGGTCGGATCCTCCTTGCGGTACTCGAGCAGCACGAGGCGGCCGCCCGGTTTGAGCGCCGCGCGCAGGCGCCGCAGCATCGCCTGCGGCTGCGAGAGCTCGTGATACACGTCGACCATGATCTCGAGATCCACCGACGCGGCATCGAGCTTCGGATCGTCGATCGTCCCCTGCACCAGCGTGACATTCGTGATGTTCCGCTGTGCCAGCCGCCGACCGAGGATCTGCAGCATTTGCGGCTGCAGGTCGTTGGCGAACACGCGGCCGGTCGGCCCGACGCGCGCCGACAACCGCTCGGTGATGAACCCCGAGCCGGCGCCGATGTCGGCGACCGACGCGCCCTTGGGAATCTTCAGGACGTTGAGCGCGATGTCCGGCGCCTCTTCTTCGTCCCGCTCGGATCGTTCCAGCCAGTCCGCGCCCTGATACCCCATCACCGGCGCGAAGCGGCGGCCGCTGATGGGGTGGACGCCCGGCGCCTGCGCCGCGACCACCACCGCCAGCAGCAGCGCGATCGGGGCGCTCCACGTCAGCCGCTTCATGTCAGTAGAATATCAACTAATGACCGAGACGACGCTCACTCCTTCGCGCCTCTGGAAACGGATGTCGTCCGACCAGCGGCAACGCGCGGCGCTCGCATTCTGGGCGGACCCGGAGGCGACCGACGACCAGGTGCAGGCCGCGTTTCTCATCGCCCAACAGAAGAAGTTCAGGCCGAAGACGGTGATCGGCCTCGATCTCGATCGCAAGGCGAAGCACCTGGCCACGGTTGCCGGCGTCACCGACCAGATCGCGGCGCGCGCCCTCGTCACCTACCATCTCGCCGAGCAGCGCCCGATGATGGGCGCGTTCCTCGACGCGCTCGGCATCGCCCACGAGAACGGGTTGATTCAGGAAGAGAACGTCAAGCCTGACACCGCCAGGATGAAGGGCGCCGTCGAGAAAATATCGGCCGAGTTCCCGGCGGGGGACGTGCAGATCTATCTCAACACGCTTCTCTGTCAGGATCCGGAAACGTGGGGTGGACTCGAGGAGAGCGTCAAAGGCTTCGAGGAGTCGGGGCTGGGGCTCGGGCTAGCGTCGCCTCGGGCTCGGGGCTGAGCTAGGGTCTAGGGCTAGCCGTCACAGCGGGTACGGCAGCGTCAGACCGAGCAGCGTCACCAGCACGATGACCACGGGCGTCAGCGCGAGGAAGACGACGATGGTGTAACCCATCACGTCGCGGGCCCCGAGCTTGAACAGTCCCAGCACCGGCAGCATCCAGAACGGCTGCACCAGGTTCGCCAGGGCTTCACCCAAGTCGTACGCCGATACCACCCAACCGAGGTGAACCTTCAGCGTGTGTGCGGCCGCCATCACGTACGGCGCTTCGATCACCCATTTGGATCCGCCGGACGGCACGAACACGCCGAGGACGGCGGAGTACACGGCGACGAGGGCCGGGAATGCAGCGGCCGTCGAGAAGCGCACGAACACGGCCGCGAGACGCTCGTTCAAATGCGTGCCGGTGATGATGCCGGCAATGCCGGCATAGAACGGGAACTGAAGGATCACGCCCCAGACGGCAGGCGTCGCTTCTTGAAAGGCGCGCATCAGCCGCGCCGGCGTCTTGTGCAGCAGGAAGCCCACGAGCAGGAACGCCAGGTTGAGGATGTTGAGATTCAGCGCGTTCAGCGGATCGCCGGCCGCCGAGAAGTAGCGCGCGAGATACGTCACACCCAAGCGCGACGACCAGCCACGTCAGCAGCGGCGAGTGTTCCAGCCACTGGCCGGGATTCGTGGATCGTGATTCGGGATTCGCCTGACTCCCGACTCCCGAATCCCCGACTCCCGAACTCCCGAATCCCGACTCCCGAGGTCAATTCCGAGGTCCCGCGCCGTCTTGCCTTCGCCGATGGCCGGTGTCGCCAGCCACATGACGGCGGTCACGACGACCGTCTCGACGAGCACCGACACCAGGCTCTGCCACAGGAAGATCGTGTGCGTGAAGCCGATGATGCCGCCGGGCACCATGCCGCCCTGCGACACGATCTCGCGGATCTGCGGCTGCAGGGCGCCGGGCGTGGCCATCTGCAGCGCCGCGGATCCGCTGAGGCCCTGGGCCCAGATGCTGCCGAGACCCAGCACGCTGGCCGCGGCGAGCGCCCGATAGTCCACGCCTTCGACCCGGCGCGCCACTTCCTTTGCGAGCACCGCGCCGAACACCAGGCTGAATCCCCAGTTGAACCACGACGCCACCAGGGTGAAGAACGTCACCAGTGCCACGGCTGTCCGCGGCGTCGATGGCAGGCCGGCGATGGCGCGAATGACGCGCCCCATCGGCTTTGAGGTGGCCAGCACGTGGCCGGTGATGATGATGAGCGACATCTGGAGCGTGAAAGGAATCAGCTCCCAGAAACCGCGCCCCCAGGCGTCGACTGTCTGAGCCAGCGATGCCGGCGTCGCGACGAGCGCGCCGCCGAGGACGATGAAGGTGGCGAGCAGGGCGAAGATGAACGCGTCGGGAATCCAGCGCTCGGACCATGCGGTGAGCGCCAGCGCGAGCCGGGCGATTGGTCCGGAAGACGTCACGAAGCGTTCTTCATGTCCTGGCCTGCCCTGAGCCTCGCCGAAGGGCGCGCCGTACCTTAGCATAGGGTCCGTGCATGGCTGACGTGCTCCTCGCTTCGTCGCCGCTGGCTCCAGGTCGCTCGCCGGTGCGGATCCACTACCGCGACGCCGGGGACGGGCCGCCCATCGTCATCCTGCACGGCGGCTGGGGCTACGACGCGTATCCGTTCGACCATCAAATCGCCGCGCTCGCGCCCCGCCATCGGATTGTGATTCCCGACCGCACGGGTTACGGGCGCTCCGAGCCGATCGACACGCTGGCGACCACCTTTCACCAATCCGCCGCCGAGGAGACGCTCGCGGTGATCGACGCCCTTCACCTCGATCGGCCCATCCTCTGGGGGCACAGCGACGGCGCAATCGTCGCGCTGCTGATTGGACTCCAGGCGCCCGATCGGATCGCCGGCGCCATCGTCGAAGCGACTCACTACGTCAGACACAAGCCGGCCTCACGCCCGTTTTTCGAGGCCATCGTCGCGAAACCGCGCGCGCCATTTCTCGACGTGCATTCACGGACGTGGATCCGGATCGTCGACGAGTCGGCTCCTGGCGACGACTTCTACGGCGGGCGTCTGTCCGAGTTGCGCGTTCCCGTGCTGCTCGTCCACGGCGGCCGCGATCCGCGGACGGAGCCGGGCGAGTTCGAGGCGCTGCGCGCCGCTCTTCAGACTGTTCCGTCTCGGACGCTTCTGCTCCCGGAGGGCGGCCATAGCCCTCATAGCGAGCCCGCGACCATGGCGCAGGTGACCGTCGCGGCCGTGAGCTTCGTCGAAGAGTTGCGTCACCGCGAGTCGCCGGGTGTCATGCCTGTGACCGGTTCACCATCGAGATGACCGCCCTCGAGCTGGAATCCGTCTCCAGACAATTCGTCACACCGGATGGCGGCAGCTACCGCGCGCTCGACAACGTGTCGCTGGCGATTCCCGCCGGCGCCTTCGTGGCCATCGTCGGTCCGAGCGGTTGCGGCAAGTCGACACTTCTCAACATCGCCGCCGGGCTGGTGCCGCCATCGTCCGGATCCGTCCGGGTGAACGGGGAAGGGCTCTCGGGCCTGAACCGGCGCGCCACCTACATGTTTCAGCAGGACGCGTTGCTGCCGTGGAAGAACGTGCGCGAGAACGTCGCGCTGGGCCTGGTGCTCGCCGGCGTCGCCAGCGCCGACGCCAACGCACGGGCGAACGAGTGGCTTGCGCGCGTGGGACTCTCGGCGTTCGCCGCGCATTACCCGTCGCAGCTGAGCGGCGGGATGCGCAAGCGCGTGACGATGGCGCAGAACTGGATTCTCGATCGCGGGATGCTGCTGATGGACGAGCCGTTCAGCGCCCTCGACGTCCACACGCGGCAGCGGATGGAAACGGAGCTCCTGAACCTGTGGGAAGCAACCGCAGAGAACGCGGAGGTCGCCGAGAAGAATAATTCTCCGCGTGCCCAGCGCTGCCGGGCCGAAGCTCGGGGAACGCCGGAGCGAAGGCCGGCTCTGCGGTTAAAGAAGACCGTGGTCTTTGTCACCCACGATCTCGAGGAGGCGATTGCGCTGGCCGACGAAGTCATCGTGCTCTCCGCCGGCCCGGCGAGCCACGTCGTCGCTCGTCACCCGGTGACGCTGGATCGCCCGCGCGACCTGTTCGAGCTCCGGACGTCGGAGGCATTCATCGACCTGTATCGATCACTGTGGGCCGTTCTTCGCGATGAAGTCATCAAGAGCCAGCGCGACGCGTAACGGGGCTGTGCTGGCGTGGCAGGTCGCCGTCGGCGCGATCGCGATCGCCGCGTGGCAGACGCTCGTCACGCTGGGAGTGCTCGACGCATTCTTCGTCAGCCGCCCGTCGGACATCGCGCAGCGGCTGTCGACGTGGGTGGTCTCAGGCACGTTGTGGGGACATCTGGCGACGACGCTCGAAGAATCGCTGCTCGGCTTGACGGCGGGCGCATCGCTCGGGATCTCGCTGGGTTTCGGCTTCGCGCGATCGCCGATGGTCGCGCGCGTGTTCGATCCCTACATCAAGATGCTGAACGCGGTGCCGCGAGTCGTCCTCGCCCCGCTGTTTCTGCTGTGGTTCGGTCTCGGCATCTGGTCGAAGGTCGCACTTGCCGTCACGCTGGTGTTTTTCGTGATGTTCTTCAACACCTACCAGGGCGTTCGCGACGCGGACAAGGTGCTGATCGACAACGTGCGGATGCTGGGTGCCTCGGAACGGCAGTTGGTGCGGCATGTGCTCATCCCGAGCGCGCTGACCTGGATTTTCTCCAGCCTTCAGACGAGCCTCGGATTCGCGATGGTAGGCGCGGTTGTGGGAGAGTATCTGGGCGCGACGCGCGGTCTGGGCTATGTCATCGCTCAGGCCGAGGGCACCTTCGACACGACGGGCGTCTTTGCCGGCATGACCGTCCTCGGCGTGGTGGTCGTGATCGTCAGCGCGGGTGTGTCGCGACTGGAGCGATGGCTGCTTGAGATGGAAGGCGTGACGAGACAAGGACACAGAGGTGACGAGGACACAGAGGTCAGCACGCTGTCACGCCGACACGCACGCGCGCGCTGACGTCCGCTTTCCTTTGTGTCCTTTGTCACCTTTGTGTCCTTTGTGCCAACCGCGGTCGATGGATGCGCCTCTCGCGGTTCGGGCGCTCCCCACGTCAGGTTGGCCGTGGGCGGCCAGAATCAGCTGGTCTACCTGCCGACGACGCTCGCGCAGGAGCTCGGGTACTACAAGGAAGAAGGGCTCGACGTCGAGCTCCAGGACCACGCCGGCGGCGCGAAGGCGCTGCAGTCGCTGGTCGGCGGCAGCTCGGACGTCGTGTCGGGGTTTTACGATCACACGATTCAGATGGCGGCCGAAGGCCGCGCGTTCGTCGCGTTCGTGAACATGCTCCGCTATCCCGGGTTGGTACTCGTCACGTCGCCGCAAAGCGCAGGCGCTGTCACCACGATCGGCGACCTGAAGGGGCGCATCGCCGGCGTGACCGCGGCCGGCTCGTCGTCGCAGATGCTGCTGACCTACATGCTGCAGCGCAGCGGCCTCACGCTCGAAGACGTCAGCATCACGCCCGTGGGGAGCGCCGCCACGGCAATCGCGGCGATCGAGCACGGCAAGGTGGACGCCGCGATGGTGGCGGACCCGGCATTCACGATCATCACGACGCGCAATCCCGGCGTGCGGGTGCTGGCGGATCTGCGCACCGCGGCCGGCGTCAAGGCGGCAGTCGGCGCCGACACCTATCCCAGCTCCGTTCTGTACGCGAAGGCCGAATGGATTCGCGACAACCGCGAGACGACCTCGAAGCTGGCCCGCGCGATTCTCCGCACGCTGCAGTGGATGCACACGCACTCGCCGCGCGAGATCGCCGACAAGACGCCGAAGACATTCCGCGGCGAAAACGACGCCCTCTACATCGACGCCGTGAAGAGCTCGATGCCGATGTTCTCGCCAGACGGGACGATGGACCTCAAAGGCGCGGAGGCCGTGAAGACCCTGCTGGCTGGCTCGATGGAGAAGGTCAGGGCCGCTGACATCGACCTGTCAAAAACCTACACGAACGAATTCATCCATGGACGCTAAAACGCTGCTCTTCGTCGGCCTCGGGGCGATGGCCGTTCTCTATGTCACGGCCGTCGCCCGATGCGGCTGGACGACGCCGACCATCCTGCAGTCAGCGATCGGGTTCGTGACCGCCTTCTTCGACACGCTGGGCATCGGGTCGTTCGCGACGACGACGGCCGCGTACAGGCTGCGAAACCTGGTGCCCGTCAAGCTGCTTCCGGGCACGCTGAATGTCGGGCATGCGCCGGCGACGATTGCGCAGGCGCTCATCTACACCAGCATCGTTCCGGTCAACGCGACGACCCTGGTGCTGATGATCGTGGCGGCATCGCTCGGCGCGTGGGTCGGCGCCGGCTTCGTGGTCCACTGGCCGAGGCGCCGGATTCAGATTGGCATGGGCATCGCGCTGATGGGCGCGGCAACGCTGATGTTTCTCCAGCTGCTCAACCTGTTTCCCGGGGGCGGTGTTGCGCTCGAGCTCACCGGAACTCGCCTCGCACTCGGCCTGGGCGGCAATTTCGTACTGGGCGCGCTGATGATGCTCGGTATCGGACTCTATGCCCCGTGCATGATTCTCGTCAGCCTGCTCGGCATGAATCCGAGCGCGGCGTTTCCGATCATGATGGGCTCGTGCGCGTTCCTGATGCCGATCAGTACCGTGCAGTTCGCGAAGTCGCGCACTTACCACGTCCAGGCCGCACTCGGGCTTGCTCTGGGCGGCCTGCCCGGCGTGCTCATCGCCGCGGGCGTGTTCTGGTCGCTGTCTCTCGTCGCCGTCCGGTGGCTGGTTGTCGTGGTGGTGGTCTACACGTCGCTGAACATGCTGCTGACCGCCCGCGACAAACATGCGTAAACCAGTCGTTCTCATTACCGGCGCGGGCGGCGAGATCGGCCACGGCCTGGTCACGCGCCTGTCAGCCGCGGGGCTGCCGATCATCACCATCGACGTCAGTCCCCTCGATCCGGCGCTCGCGCCGCTCGTGACGCGCGAATTCACGGGATCGATTACCGACAACAGCCTGCTCGACCGGATGATCGCCGAGTTCGAGGTGGACCGCGTGTTTCACCTGGCGGCGCTGCTCTCGACGCGCTCGGAGTTCACGCCGGTGACGGCGCATCACGTGAACGTGGAAGGGACGCTCAACCTCCTGGAGTTCGCGCAACGCCAAGGCGAGTCGCACGGGAGGCCCGTCACGTTCATTTACCCATCGTCGATCGCCGCCTACGGGCTGCCCGGCCTCGACGCGAAGTCGCGCGCCGGCGCCGTGCGGGAGGACGAGTACGCGCATCCGACGACGATGTACGGGTGCAACAAGCTGTACTGCGAGCAACTCGGGCACTACTACGCGAAGTACTACAAACAGCTGTCGGCCGACGCCATCCCCAGAGTGGATTTCCGCTGCGTGCGGTTCCCCGGCTTGATCTCCGCGGTGACCGTCCCGTCCGGCGGCACGTCCGACTACGCGCCTGAAATGATCCACGCCGCCGCCAGGGGCGAGCCCTACGACTGCTTCGTCCGTCCGGACACCACGATTCCGTTCATGGCGATGCCGGACGGCATCGATGCGCTCCTGACGCTGGCCGCCGCACCGCGACAGCGGCTGACGCGTTCCGCGTACAACCTGACGGCGTTCAACCCGTCGGCCTCGGAGATCCGCGACGTCGTGGTCGCGGCGTTCCCCGACGCGAGGATCGGGTACAAGGCCGATGCCAAGCGTCAGGGCATCGTCGATTCGTGGCCGGCGGCGGTCGACGACTCCGCCGCTCGCCACGACTGGGGATTCGCGCCGAAGTACGACTTCGAGCGCGCGTTCCAGGAGTACCCGATCCCGACGATTCGCGAGCGCTACCAGAAAAGATAGCCACAGAGACACAGAGGCACGAGCTGCCGAATCGGCGCGTCGCCGTTCGAGCGACGCACCGACCGCATCGATCACCGCTCGTGTGCGCCGCTCGATCGGCTGCCGACCTGCTCCGCGGCCCGCCGTCGAATCGGATATCCGGCTGCGCGCTGCCATGCTGTCGGAAGCGCGGAGCGCGAAGGCGGTCGGGTAAGATGACGGTCCGATGGATGCTGTGACCGCCTTCGCGCCGGCAACGGTGTCGAACGTCGCGTGCGGGTTCGATGTGCTTGGGTTCGCGCTCGACGCGCCGGGCGACGAGGTCACGGCGCGCTTCAGCGGCGCGTCCGCGACGCAGGTGACGATTGACGACATCATCGGCGACGATGGGCGCCTGCCTCGGGCGGCGGAGCGGAATACCGCAGGCGTCGCCGCGCGGGCGCTGCTGACGCGGCTCGGCGAGCGGCGCGGGGTCGCCCTCACGATCCGCAAGGGACTGCCGCTCTCCAGCGGTCTCGGCGGCAGCGCCGCGAGCGCCGTCGCGGCGGCGGTCGCCGTGAACGGGTTGCTTGGCGCCGATACGCCGCTCGACGTCCTGATGGCCTGCGCCTTCGAAGGCGAACGCGTCGGCGCAGGCTCCGCGCACGGCGACAACATCGCGCCGGCGTTGTACGGCGGCTTCGTGCTGGTGCGCGTCGCAGACCCGGCCGACGTGATCAGACTGCCGGTGCCCGCCGGGCTCACGGCCGTCGTCGTCCATCCCGACCTCGAAATCGAGACCGCACGCGCCAGGGAGCTGCTGGGGCAGACGGTCCCGCTCGAGCGATGCCATCAGGCAATGGGCGAATCTCGGCACGCTCGTGGATGCCCTCCATCGCGCGGACTTCGAGCAGCTGGCGCGTTCCCTCGAGGACACGATTGCCGAGCCACGCCGCGCGTCGCTCGTGCCCGGTCTCGCGGAGATCAAGCGGGCGGCGGTCAACGCCGGCGCGCTCGGCTGCAGCCTGTCCGGATCCGGCCCCTCGTTGTTCGCCTTGTGCCGGGACGCGTCGGCGGCCGCCCGTGTGGCCTCCGCCATGACCGCCGCCGTTCAACACCACATCGGCGGCACGCCCCAGACCTACGTTTCGCCCATCGCTCCACGCGGCGCGCGAGTGGTATAGCAGCGAGCCACCATGCGCTTTGTCACGACCACCGGCTCGGCGCCGCCAGTCTCGTTCACCACGGCGCTGTTCGACGGCCTGGCGCCCGACGGCGGACTGTACGTTCCGGAACGGATCGAGCCGTGGACGGCGGACGAGCTCGCGCGGCTGCCGCGGCGCACCCTGACCGAGATCGGCTTGCGCGCGATGCGTCCCTTCACGCGCGGCGAGCTCGATCCCGCCGTCCTCGAAGCCGTCGTCGTCGAGGCGCTGAACTTCGAGATCCCGCTGGTGGAAGTCGAACCGGGCGTGCATGCCCTGGAGTTGTTTCACGGGCCGACGCTCGCGTTCAAGGACGTCGGCGCCCGCGTCATGGCGCGGGTGATGGCATCGCTGCACCTGGCGGAGGAGCCGCTCACCGTCCTGGTCGCGACCTCAGGCGACACCGGCAGCGCGGTGGCTCACGCGTTCCACCGTGTGCCGCACACGCGAGTCGTCATTCTCTATCCGGACGGCCGGATCAGCCCGACGCAGGAAGCGCAGTTGACGATGTTCAACGGCGAGCGGGCGAACGTACGGGCGTACGCGGTGGCGGGGAGCTTCGACGACTGTCATCGGCTGACCCGCGAGGCATTCGGCGACCCCGGGCTGCGCACCGTGATGCGGCTGACGTCCGCGAACTCCGTCAACGTCGGCCGCCTGCTGCCGCAATCGATCTACTACTTCCACGCTGTCGCGCAACTCGCCGCGCAGGCAGCCGGGCCGGCCCCGGCGGACGTCCTGTTCTCGACGCCCAGCGGAAACTTCGGGAACCTCACCGCCGGGCTGATGGCGAAACGCGCCGGCCTGGCGGTCGCGCAGTTTGTTGCCGCGACCAACGTGAACGACGTCGTGCCGGAATATCTGGCGACCGGCCGCTACACGCCGCGCGCATCGGTGCACACGATGGCCAATGCGATGGACGTCGGCCACCCGAGCAACTTCGAACGCATGTCGTGGCTGTACCACGGCGATCGCGACGCGATGCGCCACGACGTGATCGGCGTGTCCTTCACGGACGATCGCGTTCGCGACACCATCCGGCGGGTATTCGAGACGCGCGGCTACCTCCTGGATCCCCATTCGGCGATCGCGTACATGGGGCTGAAGGGCGTCCTCGAGTCCGAGGGATCGGGTCCCAAGCCCCATGGGGTCAGGCTTCAGCCGGAACGGCGTGTTTCTCGCCACCGCGCATCCCGCAAAGTTCGCGGAGATCGTCGAGCCGATCATCGGCAGGAAGGTCGAGAAACCGGAGCCGCTGGCCCAGGCGCTTGGCCAGCCGCGGCACATCATCCGGATCGACGCGGCGCTCGATGCGGTCAAGACGGTGTTGTGTGTCTGATCGACCGGAGGAATCGTCGAGACCGTACCGCGCTGACGTGCTCGAGCAATTGTGGCGGCACGGGGTTCAGCCGAAGCCCGATACGCCGCCACAGCTCGTGCGCGACTACGTCCGTGACTTGTATCGCTACGAGATCCGGCGGCTCCGCGAGCGGTATCTCAATCGCGAGTTTGCCAAGGCGGAATACAGCCAACGCGTCGATCAACTGCGCCGTGCGTATCCGGTGCTCGCGCTGCGGGCCTGGGAGTGGCTCGAGCGGTAAGTGCCACGGGCATTGCCCATCTCGACCTCCCACCGGATAATGCGCAGACGGCCACGACCAGGCTCATGGACGACGACCGCAGTAAACCGCCGCCGGCTCAAGAACTTGCGCCGCTCGTGTACGACGAGCTCCGCCGGCTGGCGGGCGCCTACATCCGTCGCGAGCGCCCGGGTCAGACGCTGCAGGCGACGGCGCTCGTCCACGAGGCCTACCTGCGCCTTGCCGGGGCCGGCACGCCCTGGCACGACAAACGCCACTTCGTGGGCATCGCGGCGCGGTCGATGCGCCAGATTCTGGTGGAGCGCGCCCGCGCCCGCGGCGCCCAGAAACGGTGGGGCGGGATGAACCGCGTGTCGCTCACCGACGCGCTCGCGGTCGCCTCCGACCCCGAATCGGTCCTGCCGCCGCTCGATGACGCGCTGAACCGTCTCGAACAGATCGATCCCGAGCAGGCGCGGATCGTCGAGCTCCGGTTTTTCGCCGGCCTCAGCATCGAGGACGCCGCCGAAGCGCTCAACATGTCGCCGGCCACGCTCAAGCGCCGGTGGGCGCTGGCCCGGGCCTGGTTGTTCCGGGAGCTGAGCGAACAGGATGTTCGACCAGCCTGATCGTCACGAAAACACGAAAACACGAATGTCGAAAAGGTCTTTTTCGTGCTTTCGTGATTTCGTGGCAACCTGACACGTCATGGAATCCGCACAACGCCGGCGCGTTCGCGACCTGTTCGAGGCGGCGCTCGACCGCGAGCCCGCCGTGGATGTCCATGGCTGGATCGCGCGCGAAGCGGCCGACGACCCGGTCGTTCGCGACGAAGTGCTGTCGCTGCTCACGCACCATTCGCGCGCCGGCGCCTTTCTCTCGCAACCGATCGCCGACCATGTCCCCGACCTGCTCGGCGACGACGAGCCGCTCGCGCCCGGCGCGAAAGTCGGCGCCTACACCATCGTCCGGGAACTCGGCCGCGGAGGCATGGGGCGGGTGTACCTCGCGTCCGACGAGCGTCTCGGCCGGACGGTGGCATTGAAGGCGCTCGCGCCTCACTTGGTGCGCGATCCGGCACAGCGCGAGCGGCTCCGGCGCGAAGCGCGTGCGGCGGCGGGCCTTACGCATCCGGGCATCTGCACCGTATATGCCCTCGAAGAAGTGGACGGCGAGCTATACATCGCGTCGGAGTTCGTCGACGGTCACACGCTCGGCGAGGAGATCCGATCGGGCCGCACCCCGGCAAATCGCGACGTGCTGCGCACCGGCCGCGAACTGGCCGAGGCGCTCGCGAGCGCGCATGCGAAGAACATCGTCCACCGGGATCTGAAGCCCGACAACGTCATGCGCACCGTTGACGGCCGGCTCAAGATTCTCGACTTCGGGCTGGCCCGCATCGATAGCCCGGATCGTCTGTCGCCGGCCACGATTGCGACGCAGCCGGGCCTGCTGATCGGCACGCCGGCGTACATGTCGCCCGAACAGATCAACGGCCAGCCGGTGGACACTCGCGCCGATGTCTTCGCCTTCGGCGTGCTGCTGTACGAATACGCGTGCGGCGTGCACCCGTTTCTCGGATCGACGACGCTGGCGACGGTGGCGCGAGTGCTCGAGAGCGATGCCCGCCCGATTGCCGCGCACTGCCCCGACATCTCGAGCGGCTTGGCGGACGTCATCTCCCGATGCCTCCGCAAGGCGCCGGCCGAGCGGTATGGGTCGGCCGCCGAGATTGCCGCCGCGCTCGCAGCCATTGGCGAGGGCGCACCGGTGCACTCGGGCGCGACCATGTGGTGGCGCACCCATCAGATCGTCATCGCCGTCCTGTACATCGCGGCCGCGGTGCTGGCGTGGCAGATCAAGGAATGGATGGAGACGCCGGTGACGGTCTCGATTTTTCTCGCGCTCGGCGCGTGTGCCACCATCGGCGGCGTGCTGCGCGGACACCTGGCGTTCACCGACTGGATGAACCGCGCGCACCTGGTGGCCGAGCGCAAGCGGACCGCCCACGCCACCCGATTGGTCGATCTGACGACGAGCGTCCTGCTCTTCGCGGACGCCGTGTTGATCGCGCAGCAGCAGGCGTTGCCGGCCGTTTTCTCGCTCAGCCTGGCGCTCGGCATCGCGCTGGCCGCGCTGCTGCTGGAACCGGCGACCAACCGCGCGGCATTTGGGGACCAGGCATGATCGCAATCGAGATTCGTGAACCGGGCGGACCGGAAGTCCTCGTCCCCGTCGAGCGGCAGACGCCGGTCCCGGCGGCGGGGGAAGTGCTGATCAAAGTGGCAGCGGCCGGGGTCAACCGGCCCGATGTCTTTCAGCGGCTGGGACGGTATCCTCCGCCGCCAGGCGTCACCGACATTCCAGGTCTCGAGGTCTCGGGGATCATCACGGAAGTGGCGGGCGGCGCGGGAAGCTTCCGCGTCGGCGACGCCGTCTGCGCGCTGGTCGCCGGCGGCGGTTACGCGGAGTACTGCGTCGCGCCGGCGCCGCAGTGTCTGCCCGCGCCGCGCGGCCTCGAGCTGGTCGACGCGGCGGCGATTCCCGAAACATTCCTGACCGTCTGGACCAACGTGTTCGAGCGTGGCCGGCTGCAGGCTGGCGAGTCGATCCTGGTCCACGGCGGCTCCAGCGGGATCGGCACCACGGCGATTCAACTCGCGCGGTCGTTCGGGGCGCGTGTGTTCGCCACCGCCGGTTCGGCCGACAAGTGCGCCGCCTGCGAGCGGCTCGGGGCCGAACGCTGCATCAATTACCGCGACGCCGATTTCGTGGCGGTGGTCCGCGAGCTGACCGCGGGGCGTGGCGTGGATGTCGTTCTCGACATGGTTGGCGGCGCCTACTTCGCGCGCAACGTCGACGTGCTGGCCCCGGAAGGACGGCTCGTGGAGATCGCGACGCTCCAGGGCGCCAAGGCTGAACTGAACATCCAGACGATCATGCAGCGGCGCCTCACCATCACCGGCTCGACGCTGCGGGCGAGGCCGATCGCGGACAAAGGCGCCATCGCCGCGTCCGTGCATCGTCACGTCTGGCCGCTGATCGAGTCCGGTGCGGTCAAGCCGATCGTTTACGCCACGTTTCCTTTACGAGACGCGTCCGCAGCCCATCGGGTGATGGAATCGAGCGCGCACATCGGCAAGCTCGTGCTGCTGATCACGTAGAACGCAGAGTCCGCAGGGCACGCAGAGCAAACAAGAATCTCGGGCTCGCTCGGCGTGGTCGTCCACAGGTCCGCCGAGCACACTGGAAAACCGGTCTCTGCGAGCTCTGCGAGCTCCGCGTTCCTTGTGTACAATCAGTCGGTTATGGACAACATCACGAGCCTGCAGATCACCGACAGCAAGGTCGGCACCGGCGCGGAGGCGAAGAGCGGCCGTCAAGTCACCGTGCACTACACCGGGTGGCTGTACGACGCGAAGGCCGCCGATAAACACGGCAAGAAGTTCGACAGCTCGAAGGACCATGGCGAGCCGTTCTCGTTCAAGCTGGGGGGCGGGCAGGTCATTCGCGGCTGGGACCAGGGCGTGGCCGGGATGAAAGTCGGCGGCACGCGCACGCTCGTCATTCCGTCCGAGCTCGGATACGGCCAGCGCGGCGCCGGCGGCGCGATTCCGCCCAACGCGACGCTGCTGTTCGACGTCGAGCTGCTCGAAGTGAAGTAAGGCGATGGACACAGAGGTCGTCAGAGGTCACAAAGTGTTCGGTCGTCTGCGACTCTGCGTCAGCGTTGCTTATGGAATACGTTCGCCTCGGCAACACCGGTCTGAAGGTCTCGCGCATCTGTCTCGGGACGATGACCTATGGCACGCCGGAGTGGCGGCCGTGGATCCTCGACGAGGCCGCCAGCCGCCCGTTCTTCGTGCGTGCGCTCGAGCACGGCATCAACTTCTTCGACACCGCTGACATGTACTCGCGCGGCGTCAGCGAAGAGGTCGTCGGGCGAGCGCTCCACGAGCTGGCCGGCCGCGATCAGGTGGTCATCGCCACGAAGGCGTTCTATCCGCTGCGCGACGGCCCCAACCAGCGCGGTCTGTCGCGCAAGCATCTCTTCACCGCCATCGACGACTCGCTGCGCCGGCTCGGCACCGATTACGTGGACCTCTACCAGATCCATCGCTTCGATGACGACACGCCAATCGAAGAAACCCTCGAAGCGCTTCACGACATCGTCAAGGCGGGCAAGGCCCGCTATATCGGCGCGTCGAGCATGCACGCCTGGCAGTTTGCGACGATGCTGCACGTGGCCGAGGCGCGCGGGTGGACGCGGTTCGTGTCGATGCAGAACCACTACAACCTGGTCTACCGGGAGGAAGAGCGCGAGATGATGCCGCTGTGCCGCGCGGAGGGGATCGGCGTCATTCCGTGGAGCCCGCTGGCCCGCGGCTTTCTGGCGGGCAACCGGCGTTCCGCCCGCGGCGGCGACACGGTGCGCGCGAAGACCGACGACATCGCCCACGAGTACTATGGCGAGTCGGACGTCGCGATCGCCGATCGGACGGCCGACCTCGCGAAGCGCCGCGGCGTCACGCCGGCGCAGGTGGCGCTGGCCTGGCTGCTCGCCAAGCCGGGCGTCACCGCGCCGATCGTCGGCGCGTCGAAGCTGACGCAGCTCGACGAGGCGGTGGCGGCGATCGAGCTCCGCCTCGACGCCGGCGAGATGACGTTCCTCGAGGAGCTCTACCAGCCGCACCGGATCATCGGCCACTCGTGATCTCGCGCGCCTCCTTCGTCGCGCTTCAGCATCGCAATTTCCGGCTGATCTGGATCGGGCTGATGGTGTCGTTCACCGGCTCGATGATGCAGAACGCGGCGCTGCTCTGGCACGTCTCGCTGCTGGTGCCGCCGGAACGGAAAGGGCTCGCGCTGGGGACGGTCGGGCCTGGTGCGATTCGTGCCGATCGTCGTGTTCTCGCTGATCAGCGGCGTCGTCGCCGATGCGTGGGATCGCCGGCGTCTGATGCTGTTCACGCAGGTCGCGGCGACCATCGTCGCGGCGGCGCTGGCCGTGCTGGCGTTCCAGGGTGTGACGAACGTGCTGCCGATCTATGCCCTGGCGGCGCTCGGCGCCGCGGTCGGCGCGTTCGACCTGCCGGCGCGCAACGCGCTGGTGCCGTCGCTGGTGCCGCGCGAGCACCTGCCCAACGCGATCAGCCTCAACACGATCATGTTCCAGACCGCGTCGGTGGTCGGCCCGTCGCTCGGCGGAATCCTGATCGCTGCCGCAGGAGTCGGCTGGGTGTACGTCGCCAACGCGATCTCGTTTGCCTTCGTCATCGTCGCGCTGCTGATGATGCGCGACGTGCCGGCGCGCCAGCCGTCGGCGCCGGGCGTGAGAGACGATGTGTCGCTGCACGCCGCGCTCGAAGGCCTGCGCTTCGTCTTCCGATCGCCGCTGATCCGATCGACGATGCTGCTCGATTTCTTCGCGACGTTCTTTTCGTCGGCCACCGCGCTGCTGCCGATCTTCGCGCAGGACATCCTCCAGGTCGGCGCGAAGGGCTACGGGTGGCTGTACGCGGCGCCGGCGACCGGCGCGCTCCTGACCAGCGGCGTCATGGTGCCGATGATCGATCGCATCGAGCGGCGCGGCGTGGTGCTGCTGTGGGCGGTGGCCGGCTACGGGCTGGCCACGGTCGTCTTCGGTCTGTCCCGATCGTTCTGGCTGACGTTCTTCTGCCTCGCGCTGACTGGCGCGACGGACACGGTGAGCATGGTCATTCGCAACATCGTCCGGCAGCTGGAGACGCCGGATCGACTGCGCGGCCGGATGACCGGCGTGAACATGGTGTTCTTCAACGGCGGCCCGCAGCTTGGAGAGCTGGAGGCGGGCGCGGTGGCGAACTGGTTCGGCGCGCCGATCTCGGTGATCACCGGCGGCATCGGTTGCCTGCTTGCGACAGGCTGGATCTCAGCGACGACGCCCGCGTTGCGGCATTACAGACGGGAATCGGGTGTCGGGAGTCGGGATTCGGAAGTCGGGAATCGTGGGTCGGGCGTCGGAGTCGGGATTCGGAAGTCGGGAATCGTGGGTCGGGCGTCGGGAGTCGGGATCGGGATCGGGAGTCGGGATTCGGGAGTCGGAGTCTCGAGTCGGCCGTCGGGAATCGGGAATCGGCCGCCGGGAGCGGTGTGGGAAATACTGCCAGGCAGGCCGCCGACGAAGCGCGCAAAAAGTAGGTACAAAACCAGACAACGAGAGAGATTGGGCCAGTTTTCTGGCGGCTCATTTCGTGCGTGCCCGCGAAGGGCATGTCGAGCATCCGGAGTTATCGCGATCTCGAGGCGTGGCAGTTGGCAATGGATCTCGCCGATCTCGTTTACACGATCACGGATAAGTTCCCGAGATCCGAGCGGTTTGGATTGGTCTTTCAGATGAGAAAAGCGTGCGTCTCGATACCTTCAAACATCGCCGAAGGATCGAGACACCGCACGCCTGGCTATATCAGCCGCGTGATCATCGCGTTGGGCGAGCACGCCGAGTTAGAGACGCAAGCCCTGATCAGTCAACGACGGAAATACATCGACGAGCGGGATATGGCAGCGTTCAATGAGCTTTCAACGAGAGTCGGTCAGGTCACTCATGGACTGTTGCGATCGCTGCAGCCAACAAGCGAAGGCCGGCTAAAGACTGACGACTGACGAATCTCGACTGACGATCCCGATCCGAATCCCGAATCCCGATCCCGAATCCCGAATCCCGGCACCATCACCTGAGCCGGCGATCGGCGACCAGGAAGTAGGGGAGAGCGACCGCCGACAGCATCGCCGCCGTCCCGAACGCGGTCGCGAAGCCGTAGCGCTCGATCAGCCAGCCGACCGACGTCGATCCCGTGCCGACGCCGGTGTCGAACGCCGCCAGAATCGCGCCGAACGCCGCGCCGCGGCGCGCCGCGGTGACGTCGCGCAGCACGTACGCGACGAACGCCGGGTAGGCATTGCCAAACCCCAGGCCGAAGACGATCGCCGACACGACGAGCGACGCGCGTGTCCCGACGATCGAGAGCAGCGCAAGGCCGCAGCCGATCAGCACCAGGCTGGGGATGAAGATGCGACGATAGCCGATGCGGTCGCCGAGCAGGCCGGACAGCGGTCGCGTGAACAGGATGACGACCGCGAGCACCGTGAGATACAGGCTCTTGGGCGTGACGCCGATCGCATCGGCGTAGATCGCGCTGAAGCTGGTGATGGCGCCGTAGCCGAACGAATAGAGGAAGAGCGTCAGCGACAGGACGAGCACCCGCCACTCAATCAACGGCGTTGGTGAATGCGAGGCGTGGTGCGCGGGTGATTGGTCGGGGTCCAGGTTCCATGCGATCGCGCCCATCAGCACGTTGAGGGCGCCGCACGAGATGCAGATCCACCGCCAGCCGCCGCGCTCGAGCAGCCAGAACGCGATCGGCGGCGCCACCGCGATGGCCGCGACGCTCGACAGCCCCCAGTAGGCGATCCCTTCGGCACGGCGCCGGTCGGGCAGGAGGCCGGTCAAGTAGGCGGCGGACGCCGAGAGCAGCGCCGACCAGAACACGCCGTGCACGACGACCAGCGCCAGCATCAGGCGATAGCTGGACGTCAGCGCGTAGGCGATGGCGCACAGGAGGATGACGCTGCTCGCGATCACGAGCGTCCGACGGCGGCCGATGCGGTCGCTGAGGGCGCCGGTCAGCGGCGCCGAAAACGCGGACGCGTAGGTGAGAAACCCGAGAAAGAGTCCGGACGCGAAGGTGCTGCCGCCCAATTCGTGGATGCGGAAAGGCGCCGTCGGCAGCAGCTGGAACGCCGACAGGAAGACCGTGAACGTAAAGCCGCACATCACGAAGAAGCGCGGCGAGAACAGCCGGTCCGCCATCAACTACTTCGCGGGCGTGAACTCGACGGTGATCTCCCGATCGAGGTTGATCTTGAGGCCGGCCGCGGCCCTCACGGCGGCTTTCGCCTCGTCCTGGGTGGTCGCCGCCTTCAGGCGCGCGATCAGCGTCTCGTCCTTGAGGACCTCGTCGAGGTCGACTTCGAGCAGCGTCACCCGTCCGCCGTCGACGAACGGGCTGCTGGTGCGCACCAGCGTGCCTTCGGGCTCGACGGCCAGCAGCACGCGGGCGCCGCCGAGCAGCGTCTTGATCATCGGAATCTGCGAGGCCGCGCCTTTCGCCCCCAGCGCGTCGAGGAAGTTGGGTTCCGGGACGTGGATGTGCAGCACGGTGTTGCCGTTCGGATTCTGCGTGATCGAGAACGTGACCGTCTCGGCGTCGCCTTTCAGCGCCGGCGTGTTGATCGGCAGCCCCGGCGGCGCGGCCGGTTGAGTCGACACGCGCAGCTGAGCGACGTCGCTGAACGCGTAGGTCGCGTCGCGTCCCTGACCCGCGGGCGTGCTGATCGGCGTCGATGTGACGTAGGTGACGCCCGGACCGATCGCGCTGGCGAGCGCGCGCGCCTGATCCTCGGAGGCCGGATCGATCTGCGGTCCGCGGCCGCCGCCGAGCGATCGCATCTGCGACAGCGCCCGCGGCGAATACACCATGCGGTGATCGATCGCGCCGCTGCCGTCGGCCTTGACCTTGAGGACGGTGGTCATCTGAAAACAGCCGGCGCAGGCGAACGCGCCGACCAGCGGAAGGAGCCGCCCGGGAAGCTGCATCGAAAGACGATGACACATCTCCCGCGGGCGGCGAAGCAATACTTCGCGACGTGCGTCAGCGCTTCGTGCCGACGGTTTCTCGGCCCAGCGTCTCCGCCCGATCGGGACGGTCGAAGCTCGCATCCCACCAGCCCGGATATCGGTAGTGGGCGTGCTCGTAGCGGGACGGCGAGGCGATGTCGATCGTCGCGTCGATACAGCACACGCCGAACATCTGATCGTCCATCATCTTCAGTTCGTCTTCCGTCAGCTTCTTGAACTCGCCGCGATCGAATCCCGGAAACTCGTTCACCCGATCGCGTGTCAGGTCCGCCACGAGGCTGGTCTCGGTGGGCGCCATCCCGACGTGGCCGATCGGCAGCAGAAAGAACTTCGACTTGAACCAGCCGCCCGCATTGACCGCCACGTAGTACGGCTGCCCCGACGATTTGTCGATGATGAAGCCGTCCACTTTCCCCAGCTTCTCGGTATCAAGGCCCTTTACTTCCATGCCGTCGAAATGGAACTCCGAATTGTCGAGGTCGCTGGCGTCGACGTACCGCAACCCTGGTCTGGGATGATCCATAGCTACGCCTCCTGACTGCGACGGGAGCAAGAAACACGCCCGGCCGGCACGACGCCTTAAGCGATGAGCTGACGATCAGCTATGATTCCCTGATGGATCTGTTCGCGCCGGCCGAGGCCACGGCCGCTTTGCAGCTTCGCGAGCGTCAGGACATTCCCGACCGATTCAAGTGGAACCTCTCGCACATCTTCCCGGCCTGGCCCGAGTGGCAGGCGGCCTACGACGACCTCGAGCGGAAGATCGGCGCCTACGCCGCTCTGCAAGGCACGCTGGCCAAAGGCGCCGACCGACTGCTGGCGGCGATGAAGCTGTCCGACGACATCGGCCAGCTCACGTATAAGGTCTGGTACTTCGCCTCGCTCAAGCACGACGAGGATCAACGGGACAACCAGATCAACGCCCGCCGTCAGCAGGTGCAGATTCTGTTCGCCAAGGCGAACCAGGCGTGCGCGTGGTTCAACCCCGAGCTCCTGCAGATTCCCCTGCCGACCGTGCAGCAGTGGCTGGACGCCAACGCCGAGCTCGCGGTCTACCGCTTTGCCATCGAGGATCTGTACCGGCAGCAGGAGCACGTGCTCGACGAAAAGGGCGAACACCTGCTCTCGCTGGCCAGCCGGTTCGCGACGACGCCGAATGACGCCTATTCCGCGCTGTCGACCGCCGACGTGAAGCACCCGGTCGTCACGCTCTCGACCGGAGAGGTCACTCTGACCTACGGACAGTACCGGGCGATCCTGGCGACGAATCGACTCCAGAGCGATCGCCGGGCCGCCTTCGAGGAATTCCACCGGCTCTTCGAGTCGAGCGTCAACACCTACGCGTCGCTCTACCACAGCGTCCTGCAGCGCGACTTGTTCTTTTCGCAGGCCCGAGGCTATCGGACGACGCTGGATGCGGTGCTGCACGGCAACAACATCCCGACGGCGGTGGTCGAGAACCTGATCGACACGACGAAGGCCGGGGCCGAGCCGCTGCGCCGCTATCACCGCCTCCGCAAACGGGTCCTGGGACTCGACACCTATCACAACTACGACACGGCGATTCCGCTGGTTGACTTCGATCGCAAGTATCCGTACGAGGACGTCCTGGAGTGGCTGCCTGCCTCGGTGAAGCCATTGGGTCAGGAGTACGAGCGCCAGATGCGGCGAGGCCTGGCGAGCGAGTGGATCGACGTTTACGAGAACCCGGGTAAACGCAGTGGGGCGTATTCGGCGCCCGTCTACGGCGTGCACCCGTACATGCTCCTGAACTACAACGACACGCTGGACGCGGTGTTCACGCTGGCGCACGAGATGGGGCATTCGATGCACACGCTCCTCTCGCACGCGCATCAGCCATTCGTGTACTCCGCGTACACGATCTTCGTCGCGGAGGTGCCCTCCACCCTCAGCGAGATGCTGTTCCTCGATTACATGCTCGAGCGCGCGACCGACGATCGCGAGCGCATCGTCCTGCTCCAGCACGCGATCGACGGCATCGTCGGCACGTTCTATACGCAGGTGCTGTTCGCGGACTACGAGCTGCAGGCGCACCGGCTCGTCGAGGAAGGACGTCCCGTCACCGCCGAGGAGCTCGGCGAGATCTATTTCAACCTGCTCAAGAGTTACTACGGCGACGCGCTCGACTACGACGAGCAGTCACGGCTGACGTGGGCGCGTATCCCGCACTTCTTCAGCACCCCGTACTACGTCTACCAGTACGCCACCTGCTTCGCCTCGAGCGCGCAGTTGATGAAACAACTCACGACCGGTTCCGAAGCCGCGCGGGCGGCGGCGATCAACCGCTACCTCACGCTGCTCAAGTCCGGCGGCAGCGACCACCCGATGACGCTCCTGCTGCGCGCCGGAGTCGATCTCAGCCAGCCGGAGACGGTCCGCGCCGTCGTCGATCAGCTCGACGATCTCGTCACGAAGCTCGAAAAAGCTATCGGAAGTCTGAAGTCTGAAGCTTGAAGTCTGAAGGCTTCAGCCTTGAGACTTGACACTTGAGACTTTGCTGGCGACGCGCAGCAGGCTATGCGTCGCTCCGATGCACGTGTCCATTACCACCATCAGCCCACCCGCCTGTGCACGGGCCGCAGCGTCCTCGCTGGCGATGCCGGTCTGCAGCCACAGCGCCTTCGCGCCAATGGTGACCGCGTCGTCTGCGATGGCCGGTGTGTCTTCGGCGCGGCGAAACACGTCGACGATATCGATCGGCTCGGGGACGTCGATGAGGGACGGATACGATCGCTGCCCGAGGATGTCGGTCTCTTTCGGGTTGACGGGAACGACGCGGTAGCCGGCGCGGAGGAGCTTCTGCATGATGCCATACGACTCCTTGTCCGGGTTCGACGATGCCCCGACGATTGCGATGGTCGTGGCGTTAGTGAGAAGCTCTTTCAGCTCCTGATCAGACGGATTCGAGTGCGGCATCCGCTCATTCTATCAATCGCGCTCATCCCAGCCCTGGCGGTGGGCTGTGTGCGTCCCGCGCGCCTCGCCGCGGATCTCGTCATCACGAATGCCAGTATCTGGACCGGCGACGCGCTTCAGCCCGACGCGAACGCCGTTGCGGTCATCGGCGATCGCATTGTCGATGTCGGCAGTTCGCGGGAGATCGACCGCTGGCGCGGGGCCGCGACGACCGTCATCGACGCGGAAGGGCGTCGGGTGCTGCCGGGCTTCAACGACGCCCACGTCCACCTGATCGACGGCGGTACAGCGCTCGACAACGTGAACCTGAAGGACGCCGCAACGCCGGCCGAATTCACCCGCCGAATCGCCGAGCGCGCGAAGACCAAGCCGGGAGAATGGATTCTCGGCGGCGAATGGGACGACCAGCGGTGGACGCCGGCCGAGCTCCCCACCAGGCATCTCATCGACGACGTCACGAACGGCACGCCGGTGTTCGTCACCCGCTACGACGGACACATGGCCCTCGCGAATTCGACGGCACTGGGCCGGGCGGGCGTCACCGAGATCACGCCGGATCCTCCCGGCGGCGCCATCGTCCGCGATGCGAACGGCTTTCCGACCGGCGTGCTCAAAGACGCCGCGATGGAGTTCGTCGCGCGGGTGATTCCCAAGATGACCCCGGACGCGCGGCTGGCGGTCGTCAAACGGGCCCTTCGATACGCCGCCTCCGTGGGGGTGACGAGCCTGCAGGACATGAACCCGTCGTACGACGACATTGGGGTCTACGCGGAGCTTGCAAATCGCAACGAGCTGACCGCGCGGATCTACGCCGCCCCGCTCGAGCTCGGTTGGTACGACCAGGCGAAGCTCGGAGTGCACCGGTCGTTCGGGTCGTCGTGGCTTCGGATTGGCGCGGTCAAGGGCTACGCGGACGGCTCGCTCGGGTCCACCACGGCCTATTTCTTTCAGCCGTACACCGACGCTCCCCAGACGCGCGGGCTGCTCTCTGACGAAATGCAGCCGATCGACGACATGCGCATCAGGCTCATGGCCGCGGACCACGCCGGACTGCAGCTCTGCATGCACGCGATCGGGGACGCGGGCATCTCCGCGACTCTGGATCTCTACGCCGACGTCATCCGCGCCAACGGCGGGCGCGATCGCCGCCTTCGCATCGAGCATGCGCAACACATCGCGCCAAAGGACTTCGAACGGTTTGCGGCGATGAACGTGATTGCCTCCGTGCAGCCCTATCACGCCATCGACGATGGCCGATGGGCGGAACGGCGTATCGGCCCGGAACGGATCAAGACGACCTACGCCTTCCGGACGTTGATCGACAAGGGCGTCCGGCTGGCGATCGGGACCGACTGGACCGTCGCGCCGCTCAACCCGATGCTGACGTTGTACGCCGCGACGACGCGGGCGACGCTGGACGGCGCACATCCGGATGGCTGGGTTCCGGAACAGAAGATCTCGATCACCGAGGCGGTGCAGGCGTATACGAGCGGATCGGCCTTCGCCGAGTTTCAGGACACCGTGAAGGGCACGATTGTCCGCGGAAAGATTGCGGATCTCATCATTCTCAGCGACGACGTGTTCTCCATTCCGGCCGCGCGTCTGAAAGATGTCCAGGTGCTGACGACCGTCGCGGGTGGCAAGGTCGTCCATCAGCGCAGGCCCTGATGCGGCGCCCGGCGCCGACAACGACGGCCGCGGCGCTCCTGGCATTCACCGTCCTGTACATGTCGATCACCTTCGGGTCGACGGTTGCCGGCGGCGCCGATCAGTACAGCTATGTGACGCAGGCGGGTCTCTGGCGCACAGGGACGCTGCAGATTCACCAGGACATCGTGCGCGACTCGCCATGGCCTGGCGCGGCCGAGACGTGGACGCCAGTCGGCTTTCGGACGATCCCCGGGGATCAAGGGGCGATTGCGTCGGTGTACCCGCCCGGACTGCCGCTGTTGATGGCGCTGTTCCAGATCGTTGCCGGGTTATGCGGCGCGTTTCTGGTCGTGCCGATCTGCAGCGCGCTGACCGTCTGGCTGACGTACCTGCTGGGCCGCCGGTTGTTCGACGCGTCAAGGCTCGCGCTGATCGCGGCGGTGCTGATCGCCGCGAGTCCGGTGTTCCTCTATCAGATCATGAACGCGATGAGCGACGTGCCGGCCACGGCGGCGTGGACGCTCGCGCTGCTCCTGGTCGTGTCGGATCGGCCGCTGCTGTCTGGCCTCGCTGCCGGAGCGGCGATCCTGATCAGGCCGAATCTCGCGCCGGTGTCCGGAGTGTTCGTCCTGTGGCTGGCCGTCACCAACCGCGCCTCGGTCTGGCGTTTCGCGGCCGGCCTCGCGCCAGCGGTGGCCGCCGTGCCGTTGGTGAACTGGCGCATGTACGGATCGCCGCTGACCAGCGGATATGGGGAGCTCGGTCAGTACTACGCGTGGGGATACGCGCTCGACAACCTTCGCCGTTATCCAGTCTGGATGGTCGACACACAGACGCCGCTTGTCCTGTTGGCGCTTGGTCTGTTCGTGGCGCCGGCCTGGCTCCCGCGCCCGCGCGTCCCGCATCTCCAGATGCTCCTCGGCGGCTTCATCGGCACGCTGTTCCTGTCGTACTTGTTCTACACGCCGTTTGACGCGTGGTGGTTCCTGCGGTTCCTGCTGCCGATGTGGCCCGCGATCATGGTGCTGACGGCAGCGGCGCTGGAGGCGATCGCGCAGCGACGGACGGGCCAATGGTCATCGGTCGTCGTGTGGGCCATCGTGTTGGCTGTCGGCTGGCGCGGTATACGGCTGGCTGCCGAGCGCAGCGCCTTCGATCTGGGGTGGGGCGATCGGCGGTACGTGAACGTCGCGCGATTCGTGGCGGAGCACACGGAGCCGGATGCGGTGGTTCTCTCGAGGCAGCACAGCGGATCGATCCGTCACTATACCGGCCGTCTGACGCTTCGCTTCGACACGCTCGACCGCGCCGCCCTCGACCGCGCGATCGCGTTTCTTCAGTCCTCGGGGCGGCCGCCGTACCTCGTCCTCGACGGCGACGAGGTGCCGATGTTCCAGGCGCGGTTCGCGCGGTCGCAGCCGACTGGCGGCCCTCGACCGGGCCCCGCTTGCGACGCTGGCGGCGCCGGCCATTCTCGTTTTCGATCTGCGGGAGCCCGCGCGCACCGATGCGCCACTCGCGATCTCGACGCTCAGTTCGCGACCTGGTTGGCGATGCACGGAGCCTCCGATCTGGCCGCCGCTTCTGCGGCTCAAATAGCTCTGCCGCGTGGCAAGCGGCTTGCACTTTTTGGTCGTCACCCCAGCAAACCGTCAGGTTTCACGACGGGTCTTGCACGCGGCTGCACGAAGCTGTTGGTTTTTCCAACAGTCACCCGCGTTGCGACGGTCCGATGTCGTGGTTCGGAGGTTTGGGGAATGACGCCACTGCGATTGCTGCTGATCGAAGACTCGGAGAACGACGCGCTGCTCGTCGTTCACGAATTGACTCGCGCGGGATTCACCGTCACGCTCGAGCGCGTGGAGAGCGCCGAAGCCCTCGCGGACGCCCTCGAGCGCGAGCACTGGGATCTCGCGATTGCCGACTACACGATGCCGCAGTTCAGCGGGACCGCCGCGCTGCAGCTGCTGCGGCAATACGACCCCGACATGCCGTTCATCTTCGTGTCAGGCACGATCGGCGAGGACATCGCTGTCGCGGCGATGAAAACCGGCGCGCACGACTACATCATCAAGGGCCATCTGAAACGCCTCGGCCCGGCGGTCCAGCGCGAGCTGCGCGAGGCCGAAGGCCGCGTGTCGCGCAAGCGCGCGGAAGCGCGGCTCGAGCACATGGCGTATCACGATTCGCTGACGGATCTGCCGAACCGCGTGCTCCTGCACGATCGACTGCAGCAGGCGATTCTCACGGCGCAGCGGGACGCGCGAGTCGCTGTCGCTGCTGGTGCTCGATCTCGACGGCTTCAAGGCCATCAACGACTCGCTCGGCCATCATGCCGGCGACGGGCGCTGCAGGAGGTCGCGTGCCGCCTCCAGGCCCGCCTGCGCGATGTGGACACGGTGGCACGGCTCGGCGGCGACGAGTTCGCGCTCCTGCTGCCGCGGACCGACGCCGACGGCGCGATGCTCGCCGCGCGGAAGATCCTGTTGGATCTGGCACGGCCGCTGGTCGTCGAAGGCCATCAGGCGTTCATCGGCGCCAGCGTCGGCATCGCCTGTTTTCCGGACCACGGCGCCAATCCGGACGCGCTGCTGCAGCGCGCCGACATCGCGATGTACGTCGCGAAGAGCGGCGGGCTCGGCTGCGCCGTCTACGCCGCGGTCCGTGACAGCGAAGCGCACCACCAGCTGGCGCGCGTCACCGATCTCCGCGACGGCATCCACCGCAACGAGTTCTTCCTCGACTACCAGCCGGTGGTGAACCTGCAATCGGGCGAAGACGATGTACGTCGAGTCGCTCGCCCGCTGGAACCACCCGCGCGAGGGGCGGCTGATGCCGGATCGGTTCATCGAGCTGGCGGAGCGCACCTGGCTGATCGAACCGCTGACGATGATCCTGCTGGAGAGGGCGCTCGCCGATTGGCGGGATCGATCCGCGCCTGGCGACGCGATCTCGATCGCGTTGAATCTGTCGCCGAAGAGCCTGCGCGATCCCGATTTTCCGACGCGGGTCGCGACGGCGCTGGACGTGCACGGCGCGTCGCCGTCCACGCTGGTGCTGGAAATCACCGAGAACGTCCTGATGTCTGATGCGCACGCAGTCGCTGACGTGTTTGAGGCAGCTGCACGAGATGGGCATCACGCTGGCGATCGACGACTTTGGCGCCGGCTATTCGTCGCTGAGCTACCTTCGGCGGCTCCCGGTCGACGTCCTGAAGATCGATCGCTCGTTCATCACCGGGCTGAAGGTGGGCGAGGACGCCATCGTACGCTCGACGATCGATCTCGCCCACGACCTCGGGTTGACCGTGGTGGCCGAGGGTGTTGAATCGAAAATGGAACGCGACCACCTGCGCGACCTCGCCTGCGACGCGGCGCAGGGGCGTTATCTCGCCGCGCCGTGCGCGCCGCTCGAGGCGCGCCGCCTGGTCATGGCCGGCGGCATGGGGGCGTAGCGCCGCCGATTCCCAATGTCTAATTCCTCATTACGCAGTCTGTGTGCTCCGAATGTAATAGAACATCGACGCGACGGCGATCACCAGCCCCTCGATCCTGAACTCCCGGAGCGTGGCGTTCGACAAGAGCCACACGATGACCATCGCCGCCAGCAGCGGAATCGCTGGTCCGCCCGGCAGCTGGAACGGCGCGCCGTCCGTCCGCACGTCCCTTCGCTGCAGCTCGTACGACGCGGCGACACACGTCAGGTACAACGTCAGCGCCGCGACGTTGGCGAGGATCGCGAGCTGCGTGAAGCTGCTGCTCACGGCCAGCGCCGCGATCAGCACGGCGTAGACCGCGATCGCCACGTGGGGCGTGTGGAAGCGAGGATGCACGCGCGCGAGCGCTGCCGGCAGGACACCGTCTCGACCGAACGCGTAGAGCGAGCGCGGACTGCCCAGCATGTCACCGGCGACGTAGCCGAACATCGAGACGATGGCGCCGCCGATGACCAGCAGCCGGCCTCCGGATCCCAGAACGCGCGACGCCGCCTCAGCCAGCGGTGCGGACGCGAAGTCCGCGATCGCCGGCCCGAGCAGGCCCTGCGCGACCCGCTGGATCAGCAGATAGAGCGTCGTCGTGGTCGCGAGCGCGAGGAACAGCGCACGCGGCACCGTGCGCGCCGGATCGCGCACTTCGCCGCTCGGCACCAGAGCGATCTCCACGCCGAGAAAGGCGAAGATCAGCACGATGGCGGTCCGGCCGAGCGCGGCGGGCGCAGGAAAGCCCGGAAACCTCACGTACTCGGGGTTGACCGACCACAGTCCGACAGCGACGAGAACGAACAGCGGCAGCAGCTTCGCGACCGTGGCTGTTTCGACGAGAAACGCACCGAACCTGACGCCGCGGACGTTCACGGCAGCCACTACCCCCATCAGCACAACCAGCAGCACGGCGCGCCCGGCGGGCGTCGCCGCGGGCGCCCAGATAGCCGCCACCGAACCCGCGAAGGCGCTGGCAACCGAGGCCACCGCGAACGCCGCCATCAGCTGATACAACACACCGGCGAGGAATCCGATGAACGGGCCGAAGGCGACTCCCACGTACGCATACAACCCGCCGGTCAACGACACGCGGCTGCCGGCCGCGGCGAAGCACGAGACGATCAGGGCCATCAGCGCGGCACAGAGGACATAGGCGAGCGGCGCCGCGGCGCCAAGGCCGGCGGCGACCGCCGCCGGCAGCACGAAGATGCCCGCGCCGATCGTCGTGTTGACTATGCTCGCCGTCAGCGGGCGGACACCTAGCGCTTTTACCAGCGCCCCTTCAGATCGTGTCTGCATAGCCTGTGTCTCGCGCGAAGTGTCCCTGTCCGCGAAGGGACTTCCCTCGGATCCGAGCGAAGGCGGACTTGTCCGCCGAAGCTCCGGAGATCTTCGAGCGAAGGCGGACTGTACCTCATCTTTATCGGTCGCCGCACGCCAGCGCCCGGCGCCGAATTAGTTGCGGAACGACGCTTGCGTACGCTCGATCGTCAGACCCTTTCAAGGGAGCATTCCATGGCGATCGCGTCGCTGAAGGATCTCTACTTCGACGAATTGAGCGATCTGTATGACGCCGAAATGCAGATCATTCGCACGCTGCCCAGGCTTGCCGAGTCGGCGCATGCGCCCGAATTGCGAGAAGCGCTGCGCCACCACTGCGACGAGTCGCGGCTCCACCTCGAGCGGCTGGAACTGATCTTCACGCATTGGGGCGAGCGCCGCCGCGCCAAGCCGTGTGCAGGCCTCGCCGGGATTGTTCAGGAAGCCGACGATCGCCTGAATCAGGAAGCGACAGACGACGCCCGCGATGCCGGCATCATCGGCGTGGCGCAGCGCATCGAGCACTACGAAATGGCCGCGTACCGGCTGCGCCCGTGCGTACGCGCGCCGGCTCAACCGGGCTGATGAAGCGCGGCTGTTACAGGAAACCCTCGACGACGAAGGACGCGCCGATCGCCGCCTGACCGAGATGGCCGAGGCGCACATCAATGACGACGCGCGATCGGAATGGGACATGCGCGAGCCGGCCGCGACCGGGCGGCTGAAATACCTGCCGCTCGAGAATCTCGAACAGAGCCGTCACCTGCGCGACCTCGCCATCCGCAACGAATCTGACGCCGAGCTTGGACGTCTCGATGGTCTGGTCGCCGACAGCGAGTCCGGCGTCGCCCGATACGCGGTCGTCGATGGCGGCGGCCTGTTCTCGCGCCGGCGCTATCTGTTGCCGGTGACGATGATTCGCTACGACGAGTCGGCCCGCGTGCTGCGCGTCGACCTCGACGAAACGCTCGCCAGCCGCTATCCGGAGTTCGACCGCGACGAGTTCCAGGCGATGACCGAGCGCGATCGCCGCGGATACGAGATGCGGCTGCTGGAGTTCTTCCCGCGGACGCCGGTCGAACCCGGTCAGGGCGGCGCGGAGGCGGCGCCCCCGGAATGGCTGATGACGGGTGTCTGGGTGACGGTGCCGCCGCAGAAGGCGGAACGTCTCAGTCCGGACGCGCGAAGCTTCGCGAACGAGTTCGAGCCGGACCGCGAGCATGCGGTGGCGCGGGCCGGGGAACCGCCGCCGGTCCCTGGCGAAGAAGCCGACACGCCTCCGCCGGGCGACAAGATCAGGTAGCGTGAACGGCGGCGATCTCGGCGGCCGCCCGGCGGCCGCTTTCGACCGCGCCGTTCATGTAGCCCTGCCACTTGATGCTGGTGTGCTCGCCGGCGAAGAACAACCGCCCGCACGGGCGCGCGAGCCACGCGCGCAGCGACGGGTCGAACGACGGGGCGAAATACGCGTACCCGCCGCGCGACAACGGTTCCTGCTCCCACACGATCTGACGCCACGCGCCGAGCTCCGCGCCGTCCGCCCCGAGCCACTCGAGCGCGCGCGCCAGTCCCTGCGGCCCTTCTTTCGCCACCATCGCCTGCGTGGCATCGCTGGCGCCGCCGCCGGCGAGCAGCGACAGGATGCCCGGCGCGCCGCGTTGCTCCTCGTTGCCGTCCCAGACCGCGCCGAACGGGAGCGCCGATCCGAAGGCGCGCGCGCGCCCCGGTATCCGCCAGAAGCGCTTCGAGAACTGCAGCAGCGTTTTCGTCGCGCGGCCGTATTTCAGGTTGGCGATCGCGTCGTGCTGCTGCGCGGGCAGCGAGGGCATGAACGGAATGCGCCGGAGCGTGGTGGCCGGCAGGGCGAACACGGCGTAGTCGCAGCCGATCTGCGACACGGCGCGGCCGTTCTTCACGCTGACCCGGACGTTCTGGCCGCGGTGCGACACGGCGACGACTTCCGTGTTCAGGTGGAGGCGATCGCCCAGCGGTGCCGCCAGCGCGGCGGCGAGGCGATCGTTGCCGCCGTCGATGCGATACATCGACTGGAGCGTGGGTCCGTCGTCCGTGGCGAACTGATCGACGAGCGCGATGAGCGAGAGTTCCTCGGGGTCGGCCAGGAAGAACCCACGGAGGCCGGTGGCGGTGGCGCGCAGCTCGACGTCCGCGTTGATGCTGTCGAGCCAGGAGGCGACGGATTGGCGCGCGAGACGCGCGGCGATCGGCGAGTCCCACCGCTGTTCGCCCAGACGGTACGGGCGAGCCCAGTCGTCCAGGGCTTCTGCCAGCCGCGCCCACCCCCGCGACGCATCCCGCTCCACAATCTTCGCCTTGCCGGATCGATCGGCGCGGACGTACGAGAAGCCGCCGCGAAGGATGCGCGTCAACTTCAGGCCCAGCTCGCCCGCGAGCTCGCGGATCTCGTGCTGCGCCTCGTCGATCATGTCGCCGCCGGCTTCGGCGTGCTGCCGTTCGTCGAATCCGTCGCGGATGGTCCAGACCCGGCCGCCGACGCGGTCGCGCGCGTCGAAAACCGTCACGTCGGCGCCGAGCGCGGCGAGATCGTGCGCCGCTGAAAGCCCGGCCAGGCCGGCGCCCGCGACGACGACCGATGCCCCGCCAAGAGTTGTCGCACTCACGCACTCACTGTACTCCCAACGCCGTTCGCGTGGAGTGGCTCTCAGCGGTCGGCTCAGCTATCAGCTATCAGCTGTCGGCTTTCGGCGAGAGCGCGGTAAACTTTGCGGATGATTCCTCTGCTCCTGGCGCTGGCGGTTGGTTACGCGCACCCTGAACAGCTGGTGGAGACGGACTGGGTCGCGGCGCACGCCGGCGACGCGAATGTCCGGGTCGTCGACATGCGATCCGCCGCGACCGCGTATCCCGCCGGCCACGTTCCCGGCGCGGTCTATCTTTCGCCGGTCGCGATCCGTGTCGCCGATCGGCCGCCGACGTTCCTGCCGACGCCGCAGGAGTTCGAGGCGCTGATGGCGAAACTGGGCATCGGCGACGCGACGCGCGTGGTCGTCTACGACGAACGCGGCGGCATCTATGCCGCGCGCCTCTGGTGGATTCTGAATTACTTCGGTCATCCGAACGTCGCGCTGATGAACGGCGGCTGGGTGAAATGGACGGCGGAGCAGCGGGCGGCGGAGCAGGCCGCGCCGGTGCCGGCGGCCGCGCGCTTCACGGCGCGGCCTCAGCCGCGATGGGTTGCGACGGCGGCCGACGTCGTGGGCGCCATCGACAAGCCGGGCGTGAAGATTGTGGACGCCCGAACGGCCGCGGAGATCGAGGGCAAGGATTTGCGCGGCATCAAGCGCGGCGGCTTCGTCGCGTCCTCGGTACCGGTGTACTGGGAAGACCTTCTCGATGCGCAGAAGCGAACGTTCAAGCCGGCTGACGAGTTGAAGCAAATCTACGAAGGTCGCGGCATCCTGGCGTCACACGAGGTCATCGCCTATTGCCAGGTCGGCATGCGCGCATCGGTCGACCTCTTCGCGCTGCACCTGATCGGCTACGACAAGCTTCGCAACTACTACGGCGCATGGGAAGAGTGGGGCAATCGCGACGATCTCCCCATCGCGACTCAAAAGCAGTAGGGGCTGGGGGCTAGGGGCTAGCTGTCAGGAGCCGAGGTCGGGCTGGGCTGGAGCTAGCTGCACCAGATGGAGTCTATCAGCTAGCCCCTAGCCCCGAGCCCCTACGGGGGACAGAGATACACGCCTTCCACGACCGGCTTGACGTCCCCACAAGGCCGGCGTGAAATGACGACCGCCTCGCCGAGGTGCTGGTTCACCACGCGCTCGTATTCGAGGATGCGCGGGAAGTCGTTCGCCATCACGACAATCTGTTCCTTCGTCACGAACGATATGTAGTACGCCATCCAATAGTCCGCGATCGCGTACTTGATGCCGCGCGCCTGCAAGTGACGTACGAGGAGCAGCTTCGTGCCCGGCGGCGGGTGAGTCGCGTATTCGGCGTACAGCTTCGCGTGGCTCAGCGCGGACACGGACGCCCACGCCGCGACCAGCACGATCCAGACTGTCCGCAGCCTCCGATCGCGTTCGATCGACAGAAACCACGCCCCCAGACCGATCGCCGCGAAAAGCGTCGGCAGCGCATACCGGACATGCCCCTGCGCGCCGCAGCGGGCGATGACGAACGCGGCCGCCCCGGTCAGGCCGACGGCTGTGAGGTAGGCCGGAAACCAGGTCTCCCGCGGCAGCTGTCTGTGCCGCGCCACCCACAGCGCGATGCGCACGGCCGCCAGGCCTATCGCGCCCGCGACCAGCACCCACGCGAACGGCAGTCCCTCGGTGACGTTGCTATCGATGGCGAACTGCCAGAGCGGCTCGACCCGTGTGCCGAAGAGCTGCGTCATGTGGACGCTGAGCAGCCGCCAGACGCCACCGCCGACGGTGCCCTGGTCGAAGCAGATGCGGGTGAACAGCTCGAGGACGTTGTTGGCCGGAGCGCGGACGTCGGCGATCGACGTGCCCGGTCCCGCCGCCGATGAGTACTGCTTGGCGAGCGTGACCACGAGCCACACTTCCGCCGCGGCGCGCAGGCCGGCGAACGCCCGTCGCAGCGCCTCGCGGGTAAAGAGGTTTCCAGTGATTGCCGGCAATCAGCGCGAGGCTCAGCAGCGAGTACAGGGTGAATTCCCGTTGCATGAACCCGACCGCGAAGATGGCGCCGCACCAGGCGGGGTGTGCGCGCGTCAGCCAGATCAGAAGCGTGTAGAGAAACGGCTCGATGTTGACGCCGCTCGCCTCCACGAGCATCGCAGCGGTCCCCGGCGGCGCCGCGATGAAGAACAGCGACGCGACACCGGCGAGCACCGGCGTCAAGCCGCGCGTCGCGCTCCAGCGTGCGCAGCAGCAGGAACGCGATGACGAGGTTGACGACGAGCAGCGGCAGCTTCAGCGCGGCGACCGAGACGCCGAACACCGTGAACGACAGCGCGGCCATCCAGGCCTCGACGGCGAGGATGTAGTTCTGGCCGTAGAGGAACAGCGGGAAGGCGCGCAACTCGCTGAGGTGTTTGCCCATCAGCCCGATCACGGCCTGATCGGAATCGAAGTACGACTGGTCGCGGAACAGGAAGATTGCCGATCGGGCGAGGATGGCGACCGCGGCCAGCGTCATCACGATGACGCGCTGCCGCGACCACGTCCGCTCGGCGGAGGCGGCCGTCACGCGCTAGGAGCCTGTCCGAGTAATCGCATGGGTCGCGCGCATGGGGCTTGCGAGGCGAGAATCGAGGCGCGAGGAGGAGGCGATGCGGCACATCGGCGACGACGAGCAACGACGAGCTCGCCCGCAACCCCCATGCGCCCTGCGGGTTCCGGCGGCGCGCCGGCATCTGCGGCGTTGCCGCTCCTCGACAATGTCCCGCATTGCCTGCGTCGCGGCGCCTTGCAGCTGCCGGTGCGGCGCTCGGAACGCGACCCATGCCATTACTCGGACAGGCTCCTAATGCAGCTTCTGGTAGGTGGCGATCGCGCACACCTGTCTCATGAGATTGTCCAAGAGTCCGTATCTTAACGGATGGTCCACAGATAGATCATCAGGCCATTCACGTCCTGCGATTGTTCCGGCGGCCACTCGTCGCCCATGTCGAACTTGTGGGACACGATGCGCGTCCCGCGCGCCAGCTCGCGCCGGAACTTCGGGATCAGCTGCAGATTGAGCTTCGGCAGCAAGAAGATGGTGACGACGGTGGCCTCGTGGATGTCGGCCTGGAACAGATCCTCGTTCAGAAACGTCACGCGGTCGCCGACGCCGGCCTTGACCATGTCGTCCCGCGCCACCCGCAGGTGGAACGGGTCGATCTCGATGCCGACGCCGCGGGCGCCGAACAGCTTCGCGGCCGTAATCGGGATCCGGCCGTCCCCGGAGCCGAGGTCGTAGACGACGTCCGCCGGCGTGACCTTCGCGAGCGCCAGCATCGCCTCGACGACGTTCTGCGGTGTCCCGACGAACTTGACGTCGGGCGGCCGCAGCCGCGTGATCTGCAGCGGGCCAGGACTGGACCGCACAAACCGATGGCACGAAGACGCGAGCCCCGAATCGATTCGCATCTGTGTTCCCGTGCGTCACTCGTATCGTAGCGCGACGACCGGATCGACACGCACGGCGCGCCGCGCGGGCACGTAGCTGGCGGCGAGCCCCGCCGCGGCCAGAAGGGCAGCGACGCCCAGATACGCCACGGGATCGAACGGGCTGAGCCCGTGCAGCCGGCTGCGCAGGACGACGGACGAGGCCACGGCCCCGAACAGCCCGGCGACCAGGCCGGCCGCGACCGCTCGCGAGTGTCCGGCGAGCACCAATCGAACCACCGCGGACGGCTGCGCGCCGAGCGCCATGCGGATGCCGATCTCCCGCGTTCGCTGCCGCACCGCGTACGCGAAAACGCCGAACATGCCGACCGTTGCCAGCGCCAGCGCGAACCCGCCGAGCACGGCGCCGAGCATCGGCCCCCATTTCGATTCCGCAACGCGAGCTTCGAGGTGCGCCGACAATGGCGTCGTCTGGATGCGGACTCGAGGGTCGATGCGTGCGACGATCCGCTTCAGTTCCACCGAGGGCACGCCGTGGCGGCTACGAATCACGAGCCTGGGTACCACGCGGCCCAGGCGGAGCGGCTGATAGAAGAGCGGCGGCACACGGTCCATCGAATGCGTGTGCGCATCGCGCATGACGCCGACGACCTCGCGGCTGTCCGCGCGCCCAATCAGAAACGTCTTGCCGACGGGATTCTCGTTCGGCCAGAACTGCCGCGCCATCGTCTCGTTGATGACCGCCACAGGTCGCCCGTCGAGGACGCCTCGAAGTTGCGGCCGGCCACGATCGGAATGCGCAGCACGTTGAGATAGTCGGGCGACACGTCGACGCTCGTGATCATCTTCGCTTGCGCCGGCGTCTGATCCGGCAGGTGAATGGGTGTCTGGTAGCCGCGCCGAATGAAAATCGGCTCCCACGTCGCGAATCCGAACGCGTCGATGGCATCGGCCGGCGAGCCCGCGCAGCGCGTCGGTGAGATCCGCGAAAAACGCACGCTTTCGCGCATCGTCGTACGTGCCCGGTGGCAGCTCGAACGACACGGCGGTGACGTCGTTGACGGCAAAGCCGGGATCAAAGGCCCCCGCCCGCTGCGCGCCGCGCATCAGAAGGCCGGCGCTGACGAGAAGGACGACGCTGAGGGCGACCTGCACCGCGAGCAGCAGTCCGCGCAGCGGGAACTTCGATGCGGGCAGTCCTTCGCGTTCGTTCAGCGCGGTGGCGACGTCGGTGCGCGTGGCAAACAAGGCGGGTGCGAGCCCGAACATGGCGGCCGACACGCCGGCGAGCAGCAGGGCATAGCCGAGTACCACGCCGTCGACCGTGACTCGGAACGGAAACGCAGCGGTCGCTCCGCCAAGAAAATGGAGGAGGACGAAGGGCAGCTGGTAGGCGATGCCGATGCCGATGGCGCTTCCGCTGAGCGCGAGCACGAACCCTTCGGTGAGCAACTGCCGAATCAGACGCCGGCGGCTCGCACCGAGCGACAGGCGGATGCCGATCTCTTTGACGCGCGCCGCGGCGCGGGCGAGCAGCAGATTGCCGATGTTCGCGCACGCCACCAGCCACACGAGCAGCAATCCCGCGGAAATGGCCGACGCCGCGGCCAACGGCCCGACCGAATCGGACCGGCCTGGGCGCGAGGCGAATGCGGTCCCGGTCACGATGACGCCGCGTGGCCTCATGCCGTCGGGCAGCACGAACTCGCGGCTCAAGAGGTCGAGTTCGGCGCGAGCCTGTTCGCGCGTGGCGCCGGCCGCCAACCGTCCGGCGACATCGACGCAGCAGGTGATCGGTGGATCGTGCGGCTTCAACTGCGACGCCGCGGTCATGGGGAGAAACAGCTGCTTGCCGTAGCGCGGGCTCCGCGCTCGAGAAGTCGCGGGACGCGACGCCGACGATCGTGAACGGCACCTCGTTGACGCGAACGTTGGCGCCGATGACGGCCGGGTCGCCGCCAAAGTGACTCTGCCAGTAGTCGTACGCCAGCACCGCGACGGGTCGCGCGCGTCCAGGTCGATCGTCGTCCGGGCCGAAGCCGCGTCCCGGCGCGACGCCGATTCCCAACACGTCGAAGAAGTTTCCGGTGACGAGGAGCGCCTCCGTGGATCGCGCGCTGTCGCCGGTTCCGACCAGCACCTCTTCGGCACGTGTCGCGACGACGCCGCTCAGCGATCGTCGCCCGCTCGGCAACCGTGCGGTAGGCCGACAGCGGAAGTCCGCCGGCGAACCCGGCGCTTCGGCCGGCGGGGCCGAGCAGATACACGGCGACGACGCGATGGGCATCCTGCACGCCGGGCCACGGCCGCAGCACGACACCCGCGATCACGGTGACCAGCGTCGTGTGCAGTCCGATGACGGTTGCGAGCACCGCGATCACGACGGCGGTGAAGCCCGGCTGCCGGCGGAGGTTCCGCATCGCGTACGCGGCGTCCTGCCAGATGCTTTCCAGCCACGGCCAGATCCAGACGCCGCGCGAGTCTTCGCGCGCCAGCGTCGTGTTTCCGAGCAGGCGCCGCGCCGCTCGGTCGGCGGTCGCGGTGCCCATGCCGCGCTGTTCGAGATCCCGCTGCGCCATCGCGCGATGGAACTCGATCTCTTCGGCGAGATCGCGCTCGAACTGCCGCTGACGGATGACGTACCACACACGACGAAGCAGATCTCGCATGCGGACCTCTAGGCGGGATTGAGGACCTTGTGAATCGCGACGATCAGCCGGTCGAATTCCCGGCGTTCGACCGCCAGCTGTTTCCTGCCGGCCGCGGTCAGCGTGTAGAACCTGGCGCGGCGGTTGTTCTCGGACGCGCCCCAGGTGCCTTTGACCCAGCCTTTGAGCAGCAGTCGTTGCAGCGCCGGATAGAGCGAGCTTTCGCCGACCTGGAGCACCTCGTCGGATACGGATTTGAGGTGCTGGGCAATCCCGTAGCCGTGCATGGGATCGCCGCCGGCGAGGGTTTTGAGGATCAGCAGCTCCAGCGTGCCGGGCAGCAGATCAGGTACATACGACACGGCCTCTCCCATCGTCTGTCGATGGGAGAGGATGCGATACGTGGCGGCGGGTTGTCAAGGCTAGCAGCCTGTGGGGTGTGTTATCGGCCGAGCGTTCGCAGAAGCCGGTCGTGCGCGGTCTGCAGCGCGTCGGCGGCCGGCACTTTGAGGTCCGGCGTGACGCCGGCGCCTTCCCAGTTGCCGCCGCCGATGGCGCTCTTGATCCGCCCGTTCGGGACGTTGACGCGGAACCGGTCGTTCACCGGATAGGTTGTGCCTGGATTCGCGGCGCCTGCCGTGACCTCGCCGACGATCTCGGCCCGATGACGCTCCTGCAGCAGAAAGGCGAGTCCCTCGCCGCCGGAGAACGTCTGCGCCGAGGTCAGGACCGCGATCGGCCGCTTGCCGTCGCGCTCGGCTGGCAGCGTCGCGTCGAGTGCGTAGCGGTCCGGCGGTTCCGGTGGACGATGGACGATCTCGAACAGCGTCGCGCCGGGCGCATCGATCAGATAGCCCAGCAGAAACACGACCGTGCCCGGCGATCCGCCGCCGTTGCGGCGCATGTCGATGATGAGCGCGTCCGCCTTGCTGAGCAGACGCATCGCCGATCGCGATCGTGTCGCGCGCTTCTTCGGGACGGAAGAAGTTCGACAGGTCCAGGTAGCCGACGTTGCCGCGCAGGATCTCGACTCGCCGCACGCCGGCGTTCGAGCGGCGCACGGACTCGGCACGCGCCGCCTTCGCGTCCGTGGCCGAATCCCGATGTCGGCTGCACCGGCGGCGCCGCCGGGACGACCTCGACCCAGATATGTTTGTCGTGGGTCACGTCTCGAAGGTCGCGGTTCAGCAGCGGCGACCAGCGCTTCGGGCGTTGACGCCGCGGCGTATCGGCCCTCCGCAATCCCGCGCTGAAGCGCCGCATCGGCTTTCGCGGCGACATCGACGTCGATGTATTCGCGCTTCAGGACCTCGCCGAGCGCGCGCACCGTTGCCGGCGTGTCCTGAGCAGCCGCGACACTCGGTCCAGCCGCCAGAAGCGCCGACAGGAGCCACAGCACACGGCTCTTCACGAAGAGAAAGAATTCTTTCGTGGTCTTCGTGCTCATCGTGACTTCGTGAAAAGCCGTTTCCCTGCGCTAGTGGGTCCCGCCTTTTGCAAACCGCTTGAAGAAGCTCGAGTCGTTCCACGTCGGCCGGTCCGGCCGATTCGCGACGCGCACGGCCAGATTGCCCACGACCTGCACGTAGGTGCCGGCCGCGCCGAGATCGATCGGCTTGCTTCAGGTCGTCAGACGGCGCGTGGTAGCGCTCCGCCGTCCATTTCCTGGCGATCTCGGCCTGCGGCGTGTTCTCCTCGTAGCCGACCTTCATCGCCAGCGCCGGGATCCCCGCCCGGATGAAGCTGTACTGATCGCTGCGGACGAAGCGATTGCGCTGAGGTTCCGGATCGGCCTGCACGCCGAGGCCGAGCTCCTTGGCCGTGGCGCGGATGTCACGGCCCAGATCCGATTCGTCGAGCCCGAGCACCATCAGCGTCTTCAGCGGAAAGAGCGGCAGGAACATGTCCGTGTTGATGTTGGCGACAATGCTCGCCGCCGGCACCGTGGGATGCGCGGCGAAGTACCGCGATCCGAGGAGGCCGTTCTCTTCGCTCGTGACGGCGACGAACAGGATCGATCGCGCCGGCTTCACGCCCGACTCGTGCAGCGTGTGCGCCACTTCCAGGATGGCCGCGATTCCCGACGCGTTGTCCATCGCTCCGTTGTAGATCCGGTCGCCGTTGATCGGCTCGCCGACGCCGAGGTGATCGAGGTGCGCCGACACGGCGACGTACTCGTTGCGCCGCGTCGCGTCCGATCCGCGGAGGATGCCGGCGACATTCTGCGACTCCACGTCCGTGCGCTCGACCGCCGTCGTCGCCTTGAGTCGCCATGGGAGCGCGAACGCCGGCACCGGTTGGCCGGCGTCGACCAGCGCCAGGAGCTCTTTGAACGTATGGCCCGAGCCGGCGAGCAGCTTGTCCGCGTGCGCCGGATTCATCGTGATCGACAGCTGCTGGCCGGCGCCGTCCTGCAGCGACGGATCGGCCAGCGCTTTCGCCGGATGCAGACGCGCCAGCGTCGAGCGCGCCCACGGGATGTCCATGCTCTTCGGGTTCGCGATGCTGATGGTGCCGACCGCGCCGGCTGCGCGATACATCTGCCAGCGCTCGGCCGCCGACCCGAAGTGCGCTTGCAGCGGACCGGGCAGCGACTTCGGCGTCGCCGAGATGTACACGACGATCGCGCCCTTCAGATTCAGACCCGCGAAGTCGTTGATGTTGCGCTCGGGAATGTTCAGGCCGTAGCCGACGAACACCAGCGGAGCCTCGAGCGACGGCGCCGGGTCGACTCGCATGCTGATCGTGGCGTCCTCGCCAAGCGTCAGCGGCTCAGGCTTCGCGGCGCCCTCCGCTGGACGGGACGAGGGCGAGGCTCGACTTCTCCTCGAGGATGCGCCGCGACTTGAACTTGACCGGCTGGATATAGCCGTTGACGCCAGCCGGCTCGAGACCGGCCTTCTTGAATTCCGCCGCGACGAATTCCGCGGCGCGTTTGTGGCCGGGGCTGCCGGTGTCGCGTCCCTCCATGCCGTCGTTCGCGAGCGATTCGACGAACGACCACCAGCGCTTCGCGTCCGCATGAGCGCCCGCGCCCGCCAGCGTCACGACCACTGCCGCCATCAACACTCGACGCATGAGACTACCCTCCGCAGGGCGATAGAATAGCAGCCTCAATGATGCTTTGGTTCGTGTGCGCGTTGGCGGTCACCGCCGGCTCGGCCGGTCTGCAGCCGACGCCGCCCCCGCCGTCCCCGCCGTCCGCAACGGCCGACGCGTTCCGGATCCAGGCGATGGTGCTGGAGGACGAGACCGCGCCGGTCGCGGTTCCGGAACCGAGCGAGCAGGCGATGCGGTACTACCGCTCCGGCAACGTGTTGTGGTTCGTCGAACAGGCGTGGTCGATCGCGGTGCTCGTCCTTCTGCTCGCGACCGGCCTGTCGGCTTCCCTGCGGAACGCCGCCCGGCGGATTGGCCGCAACTGGTTCTTCACCATCGTCGTCTACTTCGTGCTGTTCACGGTTGTCACCACGATCGTCGATCTGCCGCTCAGCTACTACACGGAGTACGTCCGCCAGCACGCCTACGGACTGTCGAACCAGACGTTCGGCAAGTGGTTCGGCGACACGTTGAAGTCGCTCGGCGTCGCCTGCATCGTCGGTGCGCTCGTGATGTGGGTGCCGTACCTGCTGCTGCGCAAGAGCCCGCGGCGATGGTGGCTGTACACGGCGATCGCGCTGGTGCCCTTCATCGTCCTCGCCAACCTGGTCGCCCCGATCTGGATTGCCCCGCTGTTCAACAAGTTCGAGCCGATGCAGGACAAGGCGCTCGAGCAGAAGATTCTGTCGCTCGCCGGCCGCGCCGGCATCGAAGGCAGCCGCGTCTATCAGGTGAACAAGAGCGTCGACACGAAGACGCTCAACGCCTACGTCGCCGGCCTGTTCGGCACGAAGCGCATCGTCCTGTGGGACACGACGCTGAAGCGGATGACGGATCGCGAGCTGCTGTTCGTGATGGGACACGAGATGGGGCACTACGTGCTCCACCACGTCTGGCAGGCGATCGCGTTTTCGGTGTTGATCCTCGCCGCGTCGCTGTACGTGGCGTACCGGACGGCGGACGCCGTCATCGCCCGATATGGCAGCCGCTGGGGATTCACGTCGCTGGCTGATGTCGCGTCGCTGCCGCTTCTCCTGCTGCTGATGTCGGCCTTCGGCCTCGTGGTGACGCCGCTCGAGCTGGCGTTCACGCGACACCTCGAGCACGAGGCCGATCGATTCGGGCTGGAGATTACGCAAACCAACCACAGCGCCGGCACGGCGTTCGTCAAGCTGCAGCAGGACGCGCTCGCCAACCCGCGTCCCGGACTGCTGTACAAGATCTTTCGCGAGAGTCATCCGCCGCTCGGGGAGCGGATTGATTTCGCCAACCAGTATCACCCGTGGACGACCGGTCAACCCCTGGAGTACGGAGGCAGATTCAAACCATGACCATCCGGTTTTCGATCGTCCGCGGAGCCGTGGCCGCGGGCGTGGTCGCGACGGCGTCCGCGGCCCTGGCGCAGGCCGGCGTGCAGAGCGCCGATCTTCTCAAGCTGCGGTCGGTGTCCGGAGTCGAAGTGTCGCCGGACGCCACGCGTGTGGCCTACACCGTCGAGAACAACGACGGCGCCGGCCGTCCGTACGGTCAGTTGTGGGTGATGACGATCGCGGACGGGAAGAGCGTGCGGTTTGGAGCGGACAAAGAGCCGTCCGGGAACCCCGTGTGGTCGCCCGACAGCCAGTGGATTGCCTATCGGGGCCGGGTCGGCGACAAGTCGGGCCTCGTCGTGGCGAAGCCTGACGGATCCGGCGCGAGGTGGCTCGCGGAACAGAGCGGCACGAATGCGCCGCTTCCCGGATCCGGCAGCACGATCGCGTGGGCGCCGGACGGCAAGCGAATCGTGTTCGTGTCGTCCGTTGCCGGGCCCGAAACCGCGGACGCCACCGGAGACCCCATCGTGATCACCCGGTATCTCTACAAGCCGGACGCTGCCGAAGGGATGACACGCTTCAACGACAACCGGCGGCTTCACCTGTTCATGGTGGACGTCGCGTCGGGACGCGTCGAGCAGCTGACCGACGGGGCGTTCTACGAACACTCGGTCGACTGGTCGCCGAATGGCCAGGAGATCGCCTTTCTCACGAATCGCGACGCCGATCACGACGAGTTCTTCAACTACGACGTCTTCGTGATGAAGCTCGCGGACAAATCGATCCGGCGCGTCAGCGCGACCGAGAGCAACGAGTATCACCCGCGCTGGTCGCCCGACGGAAAAATGCTGGCGTTCCAGGCGACGAAGCGCGGGCTCACCGATCGTGAAACGACGATGGAAGACACGCACGCGTGGGTCGTCAACGCCGACGGCGCCAGTCGTCGCGAAATCGGCACGATCGACAACCGCCAGGGCCCGCCCGAATGGACGCCGGATGGCCGCGCGCTGCTGTTCACGGTGCAGGAGCGCGGCAGCGTGCATCTGTATCGCCAGCCGATCGCGGGGGGCAAACCCGAGCTGGTGGTGGGCGATCGCGGAACGGTCAGCGGCTTCTCGATGTCCAGAACGGTGCTGGCCTACACGCTCGCGACGCCGTCCGATCTGCCGCAGTTGTACATCGCCGGCCGCAAGATGACCGATCTCAACGCGGACGTGCTGCGCGGCAAACCGCTCGCCGACGTCGAATCGTTCACGTTCGTCTCGAATGACAACAAGTTCGAAGTCGAAGCGTTTCTCACGAAGCCGATCGGCCTCGCCGAGGGCACCAGGCATCCGCTCATCGTCAATATCCACGGCGGGCCGCACGGCCAGCAGGGACCGGCATTCAACTTCAAGAATCAGGTGTACGCGGCACGCGGCTGGGCGACGCTGATGGTGAACTATCGGGGCTCCACTGGCTACAGCCAGGCGTTCTCGGACGCGGTCTTCGCCGATCAGAACGGCAACGAAGGGCAGGACGTGCTCTACGGCGTCAGCGCGGCGCTGCGGCGCTATCCGTGGATCGATCGCGATCGCCTCGGCGTCGAGGGCACGAGCTACGGCGGTCAGCTCTCGACGTGGCTGATCACGCAGACGAACATCTTCAAGGCGGCCATCCCGACCGCGGCGATCACGAACATCATCAGCTACAACTACATGACGTACTACAACCAGTACGAGGCGATGGAATGGGGCGTCTACCCCCATCAGGGCAACCTGATGGACACGCTGTTGCAGCGGTCGTCGATCCGCCACGTCGCCAACGCGCATACCCCGACGATGCTGATGCACGGCGAGAACGACAACGACGTGCCGATTGCCGAAGCGGAGCAGTTCTACATCGGTCTCAAGGACGTCGGCACCGAAGCCGTGATGGTGCGCTACCCCCGCGAAGGACACGGCATCCGCGAATCAAAGCACGTCGTCGACAGCATCGATCGGAGCATCCGTTGGTACGAGAAGCACTTTTCGCGGCCCAGGTCTTAGCCAGCAGCCGGTTCGACGCCAGACGTTCACAACCAGCGGCCAGCCGGCGCCGCCGCCGTCACCCGTGCGCTGGTGTCGGGGGTGTCGATCGCCGCACCGGATCAGATGGGCGCGCTGCCGGCAGACGCCCTGAAGCGCGCCGACGTCTACCGCGAGCGCGAGCGGCAGTTCAGGAGCGGCCTGACGCCGCCGAAGGGCGGCAGCGACGAAGAACTGCAGCTCTACGAAAGCCGCGTGCGTGTCGAGCGCGTGATCGTTTCGCTGTTCGACAGGCAGGACGCTCCGAAGGTGGCCGCTGGCTTTGCGCTCGACGTCGACCTCGATCGCGAGGCGCCGTTCATCGACGAGCTGTTGCGGAATCTGCCGGTGCCGTGGCTGGCGCCGTACCTCAATCTCATCGCCGGCCATCGAAAGTTGTGCGCGGGAGCGACCGAGGATGGGCGCCGGCAGCTTGCCCGCGCCCGCGACGGCGGCCACCCGCTGATTCGCGTGGCCGCGCTACATCTGCTCGACGGTGTAGCCTTTTGCCCTGAGCAGTGAGATCAGACCGTCGGGGCCGACCAGATGCGCGGCGCCGACGACGACGAAGGTGCGGCGCTTGCGGGCGAAGAGCGCCTCGAGCTTGGGGATCCACGCCTTGTTGCGGTCCACGAGCAGGCGCTGATACAGCTGCGGCTCCTGCCGGAGCGCCGACAGCACGATGCGCTCGACGGTGGGCGCGTCGCCCGCCTTCCAGGCTTCCATCAGCTTCGCCATGTTGGCCTGCTCGGTGTCGATTTCCTTCAGCGTCTCCGCCAGCAGATGGTCCTGCTCGGCCATCGTCATGCCGTCGAAGAGCGACATCTGGAAGTCGAGCGTCTCCAGTCCCTGAACGCTCTTGCCGGCGCCCTGCGCCAGATCGTAGAAGTGCTTGTCGAGGCCGAGCTCGGGATCGTAGCCGGCCTTCTGCCACTGCATGACCTCGAGCATCTGCGCCACCATCCACGGCTTCAGCAGTTTCAGCGGCTCGACCGGGACGCCGATCTCGGCGGCACGTTTGGTGAGCAGGGCGTAGGTGGCCGGCGAGAGGACCTTGTCGAGCGGCGTGCTGGAGGGCAGCATGCCGCGGCTGAGAAACGCCATCTGGGCGCCGACGCCCATCTCGCCGAGATCCGCCTCTTCGACCAGCAGGTCGGATTCCTTGAACGCGGTTTCGAGCGCCGGATTGAGCGGATAGGAGTCCTTCGCCAGGAGGTGCACCGATCCGACGAGGTACATGGTCCCGCCGGACTTCGAGGTCGCCTTCCACAGAAAATTCCGCGCGGGCGCCGCCTCGAGCGACGCCGCCACGAGCACGGCCGCAATGGCGGCGGCGGGGCGTCGCAGAGCGGAAAACCGGGTCCGATTCATCGGGAGCCTTTGGGTTTCATGAACGCCTCAATCTCCTCGATGGTCCGGGGGACGGCCGAAGACAGGCGGCGCAGGCCGGTCGATTCGAGGAGGAAGGAGTCTTCGATGCGGACGCCGATGTCTGCATACTTCGTCACGGCCGGCTGCACTTTCTCGATCAGCGCGTTGTTCTCCGGCGTCCTGGGCAGCGCGTCGAGCGCGCCCTGGCGGATGTAGATGCCAGGTTCGATCGTGAACGCCATGCCAGCCGCGAGCGGCCCCTTGCGATCGCCGACGTCGTGGACGTCGACGCCGAGGAAATGCGCCGCGCCGTGCGGATACCACATCTTGTACTGGTCGCCCTTCGTATCGGTGATGAGGCCCAGCTTCAGCAGGCCCGCCTTGATCACCTCGACCGTCTTGTTGTGCACGTCCTGCAGCGATACGCCGGGCCGCGCAGCCGCCATCGCTTCCTCCTGAGCCTGCAGCACGATGCGGTAGATGTCCTTCTGGAGCGGCGAAAACGTGCCGCTGACCGGGTAGGTACGCGTGATGTCGGCCGCCATGTAGCCGTAGTTGCAGGCGGCGTCGACCAGCAGCAGTTCGCCGCTCTGCATCTGACGCTCGCCGCGCGGGTAGTGCAGGATGGTGGCGTTCGGCCCGCTGCCGACGATCGACGGATAGCTCCACGACACGGCGCCGCGCCCTCGCTGTACCGCCTCGATCGCCGCCAGCACTTCGTACTCGTACGCGCCGGCGTGAGCGGCGCGCATGCCGGCCATCTGCGCCTCGCCGGAAATCTCCACGCTCTTGGTCAGGATCCGCTGCTCGTACGGCGTTTTGACCGCGCGCAGCCCGGTCAGGATCGGCGACGCGTCCGCCACCTGGAATCCGACGTAGCGTTCGCGGATCTTCTGGGCGAACTCCAATTCCGGCGTCAGCGGGGCGTTCAACGGACGCGGACCGAGCGCGAGCGCGACGCGCCCGCGGCCGGCCGACAACGCCTCGTAGAACCGTGACGCGTCGATCGGATCCTCGTCGCCGCCAACCGGCAGCCGGTTCAGGAAGCCGGCGATGACTTCGTCGAACTGGCTGGCGCGGAAGACGCGGTCGACGCCGGTCTGGCTTTTCGCTTGCTCCAGTGTCAGCAGCGTCCCGGTCCATTGCTCGCGCGCCGGGTTGCGGTCCTTCACGAACAGCAGCTCGCGTTGCGTCTTGTTCCCCGGCATCAGCACGAGGATCGTGTTCTCCTGCGTCAGACCGGTCAGGTAGTACAGGTTGCTGTCCTGCCGGTACTCGTAGTCGATGTCCAGTGAGTAGCGTTGTGATGGCGCGCTCCACAGGATCAGCATCGCGTCGGGTCCGAGCTTCTCCATCACCCGCGCGCGCCGCGCCTTGACATCGTCCGTGAGCTCGCTGGCTCGCGCGGCTGCACCGGCGAACAGCAGAACGATCGCGAGTGCGGAGCACCGAATCCTGCGAGCCGAGATTCCACAAGTCATGTCCAGCATTCTACCGTGCTATCCTCGCGCTCCCCCATCAGCCAGGAGCGTTGCATGAGTCGTGAACAGAGTCCCGGATCCGCTGCCCTGCCGCCCCACGCCCAATTGATCCAGATGGGGACGGGATCCTGGGTCTCCGCGATCGTCTATGCGGCGGCCAAACTGGGCCTGGCCGATCACCTGGCCGCCGGACCGAAAAGCGCCGCCGAACTCGCCGGCGCGACCGGTACGCACGCGCCGTCGCTGCATCGCTTGATGCGGACGCTGGCCAGCCTCGGCATCCTCACGGAAGGAGACGCCCAGCGGTTCGCGCTGACGCCGCTCGGCGAGGCGCTCAGGACCGGCGCGCCCGGATCGGCGCGGGCCACGCTGCTGGCGTTCTGCAGCCAGTGGTTCGGGCGCGGTTTTGAGGAGATGCTCTACTCGCTGCAAACCGGCAAGACCGGCTTCGAGAAGGCGGTCGGCATGCCGGTCTTCGAGTACCTGGGGCAACACCCGGAGGACGCGTCCAATTTCAGTGAAGCCATGGTTGGCTTCCACGGCGCCGAGCCGCCGGCGGTCGCCGCGGCCTACGACTTCTCCGGCGTCAAGACGGTTGTCGACGTCGGCGGCGCGACGGGCAACATGCTGGCGGCGATCCTGTCCAGACATGCGGGACCGCGTGGTGTGCTGTTCGATCGCCCGCACGTGGTGCGCGACGCGCCCGCGCTGCTGAAGGCGCATGGTGTCGAGGAGCGCGTGACGATCGAGCCGGGCAATTTTTTCGAGTCGGTTCCTGCCGGCGGCGACGCGTATGTGCTGTCGCACATCATCCACGACTGGACGGAAGACCAGTGTCTGACCATCCTCGGCCATTGCCGGAACGCGATGAAACCGGATGGCCGTCTCTTGATTGTCGAGATGGTGCTGCCCGCGGGCGATACGCCACATCCGGGAAAGATCCTGGACATGGTCATGCTCGTCATACCCGGAGGGCAGGAACGCACAGAGGCCGAGTACGCGTCGCTGCTCGGCAAGGCCGGTTTCCGTCTCGCTCGCGTCGTGCCGACCGCGTCCGCCGTGAGCGTCGTCGAAGCCGTAGTGGCGTGATGAACGTGTTCTGGGTCGAAGGACCGTGGCCCGGCCGGCTTGGCATCGTGCCGCGGCCACGCGGCGGCGCGTTGACGGACGAGGCGACAGCCTGGCGTGCCGCCTCGATCGACGTTGTCGTCTCCCTACTGGAGCCCGCGGAGGTTTCGCTGCTGGGACTGGAAGGCGAAGCCGCGGCGGCGTTGGCACACTCGGTGGTCTTCCGAGCGTGTCCAATTCCGGATGGCGGCATCCCTCCATTCCGCAACGCCGTTGCCGAACTGATCGCCGAGTTGATCGATACGCTCCAGGGCGGCAACAACGTCGCTGTTCACTGTCGCCAGAGCATTGGACGTTCGGGGATGGTCGTGTGCGCGGTTCTTGTCGCGGCTGGCGTCGATCTCGCCGCCGCACTCCGGGTGGTCGCCGAAGCGCGCGGCGTCGAAGTTCCTGAAACGGAGGAACAGCGACAATGGCTTAGTGAGTTTGCGGCGTGGCTGGCTTTCGCATCAGCCTCAACAGAGCCGTGACCGTCTGCTGGGGAATGGCGGCGGCACTTTTCGTCTGTTACTCATATTCGAGCGCCTCCACGAGCGATCCGCGCACCGCGGCTTCGGACGGCCAGAGCGCGGCCAGAAACGCCGCTCCAAGAATCGTCGACGCGACAACGAACGCGACCATCGTCGGAAACTGATAATCGAGCTGCATGCCAGCGACATCGTGCCGGACGATCTCTAGCACGTAGTACAGATTGATCGCGCCGAGCGCGAAGCCGAGCGCGATGCCGATGCCGCTGGTTGCTAGCGCCTCCATCCAGATCGTGCGCCGGACTTGCCGCTTCCTGGCGCCGAGGGCGCGCAGCACGCCGAGCTCGCGCCGCCGGTCCGTAATCGACACCGTCAGCGTGTTCACGATCCCGAGGATGGCGACGAGCACGGCGACCGCGATCTGCAGGTACGTGAGACCAAACCACTGATCGGTGATGCGCAGCACGTAGTTCTTCAGCTCGTCGTTGTTCAACACGAACACCTGCCGCTGGCCGGCGTAGCGCTCGAGAATCCGCCGCCTGACGTCGGCGATGCGCGCCTCCGGCGAGAGATACACGCGATAGAAGTTGACCGAGTCGTCCTGCCAATATTGCTGGAAGAGCGATCGGTCGATCAGAATCGACCCCTGCTGATCGGTGTAATCGACGATGATTCCGGCGATCGGCAATCGAATGGCGCCGCCCGGCGCGGTGAGCTCGACGATCTCACCGGCGTGCAGCCGGTGAAGTCGCGCCAGGTTGTCCGACACGACTACCCCGCGGCCGGCCGCCGCATCCGCGAACATGTTGCGGCCTCCCGCCACGATGCGCACCGGAATGAGTTCTTCGATGCTCAACATATCAGCGGCGATGAGCATCACAGGTCTGCCCTGGAACACGACGTGCGCTTCGCGTACCGCCTGCAACCGCCGCACGCCGGCAACTCCCTCGAGCTCCTTCGTCATGCTGTCGGGGAAGCGGATCGTTCGCATGACAATGTCAGGCGACGGCGTGACGTAGAGGTCGGGATTGAGCATCGTCCGCGCCCATTCCATGATCGAGCCGTGACTAGCGCGCGCCATTCCGCCGAACACCACCGCCAATGCAATCGACAGCATCAGCGCGGCGACCGTCGCCGAGGTGCGGCGAGGGGCCTGGATGAGGCTGTCGGCGGCGAGCGCTCCTTCGACCGGACGCAGCCATGTGAGCAGTGGTCTGCTGAGACGTGCGAGACTCAGCGACAGGAGCGGGGCGACGACCAGCACGGCCGCGATGGCCAGCAGATAGCTGGTGTAGAAGATCGCCCGCGTGCTGCCAACGAGCAGACAGACAATCGAGACCACGCCCGCCGCGATCGCCGTGAGGACGCGAACGCGGTGCGCTTCACCGAGAATACTGCTGCGACTTGCCTTTCTGGAGCGCGTGCACCGGTTCAACGCGCGCAGCGGCGCGCGCCGGAATGAACGCGCCGACGAGGCTTGTGGCGAGGCCGATCGCGGCGGCGGCCAGCAGCAGAGCCGGGCTGACGAGCACCTCTCCGATTCGCGCGCTGCGCCGAACGTGTCGCTGACGAGCGCCGTGACCGAGGCAGCGATGCCTCGGGCGATGAGGAGTCCGGCCACCACTCCGAGTGCCGATCCGATCAGACCGGTAACGACGCTCTCCCCGAGAAACAGCCACCGGATCTGTCCGCGAGTCGCGCCAAGCGCGCGAAGAATGCCGATTTCCGACCGGCGCTCCGTCACCGCAATCGCAAACGAGTTATAGATGATGAACATGCCGATGAACGAGCGCGAACAGGCTCGAAGCGCCCATCATCAGCGTGAACGCGGCGATCATCGCTTCGAACTGCTGGCCGCGTTCCGCCGGCGGATCAATCTGGAACCCTGCCCCGAGGAGTTTCTGCGAGTTCGCCCGTTCCGTCACGAATGGTGCGGCCGCCGGTCAGCGCGAGATCGATTCGATCGAAGCGTGCGGCCGCGGCCGAACATCTTCTGAGCCGCATAGATATCCATCACCGCCAGATTCCCGCCGAATGCCGTCGCCAGCCCCGTCGCTTTCATGATCCCGCGCACGGTGAAACGTTTTTCTCCACCGACGGTGCCGAGCGGTAGCGTGCTGCCGACGGACAGGCCGTTCGTCTCGGCGAACCGCTTGGAGACCATGATCGAATCGGGCTGCGCGAGAAACACCAGCGGGTCGTCGATCACCGCCTCGTCGCCGCTCTCCAGATCGTAATCACGCAGGCTGCGATCGCCGGTGAGGTCGACGCCGAGAACGAGGAGACTGCCTTCGCCGCGGATATTCGTGTTCGCCACCGCTTCGATCACGGGAACGGCGACGCGCACGAACGGCGACGACTGCACGCGCTCCAGCACCTCTTCGCGGAAAACCGGTCTCGCCGGCCGACACCTGCAGCTCGGTCCGGCCCGCGATGCGATCGACGGTTCTCGAAAATGCAAGCAGCACGCTCGCGTTCGCGCTGTTCATCCCGACGAAGACCGCGACGCCCAAGTACGATGCCGGCCGCCGTCAGAATCGTCCTGAGGCATGTGCTTGCGGACGTACGGCCACGTGATCAGTCGGAGCAGGATCATCGCTGCACCCAAGAAGGGCGAATGCCGAAGCGGCTGCGCAGGAACGGAAGGACCAGAGCGCGGGTGCGATCCGGTTCGTCGATCATCGGCCAGTGGCCGGCGCCCTCGATGACGTGCACCTCGGCATCGAAGAAGCGTTTTTGCGTCTCGGCGTAGCGCACCGGAATATTCGGGTCACCGCGTCCCCACACGACGAGCGCCGGCAGGCGCGTGGCGCGAGAGCGCCTCGCCCTGCTTCACCGACGAAACCTCAGACGCGGACGTGGCGCGATAAAGCGACAGCACAGCCCTGCGCGCTCCCCGGTCCCACTGTTGGAACATCCGATCGAGGATTCGATCAGGCAGCGGCTTCGGGTTGTCACGGTTCAGAGTCACCTTGAAGCGCGCTCGCGTTATGGTGAACATGGACAGCTCGCCGGCGAGCGGCGTCCGCCACAGCCGGGCGTACTTGTGATACCGATAGCCCGGCAAGACCCCGACGTTGATCAGCACCAAGCTCGCCACGCGCAGCGGATTGGCCGCGGCCCAGGCGAGGCCCCAGGGTCCTCCGAAGTCGTGAAGCACCAGGTGGCTCCGCGACACGCCGAAGTGCGTCATCACGGCGTCGAGGTGGCGTGCGAAACCCTCGACGGTGTACTCGAAGTGGGCCGCGCGCTCCGATCCGCCGAAACCCGGCATGTCAGGGGCGAGCGCGCGGGCGAAATCGCCGACGTAGGGCTGGAGTTCGGCGAAGTCCTCGCTCGAACCGGGGTTGCCATGCACGAACACGACGGCTTCGGACCCGTCGGGCGGTCCCGTTTGACGGACAAAGGTACGGACGCCCTGCACGAGGACGTCTGTCGCAACAACCTTTGCCACCGATCAGACCGCCGTTTCCCGCGTCATACCCGTTATGCTAACCGCGAGACGGCCCGATGTTCTCTATCGTCTTCTCGCGGCGCGGAAGAAACCTAGCTGCTGAAGGGCTCGCGCGTGACCAGGCCTCGCATCGTCATCGTGGGCGCGGGTGCGGCCGGCCTGGCGATGGGGATGCGCCTCAAGCGCGCCGGCATCAACGACTTCGTCGTCGTCGATCGCAGCGACGGCGTCGGCGGGCACATGGCACGACAATCGCTACCCGGGTGCGGGCTGCGACGTGCCGTCGCACCTGTATTGCTTCTCGTTCGAGCCCAACGCACGGTGGAGCAACAAGTTCGGGCGGCAGGGCGAGATTGAGCGGTACCTCGTCGACTGCGTCGAGCGCCACGGGCTCGCGCCGCACCTGCGGCTCGGCGTCGAGGTGCGCGGCGCGGAGTTCGACGACGGCACGTGGCGCGTCGCCACGAGTGCCGGCGAGCTCGAGGCCGGCGTGCTCGTCAGCGGCTGCGGGCAACTGAGTCGGCCGCGCGTGCCGGCGTTGCCCGGCCTCGACCGGTTCGCCGGAGCGACGTGTCACTCGGCGCGGTGGGACACGGGCGCCGATGTCACCGGCAGGAACGTCGTGGTCATCGGCAGCGGCGCGAGCGCGGCGCAGATCGTTCCGGAGACCGCGCCGCGCGCGGCGCGGTTGACCGTGATCCAGCAAACGCCCGCTTACGTGATCCCGCGCAAGGTCCGCGCGTATCGCGGGTTCGAGCAGTGGATGTTCCGCAACGTCCACGGGTGGCGACGTCTGTATCGCTGGTGGATCTACTGGTCCCTCGAGACGCGGTTCACAGCGCTGCGTCGCGGGAGCCGCGGCGCGCGCTGGCTGGACGTGCGAGAGGAGGCGATGGCCCGGTGGAACGCGCGCCTCCAGCGCGACCTCGGCGTCACGGCATGGGCCGGCGAGTGCAGCAGCTGGTACAAGACCGCATCGGGAAAGATCACGAACAACTGGTCGCGTCGATCGTCGGCGTACTGGTGGCAGACTCGGAAGCCCGACTTCGCGGAGTTCGAGTTCGACCAGTTCAAGAGGCCACAAGGTCGGGACCCGGATAGAATGCGCCTTGTCGTCCGTGAGAAAGTGAGATGTCATGTCCCAGAAGTACAGCTTGCCAGTAGCGTCCTGGTTGACCGGACATCTGACGCACCTTCAACCGGCCAAGCTCGCATTCATGGAGCGGTGTGAGCGCGAGTTCCCGATTGGCTGCTTCCGCGTCTATCACGTTCCGCTGTTCGTCGTGTCGGACCCTGAGCTCGTCGGCGAGGTGCTGGTTCACCGGAACGATGACTTCATCAAGACCTGGCCGCTGCGCAGCGCCGGTCGTCCGCTGTTTGGCGACGGCCTGGTGACCTCGTCCGGCGACACCTGGAAGCGGAACTCCGCGCGCATGCGCCCGCGTTTCCAGCCCCGCCAGGTCGACCACTATGTCCCGGCGATTCACCGGCACACCGAAGCGCTCCTCGACGAGTGGAAGGCCGGCGACACGCGCGCCATTCCGCTCGACATGTCGCATCTGACGCTGCGCATCGCCTGCGATGTGCTGTTCGGCGTCAGCGAGCGTGAAATCCGTGACGCGCTGCTCTGCGCGTGCGATACGTCGCAGGCGTTTTACTCGGCCTGGGAGCGAAGCTATTTTCCGATCCCCGCGCTGATGCCGACGCGCGAGAACGTGCGCTATCGCAGCGCGATCCGCGCGCTCGACCGGCAGCTCTACGCGTTGATCGAGCGCTGGCGGCGAACCGGCGGCGCGAGCGAGGGCAACATCGTCGCGCAGCTGCTGGAGCACCGCGACCCCGACGGCGCCCCGCTGCCCGACCTGATGATCCGCGACGAACTCGTGACGCTGTTCCTCGCGTCCTACGAGACGACCGCGGCGGTGCTTGCGTGGACACTGTACCTGATCAGCACGCACCCGCGGGTCGAGGCCCGCATCAAAGCGGAGCTTGCATCGGTGCTGGGCGGCGCGCTGCCGGGGCCTGATGTGGCGCGCCGGCTGCCGTATCTGTACGACGTGCTGCGCGAGAGCCTGCGGCTGTACCCGTCCATCCCGCTCTTCGGCCGCTCGGCTGTTCGCGACACGCGCATCGGCGTCACCCAGGTTCCGAAGCACTCCGAGGTCTTGATCTCGCCCTGGGCGATCCAGCGCTCGAGCCGTCATTACGAAGACCCGCTTGCGTTCCGTCCCGAGCGGTGGACGCAGGAGTTCGAGCGCAGCCTGCCGCGGTATGCGTACATCCCGTTCAGCGGGGGGCCGCGCGTGTGCATGGGCCAGTACATGGCAGTACAGGAGTCGATGCAGATCCTGGCAACACTGCTGCAGTTCGCCGAGCTGCGGCCGGTCGAGGGACAGACCCCCGTGCTCGACGTGGGGATGACGGCCGTGCCGCGCCGCGGCACGCTCACGCTGCAGGTTCGCGCGCTGAGCAAGCCGCCTGCGCAGATCCCGTCGCACGTCGATCGCGGTCTCGGCGCGCCACAAGAAACGGCGAATTGATCGCCGGCCGTATAAAATCTGAGCCATGGCGGCGAGATACCTCGACGAGCGGACTTATGAGACCGGCGACATCGTCTTCGCTGAAGGCGATCCGGGCTCGGAGATGTTCATCGTCTCCGAGGGGAACGTCGTCATCACGAAGCAGGTCGCCGGGCGGGACGTGTTCCTGGCCGCGCAGGGACGAGGTGACTTCTTCGGCGAGATGGCGCTGCTCACCTCCAGCCCGCGTCACGGCACGTGCGTTGCGCTCGTCCCGACGCGGCTGGTGGCGATCAAGAGCGGTGAGCTGCTCATGAAGCTGCGGCGCGATCCGACGTTTGCGCTCGAGATGCTGCAGCAGATGACCCGGCGCATCGGTTATCTGGAGGATCAGATGGCGAAGCTCATGGAGCAGGAGCTGGCGTCGCGCCAGGAGCTCGCCACGATTCTGGCGAAGTCCGAATATCGTCTCCGCGACAGCCCGGGATGATCACCGACGTCCGCGAGAATCGGCTGCTCGTGACGTCCGACCCGCATATCGGCCACCTTTTCTGCGACGCGCGCCGCGGGCTGGTTCGCTGGCTGGAATACGCCTGCGCCCACAACTACAACGTCTGTATCAACGGCGACGGTATCGAGCTTCAGTACACGTCGCTGAGAAGGTTCACGACGGAGACGGCGGCCTGCTGCGCGACATCCGCCGGATCGCCAGCGAGATCACCATCTACTACACGATCGGCAACCACGACATCATCCTGGAGCACTACCTCGGCGACTGGGGAGGGCTGCGGCTGGTTCCTTATCTGAACGTCAGTTCGGGCACGAAACGCATCCACATCGAACATGGCCATCTGTACGACACGTCGCTCGAGGGTCGCCCGGATCTTCGTCATGGACTGAGACGGTTCTTCTGCTTTTTGTGCCGGGTTTACCCGCCCGGCTTCCATTGGCACCAGAAGTACGAAGTGGTGCGATACCGATATATCCGGCGGCTGCTCGGCCAGGATCGTCACCTGCTCGACTCGCCGATGACGCGCGACGTGAGCCCATCATTCCAGGAAGCGGCGGAGGACGTGGCGCAGCGAGGATTCGACGCGGTCATCTTCGGGCACACGCATTATCACGGCGTGCTGCCGTTGAACGGAAATCGCGCACGTTACTTCAACACCGGCAGCTGGTTCGACCAGCCACACTACGTCGCGATCGACAACGGCGAGATGGAACTCAGGCCCTGGCCGCAATAGCGAACGTTGCCCTTTCCTTCCTCTCGCACAATCACAATAATGATTCCACCATGCGCTCCCGATGGATCGCCGCCCTGGAAGCCGTCGCGGTGACCCTGTTCTTCGCCCTTGTGGCCCTCCTGGCGACGCGCGTAGTCCGCGACGCGCCGGAACGGGACTCGAACTCTCCTTCTGATCCTGGGGGCGACCGCCGGCTACGCGCTCGCCGACGTCGCGTCCGGCCTGACCCACTGGTTCTGCGACACGTTCTTCCGGGAAGACACGCCCTGCATCGGCCGCGTGCTGATCTTCCCTTTCCGCGAGCACCACCGCGACCCGACCGCGATGACGCGCCACGGGTTCCTGGAACTCACCGGAAACAGCTGCCTCGGCGTGTCGCCGATCCTGGGGCTGGCCGCCTGGCGGCCCTGGTCGCCGATCCTGGACGCGGGGCTGATCGCGTTCGCTCTCGCCCTGTTCGGCACCAACCTCTTCCACAAGTGGGCCCATTCCGCGGAAGTTCCCGGCATCGTCCGATGGCTTCAGAAATGCAACCTGATTCTGAACCCCGCCCGCCACCAGGTCCACCACACGCCGCCGAACAAGAAGCGCCTATTGCGTTACGAACGGCTGGATGAACGTGCTTCTCGACCGGATCCTCCCGTGATGGAGACCGCGCGGATCTCACTGATCGACAACGCGAGGTGGAGCTCAGGCATAGCGCGGCCGGCGTCGAGCACACGTTGGGGCGGTTGCTTGAGGTCCCACACGAGACCGAGGAGCGACAAGAGCTTCAGGATGTAGTACGTGAGGTCGACTTCCCACCAGAAGAATCCCATGCGGGTCGACGTAGGCGTAGTAATGATGATTGTTGTGCCAGCCTTCGCCCATCGTGAAGAGCGCCAGCACGAGGTTGTTTCGACTCGTGTCGGTCGTCGGGTAGCGAATCCTTCCAAACATGTGGCAGAAGGAGTTGATCGCAAACGTGGCATGGAACAGCAGCACCGTGCTGATGAAAAATCCCCAGACCAGCCCCTGCCAACCCATCGCGAGCAAACAGCCGACGGCGAGAAGCACGCTGGAAACCGCATACCAGTGGTTCAATAATCGGAGCTCGGGGTACTGCGCGAAGTCCTGGATGATGTCGAGTCGGGTCGCATCGTGCCTTCTGGCCAGGAGCCAACCGAGGTGCGACCACCAGAACCCCTCACGCTCGGGGGAATGCACATCCGCCTCCTGGTCGGAATGCTGGTGATGATGGCGATGATGCCCCGCCCACCAGAGGGGGCCTCTCTGCACCGCGGAGCAGGCGAGCGCCGCCAGCACGAATTGAAAGGCGCGGCTCGTGCGATACGACCGGTGGGCAAAGTAGCGATGATAGCCGCCGGTGATGGCAAACATCCGGACCGCGTACGTCGTCGCGCACAACACGATCGCGTTCCATGACACGCCGGTCCAGAACGCGGCGAGACACGCCACGTGCACGAGGAGAAAAGGGATGCTCTTGATCCAGTCGACCCGGTCCAGATCCGCGGTGGACGCAGTGCGCATGAGTCGAGCGAGTTTACCGTACGGCTTCCACTTCTTCGCCTGCGCTTCCGTGACCCACTTGCATTAGAGTAGGCCCAGAGACACTCGACCCTTTCCCTCGGGCCCCAGGCTTTGCGACGTTGGGAAAACCATGAGCGAAACCTGCGGCTTTAGCTTGTCTCCGCCTTGTCCGGCCGCAGGCTCCTGTTGACGGGCGCCACCGGCTTCATCGGCAAAGTCACCCTGGCGATGCTGCTCAATCGCCACCCGTCCGTAGGACGGCTATACGTTCTTGTCCGCTCGCGCCCCGGGCGCGACGCCGAACAGCGGTTCATCGACATCCTGGGCTCTCCCGCGTTCACGCGACTGCAGCGGCGGCACGGGAAGGACCTCGAGCGCTTCGTGAGGGAGCGCGTCAAAGTCGTCGGCGGCGACGTCACCGAGCCCGGTTTTGGCATCCCGCCGCAAGCCTTATCTGCGTTGACAGGCAGGATCGATGCGATCGTCAACATGGCGGGTCTTGTCTCCTTCAATCCCGCAATGGACGTCTCGCTGAAGATCAACACTCACGGAGCCCGCTACGCCGCAAGGCTGGCGCTTGCCCTTCGGGCGAAGCTCGTTCATGTATCCACCTGCTATGTGGCCGGCTTGCGTGCGGGCGAGGTGCGCGAGAACGAGCGGCTGTCCGGCTATTTTCCGAAGGGGCTCACGACGCCCGGTATCTTCTCGGCCGCCGCCGAGCTCGCCGAATGCGACGCATGCGTCGAACGGATCGCGCAACGCGCCAGAGCCGAGATACCCGGACGGCGCCGCGCCAGGCGCTGGAGCGAGGCGCAACTGGTCGAGGAAGGGAGCCGCCGCGCCCGCGCCTGGGGCTGGCCAAACATCTACTGTTTCACCAAGGCATTGGGCGAGCAACTGATCGCCGAGACTCCGGGCCTCGATTTTACAATCGTGAGGCCATCGGTCGTGGAGAGCTCCCTCCGCTATCCCTTCCCGGGCTGGAACGAAGACGTCACGACGAGCGCTCAGATGATCCTGACCATGTGCAGGGGCCATGTCCTCTGGCCCGCGCACCGGAAAGCGGCGTTGGACCTCATCCCTGTCGATCTCGTGGCCGCGGGCACGATCGCCGCCACCGCCGCTCTTCTGTCCGGGCGCCAGGAGCGCGTGTATCACCTGGCCTCTTCCGACGCGAATCCTGTGACGGTGCGCCGCTGTGGGCGGTACATCGGCCAGTATCGTCGCAGGCCACTACAAAGACCACGCCCCCGGCGCGTTGTGGGCGCATTGGGTATGGACGCGCGTGGGAGTCTTCACGGTATCGGAGCCCGTCTACCGCCGTTTCGGGGTGCCCGCTTTCCGCAAGGCGGTCGCGCGCCTCTCGAGGATGTTCGCCAAGCCGCCGCGAACACTCGCAAGGATCGAGCGGGAGCTGACCCAGGTCGAGCGCGCCGTCAATGCCTTCACGCCTTTCATCCACGACATCGACTGCGTTTTCAAGACGGACAATCTCCGGGCGCTCTACGCACAGTTGCCGGCAGCCGAGGCGGCGAGCTTTCCCTGGGATCCCGAGACCATCGATTGGCGGCACTACTGGTCGGACGTGCACACGCAAGGGCTGCGGCAGTGGGTCTTCCCGGGCTTTCCGGGCCGCAATGGCGATACGCTGAACCCGGCCTCTGGCGCCGTCGCCAGTCGGGCAGTGCGCGCGGCATTGAACCTCGGCCAGCGCGTCGTCTACGGCGGGCTATTCCGCGCCAAGGTCGTCGGCGAAAAAAACATTCCCGAGGCTCCGGGCTTCATCGTCGCCTCGAATCATGCCAGCCATTGGACATGGGCCTCATCAAGCATGCGCTGGGGCCCTCCGGCCGCGAGCTCGCGGCGCTGGCGGCCAAGGATTATTTCTTCAAGAATCCAGCACTGAACTTTTTTTTCCGCAATTATACGAACCTGCTTGCCTATCGGCCGCACCGCCAATGTCAAGGACTCGCTGGCCGTGGCATCGCAGGCACTCAAGCGCGGCAAGAACCTGCTGATCTTCCCCGAGGCGACGCGCTCGACGACAGGGAAGATCGCACCGTTCAAGGCCACTGTTGGCTATCTTGCCTTGCAGAATCAGGCCGATGTCCTGCCCGCCTACGTCGCAGGCACCTTCGACTCCCTGCCTAAGGGCGGTATCGTGCCGAGGAGCTTGCGAGTCGCGGCCCATCTGGGACCGATCCTACGCTACGCGCAGCTCGACGGAGCGACCAGGCACCTTGCTTCCAAAGAGGCCTCCCGCGCCGTGACGACAATCATCGAAGAGGCCGTGCGCGCACTCGAGTGCCAGGCGGCGCGCAAAATGTGGGACGGTTCACCCGCTTTAAGCGGCGCTGTCTCCGGACACCGTTTGGCGCGGCTCGTCCGCCGCCTCCGGCTGCGTCGGCTGAGCCCAGCCGAATAGAGGCTCGTTGCCCGGTATCAGCTTGCCAGGGTTCATGATCCCAGCCGGGTCCAAGCCCGCCTTGAGAGCCTTGAGCGCCGTGATCCCGGCCTTCGAGATTTCCTCTTCCATCCATGGCCGGTGCTCGCGGCCGACGGCATGGTGGTGGGTGAGCGTGGCTTTGTTCGCGAGAAAGGTTTCGGTAATGAGCTTCTTGAAGCTGTAATACTGTTCCAGCTCCGCGCCAGCCTGTTGTGCGCAGGCGTAGGTGAAGTAAACACAGGCCCCAGTCGTGTAAGTATGGGAGATGTGGCAGCCAATGAAGCCCGGCGTGCCATCGCGCTCGAACTTCTCCTTCATCACAGCGATCACCTTTTTATATAAAGGCAGCACGTCGCTCCAGGTCGCAGCTGTCTCGGCCACGTCGCACATGATGCCGCGGTCCATGACGAAATCGCGTATGTAAGGGAGGTTGAACTTGTCCTTCTGCCACAGGGCTCCAACCTCATGCCCGAGATCAAGGCCATGATGGCGTTTCAGAATCCGGCGGACGTCTTTCCGTAAGGCGTTTACGCGGTCGGAGTCTCCTTCAATACCGACAATCATGATCGCGGGATGACGATAGCCGCGCGCTTTGAGGAGCTTCTTGAATTGAGCCTGGATGAAGCCCTTGACGCCGGTGGTCAATGGCTTCATGTTTGACGCCAGCTCCGTCTCGGCGTTGTCCTGCAGGCGGATGAGGCTGGGTCGACGCTCGGACTGGATGAGTTCTTGGACGGCGGCGAGCGCTTCTTCGAATTCGCGGAAGAGCACGCCGCGGTAGTCTCTGGCTGGAGGGGTTTTGTGCACGCGCATCGTGGCCTCGGTAATGACGCCCAGGACCCCTTCCGATCCCGTCACCAGGCGATTGAGGTCGGGCCCGGCCGATGATGCGGGCGTGTTTCTCGTCGTGAGCGTTCCGGAGGGTGTAACCAGCTTCACGGAGACGAGCATGTGTTCGATCTTGCCGTAGGCATCCGACTGCATGCCGGCGGAGCGCGTGGCGAGCCAGCCGCCCAGCGTCGAGTACCGAAAGAGTCGGGGTAGTGGCCGAGCGAAAAACCGCGGGCCTGTAGGTCTTGCTCGAGTTTGGGGCCCAGAGCACCGGCTTCGATGACAGCCGTGTTCGATTCCGGGTCGAGCGACAACAGCCGGTTCATGCGCGTCATGTCGAGGGTGACGACCATGCGGACGGCCTCCTCCGGGTTGATGCCGCCGACGATGTTGGTGCCGCCGCCGAACGGGACGAGGCAGACGCCGTGCTCGTGGGCCAGCGCGACGACAGCCTCCACGTCCTCGTGGCCTTCGGGATAAACGACGAGGTCGGGGACGGCGCACGATGCCTTTGCGCACGTAAAAGAGATCGGGATAGCTTTTGCCGTACGAGTGCAGCAGCCTCTCGTCTTCGGTGTCTGTGATCTGATCGGGTTTGAGCCGCGCGGCGAGAGCGCGGCAGAAGCCGTCGTTGAACAACGGGGCTTCGAGGCGAATCTCCGCGCGCCTGACCGGAGGGCTGGAGCGCGTGGTCTTCAGGCCCAGGGTTCGGACCACCCAGGGCCAGAAGTCAGGCCTGTCGGCGATCGAGAACTCGAACCCGGTGTCACCCCAGCCCCACCATTTCATCATGACGAGACTTTACTGGATTTCAATCAATGCCGGGCAGGCGCTGTTCACGGGCGTGTGGACCGGTCTCTGGGTGACCACGGCGCTGCTGATCATGGTGTTCACCCGTGACAAAAGGATTCCACTAGCGATGGCCCGCCGGATCTGGGCACCAGGGTTGATTCGGTGCGTGGGGGCGAAGCTGGATGTCCGGGGGCTCGAGAACGTAGACTTCAGCCGCCCTCACGTCTTCGTCGCGAATCATGTGTCGACGATCGATATCCCCGTCGTCTTCGCCGCGATTCCGGTGAACCTTCGATTCATCATCAAGAAAGAGCTGACATACGCGCCGTTCGTGGGACTCTTCGCCTGGGCCACCGGGATGGTTTTCGTCGATCGGAAGGAAAGCAAGGGCGCCCTTGCTGTCGTGAAGCGCGTGGGATCGCTGAGCGCCGCAGGGCAAAGTGTGATCGCGTTTCCCGAGGGGACGCGCAATCGGAGTAACACGCTCCTGCCCTTCAAGAAGGGCGTTTTTGTTGCGGCGTATCACGCAGGCGTGCCGATCGTGCCCCTGGCCATCGACGGCTCGCGCGAGGTGATGCCGCCCCCCACGTGGGCGCTGCGGCCAGGCCCTATCCGCGTGGCCATTGGCAAACCGATCCCGACGGCAGGGCTGTCGCGGGAAGACAGCGAAACCCTGCCGAAACGTGCGCACGAAGCGGTCGCCGCGCTTCGGAAGACCATCGCAAGCGGCCTTCCGCCAGTCGTTCAGTCGGGGCGCTGACGCGCGTCCATGCCGTCACTCCTCTCGAATCAGACTGTCGGTGTGATCGGTTCAGGCACCTTCGAGCACGAGCCATAGGCACGCGCCGTCGGCGAACTGCTCGCCGACCTGGGCGTCAACCTGCTCACCGGCGGCGGCCGCGGTGTCATGACCGCCGTCAGTCGTGCATTCACTCAACGTCCTCGAACTCGAGGCATTTGTATCGGCATCATTCCGTGCGAGAGCGAGACCGATCGCGCGAGGCCGAAGGCCGGCTACCCGAACGAGTTCGTCGAGTTGGCGATCCAGACGCACCTTCCGTACAGCGGTGCAGAGGGTACGCACGATCTGTCGCGCAACCACATCAACGTGTTGTCGTGCGCGGCGATTATCGCGTTGCCGGGCGAAGCTGGAACAGTGTCTGAAATCGAGCTGGCGATCCGCTACGGCAAGCCGGTGATTGCGTATTCACCGAACCCGGCGCTGGTAGAACACTTTCCCCGGTCGGTGAGACGCGCGGACAGCATCGATGAGGTCAAAGACTTCCTGCAAGATGCAGCTAGCCCCCCGCCTTCGCTCGAGCCGACACCCGTGAGCTTCGGCGAGGCAGGCTCCGTTAGTCCCTAGGCCCCAGGTCCCCAGTCCCTACGGAGATCATCTTCCCCGGATTCATCCGATTGTCGGGATCCAGCGCGCGCTTGATCGTCCGCATGATCTCGAGCGATGCCCCGTGTTCCGCTTCGAGATACTTCATCTTGCCGAGCCCGACGCCATGCTCGCCCGTGCACGTGCCGCCCATGGCGAGCGCCCGTGTCACCATCCGTTCGTTCAGACGCCCTGCCTCCGCGCGCTCCGACGCGCTCTCCGGATCCAGCACGTAGATCAGGTGGAAGTTGCCGTCGCCGGCATGACCGACCAGGCAGATCGGAAACGGCGCGCCGGCATTGTCCTTCTTGGTTTCGATGATGCACTCGGCGAGCCGCGAGATCGGCACGCACACGTCCGTCGTCCACCCCTTGGCGCCGGGCCGCAGCGCCAATGCCGCGTACAGCGCATGATGCCGCGCCTGCCAGAGCCGCTCGCGATCCTCCAGGTGCGTGGCCCACGTGAAATCACGGCCGCCGTGCTCCAGCGCCAGCGCCTGCACGGTTTCGGCCTGATCGGCGACGTGTCGCGCGCTGTCGCTGTGAAATTCGAAGAACAGCATCGGCGCCACCGGATAGCTGGTCTTCGAATAGCGATTGACCGCCTCCATCTGCGCCTCGTCGAGCAGCTCGATGCGCGCGACGGGCACGCCCAGCTGAATCGTGGCGATCACCGTCTCGATGGCGCCCGCGATCGAATCGAACGCGCAGGTCGCCGCAGAAACCGCCTCCGGCAGCGGATGCAGCCGCACCGTCACTTCGGTGATGACGCCGAGCGTGCCCTCCGATCCGACGAACAGGCGCGTCAGGTCGTAACCGGCCGCCGATTTTCGCGCGCGCGTTCCGGTCGTGACGATCGATCCGTCGGCGAGCACGACGGTCAGGCCCAGCACGTTCTCGCGCATGGTGCCGTAGCGCACGGCGGTGGTGCCCGAGGCGCGGGTCGCTGCCATGCCGCCGATCGTCGCGTCCGCGCCAGGATCGACGGGGAAGGTGAGCCCCGTGTTGTTCAACGCCTTGTTCAGTTGGAGGCGCGTGACGCCCGCCTCGACGGTGGCGTCGAGGTCCTCGGCGCTGACCCGCACGACCCGATTCATCTCGCGAAGGTCGAGGCAGATGCCGCCGCGGATGGCGTTGACGTGCCCCTCCAGCGAAGTGCCCGCGCCGAACGGGACGACCGGAATCTGCCGCCGGGCGCTGATGGCGAGAATCGCCGCGACTTCGTCGGTGGAGTGCGGGAAGCAGACGACATCGGGCGCCGCCGGCGCGTGGTACGACTCGCCGTGGCTGTGGTGCTCGCGGACGGCTGCCGCGTCGCTGGCGCGCGAGCCGAGCAGCGCGCGAAGCTCCCGGATCGCGGATTCAACTGCCGCTTCGGTCGCTGGCGTGGCCATCGGTGTTCAGTATAGGGCCGACCGGGAGCCGGACGATGAACGTCGAGCCGTGGTCCTGGCCGTCGCTCTCCACGACGATTGAGCCGCCGTGCAGGTCCACCAGGTGTTTGACGATGGCGAGACCGAGGCCGAGGCCGCCGAATCGGCGCTTGCGGCCGGCGTCTTCCTGGCGAAACCGGTCGAACACGTGCGGCAGGAATTCGCGTGAGATGCCCGCGCCGGTGTCGCGGACGATGATCGAAACGTGGCCGTCGGCGCGCTCCAGCCGCACTTCCACACGTCCGTCGTTCGGCGTGAACTTGATCGCGTTCGACAGCAGGTTCCCGACAATCTGCTGCAGCCGATCGGGGTCGCCGGCGATGATGCCCACGGGTCCGTCGACAATCGTCTCGACGCGGATGTTCTTGGCGTCGGCAGCCGGCGTCATCGTCTCGACCGCCTCGCGCACGACCTCCGGCAGGCTCACGTCCTTGATGTCGAGGCGGAGCGTACCGCCGTCGACCCGGGCCATGTCGAGCAGGTCCTCAACCAGCCGTGTCTGTGCGCGCGCGTTCCGTTCGATCGATTGAATCGCGGCGGCTTGCTGCTCGCCCTGGACGGCGCCCGTCGCCAGCATCCGCGCCCAGCCGCGGATCGCCGTCAGCGGCGTCCTGAGCTCGTGCGACACCGTCATGAGGAATTCCTGTTCCAGCCGCAGCGCCTTCTCGAGGCGGTCGTTGGCTGCCCTCAGCCGATCCGCTTCCTCCCGCTGCGTCCGCGCCAGCGCGCGTTCCACCTCGTTCTTCTGATCCGTCTGGCGGAGCAGGGCCACCAGCGTACCGGCCATCATCACCGCCAGGACCCCGAAGAACACCGCCGACTCGGCCCCCTGGATTCGCCAGTCGTGCAGCACCTCGTCGCGATCGAGCGACACCGCCACGATGATTGGCGGCTCGGCCGTCGAACGAAATGCCGTCAGTGTCGCCGGTTCGCCGAGCCGCTCGCTGGTGTCGATCGTTCCGGTCCCGTTGGACCGTTTCGCCGCGGCGAGGATCGGGTTCGAAACCGCCGATTCCCCGAGCGGCCCTCTGTCTGACGGTTCACGGAACAAGACGATGCCGTCGGGGTGAAACATCCAGATGGCGCCGCGCCGGCCGACGTCCATCGTCTGAAACAGGTTGCGCATCGAGGACGGAATCATCGCCGCGACGACGATCCCTTGAAACGCGCCGTTGTCGTCGAGCAGCGGTCGCGCAAATGGAATCACGAACGTCCTGGGCTCGACCACCGTCGGGAAGGGATTGCTGATGATCAGCCGGTCTTTCGGATCGGCGGCGAGCTGTTGGAAGGCCGCATCGTCGCGGCGCGACTGCCCGACGATGAGCGGTTGCGTCGAGTGACGGATCGTTCCGGTCGCGTCGACGATGGAAATCGAGCCGGTGTGGCGGAGGCCGGCGCGCGCGGAGGCCAGACTTGGCGCCCAATCCTTTGCCGCCGCCGCCGGGCCGCCGATGCGGCGGCTGTGCATCGCCAGCTGGCGCAACGCGCTGTCGTCTGCCGCGAGCGTTTCCCGCAGGTACTCCGAGAGGATGAACGCCAGGTTCGATGCGCGCGCCGAGGCCGACGCCAGCGTCTGGGTGCGTCCCGACCAGAGCTCGATCCCGCGGAATGCGCCCAGCGTGAACAGCACGCCAAGCGTGAGTCCGACAAAGACAGGCTTGCGCACAGCGCTAGTGACGGATCATTCCTGATAGGACAGCGGACGCTCGCGCCGCACGTAGCGGTCGTTGCCCGCCGGTTCGAAGACATGGCACGTGGTCATCTCGCCGCCGTACACGTGGAGCGTGATCGACGGCGTCGACAGCGCGTTCGCGAGGATGTGATATTCGAACGGCGGAATCAGGCAGCCCGCCGAGCCGACCGAGGCCTGGACGCACCCCCTGGCCTCGAACCGGACACCGTCGCCCGATTCGTCGACGAGGTCGAACTGCGTCACGTCCATCTGACCGGACACGACCCCCTCGACGCACCAGATGCCGGCGTGATCGTGGAGCGGCGTCCGCTGCCCGGGACCCCAGGTCATCACGACGGCGGTATAGCCGAGATCGTCGTTGCGGTGCAGCAAGCGGCGCGCGTAGCCGTCGGTCCGCACGCGATGAAACCGTTCGGGGAGTCGGATGGTGTGGCCGCGGATGGCATCCTCCAGCTCCTGCTTGACCTGCCGGGTGATCGCGGCAGCATCGCGCAACCGCACGGCCGCGTCGATTCGCGCGAGCAGCGTATCCAGGCCGTCGGACATCCTGACAGTATATCGAGCGCCTTCCGACAATTCTGCAATCCGGCTGTTCCGCCGCCGCGCAATTTATCTTTTCTGTATGGCGTGGTGATATTCTTACCCACTTCATACATGGTCCAGCCTGCCTCGGCCTCCCTCGAACATACTGTGATAGACGTGCTGAAGAACGTGAGTCGACGGCCGATCGAGCCGACGATGGACAGCGATCTGGTCGCCGATCTCGGCTTCGATTCGCTCCAGGTCCTGGAGCTGGTTGCCGAGCTCGAAGATCGCTTCGACGTCTCGATTCCGTTGAACGATGTGCCGTCCACGCGTACGGTCGCCCAGATCGTCGCGCAGGTGGCGCGTCTCGTGGGAGAACGACCAACAGCCTGATGGGCCGATTGCGGACGCTGCCGGACGCGCTTGCCGACGCCGCGCGCGGGGATGCTGGATATCTCTTCGCGGCCGGTCGCGCGGACACGTTTCGCTCGTTTGCCGACATCCGCATCGCGTCGATGCGGGCGGCGCGGGCGCTGCGCGAGGCGGGACTCCGCCGCGGCGACCTCGTCGCGCTCGTCATCGCGGACGCCGAAGCCTTCCTGACGATGTTGTGTGCGGCGTCGATGGCGGGCGTGATTCCGGCCTCGTTGTATCCGCCGGCGCTGATGGGCGCTGGCGATCTGTCCCGATACTTCCAGCTGACCGCCGGCATTCTGCGCGCCGCTCGCGCCAGGGCGGTCGTCACCAGTGCGGCGCTCGTGCCGGCGTTCGACGGCCTGCGGCCGCGCTGCCCGTCGCTGTCGCTGGTGATCGCGCACGAGCAGTGCGACGCGCCGCTCGTCGAGCCGGACGTTCTGCCGGCGCTCGATGACATCGCGTTCGTCCAGTTCACGTCGGGGTCGACCTCGGCGCCGAAAGGCGTGGCGCTCACGCACGCCAACCTGTCGGCCAACATCGATGCGATCAACGGACCCGCTGGCCTGATGACGGGCGCCGACGACGTCGGCGTGAGCTGGCTGCCGCTCAATCACGACATGGGGCTGGTCGGCATGGCGCTTGGCGCGATGTACGCCGCGCGTCCCTGCGTGCTGCTGCCGCCGCAGACGTTCGTGAAGCGCCCGGCCGAGTGGCTGCGGGCGCTGACGCGCCATGGCGGCACCATCAGTTTTGCGCCGTCCTTTGCCTACGACTTGTGCGTGCGCCGCATCAAGGACGCCGATCTCGAAGGCCTCGACCTGTCGCGGTGGCGCGTGGCCGGCTGCGGCGCCGAGCCGATCCATCCGCCGACCCTCGCGGCCTTCGCGCGCAAGTTCGCGCCCGTCGGCTTCCGCGAGACCAGCTTCCTCCCGAGCTACGGCCTCGCGGAGCACGTGCTGGCTGCGACGTTTGCGCCGCGGGGGCGCCCGCTCCGCACCGAGAATTCGCTCGTCAGCTGCGGTGCCCCGCTGCCCGGCCATGCAATCCGCATCGTGGACGAGGACAACCAGCCGGTGCCCGAGCGCCGCGTCGGCGAGATTCTGCTGTCGGGCCCCTCCGTGATGCTGGGCTACTATCACCAGGACGAGCCCGGTGACGCGATCGAAGATGGCTGGTTGCGCACGGGCGATCTGGGATACCTGGCCGACGGCGAGTTGTTCGTGTGCGGGAGAGCGAAGGACGTCATCATTGCGCACGGCCGCAAGTACCATCCGCAGGACCTCGAGTGGGCCGTGGACGATCTGGCCGGGGTGCGGCGCGGCCGGGTGGTCGCGTTCGGCACCGCCGGAGCCGGGCGCGCGGATCGCGTCGTGATGGTGGTAGAGCCGAACGGGACGGTGCCCGCGGCGTCGCTGACCGACATGGTGCGGCGCCGCATTGGCGATCTCTTCGGCCTGTACGTCGACGAGGTCGCGATCGTGCCAAGCGGGACGGTCGGGCGGACGACCAGCGGCAAGGTGCAGCGCGCAGCGACGCGAGAACGGTGGGCGTCGCTGGCGGAGCGCGAGAGCTGAGAGCCGAGAGCTGAGAGCCGAGAGCTGAAAGCTGAGCAGCTGAAAGCTGAAAGCTGTGGATTTACTCGACAAACTCCGCGCCGTCGAACAACGTGCCGCAGCCGTGGCGGACCGATCCGCCATGCCGGGGCTGACCGTCATCGACCGCGTGCTGGGGCCCTGCGAGGTTGTCGTCCAGGGTCGGCCCACGCTGATGTTCGGCTCGAACAACTACCTGGGCCTCACGCTGCACCCTGACGTCGTCGCGGCGGCCCGCCGCGCGGTCGTGGAGTACGGCACGGGCACCACCGGCTCGCGGACCGCGAACGGGACGCTGGCGATTCACGAACAGCTCGAGCGCCAGCTCGCCACCTGGTTCCGGAAGCGCCACGCCATCATCTTCAGCACCGGCTACCAGGCGAACCTGTCGCTGGTCGGCGGACTGTGCGGGCCGGGCGATGTCATTTTGATCGACCGCGACAGCCACGCGAGCATCTACGACGCGACGCGCCAGACCGCGGCACAGGTGATTGGCTTCCGGCACAACTCGCCTGAGAGCCTGCGCAAGAAGCTGGAACGGCTGCCGGGCGCCGAGTCAAACCGGCTGGTGGTCGTCGAGGGGCTCTATTCGATCCGCGGCGACGTCGCGCCGCTGCGCGACATCGTCAGTGTCTGCCGCGCGCATCACGCGTACCTGCTCGTCGACGAGGCGCATTCGCTCGGGACCTATGGCGCCACCGGTCTGGGGTGCGCCGAGGATCAGGGCGTGCTCGACGAGGTCGACTTCATCGTCGGCACCTTCTCCAAGTCGCTGGCGGGCATCGGCGGCGTGTGCGTGTCGAACCATCCCGAGCTGCGCGCGCTGCACTTCCTCGCGCGGGCCTACGTGTTCACGGCGTCAGGTTCGCCGTCGAACATCGCCAGCGTCGCCGCGGCGGTGGACGTCGTCCGCGCGCATCCGGAGCTGCGCGATCAGCTGTGGGCGAACGTCCGCCGGCTGCGCCGTGGTCTGCAGGAGCTCGGTTACGCGATCGGCAGCACCGAATCGCCGATCGTGCCGATTCTCACGGGCGACGAAGAGCGCACGATCGCGCTCTGGCAGGTACTTGCTCAACGAAGGACTGTACGTGAACCTGATCGTGCCGCCAGGCTGCCCGCGCGACGAGTGCGTGTTGCGGGCGAGCTGCTCGGCGGCGCATAGCCCCGAGCATCTGACGCGGGCGATGGAGGTGTTCGCCCGCGCCCTCTTACAGCCAGCCTTCGCGTCGATACCACGCAGCGGCCTGCGCGAGTCCTTCGTCTAGTCCCACCTCCGCGACCACGCCGAGACGGTCGCGCAGGCGATCGACGCGGCACACGAAGCCGCGGGTGGCCAGTTCGCTGTAGCGGCGGCTGTTCATCGGCAGCGGCTTCCCGCGGACGGCTCCGCCGACGTCACCGAGCAACGCCACGAGCTTCAGTACCGCCAACGGTACGGGGACGATCATCGCGCCGCGTCCAACCGCCGTTGCGCACACCCTCGAGCAGCGCACGCGTGGTGACCGGATGTCGCGTGGCCGACGAAGAGCACATCGCCGCTCGCCCCTCGATCGACCGCCGCCGCGATCGCGCGCACCACATCCGTGACGTAGACGAACGTATAGGCGGCCGACGCGCGTCCGATGTTCGGCAGCACGCCACGAGACGCGAGCACGAACAGCGGCAGCAGGGCCCGGTCGCCGGGGCCGTACACGACGCCCGGTCTCAGAACCGTCCAGCGCAGACCCGTGATGGCCGCCACCACCCGCTCGCCTTCGAGCTTGCTGCGGCCGTAAGCCGTCATCGGCGCGGGCGGGTCGGCTTCGCGTCGCGGCGCCTGCGGACCGGCCGGACCCGCAGCCGCCAGGCTGGAGATGTGGACAAGGCGCGCCTCGCACTCGCGCGCCGCTTCCGCCACCGCCGCCGTCGCGTCGACGTTGACCGCGACGTAGTCTGCGTCGCGCGACGCGGACACCACGCCGGCGAGGTGGACGACCGTCTCGGCGCCCGCGATCGCTGTGCTGATCGCCGCGCGCTGCAGCGGACGGCCCACCTCGATCACGTCGTCGCCGCGCGACCGGAGGTGCGCGACGACGTGGCGGCCGATGAATCCGGTGGCGCCGGTGACCGCGATCCGCATCAAGACAGCGCCTTCTGGTAGATGCGATAGGTCTTGTAGCGGCGTGCGCCGGCGAGTTCTGCCGGCTGGTTGATGTCGCGATTGTCCTCGAGCACCCACGAGAACTCCGCCCGCCGGTACGGTGTGCCCTTCATCTGCCGGTGCAGCTCGAACAGGAGCAGGGGGTAGAGGCCGAGCCGTCGATAGGCCGCTGAAACGCCGAGGAGCAGCAGCCTGACTTGCGTCACGTAGCGCTTGCGCCGAAGCAACCGGATCAGACCGAGCGGAAACAGCCGGCCGTTGGTCCCTTTCAGCGCCTGATTGATGTCCGGCACCGCGACCGCGCAGGCGACGGGGTGGCCGTCGACCTCGGCGCACACCGCGCAGCGCGGATCGAAAATCGGTTTCAGCTCGGTCGCGATCCGGCGGAACTCGGCGGCCGTCGGGGCGACGAAGCCCCAGTTCTGCTCCCAGGCCTCGCAGTAAATCGTGCGCAGCCGCTCGACTTCGCGCGTGAACTCCGACAGGCGCAGCGGCCGCGCGACGATCCCTTCGCGCGCGCGCAGGCGCTGCGCAAGCCTGGCGATGACCGGCGGCGGCTCGCCCGCGATGTCGTAGATCCAGGCGAACAGGTCTTTCGCCTTGCGATAGCCGGCGGACTCGAGGAACGCCGCATACTCCCGCGGGTTGTGCGGCATCATCAGCATCGGGTCGCTGTCGAACCCGTCGACGAGCAGGCCCGCGCTTTCGTTGAGCGACGGATTGATCGGCCCGCGCAGCGCCGCCCGGCCGCGGCCCTTCGCCCATGCCTCCGCCGCTTCCATCAGCGCCTGTGTGGCGGCGGCGTCGTCCGCTTCGAAAAACCCGAACATCGCGACGTTGTCGCCGTGGCGCTGGTTGTGAAGATGATCGTCGATCGCGGCGATGCGGCCGGCGATGCGATGGCCGCGCCACGCCAGGAACAGCTCGACGTCGGCGTGGGCGAAGAACGGATTCTTTCGGGGCGTCAGCCGCTCGCGTTCGGCGATCCGCAGCGGCGGCACCCAGTGTGGATCCGACTGCATTGCGATCGTAGGCGTAATCGACGAACCGACGGAACTCGCGCCGGCCCTGCACGCGCCGAACGTCAATCACCTAGGCTCCTCAATACGTTAGCATCACGACGTGCGATCGTCCGAGTGGGTGTCGTTCGTCTACTTTACCGCCCTGACCGCGATCGCCTGGCTGCGGCCGCTGCCGTCGGCGCGCCGCGCGCAGATCACCGCGATCGGCCTGCTGTCGTGCATCGCGGTCGTCGCGGTTGCCCGACTGGCGCCGCTGCTGGTCCGCGACTGGACTCCGCCGCTCGTCATCCTGGCCGGGTATTTTCTGTCGGGCCGGTTCTTTGTAAACCCGTCGCCGTCGTTCGAGGGCTGGTTGATCGCCTGGGATCGCCGGCTGCTCGGCGATCCCGCCACGCGCTTTTCGCGCTGGCCGCGCGCCGTGCTGGCGTATCTGGAAATCGTCTACATGGGATGCGTCGTGCTCGTCCCGGCCGGATTCGCCGCGCTCGCGTGGACCGGGCGGGGCGCGCTCGCCGACTGGTACTGGACGCTCGTGACTGCCGCGGAATTCGGATCGTTTGCGTCGCTCGGCGTCGTCCAGGCGCGTCCGCCATGGATGGTCGAGCGCAAGGCCGTGCTGAGCGATCGATCGGTGCACCGTGCCGCGTCAATGATGGTGGAGCACTTGACGATTCGCGCCAACACCTTTCCGAGCGGACACGTGGCCGGCTCGCTTGCGGCGGCCCTCGCCGTCATGCGTGCAATGCCCGAGCTCGGTCTGGTGCTGCTCTTCCTGGCGGGCAGCATCGCCGTCGCCTGCGTGGTCGGCCGTTATCACTACATCGTCGACGTGGTGACTGGCGCCCTGTTGACGATGGTCATCTGGTCCGTTGTCACATAATCGTCACGAATTGTCACTGAATCGCCGTTACAATAGAAGCTCCCCTCAAGATGACGCGAAAGCTTGCGTTTCTGGTCGTGATCCTTTTGTCTGCGACGCCGGCCGTGGCACAGGTGCGCCCGGCGCGCGCGGGGATGATCGACGGGGTGGTGACGACCCAGGGCGGCACGATTCGCCTGGGTGGGGCGCAGATCGTGGTGCAGGATGGCGGCGGACGCCAGGTCACGACGGTGTTGAGCGAAGGCGACGGCCACTTCAGCGTCGTCGCCCTGCCCGAGGGCCGCTATCGTGTGACGGCATCGCTCGCCGGATTCGAGACGGGAACGGCTGCCGCGACCATCGTCGTCGGTACCAGCACTGAGGTCGCGATCGATCTCGCGATTGCGACGATTTCGCAGACCGTGGACGTCGTCGGATCGGCGGCCATCGTCTCGCCGGAAGGCACGCTCACGCTGGGCGACGCGATTGGCGGCCGCGAACTCGAACAGTACGCGCCGGGTGGCGGCTTTCAGGCGGCGCTTCGTCTGCTGGCCAGCATCATCGAAGTGCCGGGCGGCGTCAGCATCAAGGGGGGCGTCCCAGCCAGGCGGGTGTGCAACTCGGCGCTGGCACGCTGGTCGACCCGTCCACCGGCCTCACGCAGGTCTCACTGCCAGACGATGCCATCGATTCGGTGGCGGTGCTGCCGAATCCGTACGCCGTGGAGTACGGGCGATTCTCGTCAGGACTCGTCGTCATCCAGACTCGCCGCGCCGGCGATGTCTGGAAGACGCGCCTCAACAACCTCGATCCCACCTTCCGGCTCGGCCGCAGCGGTCAGCCGTTCGATGTCAAAGGGATCGGCTCGTTCGGCCCGCGGCTGGAGACGGGCGGCCCGATCCTGAAGGACCGGCTGTTTCTGGAACAGACCGCGCAGTTCCGCTACTCCGCGTCGGATGTCCCGAGCCGGCCCGAGGACGAGTTGCGCCGGACGAAGTGGTTCAGCTCGTTCACGCGAGTCGACGCCACGCTCGCGCCGCGCCATTCGGTCGTGGGCACCGGTGGATTCTTCCCGAGCGTGACGCAGTGGGCGACGCTGGGTACGTTCACGCCGCCCGACGCGACGGTCGACGTCCGCGCGCGCGTCAACCATGCGGGCATCACCGAGCGCTCGCTCTGGACAGACAGCCTGTTCAGCGAAACGACCGTGCAGGTGCACGAGTACCAGACCGACGTCAGCCCGCAGGGATCGGCCCCGATGACGCTGCAGCCTGACACCACGCTTGGCAATTTCTTCAACCGGCAGCACCGCGCGACGGCGACGTATCAGGTCGTCGAGGCCGTTTCGGGATCGCAGAACGCGCTTGGCGGTCTGCACTTGTTCAAAGCGGGCATCGACGTGCTGCGCAGCGAGTACGGAGGCACCAGCGACAGCCGCCCGGTGCTGATCGAGCGCGCCGACGGCACGCTGGCGCGCCGTCTCGACTTCGCGCTCCCGTCGACCGAGTCGATCGGCACCACCGACCTGGCGCTCTTCGTTCAGGATCGCTATCAGCCGACCACCCGGTGGTACCTGGAGTTCGGCGGCCGTCTCGATCGCGACGGCGTGGTGGATCGGTTCAACCTCACGCCCCGGGTTGGCACCGCGGTCCTGTTGAACGGGTCGGGCAGCGCGGTACTGCGCGGCGGATTCGGATTGTTTTACGAGCGCACGCCGTCGGCGGCGGGGACGTTCGACACGTTCGAGAGCGCGCTCGACACGCGGTTCGCGTCCGACGGCGTCACGCCGCTCGGTCCGGCGGTGCGGTTCGCGCATCGCACGGCGCCCGACCTCGAGACGCCGGGCAGCCGGACGTGGGACCTCGCCTACGACCACCGGCTGAATTCGATGTGGTCGCTGCATTTCGGCGTCATCAATCGCGAGGGGCGCCACGAGCTGATTCTCGATCCGGTTCAGACAGCGTCGAGCGCGGAACTGAGGCTGTCGAGCACCGGCCGATCGAGCTATCGCGAGGCGGAAGCCGGCATCCATTTCACTCACGGCCCCGGGTTCGACCTCAACGTCTCGTACGCCCGTTCGGCGGCTCGCGGCGACCTCAATGCCTTCACGAACTACTTCGACACGGTGTTGTGGCCGGTGGTCGGCGCCAACGCCTACGGTCCGTCGGCCGCCGATGCCCCTCATCGTCTGTTCGCGCGCGGGCGCGCGATGCCGAGTCCGCGCTGGCTGCTGCTGGGCATCGCCGACTGGCGTTCGGGTCTGCCATATTCCGCGGTGAACGAGACGCTCGATTTCGTCGGCCCCCGCAACCAGCTCCGCTTTCCAACCTATGCGCGGTTGGAGCTCGGCGTCGAGCATCGCTTCACGATCTTCAAGCTGCAGCCCTGGATCGGCATCCGCGCCTACAACGCGCTGAGCGCGTTCCTGCCGACCGACGTGCAGGCCAACACCGGCTCGCCATTGTTCGGGTCGTTCTACAACTCCGAGTACCGCCAGTTTCGGCTGCAGGTCCGCTTCGAGCGCTAGCCGCGCACGGGAGACCGCAAAGGCCGCAAGAGCATACGCCACCAGTGAGAATGTTCTTTGCGGTCTTCCCGTTCCTGGCGTTCTTCGTGGCGGGCGCGACAGTTGCGGACGCCGGAAGCGACATGCGCAGCCTCGTCGAGATCGAGCGCGCCGTCCAGAGTGACCCCGAGAATCTCCAGCTCGCGGCCGACTATCGCCAGCTGGCCATCCCCGCGCGCGATTTCGATCGGCCGATTGGCGTGCTCGAGAAACTGGCGAAGCAGAAGGGCAGCGGGCCGAACGTCCAGATCAGCCTGGCTCTCGCCTACGTCGACAAGGTGCCGACGTCCGGCGACATCCGGCGTCTCTACCTCGGTCGCGACGCGATCGGCGCGTTGACGCGGGCCATCGCGCAACAGCCGACGCCGCTGGCGTACTACGTGCGCGGTCTGATCAACCTGTACTACAACAACTTCATCTTTCACCGCGTGCCGCAAGGGATCGCGGACCTCGAGCAGGCGCTGGCGATGACGACCGCCGACTCGCCGCCGGCGCTGATCCTGCGCGTGCGCACGGCGCTCGGCGACGGATATTTCAGGCTCGGCAACTCCGCCAAAGCGCGTGACGTGTGGTCGGCCGCGCACCAGCAGTTTCCGGCGGATGCCGGCTTGAAGAACCGCCTCGAGAAACAAGGCGCGGAACTCGAGGATATCGTCACGACCGCGCTCACCGCGAGCACGCGGGTCGATACCAGCCTCGCCGGTCTTCTTCCAGGCCGTTGAATTCAGGCGGAACGTGATCACCGCCAGCGGCGTGCCACGTCTCTCGAGCGCGCGTTCCGCGGTCGGTGATCCGTGGCTGCTGGCTGCGCTGTGGACGCTGGCGATCGTGGCGGTCGCCGCCGCGGTGCGTCTGCTCGTCTGGTACTGGCCGGGCCGGGTGTTCGACGGTGTGACCAGTCACATCTGGACGGCGCTCGCGTGGGACCTCGCGCACGGTCATTTCTACAGACCGCTGCTCGGTCCTGACGGGTACGGCGGCACCCGTTACATGCCGCTGTTGTTCGGGATACAGGCGCTGCTGATGCGCCTCGGGTTCGATCCGATTGACGCCGGCGTGTTGCTGATGCAGGGCAGCGTTCTGGCGGCCGCGGCAGCGCTGTACGCGGCGCTGCGCGCCCATCAGGTTCCTCGACGTCTGGCCGTGCCGCTGGCCCTGACGGTCTTTGGTACGGTCATCTATCAGCAGTACTGCACCGATCTCGATCCCGACTATCTCGCCTTCGCGCTGGCGATGTCGTCGGTTCCGCTGGCGGTTCGCAGCGTTCGACATCACCAGTCGGGATGGCTCTTCGCGGCCGGCCTCGCCGTCGTCCTCGCTGCGCTGACGAAGGTGACGGCGCTGGCCTACCTGGTGCCAATCGCGTGGTGGCTTCTGACCTCGGCACGGCCGCGTGCGGCGGCGTGGTTCGTGGTGGGCACCCTCGCGCTGTTCACCCTGGCCGCCGGCCTCGTTGAGGTCGCATCGCACGGCGCCTTCCTCGAGAGTTTCCGCGCCACCATCAGTGGCGGGATGGAATCGCCAGATGTGTGGCGCGCCGTGCCGAAGTTCCTTCGCGAGATCGCCATCGATCCGCTCGTGGCGGTCCCTGTCATCGTCGCCTGCTGGTGTGCGCGGTCGTCCGGCCCGGACGACTCGGGCTTCCGCAGATGATCCTGATCGCGGTGTCGGCGATGACGCTCGTGATCTTCGCGTCGCCCGGCACCGTCGGCAATCACCTCGTGGACCTGCACATGGCGAGCCTGTTCGTCGCCGGCGTCGCGATCGCCGATCGGCAACTGCCTGCGCGCGCCGCGGCCGCCGTCTTCGCAGGCATGGCGGCGGCGCTGGCGGCGATTTCACTGCCAGTGCCGGGCATCCCGTCGGTGATCGCGACCCTTCGGGCGCAGTCGCTCCCGTCGAGAGCCGCGGTGCGAGCGATACACGGGGAGTTCCTGCCGCAAGGAACACGTTATCTTTCGACCGATCCTGTGATCGCGGTGCTCTACGACGAGCGCCCGCAGCTGCTCGATGCCTTCAACCTCAGCCGGTTCGTCAGAGAAGGGACAGCCGCCGGCCGTGATCTCGAACAGCGGCTCCGCCGCCACGACTTCGCATTCGTCATCGTGCGTGAGGACACGCGTGGTTTGCAGAATCGTAACGACCTCGAACGGCTCATCCGTTCGACGTACGACGTGAGCGCCGTGCGCAGTCCGTTCGTCGTGCTCGTGCCGCGCCCCGATGCATCGCCAGCGAACGATCGTCGTTGAAGTATCCGGCGCTGCGGTTCTGCTATGCTAGGGATTCAATCTCACTACAGTTGAAATGATGCTGACGACCGCCGAAGGTTTCGCTGCGATCGTGTCGCAACGCGTGTCGATGGAGCGTATCACGCTCGCCGAGCAGTGGCTCGGACGCTTGCGTGAGCTGTTGACCGTCGAGCCGAACGACGTGTTTCCGTCGGATCAGCTCCTCGATCACATTCCGCTGCTCATTGCGAACGTCGCTGCCTACCTGCACGCGCCGGCCGACGAGGAAATCGCCGCGAATGCCGCGGTGATAGACAAGGCGCGGGAACTCGGTCTTCTCCGTCACCAGCAGCAGGCATCCGTTCATCAACTGCTGCGCGAATACGAGGTTCTCGGCGAGATCCTCGAGGCCTTCATCAGCGCGGAGACGCAGCGGCTGGGTTTGCAACCGACCTCCGAGGAATGTTTCGAGGTGCTGCGGCGCCTGACGCGGTCGATTCGCACCCTGATGCGTACCACCGTGGACACGTTCGTCAGCGAGTACACCACGACGCTGCAGGAGCGGAACGACCGGATCCGGGCGTTCAACCGCATGACGAGTCACGAACTGCGAAATCCGATCGGCACATTGCTGTTCGCGGCCGCCGCGCTGACCAACGAGCGAGTGCGATCGGACCCGGCGCGGCTCGACAAGGTGACCTCGACAATCCGCTCGAACGCCGAGCGTCTGTCGTGGCTGGTGGACAATCTCCAGCGGTTGGCGCGTCTCGGCGATCCGCTCGATGTGCCGAGTCAGCAGGACATCGAGCTCGCAGGGCTGGCGGGCGAGGTAGCGCGTCAACTCGAGGAGATGGCCGCGGCCCGCGCCGTCTCGATCAGAATCGGTCCCGACCTGCCGACGCTGTTCGGCGACCCGGCGCACCTGGAACTGATCCTGCTCAATCTCGTCTCGAACGCCATCAAGTACAGCGACCCCGAAAAATCCGAGTGCTTCGTCGAAATTGCCGTCTGCGGCGACGCCAGCGCCGAGGATGTCTGCACCGTCTGTATTCGTGACAACGGATTGGGCATCCCGGACGCCGATCAACCGGCGGTCTTCGACCGCTTTTTCCGCGCGCACGCCCATCTCGATTCCGAGCTGGGGAATTCGGGCAGCGGGCTCGGGCTGGCGATCGCCGTCGAATGCGTGAAGGCGCTGGGCGGCTCCATTCGCTGTGAATCGGCGGTCGGCCACGGCACGACATTCTTCGTGACGCTTCCTCGCCGCGAACCGCAGTCGCCGGCGCGGGCTAACGTCGCCGCGTCTTGAACGGCAACAGGAAATCGGTGCGCCGGCGCTTGGCGTCGAAGTAAACCCGTGTACCGTCGACGACCAGGTGGTGCAGGCCGTCCGGGTACGGCCAGGCGGGATCCGGCTCGAGGCGCAGGGCGACGGTCTCGCGAAACCCGGCTGGCGTGAGCGTCAGCACCTCCATGATCTGGACCGCGCCGCCGTAGGTGTCGTGGCAATCCTGCGCGGGCCGGTACAGCCGATCGCCAATCGCGAACGGGCGCCCCGCCGGCCGCGACGACGCGACATCGCGCTTCAAGGGGTTCAGCGGGTGCGCCGTCCACGGCCCGGCCAGAGCGTCGGCGAAATACGCGCGCAGCGTGCTCGTGTGACGAGGCGGCGGTTCGGCGCAGAACAGCCACCACCGATCGCCGAAGCGGAAGATCGTCGGATCGACGATCCGCGCGCCACGAAGCACATGATGGCGCGGGATCCACTGGCCGTCATCGCCCAGCCGATACAGGACGCAGCCGTCCTCCTGGCTCATCTCCGGTGCGCAATACACGTCCGAGCCGTCACTGAAGGTGCAGGGATACGAGACGTGCCGATCGCGAACGATCGCCGGCTGCAGTGTGGCGGCGGCGGCCGCGTCGTCCGGATCGACACGCGAGATCCGTCCGCGGACGCCTCGGGGATGGCCGTACTCTTCAACCAGCAGCCAGTCGCGGCCCTGATGACGATACGGAAATGGATCGGCGACGAGAAACAGAGGCGGACGCGGCGGCAGCCACCTGACGTGCTTGAGCGGCGCCAGTTCGCGAACATCGGCGAGCGGACGATCGAGCGTCGCGATGCCGACGTTCCACGTGTCGTACCACGCCCACGATGGCACCATCGTGCGAAATGTCCTAAGCTTCACGATGTGATCGTGGTGACAGCCGCTTCGTCGAATCACTTCGGCGCGCTGCGCTACATGCTCGAATCGCTGCGCGCCCTGAAGGCTCGGGTGGAGTGTTACGACCTGGGCCTCGCGCCCCGCGAAGTGCAGACGCTCCCGCGGTGGGCCGGCTTGTTCTATCACAAGTTCGATTTCGCTGCGTATCCACCGCATCTGAACATCGAGATCGCTGCGGGCGAGTACGCGTGGAAACCGGTGATCGTCGCCGAGGTCGTGGAGCGTGTGCGCGCGAGTGGGTCGCCGGAAGACGTGCTGTGGACCGATGCCGGGTCGTACTTTCACACGCTCGAGCCGATCGACGCGCGCCTGCGATCCAGCGACGGACTGTGGGTGCGCCGGTCGAGCGGCACGATGGGGCAGTGGACGCACCCGCTGATGTTCGCGCGCCTCGGCGCGAACGCCGCGGACTACGCCACTCGTCCCAACGCGGACGCGACGCTCGTCGGTCTGGCGACCGGTCACGCCTCGCCGGCCGTGCGCGATCGCGTCTATCACGACATCGTCGTGCCCTGGCGGGCCGGCGCCCTGGACAAGGACTGCATCGCGCCGGCCGGCTCGTCGCGCCGGAATCACCGGCAGGACCAGGCGCTGCTCTCGTATCTCGTGCACAAGGCTGGGTTCGGGTTTTCGGGTGAGCGCCGGCAGGAGATCGGCGTGCGCTGCAAGTGCGATCGCTGGTTTTATCAGTACATCGGCTTCGACGTCCCGGCGCCGGTGTACGCGTGGTGCTGTCTCTATTGATCGCCATTGCCCCGTCGACTCATTACGACCTGTACCACGACTGGCGGAAAGCGCTGGAGTTCTGTCGCGCGCTGCCCGACGTCAGCCCATCGGAGCCGGTCACGTTCCACATGTTCTGGCGCGAGCGGTCCGGCGGCTTGTGGCCGACGGTCAGGCCGTTTGGACGAAAGCAGGCGCTGCCGATCAAAGCGTTTCTCGCGACTCAGGATCGTGCCGCGTGCACGCTGACGCTGTGGTCCGATCGCGACCTCTCCACCAACGAGTGGCTGCAGCCCTTCCTGCCACATCTCACGCTTCGCATCTACGATGCCGCCGCAGAAGTCCGCGGCACGCCGCTCGAAGCGTATCCGAAGGTCTACAGCCAGCGCGACTCGCGGGCGTATCGTGACGGCGATCTGTTCCGGATCGTGATCCTCTACAAATACGGCGGCATTTACGCCGATATGGACACGGTGCTGCTGCGCAGCCTCGGCGTGTTCCTGGATCAGGAATTCCTCTATCAATGGGACCGCTTCGACAACATGTACGCGCCGGCGCTGCTGCGTCTCCGGCAGGGCAGCGAGTTCGCCGCCGAGCTGATTCAGGGGCTGATCGAGATTCCGCCGGGCAAGTACAACTGGGGACGCGAGAACATGCGGCGCGCCATCGAGCGCGGCCGATCGATCACCGTGTTCCCGTCGCCGTTCTTCAACACCGAGTGGCAGGCCGATCCGGCGTTCGAGCCGTTCAAGCGCACGCCGCAGAGCGCGAATCTGTACGAGGGCGCGTTCGCGTGGCACTGGCACAACCGTTGGGAGCAGCCGATTGAACCCGGCAGCAAGTTCCAACTGCTCGAGTCGCGAATCGACGCGCAGCTCGCGGGGATGGGCGTGTGCGTCCGTTGACGGCGCAGGCGCGGCGGATCGCGGCGCTGGTCTGGACGGAGCGCCGCCTGTACCTGATCGGCGCCGTCTTCGTCGCGCTCAGCATCGGCACCGGCCTGGCCTATCCACAGGTGATCCGGCTGATCATCGACGACGGCGTGCAGGCCGGCCGGACGGCGCGGCTCAACCAGCTGGCCATCGCTCTGGTTGTGCATCCTGCTCGTCGAGAGCGTGGCGACGTTCGTGCGCGACTACTGCTTCAACCTCGGCGCCGAGCGCGTCGCGGCGCGGCTGCGGCGGCTGGTGTTCGAAACGCTGCTGCGCCAGGACGTCCACTTCTTCGATCAGCGCGAGACCGGCGAAATCACGACACGGCTCTGGGCCGACGTGCCGGTCCTGCAGATCGTCCTCGGCGAGGAGCTGGCCGACGCGATGCGGTTTTCGGTCTTTGCCGTGACCGGCACCGGTCTGCTGTTCTACACGTCGGTGCCTCTCACGCTGCTGACGCTGCTGGCGGTGCCGCCGATCGTCATCGCGACGTCGCTGCTCGGCCGGCGGGTACGCATGCTGTCCACCGATCTGCAGCGCGCGCACGCGGATGCGGGCGCGGCGGCGGCGGAGGTGATCGGCGGCATTCGCACCGTCCGCGCCTTCTCGCGCGAACAGGCGGAGGCGGACCGCTACGAGCGGCAGACGGCGCGGGCGCTCGAATTCGCCCGGCGGAAGATCGTCGTCCGCGTCGGCGCTCGGGGCGGTCTCGTTCGTCGCCGGCGAGTGCGCGGCGGTGCTCGCCATCTGGGTCGGCGGACACCTGATTGTCAGCGGTCGCCTCACCACCGGCGCGCTGATCTCGTTCATCCTCTACGCGCTGCTCGTCGCGCGCGGGTTTCGCAACGCATCCCGGTTCGTGGCCGAGTCGATGCGCGCGATCGGCGCCACGCACTGGATCTTCGAGCTGGTCGGCGCGACGCCGCAGATTCCGCTCGACGGCGGCGATCGGCCTGAGGAGCTCGAGCCGTCGATCGCGCTCGAAGGCGTGCGCTTCCGCTATCCCGCCCGTACCGAAGTGGAGGCGCTCAAAGGGATCGATCTGCGGATCGCGCCCGGCGAGGTCGTCGCGCTCGTCGGCAAGTCGGGATCCGGCAAGTCGACGGTGTTGAACCTGCTGCTGCGCTTCTACGATCCGGACGAAGGGCGCGTCTGCATCGGCGGCCGCGACGTGCGCGAGCTCGACCCGGCGTGGTTCCGCCGCCGGATGGCTACGGTGCTGCAGGATCCGACGCTGTTCTCGCGCACCATCGGCGAGAACATCGCGTACGGCGTCAGCGGCGCGACCGCGAGCGAGATCGTGTCGGCCGCCGAGCTCGCCAGCGCGCACGAGTTCATCGATCGCCTCCCGGATGGCTACGACGCGCCGATCGGCGATCGCGGCGTCCAGCTGTCCGGTGGCCAGCGGCAGCGCCTGGCGATTGCGCGAGCGGTCCTGCGACGCCCCCGTATCCTGATTCTCGACGAGGCGACGAGCGCGCTCGACCAGGAGCTCGAGTCGATCGTGCAGCTCGACCCTGCGGACGCTCGACTATCGGCCGACGACGCTGATCATCGCGCACCGGTTGTCGACTGTCGCCACCGTCGACCGCGTCGTCGTCCTCGACGAAGGGCGCATCGTCGAGAGCGGCACGCACGAACGGCTGCTCAATACGTCGGCCTTCTACCGCCAGCTCGTGCAGACCCAGCTCGTCGCTCAATGAACAGCGCGTGAGTGGTACAGGTCGGACAGAAGTACGCCGCCGCCAGATCTGCTCGAAGCCGACGGTGGGACGGGCGGTGCGCAATTGGCTGCGCGGTTGCCTGCCGGAGCCGGACGTCGCGCGGCAAGACGATCGTGCTGTACGCGCGGCAGGGGCTTCGCAAGATGTCGGCGTGGGCCGGGCATGTTTTCCGAGTTCCATTCGGTCGTCGGCGCGCTCGCGTACGCGGAGGCGCATGGCGCGGCCGCGGTCCGCGTCGATTTCCGGAGCGCGTTGTACGTCGACGCCGGCGCGCGGGCCGAACTGGTGGACGTACTTCTTCGAGCGCGACCTGATGCCGATCCAGGATCGATCGTCGAGCGGCGAAGTCCACCTCGATCGATCGTTGGCGAAATACGGCCGGCACGGCGGCTTCTGCGACGTGGTGAACGGCACCACGCCGTATCTGTACCCGATGACCTACGGCGTGCCGCGGGCTGACGTGCATCGCCTGGTGGCTTCGCACATCCACGTCCGGCCGTCGATTCTCGACGAGGTCGCGCGCGCCACCGCCGCGTTCGGTGACGCCGGGCGCCTATGTCGTCGGCGTGCATTATCGCGGCACCGACTCGACGAGGCGGCCAGGGCTGATGACCGACAACCAGACCAGGCGCGTGTCGTATCAGGCGTATGCGGAGGAAGTGCGCCGCGCGCTCGACGACGCAGCCGCGTCCGCGTATCACGTGTTCGTCGCCAGTGACGAGATTGAATTCCTCGAGTTCATGCAGAAGACGTTCGGCGATCGCGTGATCTTCTCCGAGAGCTCGCCGCGCGTGCATGCCAGCGACCTGCCGATCCATCTCGATCGAACGCTGCCGGTGTCGAATTACCTCAAGGGGGCGTCGGCGCTCGTGGATTGCCTGCGGCTGGCCGCGACCGACTATCTGGTGAAGGGCCGCTCGAACCTGTCCGACGCGTCGCTCGCCTTCAACCCGCGGCTGCCGTATTCGTTCTGCGCTTCGCTGACCATCCGAAGCACTCGGCGGCCGCCGAGCAGCGCCAGCGCGAGCGCGCCGGCCGCGGTGCTGAGGCCGTAGGAGATCGCACGTCCGACGATCGTGATCGCGACCGCCGTCTCGGCGTTCGCGCCGCACAGCATCAGGCCGGCCACCATGCTGCCGTCGATGGCACCGATGCTGCCGATGGTCGGAACGAAGCCACCGACGATGGTCATCGCCGTGATGGTCGCCGATTGCTGGATCGACAGCGGCAGCCCGAACGCCGCGGCGACGACGATCTGTCGCGCGTTCGTCTCGACTTGCGCCAGCGTCGCGTAGAAGACCGCCAACCCGAGGGCACTCCGATCGACCCGCAGATGTTCCGTGCGCGCCCAAAGCGCCCGCAGATGTTCTCGCAGGCGTTCGCGTGTCATCCAGACGATCGCCGCGGCGACCGCGAGGAGAAGCGCGGCCACGCTCACGGCCGACACTGACCGGCTCGCCAGCTGCGCGACGACCGGCGTGGTGAGAAGGACGAGCAGCGCCAGCGGCGGTACCTCGGCCAGCCGGACGTAGGCAAACGACGCGGTGGCTTGCGGCAGCGGCACGCCGTGCGCTCGCAGCAGCGCGATGCGGCTCGCGTCTCCGCCCAGCCCGGTCGTTGGCGTCGCGTTTCGGACGAAGATGCCGGCGAGGTTGATGAGCGTCGTCTGATAGAGCGACAGGCGGCTGCCGAGCCCGGCAATCACGACGCGCCAACGCTCGCCGGTGATGATCAGGCCGACGACATGCAGCGCCACGGCCAGCGTCACGAGCCCGAGATGGGCGTGTGCCAGCGCGCCGCCGACGCCACGCAGCATGTTGGCCACCGAAGGCCATCATACATGCGTTGATACAATGCGAAGCGATGCGCGCGCACCCGATCGTCAAGGCCGGCCTGCTGCTGATCGCGTTTCGCCTGGGAGGCGTGGCGGTGCGCTATCTCGGTCAGCCGACGACAGCGATCGGCGATCGATTCGCACAGCTGGTTCCCGCCGCATCCGCGCATGCCGGCGCTCTGCTGGTGCTCATCGGCCTGTTGCTGGCCTTGAGCCGCGCCTGGCCGGCCGGACGTCGCGCGATCGCGATCGCCGCGTGCGTGATATTTGCGCTGCTGATGATCGCCGGCCAGGCGGACCTCACGGTCGCGACGATTACCGGCGCTCCGCTGACGCCGACGGTCTTCCGGACCTTCCGCGGCGTCCACGTGGTGACGTCCAACGAGTTTCTCGAGCCGCTGAAGGCGAATGCCGCGCTCGCCGTTGTGGGTCTCGTGCTCTTTCTCGGCGTGGTTGCCTGGATGACACGACTGATCCGTCGGGACTGGACAGATGGCATGCAGACGTCCTGGCCTGAGGCCGCCGCCACGATTGTCGCCGGCCTCGCCTTGCTAACCCTTCCGGCGACGATCACGTGGCCCGGCCCGCCGCCTCCCATCGAAGTCGCGTTCGCGCGCGAGTGGATGGGGCTGGACCGCACGTCGCTGCGCGGATCGGAAACGGATGCCATCCGCGAGCTGCGTGCCGTCGTGGGACTGCCGGCGGGCGCCGCGTGGCTCAGCGACGAGTACCCACTCGTCTATCGATGGGTTGACCCGACGCGGTCAGTGGCGCCCGTCGAACAGGCCTGACATCGTCGTCGTGATGATCGAGAGCTTGCGTGCGGATGCACTTGGGGGCAGCGGCGGTCGACCCTCGGTCACACCCAATCTCGACGCGCTCGCCCGGCGCAGCGTCGTGTTTCCGACGTTCACGTCGAACGGGTTTCCGAGCGCGCCGTCCGTGCTCGCGTTTCATTGCTCCGCCTGGCCCCACCGGCGCAAGGAGATCATCACCGATTTCTCCGACCGGCGGTTCGACAGTCTGCCGTCGCGGCTTCGCGATTTCGGTTACGACACGACCTACATCGGCGCGGATCCGCATTTCGATCATCAGGACCACTGGCTGCCGGCCTGGTACGCGACGGTGATCGATCTGGTCGCCAACGGTGAAGCGCCGACCGATCGCAACATCCTGGAGCGCGGGATTGGCGAAATCCGGCGGCATGACGCGGCGGCGTCCGGCACACCGCTGTTCGAGTTCATCTCCACGTACAGCACGCACTATCCGTTCCGCCTGCCGGACGATGCGGGCGAGCGGCCCGTTGCCGACGAGCGAAGCGCTCGAGCCGCGTTATCGCCAGGTGCTGACGTACACCGACCGCGAGATCGGCCATCTGCTGTCGTTTCTCGAGTCGCGCGAGCGGCGCGACCGGACGATCCTGATCGTCCTCGGCGATCACGGCTTCTACATGGATCTGCGGCGCACCTCCGGACTTCCTGAAAACGACAACATCTGGACGACGGCCATCATCGCGGGTCCCGAGCGCCTGGTCGGACCGCCGCGCCGGATCCTGGCGCCCGCCAGCCACGTCGACATGCTGCCGACGGTCCTTGCGCTGGTCGGCGATCGCCGGCCCTCGGCGGCGCTCGGCAGCGACCTCTTCGGACCGCCTCGCAACGGGATGCGGAGCGCCATGGCCGTGCGGCCCGGTGGCGTGAGGCTCGATCGCGAGGGCGCGTCGATCCTGGTGGACGCGCGGACGCCCACGCTCGCGATCAGCCGCGTCTCGTTTCCAGGTGTGATGCCCGCGACCGCGTCCGCGGTTCCACTGAGCGCGGCGTCGCTGACCGATCTGGTGGCCGACTGGTCCTACTTGATCGAGCGCAACCGGGTGTGGTCGCCGTCGTTCCTGGCGTCGCCGTCGACGCGCCGGTAGATCTCGTCCAGCCGTCGCCCGATCGCCGTCCAGTCATACGCGCGCGCCGCCGCCGCGCCCGCCTCACCGAGCTGGCGTCGTTCGTCCGCGGACATCAGGAGCGCGCTCACGGCGCGCGCGAGCGCGCCGGCGTCGCCGGGCGGCACCAGCCGCGCGCAGCCGGTCGAGCCGACCAGCCCTTCGTAGCCTTCGATACGGCTGGCGACGATCGGCTTGGCGCACGCCATCGCCTCGAGCAGGACGATCCCGAAACTTTCGCCGCCGAGGGCCGGCGAACAGACGACGTCGGCGGCCTGAACGTAAGCGGCCAGGTCGGCATCGGACACCTGGCCCGCGAACTGCACCGTGGGCGTGTCGCCGGCGAGGGTGCCGAGCGCTGCACGCTCCGATCCGTCGCCGACGATCACCAGCAGGACATCAGGCGCGGTCTCTCGAACCAGCGCCATCGCCCGGATGAGTGTGTCGACGCCTTTGCGTGGTTCGAGCCGGCCGACACACAGGACCGTCCGCCGTCCGGCGCTCAATGCCTGTGGACGCGGCCGCGGGCGGCGAAAATCGTCCACGTCGATCCCGTTCGGGACGATCTCGTAGTCGCCAGGAAAATGGGTCGACACGGTGCGCTTCGCGGCATCCGACACCGCAATCCGCACACGAAGTCGGCGGACGAGCGGACCCAGCGCGCTCTTCCAGATCGCGTACAGCCGATGGCCAGATTCGCGATGCACATGGAACGTGCCGACGAGCGGCGCGCGTGCGGCGCCGACGACCAGCCAGGGCACGAGCGGCGTCAGCGGTTCGTGAACGTGAATGACGTCGAACGGTCCGCGCGCGAGCCGGCCGACCGCGGCGAAGCCGCGTGGATCGACGCCAAGCCCCGATTCCGTGCCGCCGAGAGCGATCAGGACCGCACGCCCCAGCGTGTGTTCGCCGTCCGGCAGTGGACCTGACGCGGGGCCGAAGACTTCAACCGAGTGCCCCAGCGCACGGAGCGCGCGAGCCTGTCCGCGGATCTGCGTGTTGACGCCACCCGGGACGGACAAGTCGTACGGCGCGACAATCGCCACGCGGAGGCTCATCGGCTCGAGCAGCGGTGACCGGACGGACGCGAGCACGGCCGCGTAGTTCTCGATGAGATGCCGTGAGTGCGTCTGCCACCTGTGGCCGATCGCATCGAGCGTCGAGGTCAGCTCGCGATGGCTGGAGGACACGTCTTCGCGTTCGTCCGGATCGTGGGCGACATCGAACAACTCGTTCGCGCCGGTTTCCGCCCAATGCACCAGTTTCCACGGACCCGCGCGCACGCCGATCTGCGAGAGCGGGGGGCGGGTCGCCAGGATCACGACGCGCGGCTCGCTGCCGTGCGTCAGGTCGCGTCCTTTCATGGTGTCGGGCGGCTCGAGGTCGAGGAGCCCGAGCAGCGTCGGTGCGAGATCGATGTGTCCGGTCGGCAGCGTCACGGCGCCGCCGGCACCGGCGAGTTGAGGTCCGGACAGCACGAGCGGCACGTGCACGGAACCCTCGTAGATGGAGGCATCGCGGATGCGGCCCATCCCGGCGCGGCCGGATCCGGGGCCATGATCTGACACGATCGCGATCAGCGTGGAGTCGAGCAGCTGCTGGCTCCGCAGCCCGTCCAGGAGCTCGCGCAGCCGATCGTCGACGAAGCGCAGCGTGGCCCGCTGCGCGGCGGCTTCGCGATCGGCGTCGAGCCACCGTCCCGACGGCGATCCCGGGTATCGTACGGATGATGACCGGCTGCCATGTTATAGGCGGCGAAAAAGCGCCGCTCGGGCTGTGTCGCGCGCTGCCGGCGAATCCAGTCGAGTACGGCTCCAGTCGTCACGCGCTCGTCGATGCCCCAGGTGTTTTGCCACGCGCCTTGACTGCCGGGCATCTCGTTTCGATCGACCATCACATCGAAGCGGCGGTGACGCAGAAATCGTACCTGACGGTCGAACGCAAAATCGGCAGAGCTGAAGAGCGCCGTGTCGTATCCCGCGCCTTTCAACGCCTCCGGCAGACTGACGCACGGGATCGCCGGGTTCACGTACGTGATCGGCGGATATTCCGGATGCGGCAGTTCGGCGCACCAGATGCTGAACGCCGCCTTCATCGTCTGCGCCCAATGGGTGTAGTGATTCTCGAACCGCACGCCTTGAGAGGATCGGCCCAGCCCGGCCAGAAAAGGCATCGGCGTCGGCTCTGCCGACACACTGCGCGCGGAGATCGATTCCAGAATCACGAGTAGGAGATTCGTCCGTGACGGCGTCGCCTTCGCGAGCGGGTTCTCGCCCGCGCTTGGCACCGGCGAGTGCAGATCGAAGCAGTACGGATCGCCGGCCGGAGTCGTGTCGCGTCCCACCAGGCGACGGATCGGTTCGGACATGTACGAGCCCAGGAGGAGTGTCAGCGGGCTGCGTTCGAGACCGAACGTATGAATCGCCAGCAGCCCGTTCGCCAGGCCGGGCACGACCGCGACGGTCATGAAGACAAGGACGGCGAACGCTGCGAGCCCGCGGCCGCCGATCGCTGGACCTCGCGCGGCGCGGCGCCGCCACCAGAGGAACACGATCGGCATGAGCGCGGCGGCGAGCGCGGCTTCGATCACGACGGCAGGCGTCACGTACGGCACGACCGAGTCGGCGAACAGCCGACCCGTGTGGCCCGGCGTCGCGTTGTAGAAGAACAGCAAGTCGATCGCCGCCTTGTCGAGCGGTGTGCCGACGATGGTGGCGATGTGGTAGCTGATGACGAGAAACACGCCGTACACCGCCTCCACGGCGGCGGGCCACCAGAGCATCGCCGCCACGCCGGCGACAATGAGGGCCGACACGATGTCCCACCCCAGGCACAACACGATTCGGGGCCAGGTGGCCAACGCGGATGAAATCCCCTCAGCGCCGGAGGTGGAGTAACGAAACAGCGCGATCTTGAAGATCAGCGTGCCGGTGAACGCCGCGAGGAAACCGGGGATGGCCGGTGTGAAGGCTCGCGGGACGGCCATTTCGCGAGTGTACACTGCTCGAACGAGCGTAGAATGACCGCCTACTCTGGAGGTAAAGGAATGAAACGGATCCTCGTCCTTACGGCGGCACTGACGGTCGCGACCGCGGCGCCTCGCGCGCGACGCGCAGAGGCCAGGGTCGCCCCGAGCGGCGAGGGGCTCGGAGGGACGATCAATTTTCCCACGTCGGCCAAGCCGGCCGCGCAGGCGCCGTTCCTCGTGGGGACGAAGGCGCTCTACAACTTCGAGTTCGACATCGCGGCGGAAGCGTTCCAGCAATCGCAGAAAGCCGACCCGGGTTTTGCCCTCGCGTACTGGGGCGAGGCGATGAGCTACAACCACCCGCTGTGGGCGCAGCAGGATCTGGCCGCCGCCCGGCGCGTGCTCGAGCGGCTCGCGCCGACCGCCGCGGCCCGGTCCGCGAAAGCGCCGGCGGGCAAGGAGCGCGATCTCGATCGAATCACTGGACGTGCTGTTCGGCGCCGGCGACAAGCTGGCGCGCGATATCGCCTACGCCGGCGTGATGGCCAAGCTCCACGCCAAGTATCCGGCGGACGACGAGATTGCGTGCCTGTATGCGCTGGCACTCCTCGGTACCGGACGCCCCGGCGTCAGCAACACGCGCAACGCCATGCAGGCCGCGGCGATCTCGCAAGAGATCTTCCAGCGCAACCCGAAACATCCGGGCGCGGCGCATTACATCATCCATTCGTTCGACGATCCCGATCACGCCATTCTGAGTCTCAACGCGGCACGCGCCTACTCGAAGATCGCGCCGTCGGCCGCGCACGCGCTGCACATGCCGTCGCACATCTTCGTCCAGCTCGGCATGTGGGACGACGTCGTGGCGTCGAACATCGTGGCCTACAAGGCCGCAGTCGATCTGGCAGAGGCCAAGAAGCTGCCGCGCGGCCGCGAGGATTTCCACACGCTGTCGTGGCTTCAGTACCACGTACCTCCAGCAGGGGAAGTTCGAAGACGCGCAGAAATGCGTTGACCAGGCCAAGGCGGTGGCCGACAAGGACACGGCGCCGAACGTCCGCGATGGCTATGCCTCGATGAAGGCGCGGCAGGTGGTCGAGAGCGAGCAGTGGGAAAAGCTCGCGCTGCCGACCGCCGCGGTCAAGGACGGCGGCGCGCCCGGCTACGACGGCAGCGCGGCCTATGTGTTCGCGGCGGGCATCAGCGCCGCCAACCTCGGCGATCTCGCGACGGCAAACGTGGCGCTCGAGAAGCTCAAGGCGATGCGCACGCAGGCCGAATCCGGGTCGAACGCCTATCGAGCGCGGCCGTTCGCGGTCATGGAGAAGGAAGTCGGCGCGGTCATCGCCTTCAACCAGAAGGACGTCGCGACCGCCGAGCGGCTGATCAAGGAAGCGACCACCATCGAGGTCGCCCTCGATGCGCCGTCGGGTCCGGCCGATCCGATCAAGCCGTCGTTCGAGCTGTATGGCAACCTCCTGCTCCACTTGAACCGTCCGGCCGAAGCGGCGGCGCAGTTCCAGCAGTCGCTGAACCGCATGCCGAACCGCCGCGCCGCGCTGAAGGGCCTCGAGCGCGCGACGGCGCAGCGGCCGTCGACGGCGGGACAGCCGTAGGGGCTCGGGGCTAGGGGCTAGCTGTCACAAGACTTTCAAGAGCGGAGGATGAGATGACGACAGCGCGACGCTTCGCGGTGGCGGCGATCTGTGCGGCCCTGGCGGGTGGCGCAGCGCTTCGGGCGCAGGAGACGAAGTCCGACACGCTGCTCACGACCGAGCATTGGCTGGATTGGGAGCGCGTCAGCGATGCCCAGATCTCGCCGGATGGGTCGCGCATCGTGTACGCGCGCCAGTACGTGAACCGGCTCGAGGACAAATGGGAGTCGAGTCTGTGGATCCTCAACGCGGATGGATCGCAGCACCGGTTCCTCGTCAAGGGATCGGCGCCGCGCTGGTCGTCGGACGGCAAGCGGCTGATGTACCTCGCGGACGGCGAGCCGAAGGGATCGCAGATCTTCGTGCGCTACGTCGACGCCGACGGGCCGGCGACGCAGGTGACCCACATCACCGAGACGCCGCGCAACGCACGCTGGTCGCCAGACGGCAAATCGATCGCCTTCTCGATGTTCGTCCCCGACGCGGAGAAGTGGACGATTTCGATGCCCGCCGAACCGAAGGGGGCCAAATGGACGCCCGCCCCGCGGGTGGTCAGCACGATCCACTACCGGCAGGACGGCGTCGGTTATCTCGAAGACGGCTACACCCACTTGTTCGTGGTTCCCGCCGACGGTGGCACCGCGCGCGAGCTGACCAAGGGCAAGTGGAGCGCCGGCGCGGGCGAGCTGCGCGGCGGCGCGTCGATCGACTGGACGCCCGACAGCAAGTCGATTGTCTTCGACGGCAATCAGTCGCCCGACGCCGACATGCAATATCAGTCGTCGCGGCTGTACGTCGCCGACGTCGAGACGGGCGCCATTCGCGAGCTCGTGAACAAGCCAGGCAACTGGGGCCGCCCGTCGGTCTCGCCGGATGGCCGCACGGTGGCCTTCACCGGCTATCCTCCGACGGGCCGTTCGCACACCGTCAGCGATCTGTTCGTGATCCCGCTGACCGGCGGCGGCAGCGACATGCGCAAGATCAGCGGCGACTACGACCGCGATCCGATCAATCTCCGGTGGGCGCCGGACGGCAGCGGGCTGTATTTCGACGCGGACGATCGCGGCGCCCGGAACATCCAGTTCGCGTCGATCGTGGGCGGGGTCAAGCCGATCACGACCGGCCGGCGCATGCTGTCGTTCGACTCCGTCTCGAAGGATCTCGTCGCGGCCGGGATCCTGTCGGACCTCGATCACCCGCAGGACGTCGTGAAGGTGAATCTCCGTCAACCGGGTCAGGTGACGAAGCTGACCGACGTCAACGGCGACGTCCTCCAGGGCAAGCAGCTGGCGAAGATCGACGAGGTGACGTACGCGTCGACCGGCAACACCAAGGTCATGGGCTGGATCGTCAAGCCGCCCAGCTTCGACGCGTCGAAGAAGTACCCGCTGATTCTCGAAATCCACGGCGGGCCGTTCGGCAACTACAACGTCGGCTTCAACTACATGTTCCAGAACTTCGCCGCCAACGGCTTCGTCGTGCTGGTCACGAACCCGCGCGGCAGCACCGGCTACGGCAGCGAGTTCATCAACGGCATCGATCACAACTATCCGGGTCCCGACTACGACGACCTGATGGCGGGCGTGGACACCGTCGTCGGCCGCGGCTACGTCGACACGTCGCGCATGTACGTGTCGGGCTGCAGCGGCGGCGGCGTGCTTTCGAGCTGGGTGATCGGACACACGGATCGCTTCGCGGCGGCCGCCGTGCGCTGTCCGGTCATCGACTGGCTGAGCATGGCCGGCCACACCGACATCCCGCTCTTCACCTACAGCTTCTTCAAGAAGCCGTTCTGGGAGGATCCGTCGGACTGGCTCTCGCACTCGTCGCTGATGACGGTCGGCAAGGTGACGACGCCGACGCTGCTGATGACCGGCGTGCTGGATCGGCGGACGCCGATGCCGCAGACCGAGGAGTACTACGCGGCGCTGAAAGTGAAGGGCGTGCCGGTCAAGCTGCTGCAGTTCAACGAGGAATATCACGGCACCGGGTCGAAGCCGTCGAACTACATTCGCACGCAGCTCTACATGATGAGCTGGTTCAAGCAGTGGACGCGTGCCGCCAGCGGCCGCGCCACGACGACCGCGGCACAAGAGTAGGAGCGCGTTGCGAAATCGCCGGCGGCCTCTGGTAGCCGCCGGCCGCTTTCCACGGCGGAAGTTTCAAGTCTCAAGTCTCAAGGCTCAAGGCTCAACAGTCCGAAGTGCAGTCCTTCCTGCAGCTGTCTAACGCCTCTGTCGTCCTCGGCGGCGTTCGAGTCCTCGACAACCTCACGCTGTCGATCGACGTCGGCGAACACGCCGCCATTCTGGGTCCCAACGGCGCGGGCAAGTCGACGTTGATGCGGCTGCTGACGCTGCAGCTGTATCCCCTGATGGACCGCGACGAGGCCAGCCACCGATTCGCCTGTTCGGACGCGACCGCTGGAATGTCTTCGAGCTGCGATCGCAGATGGGCATCGTGTCGGCCGACCTGCACGATCGGTTCGTCCACGGCAACTCCAATGGCGTGGTGAACGCGCTCGACGCGGTGGCGTCGGGGTTCTTTGCCACTCACGGCGTGTTCGCGCACCAGCGTGTCACGGCGGCGATGCGGACCCAGGCGCTCGAGGCGCTCGATCGAGTTGGGGCGGCGACTCTGGCGACGAGAACGCTCGATACGCTGTCCACGGGAGAAGCGCGCCGCGTGCTCATCGCCCGTGCGCTGGTGCACACGCCGAAAGTGCTGGTGCTCGACGAGCCGACGCGCGGGCTGGACCTGGTGGCGCGCCATGCGTTCATGGAGCGCGTCCGCGACGTGGCGCGGCAGGGCACGACGATTCTCCTGGTCAGCCACTATGTCGAGGAGATCATCCCCGAGATCGATCGGGTCGTGCTGCTCGAGCGCGGACGCATCGCGTTCGATGGACCGAAACGAGACGTGTTGACGGGCCCTCGCCTGAGTCAGATCTTCGCTGGACCGCTGATCGTCCACGAGTCCGCCGACTACTTTCACGTCCGCGTAGAAGGGACTGAGATCAGGGATTAGGGGTTAGGGATTGGGGATTAGGCTGTCACGCCGTCACGCTGCGAATCCCGAATCCCGAATCCCGAATCCGTACTCCCGAATCCCTGATCCCTCCCTGATCGTGCTACTGTTCCCAGCACGGCCGCGCAGCGCGGTCGTTACCGAATATCCGGCATGGCGTCCGGAAGGAGTCCGCAATGCACATCGTCGTGTCCGATTCGGCCGCCGCCCGCCTCGATGCGGCGCGCCAGTTTGTCCTTGCGGTCCCGCCGGCCTCGGAAGTCCTGATCGTTTCGGCGTCGCGCGGCGCCGCAGACGACTTCGCGCGCCTGGTCGCCCGCGGCCGCGGCGCGACGTTTGGCCTCTATCGCTTCAGCCTCACGCAGCTGGCCGCGCGACTCGCGGCGCCATTGTTGGCCCGGCAGCGTCTATCGGCCACCACGGCGCTCGGTGTCGAGGCGGTGTCGGCGCGAGCGTTGTTCGACGCGGACCGCGACGGCGCGCTGACGTACTTCGCGCCGGTCGCCCGAACGCCCGGATTTCCCCGCGCGCTGGCCCGATCGCTCGAGGCGCTGGCCGTCGCCGCCGTCGCGCCGCCCGCGCTCCGCGTCCTGCCCGAGGCGGGCCGCGATCTGGCGGATCTGTTCGAGCGTTTCGATGGGCAGTTTCAAGCCGCTTCGGCGGTTGACCGTGCAGCCTTTCTGCGCGTCGCCACCGAAGCGGCGGCCGAAGGGGCAACCGCGCATCCGCCAGCTGCTGCCCGCCTCGTCCTGTTGGACGCGGCGATCACCAATGCGGCGGAACGCGCGTTCGTTCACGCGCTCATCGCTCGCGCCCAGGACGCGCTGGTGACGATCCCCGCCGGCGACGCCACGACCCTCGAGGCGCTCAGGCCGCTGGCGCCGCCAACCCTGCTCGATCGCGGCGAGCCCGCCGGTCTCGGCCGCGTCCGCCGCCACCTGTTTGCCCAGACGGTGCCGCCGCCGGCCGATCCGCTCGAGGAAGTCGAGCTGTTCTCGGCGCCGGGTGAAGGGCGGGAGGCCGTCGAAATCGCGCGCCGGGTCCTGCGCGAGGCGCGCCGCGGCGTGCCGTTCGATCGCATGGCGATCGCGCTCCGCGCGCCGCAGCACTATGCCGGCCTGCTGGAACACGCGCTCGAGCGCGCCGGCGTACCGGTGTACTTCGAGCGCGGCACGCGGCGCCCGCATCCTGCCGGCCGGGCGTTTCTGGCCTTGATCGCCTGCGCGCTCGACCGATTGTCGGCGCGGCGGTTCGCCGAGTACCTCTCGCTGGGACAGGTGCCGGAGACCACCGCCGTCGCCACGACCGGCGCGTTTCCGACGTCGAACGATGAAGTGTTTGGTGCGCTCGGCGAGCGCGCGGAACAGCAGGCCGCGGCTTCACCAGATGAAGAAACGATCGACTCGAAACGGCCGGACACGCCGGCGCGCCGGGCGTTTCGTGCGCCGTGGAAGTGGGAACGCCTGCTGGCCGAGTCGCGCGTCGTGGCCGGTCAGGATCGGTGGGAGCGCCGCCTCAAGGGGCTGACGCACGAATGCGAACTGCAGCGCCGCGAGCTCGTGCGCACCGAACCAGAGTCGGGCCGGATCGCGCAGCTGGAGCGGAAGATCGACGATCTCAATCATCTCGCGGCGTTCGCATTGCCGATCATGCGGACGCTGGCCGCGTGGCCGGTACAGGCGACGTGGGCCGAATGGCTGGACCTGTTCGACGCGCTGGCGCCACGCGTGCTGCTGCGGCCGGACCGCGTGCTGCGTGTGTTCGCGGACCTGCGGCCGATGGGCGCCGTCGGACCGGTCACGCTCGACGAAGCGGCGCGAGTCCTTGCGAATCGGCTGTCGACCGTCGAAGCCGACGCACCGCTGCGCCGCTACGGCCGCGTCCTGGTGGGCAGCCCCTCGCAGCTGCGCGGCCGCAGCTTCGACGTCGTGTTCATTCCCGCCCTGGCGGAGCGGATGTTTCCGCAGAAACCGCGCGAGGATCCGCTGCTGCTGGACGAGGCGCGGCAGCGGCTCGACGCCGGGCTGCCGCTTCAGTCGGACCGGGCGGACCTGGAGAAACTGCAGCTGCGCCTTGCGGTCGGAGCGGCCGAGTCCCGTCTGTACGTGTCGTTTCCGACTGTGGAAGTCGGCGAGGGGCGGCCGCGCGTCCCGTCGCTCTACGCGCTCGAAGTGTGGCGCGCCATGACCGGGCGCGTCCCCAGCGCCGACGAGCTGCAGCAGGCCGCCGCTCGGGCGTCGCGGGCCACGCTCGCGTGGCCGGCGCCGGCCGACCGGGACGAGGCGATCGATGCACTCGAACACGATCTGTCGACGCTTCGCGCCCTCGACGGCGAGCCGGATGCCAGCGCGCGCGGCCGCGCCCATTACATCCTGCAGCTGAACGAATCGCTGCAACGGTCCGTTCGCGAACGATTCATGCGCGCCAAGCGCGGCTGGTCGCACTGGGACGGCATCGTCGCCGCGACCGAGCGGCTGAAGCCGATTCTGTCGGCGCATCGGTTGAGCGCTCGGCGGTACTCGCTGTCGGCCTTGCAGAAGTACTCCGTCTGTCCTTACCAGTTCCTGTTGAGCGCGATTTACCGGATCCGGCCGGCGGAAGATCTCGAGCCGCTCCAGCGTCTCGACCCGTTGACGCGCGGCAGCCTGTTCCATGAAATGCAGACGGCGTTCTACCGCCGCCTGCAGTCGGAGAACGCGCTGCCGGTGACGGAATCCAATCGCCTGCACGCCCTGGCGACCCTCGACGAGGTGGTCGAACGCATTGCCGGACAGCAGTATGAGCTTCTCGCGCCCGCCATCGATCGCGTGTGGCACGACGAAATCGGCGCCCTCCACCGCGACCTGCGTCTGTGGGTGGACGAAATCGCCCGCGCAGGGGGAGAGTGGCTGCCGCTGCGCTTCGAATGGGCGTTCGGCTATCAGGACGGCGGCGCGCTCGCCGTCGGGCGCGATCCAAGCAGCCGCCGGGAGCCGGTGACCATCGATGGCCGCTTTCAGCTGCACGGCTCGATCGATCTCATCGAAGAACACCAGCAGACCAGGCAACTGCGCGTCACCGACCACAAGACCGGAAAGTATCGCGGCAAGGAGTACATGATGGTCGGCGGCGGCGCCGTGCTGCAGCCGGTGCTGTACTCCCTCGCCCTCGAGCAGGCGCTCGATCGTCCCGTCGCCGAAGGACGGCTGTACTACGCGACGACCGCCGGCGGATACCGCGACGTTCGCATCCCGCTGACGCCGGCGGCGCGACGGCTCGGCGTGGAGGTCCTCGAAATCATCGACCGCGCCATCGAAACCGGGTTCCTGGCGCCAGCCCCGGCTGAAAAGGCCTGCAGCTGGTGCGACTTTTTCGCCGTGTGCGGGCCGACCGCCGAGCGCCGCGTCAGCCGGTTCAAGGCGCAGGAGCCGTTGGCCGATCTGCTCGACTTGCGGAGGAAGCCATGACCGTTCGACTTCGCCCGGGGCAGGCCGCCGAGCTGCCGGATCACGACGATCGGCAACTGATCCGCGAGGGGCTCGAGCACACGGTGGTCGTGGAGGCCGCCGCTGGCACCGGCAAGACCACCGAGCTCGTCGCGCGGATTCTGAACGTGCTGGCACGCGGCCGCGCGCGCATCGAGCAGATCGTGGCCGTCACGTTCACCGAAAAGGCCGCGGGCGAGCTGAAGCTCCGCATCCGAAAAGAGCTCGAGGGCCTGCGTCAACGGGCGTCCGCGTCCGAGGTTCAGGCGCGCCTCACCGACGCCATTCAACGCCTGGAGGAAGCGCACGTCAGCACGATTCACGGCTTCTGCGCCGATCTGCTTCGCGAACGGCCGGTCGAAGCGTGCATCGATCCCCTGTTCGAGGTGCTGACCGAGCCGCGCGCCGAACGGATCTTCGACGAGGCGTTCCGCGTCTGGCTGAGCGAACGCCTGGAGGATCCGCCCGAAGGCGTACGCCGCGCTCTGCGGCGCAGCGTCTGGTCGCGTGACGGACGCGACAACGACGACGGGCCGATCGATCGGATTCGGCGAGCGGGGCGAGAGCTCGCGGAATGGCGCGACTTCGACGGCGCGTGGCGCCGCGACCCGTTCGATCGGGACACCGAGCTGGCCCGCGTCCTGACCCGTGTGCACGATCTGGCGGCGCTGACGGCGCAGGCCTCGTCGCCGCGCGATCCGCTTTTCTACGACACGCGCTTCGTCCGCGACCTGAGCCACGAGGTGCGGACGGCCGAGCGGTTCGACGTGAGGGATTCGGACGGGTGGGAGGCGCGCGTCGTCGATCTGGCCCAGAACCGCGACTTCCGGCGCGCGCGGCGCGGCCGCGACCGTTTGTACGGGCCGCAGCTGTCCCGCGACGAGGTCTGGGCCGCCTACGAAGCCTTGACCAGCGAGCTCGACGCGTTTCAACGTGCCGCCGATGGCGACCTCGCGGCGCTGCTGCGCGAGGAGCTCCGCGACGTGGTCACCGGCTACGAAGCGCTGAAGCGCAGCGCGGGCGCGCTCGACTTCGTGGATCTGCTGCTGCGCGCGCGCGATTTGCTCGTGGCGCATCCCGGTGTGCGGCGCTCGTTTCACGCGCGCTTCACCCACCTCTTCGTCGACGAGTTTCAGGACACCGATCCGCTGCAGGCGGAAATCCTGCTGCGGCTGAGCGCCGAGGAGCCAGGAACCGATTGGCGAAGCATCACGCCCGAACCAGGCCGCCTGTTCATCGTCGGCGATCCGAAACAGGCGATCTATCGCTTCCGGCGGGCCGACGTCGAAACCTATCGGGACGTGTGCGAAATGCTGGTGTCGCGTGGGGCCAGACAGGCGTACTTGCACACCAGTTTCAGGTCAACCCCGACGATCCAGCGCGCCATCAACGCCGCGTTCGCGCCGCACATGACCGGCGATCGCGCGACCCTGCAGGCGAAGTACGAAGAGCTGTCGCCGTACCGGACAGATCATCCCGGCCAGCCGGCCGTGGTCGCGCTCCCTGTGCCCGAGCCCTACGGTCAGCGCCGCGTCGCCGGCCTATGCGATCGAGAAAGTCGCTGCCGGACGCCGTCGGCGCGTTCGTATCCTGGCTGCTGACCCGCAGCGGCTGGACGGTCACGGAGAAGACGGCACGCGACGAGCTGCCGATGACCGTGCCGATCGAGCCGCGCCACGTCTGCATCCTGTTCCGGCGCTTCCTGCATTTCGGCGCCGATGTCACGAGGCCCTATGTCGATGCGCTCGAAGCGCGCGGCGTGCCGCACCTCCTGGTCGGCGGCAAGTCGTTTCACGACCGCGAAGAGGTGGACACGATGCGCGCCGCGCTCGCGGCCATCGAGTGGCCGGACGACGAGCTGTCGGTCTTTGCCACGTTGCGCGGGGCGCTGTTCGCGATCGACGACGGGACGCTGATGGAGTACCGCCACGCACACGGCCCCTGTCATCCGTTCCGCACACCGGCGGCCGTCGCACGAGATCAGCAGCCGGTTGCCGACGCGCTGAATCTCCTCCGGCGTCTGCACACCGGGCGCAACTATCGTCCGCTCGCCGACACCATCACCCAGCTGCTCAGCGCCACGCGTGCGCACGTGGCGTTCGTGCTGCGCCCGGCGGGCGAACAGGCGCTGGCGAATGTGCTGCACGTCGCCGAGCTCGCGCGCCAATACGAGATGTCGGGCGGCATGTCGTTCCGCGGGTTTGTCGAGGAGCTGCGCGCCGAGGCGGACGGCGGCCAGGCGGCCGAAGCGCCGATTCTCGAAGAAGGCAGCGACGGCGTCCGGTTGATGACCGTGCACAAGGCCAAAGGGCTGGAGTTCCCCGTCGTCATCCTGGCGGACATCACGGCGAAGCTGAACACCGACCGCGCCGATCGCCTGATCGATCGCGACCGCAACGCCTGCTACCTGCGCCTCGGACGCTGGACGCCGAGCGAGCTGGCGGCGCACGAGCCGCTGGAGATTGAACGCGACGCGGCGGAAGGCGTCCGGATCGCTTACGTTGCCGCGACGCGCGCGCGCGATCTCCTGGTCGTGCCGGCCGTCGGCGACATCGAGTACGACGGCGGTTGGACCAGTCCATTGAACGGCGCGCTGTATCCGCCGACCGCGGCGCGGCGGCAAGCCGAACCGGCGTCGGGCTGCCCGGCGTTCAAAACCGATTCGGTGTGGCGGCGTCCTGACGGCGAGCCGGCGACGCCGACGACGGTCTGTCCCGGCGCCCACGTCAACGAGCGCGCCGGCGCGCCGTACACCTGTGTCTGGTGGGATCCGCACGCGCTCGATCTGGGCGTCGAGCCCGGGATCGGCATCCGACGGGAGTCGCTGATCGTCAAGGACGTGCCGGACAAAGTGGTGGCCGACGGCCATCGTGACTATGCGCGATGGCGCGATCAGCGGGAGACGGCGATTGCAGATGGATCGCGGCCTTCCGTGTCGGTGCTCACGGCGACGGAGTGGGCAGCAATCGACGACGCGCCGGGAGAGGAACTGACGAGGCTCGGCACCGCGGCGCCCCTGTCTGAACAGCGCGGGTTGTTCGACGACGAGGGTCCGTCGCGCGGAGGTCGCGGTGCAGTGGAGGCGGAAGCCGGATCTGCATCGGGCGCGGCCGCGCAGGTCTCCGTGGTCGACGCGCGCGGACCCGAACGGCCGGGCGGGTCACGATTCGGGGAGCTGGTGCATGCCGTGCTCGCCGCCGTTCCGCTCGAGGCAGACCGCGCGGCCATTGATGCGTTGACAGAGGTTCACGGCCGCATTCTGTCCGCGCCGGCAGACGAGCTGATCGCCGCAGCGCAAACGGTCCAACGCGTGCTGGCGCACGATCTGCTGGCGCGCGCACGAGGCGCCAGCCGCCGCGGGGCATGCCGGCGCGAAACGCCCGTCACCTGTCTGCATGGCGACGGTGTGATGGTGGAGGGGATCGTCGACCTCGCCTTTGAGGAGCACGGCGCGTGGACCGTGGTCGACTACAAGACCGATCGCGAGCTCGCCGCCGTCGGGGAGGATCGGTACCGTCGCCAGGTCGCGCTGTACGCGTCGGCTATCGCACAGGCGACCGGTCAGCAGGCGAGGGGCGTGCTCGTCCGGGTGTGACAACGTCCGCCCCCTCGCCAGTGCCGGGATCGGTGCCGGGATCGGGGCCGGGATCGGGGCCGGGATCGGGGCGCGATGAACTCGACACGCGACATGACCTCTTTACGTGCGGACCTCAGCGGCCGAATGTCACCGGATCCGTGCGGGTTGTCCTGGCATACGATTCGCTTGGTACACGGGCAGGAGTCGATCGTATGGCCGAGTCGTTCTTGGCGGAAACAGTTCGACGGTTGCGCGAGATGAGCGACCGCATGTCGAAGGCCCGGCGGCGAACGGCTGAACTCCGGGAAGAGATCGCCCGCGATCGCGAAGAGATGCACCTCGGGCCACTCCAGGCCGTCCGCGATTTCCGCTTGATTACCGAGCCCGCGACACCACGCCGCCGCCGTCGGTGACGAGCGATTCCGCCCGCAGGTATTTCTTCTCGTCGACGAAGTCCCAACCGTCTGTCGTCGCCACCATAGCGGCCGCGGTGCTTGCCGCGGCGGTTGCCGGCTGCACCTCGCATCACCACGCAACCACCGCGCTTCCTCCGCAGACGTGCCGCGATGTGGTGCCCGATCCCGAGCCGCTGCTCGTCTGGATCTCACCCACGGCGACCCGGGATCGACATCCCTTGAGCGATTGGTGTGCAACGGTCGGTCCCGTTCTGTACTACCGCCGCCCCCCGTCGGATCTTCCGGCTTTTGTGGACAGGCTCGCGATCGTCACCTGGAACGTTCACGCGGGCTTTGGCGACGTGCGCGAGCTGATTCGCCGGCTCCAGTCAGGCACGTACACGGGCGGCGAAAGAATCGAGCACTTCGTCCTGCTTCTTCAGGAAGCCTATCGCCGTGACGGCGGCGTACCCGCACGGACGTCCGTACGCCTGCACCTACCGTCGCGCGTCGGAGCGCGGAATCTCGGCAAGCGGGGAGCAGACATCGACCGGTTTGTGAGGGACCAGCGCCTATCGCTGTTGTACGTCCCGTCGATGCGCAACGGCGGCGACCCCGATGCGCCGGAGGATCGCGGCAACGCGATCGTGTCGACGCTGCCGCTCGACTCGCCGGCCGTCATCGAACTGCCCTTCGAACACCAGCGCCGTGCGGCGGCCCTCGCTGTCATCGAAGGGCGTACGCGATCGGGATCGGGCTGGCGGCTTGGCGTCGTGGACGTTCACCTGGACACGGCGCTCGCGCTGAGTCGGGGTGGACCGCTGGCGGCGCGCCGTCGACAAGCCGCTGCGCTCGTCGAGGCGCTGGCCGCGACGCGGGACGACACGGTGCTCGGCGGCGACTTCAACACATGGCTCGGGTCGCGAGAGCCAGCGTTGAAAGTACTGCGCCAGGCATTTCCCGACGGGGACGATCGCGCGACGACGACTTGGAAAGGACCGCTCGGCCTGCGCGCCAGCCTCGACCATCTGCGGGCCCGCGGGCGTGCGCGATTACTGCGTGTCGCACGACTGCCGGATCGCCTCGGCTCCGACCACTACCCCGTGATGGGCATCATCGAGTTCTGAGCGGAATCGCGGCGCCGGCAGCAGGTGAGTGGCTTACCCGCAGGCTGAATGGCCGACGATGTACCACAGAACGATCACCGAAAACGGCACGCCGAGCATCCACGCGACGATATAACGCATTCTGAAACCTCCCGCGATTTCAATAGCAATTGCCGCGCCAGCCCCAGCCATCGACAGAGCGCGCTACAATCGGGCTCCCATCATGGACGGCTCTCTGGACGCTGCGGCGCGCCGCCTGGCGGCGATTGTCGAGTTTTCTGACGATGCCATTGTCAGCAAGGATCTGAACGGGGTCGTCACCTCGTGGAATCTGGCGGCCGAGCGAATGTTCGGTTACACCGCCGCAGAGGCCGTCGGCCAGTCGATCACCCTGATCGTCCCAGCCGACCGGCTCTCCGAAGAGGAGCATGTGCTCCGCGAGATCCGCGCCGGCCGCGCCGTAGACCATTTCGAGACGATGCGGCGGCGCAAGGACGGCACGCTGCTGCCCATCTCGCTCACCATCTCGCCGATTCGCGACAACGATGGCCGGGTGGTGGGCGCCTCGAAGATTGCCCGCGATGTTTCGGAGCGGCGCCGGGCGGAGGAAGCTCTGGCCGCGGCGGAGGCGCGGCATGCGGACCTGCGGCAGCGCCTGGTGGCGCTGGTGGCGGCATCCGGGACGCTGTTCGGTTCGCCGAAGATGCACGACGTCCTGCCGGCGCTCGTCGTCCTCGCGCGCACGCTGCTTCGAGCCGACGGGTATGCCGTGTGGCTGCTGGACCCGCGGGAGAAGCAGTGGCGTATTGGCGCCTCCCATGGCATTTCGGAAGCCTTCAGCCGCATGTTCGTCGAGTCGTTCCGCGGGGAGGACGTGAGCGCCGTCGCGTTCACCGAGCCGTTGATTGTCAGCTCGGTCGCCGACACGCCGCTGCTCGAGGATCGCGCACGAGCGCTCCGCCAGGAAGGGATCGAATCGATGATGGCGGTGCCGCTGACGATTGGCGGGCACGGCACCGGTACGCTGGTCTTCTATTACCGGACGCCGCACGAGTTCGACGAGGTCGAGGTCCAGACGGCGCGCGCGCTCGGGAACCTGGCGGCGGCCGCGATTGCGAGCGCGGAGCTGTTCGAGGCGCAGCGCCGGAGCAGAGAGCAGGCAGAGCGCGCGAACCGCCAGACGGCGTTTCTTGCGGAAGCGAGCGCGGCGCTGGGCAGTTCACTTGATTACGAGGAAACACTGCGAACGGTTGCCCAACTCGCCGTTCCGCAGATTGCCGACTGGTGCGCGGTGGACGTCGTCGACGAACATGGCGAGGTGCAGCGGCTGGCGGTCTCTCACATCGACTCGGCGCAGGCGAGCAGCGCCGGTTCAGCGGTCGCCGACGTCATCGGTTTTGGTACTGCGCTGATGCGGCCGAGCATGATCGTCGTGCCGTTGACGGCGCACCGGCGGACCTTCGGCGCGCTCACGTTCGTCTACGCCGACTCCGGCCGCACCTACAGCGACGTCGATTTCCGATTTGCCCACGACATGGCGTATCGCGCGGCGCTGGCCGTCGAGAACGCCCGCGCCTATCGTCAGGTGCAGGCGGCGAACCGCGCCAAGGACGAGTTCCTCGCGACGCTGTCCCACGAACTCCGGACCCCGTTGAACGCCGTGCTCGGGTGGGCGCGCATGCTACGGGGTGGCGCGGTGAGCCAGGAGAAAATGTCACGCGCGTTCGAAGTCGTCGAGCGCAATGCGCTCGCGCAGCTCGATCTGGTCGAGGATCTGCTGGACCTGTCGCGCGTGATCACCGGCAAGTTCAGGCTGGACGTCCAGCCGGTGGACCTGACGGCGACCATCAACGCCGCAGTGGAGGCGATTCAGCCGGCGGCCACCGCGAAGGGCATTACGGTCAAGGTCGACGCTGGCCCCGGCGAGAGCCTGATTTCCGGCGACGAGGCGCGCCTGCAGCAGGTGATCTGGAATCTGCTGTCGAATGCCATCAAGTTCACGCTTCGCGGCGGGCGCGTCATCGTGACGCTGCGCGGGCAGGAATCGCAGTTCGAGATCGAGGTGTCCGACACCGGTGAGGGGATCGAGCCGGCGGTGCTGCCGTACGTGTTCGATCGGTTTCGGCAGGGCGACAGCGGGACGACGCGTACCCATCAGGGACTCGGCCTGGGACTGGCAATCGTCCGGCACATTGTCGAGCTGCACGGCGGCCGCGTCGACGTCGCGAGCCCGGGCAAGGGCCAGGGCGCGACGTTCATGATCTCGCTGCCCTTCGTTCAACCGGTGCGGATAGCCGCCGTCAAGAGCGGCCGCGAGGTCGTGATTCCCGCACGGCGTCCCTACGCGGCTGCCTTGTTTGGCGTGCGGGCGCTCGTCGTGGACGACGACAGCGACACCAGAGAGCTGCTTGCGGAAGTGCTGCGGTCGCGCGGTGTGGTGGTGACGGCGGCGTCGAGCGTCGAGGAAGGCCTGGCGGCCCTCGACCGCGAAGTGCCGGACATCCTGCTGAGCGATATCGCCATGCCGGATCGTGACGGGTTCGATCTGATTCGACGGGTGCGCGAACGGCCGGCCGATCGCGGCGGTCACGTGCCGGCGGTCGCCATCACCGCCTATGCGCGTCCCGAGGACACTGAGCGGTCGCTGGCATCCGGCTATCAGATGCATGTCACCAAGCCGGTAGATATGGACGAGCTCATCGCGACGGTCGCCAGTCTTACCGCCACGGGTCGGGGCTAGGGGCTAGGGGCTAGCGGGCTAGGGTTAGCAGTACCGAGTACTGCAAGCAGCGACAGCGGATCGACGCGCGCGTCGGCAGCGCGCACGGCCCAGTGCAGATGCGGCCCGGTGACGCGCCCGGTCGCGCCGACTTTGCCGACGACGTGGCCCGCATTGACGCGCTCGCCCTCGCGCACGTCGATCGCAGAGAGGTGGGCCAGCATCGAGAACAGTCCCAGTCCATGGTCGACGATGACGGTGTTTCCCGAAAAGTAAAGGGGACGAGCGATGACAACCCGGCCGGCGTTCGGCGAATGAACCGGCGTCCCTGCCGGGCTGAGGAAGTCGGCGCCGCCGTGAGCGTTGCGCGGCTTGCCGTTGAAGATGCTGCGCGTGCCGAACGCGCTGTTCGCCGGCTCGGCGACCGGCCGCACGAAGGGCTCGCTCCAGAGCCGTTCCGGGGAGGCCGCCTTCCACGTGGCCGCCAGCAGCGCCGCCTCCCGCTCGATACGCGCTTGCTCGTTCGGGGGTGGCGTGACGAACGCTTCGTCGACCTTCAGCCGCCGCGTCGGGAACGTGCGCTTTTCGACGACGAGCTCGTGAACGGCGCGAGCCGCTCCTGAGGAGACGCTCACGGCGTACCTGCCGGGATGAACGTCGAGATCGATGCCGACAAGCGCCTCCCAGGTCCGATCGCCAGTGCGAAATGCCGGGACGTCGCGATCGAAGGCGCGGATCTGCACCGAATCGGACCCAGCGGGCGGCACGACGGTCAGCACGACGAGCTCGCCCGGCCGGATCGAGCGGGCGTGGACGGAGATGTCGATCGTCCGGTCGTCAGAGGCCGCCACCGACCACAGCGCCAGCGCAGACAGGAACAGCCAGCGATTCATTGATCACCGCGGCCGCGGCGGCGTGGCGATGTAGCCGTTGCGAGTGCGGACACGGTACTCGCCGCCGCCGGGGGCGCGGATTCTCACCCGGATGCTGTGGTACTGGTTGTCGGCTCCTCGCGGCGACGTATAGCCGAGCACGTCACTGGCTGTTGAGCTCCTCGGCGATCCGCGCCGTCGCCTCGACGAGATCCGTGGAACTGCGGACGATTTCGGTCCGGCCGCCGCTTTCTCCCGTGATTTCCCGGAGAGCTTCCGCGTTCACACGCGTATTGATCGGCTGTCGCTCGGGTGAGTCGATCGCGATCGCGTAAATGAAGACGTCGCTGCGCAGAAGAGCTGCGCGGACGTCGCGCAAGCCGGCAGTGCTGGCCGTGTCGGCGCCATCGGAAATGACCAGGAGCGCGCCGCGGGTGCGCGTGCGCACCTCGATGAGCGGCATCGACTCAACAATTGCGTCGTAGATCGCCGTCCCGCCGGACGGTCGCAGGCCGGCCAGCGCGCGCTGCACCTCGGTCTGGACGCGCGTCCATCCAGTCATCGCGCGGGGCTTGTGGTTGAACGCCATCAGGAAGAACTCATCGGCGGGATCGAGCAGGTCGAACAGAAACCGGTCGACGGCCGTGCGCGCATCCTCGATGCGGCGACCGAACATGCTGTCGCTGATGTCGAGGAGCACGCCCAGACCGACGGGGACGCGCTCGCGCGTGAATTGGGTGATGGGCTGCCGATCGCCGTCCTCGAATACTTCGAAGGCCTCGCGCGGCAGGTCGACGACCAGATGGCCTTCGCCGTCAGTGACGGTGGCGGTGATGCTGGTGACCTCGATGCCGGTCTGAAACGGACGTTCGGCCCTGAACGGCGGTTGCGCGGCCAGCGTGGCGGACGCGGCGACGACGCCAAAAATCGGCCAGCACGCGCGCACAGCCCATGCTACCATCAACCTCCCCGGGACCCTTTACCAGAACAGGACTTATCGTGACGAGACGTGTCATCTGCGCGATGACGCTGGCATTCGCCCTCGGTGGCGTATTGTCGGCGTCCCTGTCGGCACAGTACTTCGGATCCAACAAGGTCCAGTACGACCGCTTCGACTTTCAAGTGCTGCCCACGTCGCATTTCGACATCTATTACTACGCGGACGAGGCCGAGGCGACGAAGGTCGCGGCCCGACTCGCGGAGCGCTGGTACGGACGTTTGTCGCACGTGCTCGACCATACCCTCACCGAGCGTCCGCCGATTGTGTTGTACGCCAGCCATGCGCATTTCACGCAGACGACCATCCTGCCCGGGAACATTCCCGAGGGCGTCGGCGGCTTCACCGATCATCAGCGCGGGCGCGTCGTCCTGCCGTTCACGGCGACGCTCGGCGAAACGGATCACGTCCTCGGCCACGAACTCGTTCACGCCTTCCAGCGCGACATGTTGAAGGATCAGGGCGCGGCGATGGGGCTGCTGCCGCTCTGGTTCACGGAGGGGATGGCGGAGTACCTGTCGGTCGGCCGGGTGGACACGAACACCGCGATGTGGCTGCGGGACGCCGTGCGCCGCGACCGACTGCCGACGCTCAAACAGCTCGACGATCCACGCTGGTTCCCGTACCGGTACGGCCAGGCGTTGTGGGCGTTTTTGAGCGAGCGCTTTGGCGACGATCTGGCCGCGCGCGCACTGGCCTCCAGGGCGAAAGGCGGCGCGATCGGCCGGCTCGTCGCGACGACAGGCGTCGACGCGGCGACGTTGACGCGCGACTGGCACGCCTCGCTGCGTTCGACGTTCGGGGCACCCGCGGTCGAATCGAACGACGCGGACCCGCATCCTGTCCTGCTCGCAGGACGGAAGGGCGAAGTCGGGCGTTACAACGTCGGACCGGCGCTGAGCCCGGATGGCCGTTACGTCGTCTTCCTGTCGGAGCGTGACGGTTACTCGATCGACGTCTTTCTCGCGGAGACCGAGACCGGCAAGATCGTCCGCAAGCTGGTGAGCACTGCCGCGGATCCGCACTACGACAGCCTGCAGTTCCTCGAATCGGCGGGCGCGTGGGATGCGCAAGGGTCACGTTTTGCGATGGCGACGGTGCGGCGCGGCCAGGCCGTGCTGGCCGTGCTCCAGATGCCCGCCGGCACGATCCAGATGGAGCGCGCGTTCGCGGATCTCGATCAGATCTACTCGCCGACGTGGTCGCCGGACGGCACCCGCATCGTCTTTTCCGCGCTGCGCGGCGGCTCCACCGACCTCTACGAGTTCGACGTGGTCCGGCGGGAACTACGCCGGCTCACCCACGACGCCTACGCCGATCTCGAGCCGGCGTGGTCGCCCGACGGACGAACGATCGCGTTCGTCACCGACCGGTTCACGTCGTCGCTGACCGCGCTGACGTTCGGCGACTTCCGTCTGGCGGCGCTGGATGTGGAGACGGGTGAGGTGCGGCCGCTGCCGTCGATCCCGGACGCCAAGAACATCAACCCGCAATGGTCGGGCGGCGACCTCTACTTCATCGCCGATCCCAACGGCGTCAGCAACGTGTTTCGAGCGGTCATCGCCACCGGCGAGGTCAGGCAGATTACCCGCGTGGAAACCGGCGTCAGCGGCGTGACGTCGTTGAGCCCGGCGCTGTCGCTCGCGCAGGGCCGCGTGGCGTTCAGTGAGTACCGCAACGGCGCCTACGAGATCCGCTCCACACCGACGTGCACGTGCGAAAACTACCCGGTGGTCGTCACCGAAACGCGTCCCGCGCTCGGCGCGTGGCTGACGGACGATGCGCCCGACGAGGCACCGGCGGCAAAGACGCGTCCGTACGATCGCACGTTGTCGTTGGCGGGAATCGGCCAGCCCTATCTCAGCGCCGGCGGCGGCAGCTACGGCGGGTACTTCCGCGCGGGGACCTCGTTTTCGTTCTCCGACCTGCTGGAAGAACGGCAGATCAACACCGCGGTGCAGGTCGGGGTCGGCGGGAGCCGCCGCGATTTCGCCGTGCAGTCGGCGTACCTCAACCGGCAGTCGCGATGGAACTGGGGTATCGCTGGCACGCAGATTCCGGTGCTGCTCGGCGTCGCGCGAGCGCCGGCGTCGACGGAGAGCCCTTCGGCGCCCACGGTGACTCGGGAAGTCGATCTCCTCAGTCAGACGCATCGTCAACTTGGCGGCGTCACGGTGTATCCATTCAGCCGGGCGCAGCGGATTGAGTTTTCAGGTGGTTTCCACTCGATCACCTCGGAGCGGCAGGTCGCAACACGCGTCTACCAGCGCGGGTCAGGTGCGTTGCTCAAGGAGACTCAGGATCCGGCCGCGCCCGAAGCGGCGGCGTCGCTGTTCGAATCATCCGCGGCGATGGTGTACGACACCGCGCTGGTGGGGGCAACCGGTCCGGTGCTCGGGACGCGTTATCGGTTTGAGGCGGCGCCGACACTTGGCGACCTGTCGTACACGACGCTGCTCGCCGACTATCGGCGGTATGTGATGCCGGTGGCGCCGATCACGGTGGCGGCGCGCTTTCAACACGTCGGCCGCTATGGCACCGACGCCGGCGATCCGCGTCTGCTCCCGTTGATCTGGACGATCCGGGACCTCGTGCGCGGCTACGATGCGCAGGACGTCCTGACGATGCGACGGCTGACGGTCGCGAACGTGGAGGCGCGTATCCCCCTGCTGGGTCCTGTCGGTCTGCTGTCGCGCGTCAGTGCTTTGCCGCTGGACGCGATCGTGTTCGGAGACGCCGCCAAGTTTTGGAATGGCGGGACGGCGAATCTCGGCGCGCCACAGATCCTGCGCAGCGCCGGGGCTGGCGTGCGCTTCAACGCCGCGGGATTCGTTTTCGAAATAGACGGCGCCCACGTGTTCGACGCGAGCCCTCGCGGCTGGCGCCTCTCGTTCAATTTCATGCCGGGGTTCTAATTGGATCAGCTCGTCAGCTATCAGCTTTCGGCCAGAACGCTCTCAGCTGATAGCTGGTCTTGACAATTGCGGGCGTTCGGCCGTTAATTAACGTGATGTTCGTGGTTCGCTGTTGCGAGTGCTCGTGTTGCGTGGCCGGAGAAGCCTCCGGCCTGCATCGCGCTGCGTCCACGGAGGTTGTGCGCTCGTAAGAGTCCGGCACACCCACAGGTTCACAGTCGTATCGCAGGCCCGGGAGGCGCACCGCCTTCCGGGCTTTTTTGCTTTTGTCCGCCTTCGCACCGTGCGCTTCGGCGGACAAGTAGGAGCACTGAATGAAGAGAACCATGCCTCTCCTGTTCGTCGCCGGGCTGCTGGCCCTGGCCGCGCTGCCCGCTCGTGTGGAGGCGCAGTCGATCAGCGGACTGTGGGATGCCTCCGTCGTGGTCAACGGCGGCATCGAGATCCCGTTCCGCTTCGAGATCGCTGGATCGGGTAAGGCGATCAAAGGGTCGTTTTTCAACGGCGACGAGAAGGTGACGTCGACCACCGGTTCGTTCGAGAACGGCGCGCTCATCCTGAGCTTCGACGAATACGGTACGAAGGTCGAGGCCACGTTCAAGGATGGCCGGCTCGATGGCCAGTACCTCGCGCGGCACGCGCGGCGCGCCATATCCGTTCCAGGCCAAACGGTTCGCTCCGGCTCCGGTCGGCGACGCGCCGATCCCGGCGATCGCGGGCCTGTGGAACGTCCAGGTGGGGAAGAGCTCGAAAGGCGAAGCCGCGTGGCAGCTGATCGTGCGGCAATCGGGCGCCGAAGCGTCAGCGGCCATTCTTCGTGTCGACGGCGACACCGGCACGCTGACGGGCACTTACCGCGACGGCAAGTTCGTGCTGAGCCACTTCTCGGGAGCGCGTCCGCTGCGGCTCGAGCTCACGCCGGGCAGCGACGGCACGCTGTCGGTCGTGCAGAACAAGGACAACCCGTTCACCGCGGTCCGCGCGGATCAGGCGCGCGCCAAGGGTCTGCCGCAACCGAGCGATCCGTCGCGTTTCACCAGCGTGAAGGATCCGACCGAGCCGTTCCGTTTCAGTTTCCCCGATCTCAGTGGCCGCGTGGTTTCGAACACCGATGACAAGTTCCGCGGCAAGGTCGTCATCGTCAGCATCTCGGGCAGCTGGTGCCCGAACTGCCACGACGAAGCGCCGTTTCTCGGCGAGCTGTACAAGAAATACCGGAGCCGGGGACTCGAGATCGTCAGCCTCTCGTTCGAGGAAGAAGCGCAGTTGAAGAATCCGGTGCGGTTGCGCGCGTTCATGAAGCGCTACGGCATCGAATACACCGTGCTGATCCCTGGCGAGCCGAAGGAACTGGCCGAGCGCGTGCCGCAGGGCGTGAACCTCAGCTCGTTCCCGACGACGTTCTTCATCGGGCGCGATGGCCGGGTGCGGGCGGTCCACGCCGGCTTCCCGGGCAAGGCCAGCGGCGAATTCCACACGCAGGCGAAGGAAGAGTCCACGGCGACGGTCGAGCGCCTTCTGGCCGAAAGCGCGCAAACCTCCTCGTCTAAGTGATCGATCCGCAGACGGCGATCGGCGAGGTCCACCTCACCATTTCGGACCTCGACCGATCGCTTCGGTTCTACCAGAATCAGCTCGGGTTCACCGTCCACACCCGTAGCGATCGGATCGCCAGGCTGGGCGCCGGCGGTGCGGACCTGCTCGTGCTGTCGCAGTGCGAGCACGCTCCGCGCGTCCGCGGCACGACCGGCCTCTATCACTTCGCCATCCTCGTGCCGTCGCGCGCCGATCTCGCGCGCGCCCTGCGGCGTCTCGTCGACACCGACACGGTCATGCAAGGCGCCGCGGACCATGGCGTCAGCGAGGCGCTGTATCTGGCCGATCCCGACGGCAACGGCATCGAGGTCTACCGCGATCGTCCCCGAGAGCAATGGCCGTACGTCGGCGGCGAGCTGCGAATGGGTGCGGATCCGCTGGACGTGGAGTCCATCCTCGCGGCGCGCGCCGGCGACGATCGCGCGGGATTGGCGCCGGAAACGACGATCGGTCATGTGCACCTGCACGTCTCGCGGCTGGCCGAGGCCGAGCGGTTCTACGTCGACGTCCTCGGCTTCGAGCTGATGCAGCGGTACGGTCCGAGCGCGCTCTTCGTCTCGGCCGGCGGCTATCATCATCATTTCGGGTTGAACACGTGGGCCGGCGTCGGCGCGCCGCCGCCGCCTCCCGGCGCACTGGGCCTGCACCACGTGAACGTGCGGATGACCAACCACGGCGCGGCCGCCGTCGTCGATCGTCTGCAGGCGGCGGCGGTGCCGTTCGAATCGACAGCCGAAGGTGTGCTGGTTCACGATCCCGCCGGCAATGCGATCCTGCTGACGACCGTCGCATAGCCGCGCAAGAAGCGCGGCCAGCCGGTGCGGGCCACACGAGTTGGACAGGGTTATGCGAGTTGCCGTCGTGTCGGACATCCACGGAAACTTCACCGCGCTCGAGGCGGTCATCGCGGACGTCAATGACGCCGGTGCGGACCTGGTCGTGCACGGCGGCGATCTCCTGGGCGGCGGGGCACGTCAGCGGGAGGTGATCGATCGGATTCGGGACCTCGGCTGGCCCGGAGTGTTCGGCAATGCCGACGAGATGCTGTGGAATCCGGATCTGGTCGCCCAGCATCTGTCCGCGCCCGCATATCAGCGCATGCGCGACATCGTCTTTCAACACATTGCCGTCACGGTTGATTCGATCGGGCCCGAGCGGCTGGCGTGGCTGAGGGCGCTGCCTGTCCGCTGGTCCGCGAACGATCTGGCCGTCGTCCACGCGGGTCCAGACGACGTGTGGCGCAGCCCCTCTGCGAAGGCATCGGACGAGGAGCTCGAGACGACATACCGTCCGCTCGGTAGCCCCTGCGTGGTCTACGGTCACATCCATCAGTCGTTCGTTCGCCGGCTGCCGCTGTTGACGGTCGCGAATGCGGGCAGCGTCAGCCTGTCCTACGACGGCGACCCACGGGCCGCCTACGCGCTCGTCGATGACGGCGAGGTCACGATCCGGCGCGTCGAGTACGACATCGAGCGCGAGGCGCGCGACCTCGCCGCCGTGCGCTTCCCGTTCGCGTCGTGGATCGCGGCAATGCTCCGCGGCGGCACATTCGTGCCGCCTCCTGCCGACGACGAAGCGTGAAGGCGGGATGATCGACGCGCGTTTCGTCGAACGGCTGCGCGAGGCGCGACGGATCCTGATCGTGTCTGGCGCCGGCGTGTCGACTGCCAGCGGGATACCGGACTTTCGCGGACCGGGCGGCGTCTGGTCGCGGCGGCGTCCGGTGTACTACGACGAGTTCCTGGCGTCCGAGCCGGCGCGGATCGAGTACTGGGACTTCAAGCTGGAGACGTGGGAGATCTATCAGCGCGCGCGCCCCAATGCGCTTCATGCGGCGGTCGTCGCGCTCGAGCGGGCGGACAAGGTTCTGGCCGTCGTGACGCAGAACGTCGATGGTCTCCATCGCCGCGCCGGCACGTCGCCGGAACTGCTCGTCGAGCTGCACGGGACCGATCTCGTCGTCGAGTGTCAGGCGTGTCACGAGACCAGCGATCCCGGGCCGCATTTCGTGCGCTTCAGGGAGACGAGACGTCCGCCGGCCTGTGCCTGCGGCGGGCCGCTCAAGTCGGCGACGATCAGCTTCGGTCAATCGCTGCGCGAGGAGGATCTCGAACGGGCAAGCCGTGCGGCGTTGCGGGCCGATCTCGTGCTGGCGCTGGGTTCGACGCTCTCGGTGCATCCGGCGGCCGCGGTGCCGCTGCTGGCCGCCGAACGCGGGACGCCGTACGTCATCGTGAATCGAGGGCCGACCGCACACGACGCGCACCCATCGGTGACGCTGCGGCTCGAGGGGGACGTCACCGAGATCGTTCCGGCGGCCGTGGACGCAGCCCTCGGCGGCTGAGGGCCGCGCTATTCCTTGTCGTGTTTCTGGCGGTACTCTTCGTCGGCGATGAGCGCGTCCTTGCGGGCCGCGATCTGCCGTTTCCGGCTGTCTCGGGCGGCCGCCTGGGTTTTCTCGGCGTAGCTGAGCGCGAAGGTGGACAACAGCCGCTCGATATCGCGGCTCTGGCACGACGGACACGCGGGGCTGTCGTCGCCGGGCCGCACGAGCGTTTCGAATTCGTGGCCGCAACCGCGGCAACGGAAATCGTAGAGGGGCATCCTTACTGCTGCTTCGACTTCTTGGCGGCCTCTTCGGTCTTTTCCTTCAGCCGCGCGCCGCGCAGGATGTTGCCCATCGCGTAGTTTCCCTCGTGGCAGGCGTACTCGTACATGAGGTCGTCGGTGAGCGGCCACGCGTATTCCGCCGTCCACGGCCGCGTCCACGTCTCGGGGTCCTCGATGGTGAACTGATAGCGCAGGGTTCGGGCGTCGAGGCGCGTGAAGCGCTCGGTGACCTTCAGGTGCTGCGACGATCCGCGGAACCGCGTCTTGTCGCTGAAGTTCGTCGTCTCGACGACGAGCGTGTCGCCATCCCAGCGGCCGATCGAGTCGCCCAGCCACTTCCTGACGGTCGGCGGCGGATGCTGTCCGTTCATCCGGACGACCCGGGCGTCGTGGACCATCTCGGTGAGGATCATCACGTGATCGCGCGTCTGCACGATCTGATGCAGGTTGTTGTAGAAGTAGGTCGGCAGGATCGGCGGACCCGACGTCGAGCTGAAGCCGACCAGGCACCGCTCGGCGAGCGGACGAATCTCCGGATCGTTGTAGGCCTCGGGCCCTTCGAACCCCGGATCGTCCTCCCGCGCGGCCTGGTCCGACGTCGGCCGGCCGTAGTCGCCGGCAGTGCGGCGCTGCCGCGCCGCTTCGGTGACGCGGCGGCACGCGACCGTCCGGCGGATCGATCAGCAGCGACGCGCGCTTCTGGCCGTCGATCATCGTGAAGTGCGATCCGGGATCGAGCCAGAAGTTGTTGTAGCCGCCGACGTTGCCGTACGGTCCCGGCGTGCCGTCGCCGCCTTTCGGCGGCGCCTGGCGGTTACCGTCGATCGCCGCGTTCAGGCCGGCGCTGCGCTGCGCGACCTGCGCCTCGCGCTTCTTCGCCTCTTCGTCGGTGAGCACGAGTGGCGAGCCGGCGGCGCGCTCGAGCGGCGTCAGCGTGCCGAGGTCGTAGGTGCCCTGCAGATCGGGGTGGCCGTCGGCCATGCGTGGAATGCCACCGGCCGGGGCCGGTTTTTTGGCCGGCGTCTGAGCCGCGACGCCGGCCACCAGCACAGGTATCGCGAACAGGGTGAGGAGACGTTCGCGCATGTGTGCCCCCGTCCTACGCAATCGTGACCTTTCGCGTGACCTGCGAGTTCTCTTCGAGGAACGACTTCTTCGATCTCGAGGTCCGCAGGCGTCGGCTGCACTTTGCCGTTCATCTCCGTGACGCGAGACACCAGCGCGTGCTCGCCTGGCGTCGCGCCGTTCCAGGTGTAGGTGAACAGCTTCCAGCCGAACTTGTCCTTGGTCGTGGGGTCCAGCGTTGCCGGCTGCCACGGGCCTTCGTCCACCTTGACCTCGACCGACTTCAGCGGCGAGCCGTCGTTGAGGATGACGCCGAGCACCTTGTAGCTGGCGCCGTTCTTGGTGACGCGCGCGATGAACGACTTCGGGTTCATGTGCGTGACGGCCGTTTCCTTCCACTTCACCTCGCCGTCGATCGTTTCGCCGCGAAGCGTGCGATACCAGCGCGCCTGGTACTTACCCAGGTAGGCGTCTTCCTGCACGTGGATCTGCGCCAGCCACTTGACGTTCGCGACGCCGTACCAGCCGGGAACGATGAGCCGCAGCGGCGACCCCTGATGCTTGGTGAGCGGCTCGCCGTTCAGCGCCCAGGCGAGGAACGGTTCGGCCGACAGCGCCTTCTCGCGATTGAGGCTGCGTCCGAACTGCTGATCGAGCTTGAACTTCTGCGTGCGCCACTCGATTTCCTCTTCGCCGTGATCCGCGCCGAAGAACACGAACTCGCGCGCCGCCGCCTTGACGCCGGCCGCGTCGAGCACCGTCTTCAGCGGCACGCCGGTCCACTTGCCGTTGCCACACAGCCCGTGGAGCGGCCCGCGGTTGCCCGAGCACTCGAACCCCGCCACGAGGTCGACGGTGCCCAACTTCTTGAGATCGTCGAGCGACAGCGCCTTGCGGCCGGTCGACCAGGCCCGACACCTTCAGCTTGAAGGTGGCCGGGTCGACGTCGGGGTGGCCGTAGTGCTGCGTGGTCGCGAACTTGTCTTTCGGCGTGAACGGACCTTCGATGGTGCGGATGTCCAGAAGCCGCCGATCGGGCGGCGGCTCGCACCGCACGTTATCCGGGATGTCGGTGAACTGGACGACCGTCTCGCCCTGCGCGAGCGCGGGAAGAACCCAGTCTGGGATGCCGAGTGCGCTCAGCCCTGCCACCGCCAGGCTTCCTCGAAGAATCTCCCGGCGCGTGTTCTGTATCGTCATACGTTGGTCCCTTCCTGCAGAAGTATCAGTACAAAATGGTGCACCGCAGAGATTAACACCGGATCGTGTATAGTGGATCCCTCTTCCAGAACTGAGCCTGCCAGCGTTCGCGTCGTGCCCTTCCCGCCGGGTGACGCACCGACCGGCCCAACTTTGGTCCTGTGTCGAAACACTGGAGGTTTTCGTGAAAACACTTCGACCTGAGACGCCACCCCCCGCTGTCGCCCCGACGTCGTGCCCCTTTTGCGCGTGCGACGACCATTAAAGCGGCCAGCGAGAAGATCAACGAGTCTACCTACTGGCGCTGCGTCGCGTGCGGCGAGATGTGGAACCTGAACCGCATGCGGACGGCACCGGCCCGCTGGAAACAATCGTGGGACCGCCGATGAACGCCGTCTGGCTAGTCGGCGGCGCCGGCGCGATCTTCGTGATCGTCGTGCTCTTGCGCTCGTGGCAACGACGGAGTAGTCCTGAAGATATGGGCGCCGTGAGCCACCAGTGGGTGAACGAGCATCGCCTCGGCCACCAGAACGATTCGCGGCACTAGACGTTTAGACCCCTGCGGATGACGTCCGCCGTCCGCCGAGCACCTCGACGACGCGATCGATGTCGTCGTGGGTGTTGAACACCGACACCGACAGCCGCAGCCGGTTCTCGTTGCGCGATGACCGTCGCGGCCACCTTGCCGGCCTGCAGCGCCTTGGCGGTGGCGGCCGCGTCCTTCAGCTCGAACGCCAGGATCGGCGTCTCGGTGCCGCGCGGCGTCAGCGGCTTGTAGCCGAGCGGCGGCAGCTCCTTCTGCAGGCGATCGGTCAGCTGCCGCGCGTGCGCGCGGATCTTGTCGAGCCCGAGGCGCTGCACGTAGTCGATGCCTTCCGACACGCACGCGGCGAGCAGGACGCCGATGCCGCCGGTCTCGTACTTCGCCGCGCCGGGCAGCGGCTCCCACGTCAGCTCCGCGCGGTTGAAGTTCGCCACCTGCCGGTGCCCGTATCTCGTCGTCGGCAGCACCGTGCCCTGAAGATCCTCGCGGACGTACAGGAAGCCGATGCCGCGCTCGCCCATCAGCCACTTGTAGGTGCCGGCCGAGGCGAAGTCGATGCCGAGCGCGCTGCACGTCGACCGGCACGGCGCCGACCGCCTGGATGATGTCGGCGAACACGTACGCGCCGCGCGCGTGCGCGAGCGCGCTCACCGCCTTCGCGTCGTGCATGAAGCCGTTGACGTTCGACACCAGCGCCAGCGACACGAGCCGCGTGTTCTTGTCGATCGCGCGGTCCATGTCGTTCACGTCGATCGCCCAGTTGCGGTGCTTCACGATGCGGAGCTCGACGCCTTTCTTCTCGAGCTCCTTGTACATGTAGAGCGACGTCGTGAAGTGCAGCTCGTCGATCACGATGTTGCCGCCGCGCTTCGGCAGGTCCATGCCCATGACGACGATGTTCTCGCCGTCGGAGGTGTTGGCGGTGTAGGCGATCTCGTTGGCCGTCGCGCCGATCAGCTGGCCGTAGCGCTTCTTCAGGTCCTGCTGCTTGTCGGCGCCGAAGTCGACGCGGCCGGGGCCGGCGCCGTGCAGCCGGTAGGCGACGCCCTGTTCGATGGCGCGCGCGGCGAAGGTGCCGAGCGGATGCATCGCGGCGGAGTTCATGTAGGTGTCGAGCGACGACCGACGGGAAGTCGGCGCGCACCGAGGCGGGAAAGATCGCGCCGGGCCGCGCGGTCTGGGCGCCGGCGAAGGCCGAGCGTGCCGAAACGGCGAGCGCGCCTGCGCCCGCCAGGAACTCGCGGCGACCGAGTGTCATGAAACCTCCTGAAGAACCGCTCGGCTGTCGCCGAGCGTTCGTATTATAGGGTGCGTCTACTCGTGGATCGCAGCCTTTTGCGCCTGCGCATGCCGCACCAGGCGCTCGATGTCGCGGTACTCACGCCAGTGACGGAGGCTGACGGACAGGAACCCCGCGACCGGCAGCGCGAGAATGACCCCGGCCGCACCGGCCAGCGCGGCGCCGGCCCAGATGGTCAGGATGACCGCGAACGTCGACAGGTGCATCCCGTGTCGAACGAGCCGGGGGTAGATGGCGTAATCCTGAACGACTCGCAGCGCGGCGAGAAAGGCGATAGCCCACAGCACTCGATCGCCGGCCTGTGACGCGACCATGATCAGCGCGGTCAGCGGCCCGATGCCGGGGACGAGCTCGAGGATGCCGGCAGCGACGCCCATCGACACGGCGTTCGGCAGCCCGAGGACGACGAACCCGCACACGCACAGCGCGCCGACGATCAGCCCCGCGGCGGTCTGGGCACGAACATAGCCGGCGAGCGCGCTGTTGACGTCACGGAGGTACTCCTCGCCGCGCCACTGCAAATGACCGCGAGGCAACACGCGCAAGGCCGAACGCTGGAAGCTGGGCGCGCCCGTCAGCAGCAGGAACGCGACGACCGGCGCCACCAGCAGCCACCGCGCGTAGGGCGCTGCGTCGATCAGGTCGTCGAGCGTCTGCCGCGCCTCGCGCTCGATGTAGCGCGTCGCGCGATCGACGCGATCGGCGAGCACGCGGCGCGTGCCGGCCGAAAGTGGCGCCTGCGCGATCGTCCGCGTGATCGGCGTCAGTTCGCCGCCGCGGAACAGATGATCGACGGCTCGCGGCGCCGTCACCTGTACCCAGTGCGATACCCCGTCGCGCGTCGACGGCCACAAGGCGGCCGCGGGCACGAAGACCGCCAGGTAGATGAGCGCGATGGCCGTCGCATCGGACACGGGCCGCTGTCGCCGCCCGAGGCGGACCCGCCGCCGCACCGCGGACACCGCCGGGGCCAGCACGTACGCGAAGAAGACGGACAGCAGCAGCAGGACTCCGCCGCCTTCGATCGCCCTGAATGTCATGCGCGCGGTAATCTTAACGAAACGTGGCAGATTGGGCATCCCAACCCGAACCGATCGGTCCCAGCCGCTGGCGCTTTCCACCGCGATCGGCGTGGCCGGACGACGACCTCATCGTGGCCGGCGGCGATCTCGAACCGACAACGCTGATTCACGCCTATCGCCAGGGGATCTTCCCCATGGAGGCGCGGGCGCTTCCCGGCGTCCTCGCATGGTGGTCCCCGGACCCGCGCGGGATTCTGCCGCTGGACGGGCTGCGCGTGACCCGATCGATGAAGCAAAGCGCCCGCCGGTTTGAAATCCGCGACGAACACCTGCTTCGCCGACGTCATGCGCGCGTGCGCCGACCCGGCGCGCGAGGACGGGTGGATTACCCAGCCGTTCATCGACGCGTACACCCGGCTCCACGAGCTGGGGTGGGCGCACAGCGTGGAGGTGTTCGATCGCGACGGCCTGGCCGGCGGGCTGTATGGCGTACGGATCAATGGCCTCTTCGCCGGCGAGTCGATGTTCCATGCACGCCGCGACGCGTCGAAGGTGGCCTTGATGGCACTGGTCCAGCTGATGCGCGACGCCGGCATGACGCTGCTCGATGTCCAATGGCGCACCGATCACCTCGAGTCCCTTGGCGCGGTTGAAGTCAGTCGAGACCAGGTACCTGACCCTTCTCGCCGCCGCGCTCGGCGTCTCTGGGGTCAGATCTTGATTTTCTGCATGTCGTCTCGGTCGGTGCAGAAAATCAAGATCTGACCCCACGCCCGCGCGTCCTCCTCGGCCAATCCAAACCGCCCTCGGCGACCGTAAACATGCGCAAGGACCGGGTCTGAATCCGTCGCAGGGCCGCAGACGGCCATTGAAACGGTGTGTTCGGAAAGGGAGTTGCTATGAAACGAGTCGTACTTGGAGGACTCGCGGCGACGATGCTCGCCGCGACCGGGATGACGGTGCACGGGTCGAGCCACCGCGAGGCGCTGGCGATCCTCAACGAGCCGTGCGCCGACAACACCGACACCTACGCGTGGGTGTCGAACGCTTCGCACGACAAGCTCTATCTGATCATGGACTTCAATCCGCTCCATGAACCCGGGCAGGGCAACCAGGGCCTGCGTGCGTGCAACGGGTATCGCTACGAGTTCCACATCGCCAAGGGCAAGAGCCTCAAGGACAACGTGGTGTACCGCGTCGAGTTCACGAACCGGCTGACGCCGGAGGCGGCTCCCAGTGCCTCGGACCCGCTTGGCGGCGGCAACGAGTTGCTTTGGCAGCTGACCGGCGGGACCGAAACGATGAAGGTCACGCGCATCGCGAAGAACCGAGACGACGACGATGACGACGATCGGCGCCGGTCGGATGACGAGGACGGGGTGGTGCTTGGAGGAAATCTCACCGTGCTCCCGAACAACCATGGTCCCCAGACCGATCGGCTCGTGTATGGTCTCGGTCCCTTCAAGGGTTATCAGACCGGCGATCCGTCGAGCCGCGAACAGGGGCTCTACGATCAGCCGTTCGTCGATACCTTCATTCACAACCTCTCGAACGGCGGACGGATCATCGCCGGCCAGTTCGACGATCCCTATCAGCTCGACGAAAAGGGGATCTTCGATCTCGTCAACCTGGGCAGCGACGATCTGGGTGGTATTCCGGGCGCGCGACGAGGACCGATCAAGGACGTGTTCACCGGCTTCAACGTCTTCTCGATTGCGCTCGAAGTGCCGATGAGCGACATCTTCCCGAACGGCATTCCGCACAACGGCGAGCTGAAACCGACCTCCACCGACAGCCTGATCCGCGTCTGGTCGCGCATCACGCGCCGGGAAACGCAGACGGTGGATCCGCACAACATCATCACGGGCCTCAAGGGCATCCGGCGACTGGGTGCAGGTCGGTCGCAACGCGCTGCCGCTGTTCAATGCCGGCCTGGTGGGAACACAGCGTCAGACGTTGTACCTCCACACCAGCCCGATGCACGACGTGACCAACTTCGGCGCGGATGTGTTGTTTCCCGTGCTGGTGCGCGACGCCGAAGCGCTGGGGATTTATGCGGCGCTCGGCGTGCCTCCCGCAACGGTCGCGACGTTGAAGGGTCCGCGCGCGGACATCATCAACGCCATCAATCTCGGCCGGCCGATTCCGATCGCCGATGGCTTTAGCGGTGACGTGCTCACCATCGACGCCGCGATCGATTCGAGCTTCCCGAACGGACGTCGCCTTGGCGGCGGGACTGCGCCGAACCGCCATCAGGTGAACGTGAATACGGTGCTGATCAGCCTGATCGTCGCAGGGAATCCCGCGGCCGGACTGGCCAAGGGCGTCGAGGTCAACGACAAGAACTTCCTCGATCGGTTCCCGTTCCTGGCGCCCGCTCATCAGGGCCTGCTCCAGGGTCACGGCGGGGTCAACGTGCCGACGGTGCCGAACATCCCGATTCCATAGTCAGTCGCGATGGCGTCCGGACGGTCCCCGTTCTCGGGGACCGTCCGGCGCTTCAGTTATCCGAGATTCGACATGCACATGAGGCACGCCATGATTTCATTGCCGCGGGGTTCATCGACGATTCGCCGGCTCGCACGACTGGTGGTGACGGGCCTCGCCCTGATGGGCGTGCCGCTCGCCGCGCACGACATGTGGATCGAGCCGACGACGTTCTTTCCGCAGTCTGGCCAGATCGTCAGCCTGCGGTTGCGCGTCGGGCAGGACCTGCTCGGCGATCCGCTGCTGCTCGACCCCTCGCTCGTCAATCAGTTCGTCGTCAGCGACGGCGACGGCGTGCGACCGGTCGTCCGCCGCGACGGCCGCGATCCGGCCGGCCTCGTGCGTCTCACCACGCCTGGCGTTCACGTCATCGGCTACCGGAGCAACCCGAGCACGATCGAAATACCGGCTGACACGTTCAATCAGTACCTGAAGGAAGAGGGACTCGACGCCGTGTCCGCGCAGAGAGCGCGCCGCAACGAGACACGTGCGCCGGCGCGCGAGATCTTCTCGCGGTGCGCCAAGAGCCTGGTGTTCTCGGGAGCGGCCGCGGCCGTCCAAGGCGATCGGCCGCTGGGCTTCACGCTGGAGCTCGTCGCCGAACGCAACCCGTATGGCCTGCGAGCGGATCAGGATCTTCCGGTGCGGCTGACTTACGAGAGCCGTCCGCTCGGCGGCGCGCTCGTGATTGCCATCAACCGCCTGAATCCGGCCGACAAGATGTCCGCCCGCACCGACGCGGATGGCCGCGTGCGCTTCAAGCTGCGGCACGACGGGATGTGGTTGATCAAAGCGGTCCACATGGTTCCAGCCCCGCCCGACGCGCACGCGGAGTGGGCCAGTTTCTGGGCGTCGCTGACGTTCGAGATGCGGAACCCGTCCGCTGGTACCAACGAATGACCGGTGTTGCCGCGACAGCACGAAAACATGGTTCGAAGGCTCACCACAGGCGCCTGCCCTGAGCTTGTCGAAGGGTGTTTTCGCGCTTTCGTGGCTTTCTTGTGCGGTGTTTGCGAGCGTGGTGAGCTACGTCGGAGCTGCGGCTTTGATCGCGCACGAGCTCGGCACCACACGCGTGGCGATTCTGCTCAACGACGGCAAGACCTACGATGTCGACGTCATCACGGACGCTGCGGCGCTGGTCGAGAAGCTCGAAGCGTCGAACGGCGAGTCGCCCGTCGCCGACCTTCGTCCCGATCGTCTGCGGGCCCGGCTCGAGCGATTCGGCGAGCAGTTCAGTCGTCGGGTCGCATTGAGATTTGACGGGTCGGAGGCTCGTCCAGCGGTCACATACGCGGTGTCGCCCGGTGCCGATGCGGCGTCTTCGCCGGTCGCAACCATCCACCTGTCCGGCCAGATACCGCCGGGCGCGACGCACTTCACCTGGCGCTATGCGTGGACGTTCGCGTCCTACGCCGTGACGGTACGGCGCGCGGCGGCGGACAACCCGACGACGGAGTGGTTGGAGGGCGGGCAAAGCAGTGCGCCCGTGGCGTTGAAGGCGCCCGCGCCAGCGATCGATCGCTTCGGCACGGCGCGGCGCTATCTCGCGCTTGGCTTCACGCACATCCTGCCCGGCGGACTGGACCATGTGCTGTTCGTGCTGGGCATCTACTTGCTCAGCGGACGTGCGCGCTCCGTTCTCTGGCAGGTGAGCGCGTTCACAGTGGCGCACTCGATCACGCTGGGCCTCAGCATGTACGGCCTCGTCTCGGTGTCGCCTCGGATTGTCGAGCCGTTGATCGCACTGTCGATCGCGTACGTGGCGATCGAGAACATCTTCCTCTCCGAGCTCAAGTCGTGGCGGGTGGCGCTGGTCTTTGTGTTTGGCCTGTTGCACGGGATGGGTTTCGCGGGAGCGCTGAAAGAGCTCGGCCTGCCGCGCTCGGAGTTCGTGACGGCGCTGCTGACGTTCAATGTCGGCGTCGAGGCCGGGCAACTGGCGGTCATCGGCGCCGCGTTTCTTCTCATCGGCTGGTACTCGGCCGATCGCGTCTGGTATCGCCGCCGCATTGTCGTGCCGGCGTCGATGCTGATCGCATGCACGGCGGTCTACTGGACGATCCAACGGCTCTGATGATCAGCGCGCGGCCGACGCGCGGCTGGTGGCGGCCTTTATCTGCTTTCTGATCGCGTCTTCCAAACCGGCGGGCTCCCGGAGGCCGCCGCCGGTCGTGCGGAACTGCACGATCCCTTCATCGTCGATGAGCACGTACGTGGGATAGGCTCGGACGTCGAAGGCGACCTGGACCTTGCGATCGCGATCCCAGTATTGCGGCCAGTCGAGTCGATTCTTCTCGGCAAAGTTGCGCACGACGGCCTCGTCGCCGTCCGAGCTGACACTGAGGAGGACGAACCGGTCTTTGGCGTGCCGCTTTTGCAGGTCCTTCAGCGTTGGAATGGCAGCCACGCACGGGGGACACCACGTGCCCCAGAAGTCGAGCAGCACGACTTTGCCCTTCAGGCTGCCCAGATCGACGAATTCACGATCCAGCGTCACAACCGAGAAGTTCGGCGCGAAGGCTTCGCGCGCTCGGCGCGGGTTCTCGATCATCGATCGGGCCCGATCGGCCTGCGCCCCGCTCGGCCGGATCACCAGTTCTTCCTTCAGTTCGGCCACACCGTCGGCATCGCGGCCTTCGCGTAACAGCACGAGTCCCAGGTTGAAATGCAGGTAGTTCGCCGTCGGCTCCAGCGACAGCGCCGCGCGCAGTTCGTCTTCCGCCTCGCGCAGGCGCTTCGGATCCTTGCCGTGCCCGAGATCCTGAAGGGCGACGGCTTTCAACTGCCGGGCCTGGATCGCCAGAAACTTCTCCACGCCCACGACCGCCAGCGCGCGATCGCAGCTCTCGACGACGTTCTTCGCTGCGCCCAACGTTTCGTACGCGCGCGCCATGCCGACGTAGCAAATGGCGCAGTTCTGGCCGCGGCGATCGTTGGCCTGGCGGAAGGCTTTCAACGCATCTTCTGTACTTCCGGCCTTGGAGTAGCTGCATCGCCGCATCGACGTCGGCGTCGAGCGTCATGCCGCCCCCGGGCGCGGGAGCGGTGGTGATGGCCGGCGGTGCGGACGGTGGCGGCGGCGCCATGTTGAAGCTCAACTCAATGGTGGCGATCACCGGCACCGGCTTGCCGTCGATGATCGTTGGCGTGAACTCCCACTGACGCGCCGCGGCAACGGCGGAGGCGTCGAGCAGCGGGATCGAGCGCGCAACCTTGGCGTCGCTGACCTTGCCTTGCGGATCGATCGTGACTTCGATCGCCACTATTCCCTGGACGCCCGCCCGCATCGCTTCGGCGGTGTAGGAAGCATTCACACGCTTCGTCACCGTCGGCGGCGGCACTCCGTTGCCGATGCGGACGGGCTGGATGGTCGAAGTGCCTGGAGCAGAGCGGCGGCGCGGTGGTGACGGCGACGGCGTCACGCCCTGCGCTGGGAAATTCACCGAAACGGTCATGATGACCGGAACCGCGCGGCCGTCGATCACCGTCGGTGTGAACTCCCATTGGCGCACGGCGGCAACGGCGGCCGCATCGAGGGGCGGGACCGATCGAACCACCCTCGCATTGCTCACCTTGCCATCGGGGTCGATCGTCGCATCGAGCACCACGACACCCTGCGCGCCCGCCGTTTGTGCGTCGAGAGGCGGCGTGGGCCTGACATCTTTCAGCTTGCGCGGCACGGGAACGTCGTTGCCGACGCGGATCGGACTGACGGGAATGAGGACGCTGACCCTGGTCGCTCCCGGCATTCGATCGAACGGCGCCGCACGCACGTCCACCTCAACCCGGACCGTCATGACGCGCTCGATCCCCTCGGCGTCGCGCACCGTCGCTCGATAGGCAAAGGCGTCAGGACCTGACGTACCCACGGTCGGCGATGTACCGCGCGGCGGGCGGCATGAACACGGCGGTGCCGTGCTGCGAGCCCTCGATGATGTCTCCGGCGGTTGCAGGATTGCGGCGATCGTCCGGCACGCCCCAGTTCGGGATGACACAGGCAAGCCCGTCGCTCACCACCGTCATCTTCACGGAGGCCCCTTGCGTCGAGATCGCGCCGGTGAAGTACGGCACTTCGCAGCGGAATTGCGGCCGGAGCGTTCCAGGAGCGGGCTGTGCTACAGCGTCGCGGGAGCTGCCTCGGAATGAGTAGCCGGAGCGTTCCGCGGATCCTATCACCGCCGAATCGCCTTCTCGCAAAAGCCGACGTCAATCTTCAGACCCTTCATCACGGAAGTGCCGGCATTCGCCTTGCTGCGAGGCCGCCCGTGCCCGGTGCGCCGACGCGCTGCCTCCTTTGCCATGACGAACGCGTGGCGGTGCAGAAAACCTTGAGCACATTCATCATCTCGTGCAGCGCGTGCGGCGCAACGCTCGCGTACACTCCGCATCCGCCGGATGATCCGTCTCTGGCTGGGCGTATTGAACTACTCAACGGACCGTATCAATTCTTCCGTCCACAACCGGTCGGCGGCATCGGGAATCGTCATTAGCGCGAAGGCGCGTCGTGATGACGCCTCGTGCGGGCATTGTCGCTAGTCATTACACCAACATCACCATTCTCCTCCGCTAGAACCCGTCGCGCTGAAGGTTGCACCTGCTGAGAATTTTGTCGGGCGATTGAGCGGCGACGGCACACCTCGGCATGTGAAAAAGAACATCGCGCTCGTTAAATGCACGCCGTTGCCCGGTCCCGAATTGGCGAGACGGTTGCTCCTTCCACGGCGTGAGTCAGGAATCGCGCCCACCGGATCGACGGAAACGACGTCCGGCCCGATCGACGATCGTCACGCGCAATCCCGATGTCGCTCCGCCCGAGCTCCGTTGTCCCGACTGCGATCGTCCCCTGGTCTATCTTCACACCGTCATCGGCGGGGTAAAGCCGCTCGAGCGATGGGACTACTTCCAGTGCGTGCCGTGCGGATTCTTCGAATACCGATTCCGAACCCGCAGGGTCCGTCCGACCGGTAGCGTGCCGGACATTCGACGCGCGCGGTGAGGCCAAACCGCTCGTACCCATAGCGGCAGGTCTCCCAGCCGAAGTAGTTGCGCAGGAAGACGACAGTCAACTTGCGATGTCGTTCTGAGAAGAGTAGGCTTAAGCGTTCCGCTTTCCTGAGCTCCTGCAGCCTTCCCGCGGTATCTTCCGCGTCCTCGCTTCAGCCCCTCGTCAAGGCCACACAACTGGAGCGTCGCAGGGGTCATGGGTCCATTACGGGAGCTGCTCGCGATCGATCCCCGGCAGGCACTGGAGTTTTTCGTGGTGCGCCTCCAGGACGTCTCCGAGGCGACGGTCGATCGACAGGAGTTGCTCTACAACGCGAGTCTCTTGGCGCACTATGCCCATGTATCCACACAACCTGAGGTCGATGTGCCTGCTCCCGCAAGTCTTAGCGCGGTCTTCGACCATTTTGTCTCGGACACGACCCTGCAGCACGACAGCCTGATGATGGAAACGGCGGGAGCACAGTGCCTGCTGCTGACGGGATTCTTCGAGGACCAGATGCGTCGGCGGCACAACATTCGCTGGTATGCCGAGTTGGGCGCCGGCTTTTTCAGACAGGCGGCCCTTCACGAGCGCGCACTGGACAAAGCCCGGATGCTCGATGCCATCGCGAGGCGCTTCGAGCTTTGGCGTCAGCGCCACGCGCTGCTCAGCCGCGACCTGCGCGATCAGCCCTTTCTGCTGACCCCACCTGTACCGCGCCCGCATGACAGTGGGTGAAAGAAAATCTTGCGATCCACTCAGTAACATCAGTCAATCTGGAGTCACAGTCATGAATGTCAGACCGTTGCACGACCGCATCCTCATCCAGCGCCTCGACGAAGGCGAACAGAAGGTCGGCGGGATCATCATCCCCGACAGCGCCAAGGAAAAGCCTCAGCAGGGGAAGGTCATCGCTGCAGGCAATGGCAAGTCCAAAGACGATGGCAAGCGGGTACCCCTGGAGGTCAAGGCAGGGGACACGATTCTGTTCGGCAAATACTCAGGGCAGGAGATCAAGCTCGATGGCGAGGAATACATCATCATGCGAGAAGACGAAGTATTGGGCGTGATCGAAGGCGCCGCTGCGAAGAAAAAGAAGTAGGAGAAGATCACATGGCAAAACAGATTATCTACGGTGAGCACTCACGCCAGGCCGTGCTACGCGGCATCAATCAGCTGGCCGACGCGGTCAAGGTCACGCTCGGTCCCAAAGGCCGCAACGTCGTGATCGACAAGAAATTCGGCTCGCCAACCATCACCAAGGATGGCGTGACCGTCGCCAAGGAAATCGACCTCAAGGATCCGCTGGAAAACATGGGCGCGCAGATGGTGCGCGAAGTCGCGAGCAAGACGTCGGACACGGCAGGCGATGGCACCACGACCGCCACCGTGCTCGCCCAGGCGATCTACCGCGAGGGCGCGAAGAACGTGACGGCGGGTGCGAATCCGATGGACGTCAAGCGCGGGATCGAGAAAGCGGTGGAGGCGCTTACCGCCGAAGTGAAAAAGATGGCGAAGCCGGTCAGCGGCAACATGGTCGCCCAGGTTGGCACCATCTCGGCCAACAACGACCTGACGATCGGGAAGATTATCGCCGATGCGATGGACAAGGTCGGCAAGGACGGCGTGATCACGGTCGAAGAAGCCAAAAGCATGGAGACGTCGCTCGACGTCGTCGAGGGCATGCAATTCGACCGCGGCTACCTGTCGCCCTACTTCGTGACGGACCCTGAGCGGATGGAAGTCGTGCTCGAGAACCCCGTCATCTTGATCCATGAAAAGAAGATTAGCTCCATGAAAGACTTGCTCCCCGTGCTCGAGCAGGTCGCGCGCCTCGGCCAGCCGCTGCTCATCATTGCGGAGGACATCGAGGGTGAAGCGTTGGCAACGCTCGTCGTCAACAAGCTGCGCGGCACGCTGCACGCCGCGGCCGTCAAGGCGCCCGGCTTCGGCGATCGCCGCAAGGCCATGCTCGAGGATATCGCCACCCTCACCGGCGGCAAGGCGATCACCGACGATCTCGGCCTCAAACTCGAGAACATCAAGTTGGAAGACCTCGGTAAGGCGAAGAAGGTCACCATCGACAAAGACAATACGACGATCGTCGAAGGCGCGGGCAAATCAGCCGCGATCGAGGGTCGCGTGAAACAGCTCCGCGCCCAGGTTGAGGACACGACGTCGGACTACGATCGCGAAAAGCTGCAGGAGCGGCTGGCGAAGCTGGTCGGCGGCGTGGCTGTCATCAAGGTCGGAGCGGCGACCGAAACCGAGATGAAGGAGAAAAAAGCGCGCGTCGAGGACGCGATGCACGCGACCAAGGCGGCCGTGGAAGAGGGGATCGTCCCCGGCGGCGGTGTCGCGCTGATTCGGGCGTCGAGAGTGCTCGACGGCCTGAAGCTCGGCGGCGATCAGCAGATTGGCGTCAACATCGTCAAGCGCGCTATCGAGGAGCCGATGCGTTGGATTGCGACCAATGCCGGCCAGGAGGGATCGATCGTCGTGCAGAAAGTGCGTGCGATGAAGGACGAGGAGGGCTTCAACGCGCTCACCGACACCTACGAGAATCTCGTGAAAGCGGGCGTCATCGATCCGGCAAAGGTGGTACGTTCGGCGCTCCAGAACGCGTCGTCCATTGCGTCGCTGCTCCTCACCACTGAAGCGCTCGTCTGCAGCATACCGGAAGACAGCAAGGAAGCGCCGATGCCGGGTGGTGGCGGTATGGGCGGAATGTACTGAACACGTTCAGACACGGCTGTCGAACGCTCTACAGGGAATAACAAAGGCCCGGCCGAGAACACTTCGACCGGGCCTTTTCACGTGGCGGCGCTCGCTGCGGCAAAGGTCTCGACGATGGGCCCGCCTCGACGTTGCGATGACCCAGGCTGTGCAATCTGGGACAGTGGGCCGTATCGGACCGAAGTACGCTGACCAGTGAGGCCCATCGACCCGACCCAAGCAGCAGAACAGCGCGCGCGGATCGAGCAGATGATCGAGGAGTATCGCGAGGCGACGCAACAACGGCTTCTGCAGCGGGCGATGACATTGTGGCTCAACGCCGAGGCAGACCAACGGCTCTTGGCCTTCGAAGCACAGGCAGAACGCGTCCATTGACTTCACGCCGGGCCTCGAAGTATCGAACAGACCGGAACTTCAGACACACGTAACCTTAAGGACACGACATGACATCGATGAATGGCACCATCAAGCGGCTGGTGAGCGAAAAGGGCTTCGGTTTCATCCTCGCCGATAACGGCACGGAGTACTTCTTCCACAATTCCGCCTGTCAGCAAACTGCGTTCGACGATCTCCGAGAAGGGCAGTCGGTCACGTTCGATATGGGGCAGGGCCCGAAAGGGCCGAGGGGCGAGAACGTCCGACTGGTCTGAACCCTTTGAGATTCAGGCCAGGGGACTACGTCTATCAGATGATAACGGTCCCCAACATCAGCTGACCGTCGTGCACGATCGGCACGTGTGGATTGACGCGGATCGTCGCTAGCTCAATGCGAAAGCGGGTGACGTTCGAGCTCCTCAATCCGCTTCAAGGCGAGAGCCTTGAGGGCCAACGCATCGCGGGCGATCGCTGTCTCGCCGGTTCGCTCCACGTGCGGAACCCGGCGGTCCAATGCTGCAATCAGTTCGAGGAGTTCGCGAACGGCTGCCGTGGGCGTTAACGCCATGGTCGTCTGCTGTCGCGATCATTCCGCGATCGCGATTCAATCGTTCTTCTGCTGCACGACATGGACGAGCTGACGACTACGTCGAGTCAGCCTCGCTCGGGGAGGAAATCCATCGGCTGAAAGGAGTCAGTCGCTTCGGCCTAACGGCACGCGAGCGCGGATCCTGGTCCCGGCACCAGGCTGCGATTCGATCAGGCATTCACCGTCGACCAGGCTCAGCCTCTCCCGCATGCCGATCAATCCGAGCCCATGACTTCTCATGGCGGCCTCAGGATCGAATCCGACGCCCTCGTCGTCGACGTCGAGTCGCATCTCATCGCGGCTGCCGCCGAGCGACACCGACACGCGATGCACCGCGGCGTGTCTGACGGCATTGTCGAGCGCCTCCTCCAATACGCGGAACAGGGCCAGCGCCACGTCGTTCGGGAGGTTGTCCGGCACACCCTGATGGCGGAAGTCAATCGTGACGCTGTGGCGCGCCGACATCTGCCGGCAGAAGGTCCGAGCGGATGCCACGAGTCCGAGCAGTTCGAGGGTGTGGTACGACTGATCCGAAACTGCCTGAATGTCACTCGCCAGATCGCCAAACTGCGCGCACAGCTCCTCGACACCAGCGCGCATCTGGTTGACGTCACCGCGCGAACCCATGCTCAGGCTGTGCAGTTGTAAATTGAGCCCCGTCAACCGTTGGCAGAGTTCCTCATTGAGCTTCCTGGCGATCCACGCGCGCTCCTCTTCGTGCGATTGCAACAGCCTGCGGCTCAAGCCGGACAGCGCGACGCTTGCGAGCTTCAGCTCCGTCACGTCGATCGCGGAGCCGACGTACCCGCCGAAGCCATCCGGTACGCCCGTGTCGAGGATCCATCGGTACTCACCGTCATGGCGGCGGAGGCGGTACTCCATGCGGAAGGGCTCACGGCGGTCGAACGCCTCCGCGAAGATCTCGCGGTAGCGGCGCAGATCATCAGGATGGACCGCTTCGGTCCAGCCATCTCCCAATTCCGCCTCGATCGGTCGGCCGGTGAAATCGAGACGGCCACGATTGACGTTCGTGCATCGCTTGTCGGGACCTGCGCTTCCAGATCATGACCGGCGCGGCATTCAACAGGAGACGAAGGCTCTCTTCACTCACGCGGAGCGATCGTTCCGCACGCCGCCGTTTGACCAGGCTCGCGAGCAAGGCGATCGCGAACACCGCCTGGACACTTGCGAAGGTCACGCCCGCGATGATCTGAGGTCGATATCGTTGCCACGCCGTCGGCTCGCGAAAGAGAACGACGCTGCCGGGCTGCAAGCGATCCTCGCTAATGCCCCAGCGGCGCAGCTCACGCCCGTCGAAGGCCGGCGTCGCCGCAACTTGCGTGGGCGTCGTGAGACGTTGCGGTTCTTCGCCGCGGAGCATGCGGACGGCGACTGCCGCCGTGTTCCGGCTCAGGTCCTCGATGGACAGCAGCGGCCCGCCCACGATGCCGTGGCCCAGTTGCGTGCTGTGCAAACCGAAGATCGGCGCGTTGGCGGCGGCGTGAAACGCGCCCATCGTTCGTTCCTCGGTATGACGAACACCCTTCGCGTCCGACGACAAGACTCCGTAGAAGATCGCGGAATGCGGCGGTAGCGAGGCGCAGCCCTTGAGCATCTCCTCGAAGGACAGTGCATTCGTCCAGATGAATGTCAGACGATCCTCGAATCGTCGAAGCCCGCGCTGCAGCTCCTTGAGCCAGAACTGCTCGAACTGGGACGCCCCGATGACCACGAAGACCGTCCGGGTGTCGGGAAGGAGCCGCAGAATGGTCTCGATCATCTGCGGTGGGTCATGCTCGACGGCGACGGCCGTGTCGTTGGCGGCAGGGGCCCTGTTCTGAACGAAACGGCGATCGACTCCGGCCAGCAGCATCGGCGTGGTGGGAAAGAGCTGCTGCCGATACTTCTGGGCGAACACCGCCGCCGGTCCCCCGATGGGCACCACGAGATCCAGCCGCCGGCGCGGCAACGTGGATCGAACCTCGTTCACGATTGATTCTTCTGAGGCACTGGGGTTCAGGCGTGCCGCCTGCAGCGACACCTCATGAAATCGATGGGTTCCCCGAACAATCGGCTCAGCTCAGGGCGGAACATCGTGGCAAATGCGTTGTGGGAAGCGAAGTCGCTCTGGAACCAGTACAGCAACAACGCCTGCCGCGGTTCGGTTTGCGCGCCGCTGAGTGACGCGCACGCCAGAATCACGACCGTTGCCCAGATGAGGTGAGGACGCCATCTGGCCGACCGTCGGCTACGCCGATTGTGCGTCCCGAGAAACAGGGCGTCAGACAAACGAGGCAGTCTAACCGAAGTCGACGCCCTCGTACCCATTGCCTCCTTTTCGGAACGATTCTGCGGGCGTCGTGAAGCCGCGACAACACGCCACGCGTTGTCCAGAATTGCACAGCGCAAAATAACGCGTTCGCACATAGTGATCGAAGCATTGGCAAGGTTAGGAGAGCGAAGTGGCTCGGACCGTTAGTCAGTGCGAGGGCCGAGGATTGGCTCGGCCCTCGTTTTCAACGCGCGGCCGGACTATCCGCTCACTCTGCAGAAGAACATGTGCGGAAACGGACAGACATGCGCCACTGATTGGCGCATGCTGCTGTGCAGAGTCGTGAGTTGCCTCCGCCCTCTAGTGGAAAGCGCTCTCACCAGAAAGAGATATCACCATGCTTTACACCATCGCCGTCATTCTCGTCATCGCGTGGCTGTTGGGCCTTGTCGGCACGTTCACGCTCGGCCCGCTCCTCCACTTGCTATTGGTCGTCGCCGTCATCGTGTTCATCGTGGGGCTGGTGAGCGGCCGCCGCGTGCTCGGATAACGGCGCCCAGTCAAGCCCCAACCACCCGACGCGAACGAGGCTGACATGCCGACGAATACCGAATCCGTGGTGGACATTGGACACGCGCCGCTGGCCGCGAAAGCCTTCGGGGTGACCGACAGGGGCCGCGTGCGCCCGTCCAATGACGATCAGTTCCTCAGCGCGGAGCTCACCAAGACGATGCGCATCTGGCAGACCAGCCTGCCAGATGCGAAGGCGCAGTTCGGAGTGGACCGCGGACACCTGTTTCTCGTCGCGGACGGCATGGGTGGGCACCGCACCGGCGAAGCGGCCAGTGCGCTGGCCGTGGTCGCGATCGAGCAGTTCACCCTCAACACGTTCAAGTGGTTCTTTGACGCCAACGGACCCGACGCGCAGAAGGTCCTCACGCAGTTCCAAACCGCGCTCCGCCAAGCCGACGCCCGTATTCTCGAGGAATCGACGGAGCATCCGGAGTTGCGAGGCATGGGCACCACGCTGACCATGGCATTCCATCTCGATGCCCAGCTGTGCGTTGTCCACGTCGGCGACAGCCGCGCGTATCTGTATGGAGATGGCGAGCTCTATCAGCTGACCCATGACGACACGCTTGTGGCGGAGATGGTGAGCCGAGGAGAAATTCAACCCGAACAGGTCGCCGGGCACCGCTTCCGCCACGTCATTACCAATGTCGTCGGAGGGAACGAAACCGGCATTCACGTCGAGGCTCACGCACTGGACGTGCGTGCCGGCGAGCGCCTGCTGCTGTGCTCGAACGGACTGACCGAGATGGTGACCGACGACGTGATTGCAGCCGTTCTCGAAAGGGAGTTGGATCCGGAGGCTGCCGCCACGAAGCTCGTGGCGTTGGCGAACGAAGCGGGCGGCCGCGACAATATCACGGTCCTGATTGTGCGGTTCGATGCGGTTGCTCCCGAGTCGGGCAGGGCCTAGCCCACATAGACCGACGACGGAAGACGCGCTGATCCATGAGGCCATATACCGCAGAACGGCAGGCAGTCGCTTCCGATCGGCTTGCTCCGGTTGAGGGCCGCCCGCGTCCGACGATGGGCGGAGCGCACGCGCAGGACGTGTCCCAGACGCGCGTCGTTCTACAAATCCTTCTCATCGTTGCTGGGATTGCGCTGGGGTTGTGGGCGCTGCACAGGCTCTCGTCTGTGGTCCTGGTGCTGATTCTGGCGGCGCTATTTGCCTACGTGATTGCGCCACTGGTGGAACTGGCGCGGCGCCCGATTCGCCTTGCGGGCCGGCGCCGGCGTTTGTCGCCGGGGGCCGCCATCGGCCTCGTCTATGTGCTCATGGCTGGCAGCGTGTCGGGAGCGGCGGCGCTCCTGCTGCCCAGCGCGACGGAGCAGATGAACGAGGTGATCGTGCGCGCCCCCGCGTATGCGCAGTCGATCCTGACGTGGGAGCATGGCTGGTCTCGGTATTACGAGCGTCTGCGGATCCCGCTCGAGCTGCGGCAGAGCATTGATCAATCCGTGCTCGCCGCCAGCGAGGGTGCCGCCGAATCGCTCCGGGGATCTGTGCTGGCGCTTATGGGCGCTCTCTCCTATGTGCCCTGGCTTCTCTTGATCCCTGTCCTGGCGTTCTTCCTCTTGAAGGATGCCGCGAGCCTCCGGCGCACGATCGTCACGGCGTTGCCGCATCACGGTCAGCTGCGCGGTCACCGGTTGTTCGAAGAGCTGAACGCCACACTGGCCGCCTACATTCGCGCACAGCTTCTGGCGTGCGTTCTGGTCGGCAGTCTCTGTGGTGTGGGATTTGCCGTGCTCGGGATTCCCTATCCGGTGCTGCTCGGCGTGTTGGCGGGTGTGCTGGAATTCATCCCGCTCGTCGGCCCGCTCGTGCTGGCGACGGTCGCCGCGGTCGTCGGTGCGCTGCACGACCCGATGCTGGCGCTCTGGGCTATCGGGTTTCTCGGCGTGCTCCGACTGGTTGAAGACTACCTGATCTACCCTCGCCTCATACGCCGTGGCATCCACTTGCATCCGTTGGCGGTGATCCTCGCGGTACTGGCCGGTGCCGAGTTGGATGGCGTCGCGGGAATGTTTTTGTCGGTGCCCACCGTCGCGCTCGCAACGGTCGTGTACCGGCACTGGCTCGAGTGGCGCAGCGGTGACGACGAAGTCAACGGGCTGCGTTCGACTGGCACCGGTTAACGGTGTGCAGTCGAGTACACGGCGATCGCCTGTTGCTGCTACGCTCGTCGCCGTCGGTTGTCCTCGCGTAACGAACCCTTCGAGCGTCAATCCAGAAGGAAGTGTCAGATGAGAAGAATCGTCATCGCTACGGCGATGAGCTTGGGTGTCGTGTCGCTGGCGGCCATGTTCAGGCTGGATAAGCCCGTGAGCCTCCAGGCCGAGCGTTAAACGGAGATGACCATGAACACGCCATTTACTCGCATCAGATCGGCGGCATCCTTGGCATCGTACTGTCGGCTGCCGCGCTCGGCGCGCAGACCGTGATCACGGCGCCGGATAACAAGTACACGCCGGCGCAGGACGTCGAACTCGGGCGAAAGGCCGCCGAGGAGGTTGAACAGCAGCTGCCGATTCTGCGCGACGAAGACGTGACATCGTTCGTCGCGTCGATCGGCCGACGCGTCGTCGACGCCATCCCACAGGAGTTTCGGCATGCCGAGTTCCACTACTCCTTCCAGGTCGTCAACGTGCGCGAGATCAACGCGTTCGCCCTGCCGGGCGGACCGATGTACGTCAACCGCGGGATGATCGAGGCGGCGCGGACCGAAGGCGAGGTCGCCGGCGTGATGGCCCACGAACTGAGTCATGTCGCACTGCGGCACGGCACGGCCCAGGCCACCAAGGCGACGAAATACGAGATCGGCACGCTGCTCGGCGCGGTCGTCGGCTCCATCATCGGCGGCAATGTCGGGAGCGCCGTCGCGCAGGGCACGCAGTTCGGGCTCGGCACCGCCTTCCTGCGATTCAGCCGGGAATTCGAGCGCGATGCCGACCTGCTCGGGTCGCACATCATGGCCGCGGCTGGGTACAGCCCGCTCGAGATGGCCAGCATGTTCAAGACGATCGAAAAGCAGGGCGGCTCCGGCGGCCCTCAGTGGCTGAGCGATCATCCCAATCCGGGCGACCGGTACGAGGTACATCACTCGCGAAGCGCAATCGCTCCAGGTGCGCGACGTCGTGCGCGATACGCGCACGTTCACACAGGTGCAGGAGCGGCTGCGCCGGATGGCGGCTGCGCCGACGACGGAGGAGGCGACACGCAAGGCGGTGGGGACGCGCGGGTCCACTCCCGTACCTGACAAACGCACTGGCGGTCGCTCAGGTGACATCGCATCGCCCTCGTCGAGTTCCACCTCGTACAGCGAAGGCGACCTGTTCCGGGTCAGCGTTCCATCGAACTGGCACGAGCGGCCAGGCAGCAACGCTGTCACCTTCGCGCCTGACGGGGCGTACGGCAATGGCGAGCAGGGCGGCAGCTTCACACACGGCATCGAGATCGGTGTGGCCCGCAACGAGACGCACGACTTGCGAACCGCGACCGACGAGCTCGTCTCCACGTTCGCGCGCAGCAACCCGAATCTCAGCCGTCCATCGTCGTACGAGCCGGTACTCAGATCGGCGGCCGGCAGGGGCTCCACACGGCGCTGTCGAACGGGTCAATGCCGCCGGTCAGCAAGAACGCATCGCGGTCTTCGCGATGCTGCTCCCCGACGGGAACCTGTTCTACGCGCTCGGCGTTGCTCCGCGCGACCGCTTCTCGGAGTACGACGCAGCCTTCCGCAAAGTCATCGGATCGATCGAGATCATGAAATGACCTGGCTCAGGCCGTCGTCAGCGTGCAGTCCGAGCTGATGGCGGTTCCTGTCACGCCAGATCGTTCATCGCCGTAAACTCGCCTCGCGAGCCTCCAGGAACGCCGCGAGCTCGCGATTGTCTGGGAAGTCGTGGGCGAGCCTTCGCGCCACGTCAGTCGCGTGCGCCATGTCACGTTCTCGAACCGCCATGTTCCACAGCGCGAATTCGGCTTCTGCGTGACTGAAGAAGTCTGATTCCACCTGCGCAGCTTCACGCACCTCGGTCAACGCGTGCTTCCGGTTGCCGCCGCCCAGCAACCAACGTGTGCCCCACGGCATTTTGGTGTCGACGATGTAATCGATCCACGCGCGTGCGACGCGCGCGCGGACGTGCCGCGGATTGTGTGCGAGCACCGCGTCGAGGGACTGTCTCGCTTCCCAGGTACTCGTCCCAACCGGTTTTTCGCCGCAAGGGTCCGAGCTGGAGCCAGACGTAGTTCAGATCCAATTTGCCGAGGTAGAACAACGCCGCTTCGTCGCTGGGAGTCGATCGGAGCGTCGTGCGGGCCAGGGCCTGACCGTGGCGGATGTCCGTCAGGAATTCGGCGATCAGCTGGGGGCACGTCGCACAGTTCTTCAGGGCCTTTTCGTTGTCGGGACGTCCCTCCAGCAGGGCTTTGAGTTGAAAGAGCAGCGCGGAGCTGCGCAACTCGTCATTCGGCAGATCTTGGGTGTCCGATGCGCGGATGTCGAGCGCCAGCGCGGCTGCCGCCTCGTAACGGGCGTTGTAGAACAGCCGCTGGGCATCGCTCAGCGTCGGTCGATCGAGCGCTGGGCGTTCACTGCTCGACTGAAAGGGCCCGCCTGCCCCTGGATTGGTCATCGACGCGATGCACATCGCCACCACGACGCCACACATATCGCGCGCGCTGATCCGTCGAGACAGGGCGAATCCATGCGCGCGCTTCGAGTGTCGTGTGGCGTTGTGGGAATCCGACATGCAGATTTTCTGGACGGCGCCTGTCAGATGGCCGTCTCAACAGCAATATGTCGTAATGGACGACGAGACGCTGTGCAATTCGGCACAGGGCTTTCGGGCGCCTTTCCAGCGCTCATGTGTGATCTTTTGTCGTTGTGCGCAATTGCACAGCGGTCTCGCTCGAACATGGCCATAGTCAGTAGCACAATCGCCGCAGTGATGCGGCAAAAATCTGCGGCGTGACGTTCACGCGGTCAACATCGTCCTCGAGCAGACGATCGTTGGAACGGGCAGTCGGCTCGCGAAGGGTGCTCAACCACATGATCTTGCTCGCGGCGTTCATGGGTCCGATCGGCTGGACGGCGATTGTCCAGCGCACCTGCCGCCAGATCTACCAGGGCCACTGCTTCGGGTGGGCGGCGGCGCTGGCGTATTACTCGTTCCTCGCGGTCTTTCCCGCGTTACTCTTCGTGGTCTCTGTCGCCAGTGTTCTGCCGATTCAACACCTGATTGATCAGTTCGTTGACCTGGTCGGCCGATTCGCGCCCGGCGATGTGGTGGCGATCGCCCGCGAACAACTGCTGCAGATCACCGATAAACCGCACGGCCGCCTGATGGCGCTCAGTCTGGCGGGCACGATCTGGAGTATGTCATCGGGGATGGTGGCGCTCATGGGCACGCTGAACCAGGCGCATCACGTCTCGGAAGGCCGGTCCTGGTGGCGAGTGCGCGCGACCGCGATCGTGTTGACGTGCGCCCTGACGTGTTTCATGACGTTGGCCTTCACGCTGGCGATGGTCGGTCCGGCCGCGGCAGCGTCTGTTGCCGATTGGCTGGGCCTCGGCGCTGCCTTCGCACGAACGTGGCAGATCGTCCGGTGGCCGGCGGCCTTTGCCCTCGCCGTGACGGCGATCGGGAGCGTCTACCACTTTGCCCCCGACGTGAAGCGGGAATTCGTCTGGATCACGCCGGGGGCGTTCGCAGCCACCGCGTTGTGGCTGATCGTCTCGTTGGGCTTCAAGTGGTACGCGTTCCATGTCGGGGACTATCAGAAAACATACGGGGCGATCGGCGGCGTCATGGTGGCGCTCTTGTGGTTCTATTTTTCAGGACTCGCAATTCTGCTCGGCGCGCAGCTGGACGCGACCATCGATCACATGGTCTCGCGACGCTTTCGGCAAGGGTCTCTCAGTGCCGCAGCTCGTCACTGATCGCCGCCCCTCACGTCCGTCGTCCGTCGTGGCGGCCGGATGAGCTCACCGTCGAGCCAATGGCCAAGAGTGCGTTTTTGAACAGTATCCCGCCCGGCCTTCCGTCACGCTTGCAGGCAGTGATGGATGCCCAGCCTGTCGGCGGTTGACCGTGTCGGTGTCCGTGTCCTCGGACTGTTCGAGTTCGTCGGTGCTTTGGCCGCCTTCGGCGCCCGCGCGGGCGTCGAAGCGTTCCGCCCGCCCTACGAGCCCCGCGAAATCGCGCGTCATGTCTATCAGTTTGGCGCGCGATCCACGCCGCTGATTCTCACGGCGGGCCTCGCGATCGGCGTCGTCCTGTCGATGCACACGCGCGCGTCGCTCGAGCGGTTCGGCGCGGAAGCGCTGATCCCGGCGGGCCTCGCCATCGCCCTGATTCGCGAAACCGGCCCTCTCACTGCGGGGCTTCTCGTATCGGGACGCGTGGGTGCTGGGATCGGCGCTGAGCTTGGCGCGATGCGAGTCACGGAACAAATCGACGCGCTCGAGGCGAACGCGGTCGATGCCTTCAAGTACCTCGCTGTGACCCGGATCATCGCGCTGATGATCGTCATGCCGCTGCTGACGCTGATGATGGACTTCTCGGGGATCTGTCGGCGGCTACCTGGCGGAGGTTGCCGTGTCGGGGATGTCCTGGCGCCTCTACTTCGAGCGCGCGTTCACCTATATCTGGTACTCGGATCTCATTCCGGCGACGTTCAAGACGATCGTCTTCGGCTACCTGATCGCGGTCGCCGGGAGCTATCTCGGGTTCACGACCAGTCGCGGCACTGAGGGCGTCGGTGAGGCGTCCACGCGCAGCGTCGTGATGGGGTCGATGCTCATCATCCTGAGTGACGTGGTCCTGGTGAAGATCATCTTTTTCTTTTATCCGCCGGTGTCGGGATGACGAAGCCCCAGGCGGCGGTGCGCTTCGATCGGGTGTCGAAGCGCTTCGGGTCGCTCGCGGTGCTGGACGAGGTGTCGTTCGACATCCCGAAGGGCACCGCCTTCTGCCTGTTGGGAAGAAGCGGCACCGGCAAAAGCGTGACGCTGCGACACATCATCGGTCTGGTGCAGCCGGATAGCGGGCAGGTGTTCGTCGAAGACCGTGAGATCACCGCACTGGGTGCGCGCGAGCTCGGAGAGGTCCGCAAGCACATGGGGTTTCTGTTTCAGAACGCGGCGCTCTTCGACTCGATGTCGGTGGGTGAGAACGTCGCCTTTCCGATGCGACGTCATACCAGGTTGTCCGACGCAGAGATCCGAGAGCGCGCCGGACGCAAACTGGCCGACGTGGGCCTCGAAGCCGACTACGACAAGATGCCCGGCAACCTCTCCGGCGGCATGAAGAAGCGCGCGGGGCTCGCACGGGCAATGGCGCTCGATCCGTCGATTCTTCTTGTCGATGAACCGAGCGCCGGACTGGATCCGATCACGGCGAAGGAAATCGACGATCTGCTGGTGGACACCAAGCGGGGCGGCACCACGCTGGTTGTCGTGACCCACAATATTCCGAGCGCGCGCGTGATTGGCGACGATTTCGCCGTGCTGCACGAAGGCCGCCTGCTCGTGCACGGGACACTCGAGGAGTTGGACACGAGCCAGGAGCCGCTCGTGCAGGCCTTCATGCGGTCGCAGGGAGGCGGATAAATGGCGACACCAGCTCGCTTGGTCGGCATCGGCGTGTTCGTCCTGACCGGCCTGTGCCTCTTCACCGTCAGCCTGTTCATGATCGGCGACCGCCAGATGGCCTTCGCGAAGAAGTTCACGATCTATACGGAGTTCAAGAAGATTACCGGCCTGCAGCCCGGGGGGATCGTCCGAGTGTCGGGCGCCAAAGCCGGCGCGATCAAGACGATCGTGCCGCCGAAGACGCCGGGTGGCAAGTTCCGCGTCGAGCTCGAGGTGTCCGAAGAACTGCACCCGCTCGTGCGCCTGGACTCACTCGCGTCCATCGAAACCGAGGGACTGGTCGGCGGCAGCTATCTCGGCGTCGGGAGTGGCACTGACGCGTCTCCCACGGCGGCGCCTGGCGCGACGATTCGGTAGCAAGGAGCCGTTCGAGATCGCCGATCTCATGCAGCAGATGGGCGACGCGGTGAAGAAAGTCAACGACGCGATTGACGAGATGAAAGACGATGTCGAGCGCGCCGTCGTTTCGGGCGCCAACACCATCGACAGCGCGAACGCTCTTCTGACCGCCGTCAGCGGCGACGTGAAGGCGATGGCATCGAACGGCGAACGGCTCTCCGCCGATGCGGCATTGATTACCGAGGCGATCCGCAAAGGCGACGGGACCATCGGCAAGCTCCTGAACGACGACGAACTGTATCGCCGGGCGACGAACGTCGCGGCGCATGCCGAAGAGATTGCCACGAGCGCACGGCAGGTCGTCGAACAAGCCAAGGACACCCTCGTGGGTTTTCAGTCGAAAGACGGCCCAGTCGAAGGCATGGCCTTCACCCTGAAGCAGACGATGGACGACGCACGCAAGGCGATGTCGGGGTTCGCGGAGAACATGGACGCGCTCAAGCACAACATCCTGCTGCGCGGCTTCTTCAAGGACCGCGGCTTCTTCAACCTGGCCGACATCTCGCCAGCCGCGTACCGGCAAGGCGCTTTGACGCGCGACGGCTCCAGGCGTGCTGTGCGTGTCTGGCTGAAGACCGCCGTGTTGTTCGAGCCGGCTCCCGACGATCCGACGACCGAGCGCCTGACCGATGACGGCAAGGCGCGTCTCGACTCGGCGATTGGCTCGTATCTGGAGCAGTTGACCACCGGCGTGTTGGTGGTCGAGGGCTACGCGCAACGCGGACCCAGCGACAACCAGTACCTGCGTTCACGCATCAAGGCCTCGCTCGTGCGCGACTACCTCCTCGCCAAGTTTTCACTCACACCTCAAACGACTGGAGTCATGCCACTCGGGCGTGACTCGGCCGGCAGCCCGAATGGCGAGGTGTGGGACGGCGTCGCACTCGCGATTTTCGAAGACCACAATGCCGCGAAGGAACGAGGACGAAAATGACTGCGCTCTCACGCTGGCGATGACAACTCTTCGATTCGAAGAGACAGATGTTCGAGCACGCCGTCGAGCCGCCATCTCGACGGGTTCCGCAGACGTAATCACGGCCGTTCATCGCTTCAAAGCGTCACGCCATTCGCTGGCTCGTTTACGGAATGCGGTGACGACTGACCATCGTCTGCGCGCTCAGATACAGGATCAAGTGATTCAATTCATGACTGTCCGCGCGCGCTCAGTACAGGCACACGCGGCATCCGCCTTGCGCTGTCACACAGCATGGGGTCGTTATGAGCAACTGATTCACCGTAATGCTCATGGTCCTCGGAATCGCCGCCTCAGGACGTGCGTTTGCGAAGACTTCGCCCGGCAGTGCACGAACTGAAGGGATACGGGGGCCGCAGAGTGTGGTCCGACGATGATTATCGCAGCCCTTTTTTTGGCCGTGCTTTCCGTCGAGGCGCCGGTGTTCCCCGACCGCATGTGCGAGAACCTCCCCGAGGTGGGGCCGGAGGTGAAGGCTCGGGTTGCCCAGGTCGCCCCGGAGCTCGCCCAGGTTAGCGTCCGGGAGCTCTCTGAGAAGACGGCCCTCGGCATCTTCGCTCGCGCGGCGGCGGCGGGCTGGGGCAGTGTTGACCTCCTGACCAACAGCGTGTTCCGGGAGCCGTGCACCTTCTATTTCTCAGGAGAGGCGCTTCGCGCTGTGGACGCGGCCTTCGAGCTGGACCTCGTGACCGTGATCCGGGGACAGGACAAGAGGCGGCAGAATTTCGAAATGACCGCGCTCCTCGCCGGCCGCGGCAAGCTCGTCGTCTTGTACGACCGCGATCGAGATCGTCTACCGGAACGAGAGGCTATCCCGCGACTTCAGGCTCGCCTCGAGGGTCGTATTCGAAACGCCGACAGCAGGTGTGCTCGACAATGTCGAGGGGCTCTGCGCAAAGGTCCAGCTGTTGCGATGCGTGCGGATCCGCTCGCTCGTGAAGGTCGGCAAGACGCTTAAGGTACAGGCCGAAACCTTCACCTCCGAAACGCCCCTGACGCCTATCCAGGCTCGGGCCGGTCCGGTAGGTACTACAGGACGGCGGCGTTGAGTGGCGCAGACGAGAGGGTTCGGCTAACCAGGTCTCACTGGTGTCTGGGCCGAAGGGCGATCGTCGTGACGTCTCGTTCTGAACATCGCAGTCCATCGCGAGCCATGTAGACTCAGTGGCGGAGTTTCCTTGTGCCCTATACCAACAAATCTCTCGCCTGCCTGTGGCTCATCATCCTCGGATTGTTTGCCGTAACCGCGTCCGATGTGGTCGCGCGCTCCTGGCTGCCCCTGCTCCTGCTGGTCGGCCTGGCAGCGCCGACGCTTATTCTTAGGAGTAACGAGCCCGTCGCCGTGATCGCGAGATCGCGCAGCCGTCCGAGAATCGGCGCCGACGCGCGTGCTCGGTCACGCGTTCGATCCTCGCGCGATCGACCTCGCTCGGTGGGAGAACGAAGGCGGCGCCGCCAGGCGGTCCCGTCAGGTCAAGTAGCCCGTTGTCGACTGCGTGCGAGAGTGTTCAATCTCGCACATGGTGTTTCCAGGGCCCTCGGTATAGTTAGGACGTATCGAACAGACGGGAACTTCAGACACCAGTAACCTATGGACACGATATGACATCGATGAATGGCACCATCAAGCGGCTCGTGAGCGATAAGGGCTTCGGTTTCATCCTCGCCGGTGACGGCACGGAGTACTTCTTCCACAATTCCGCCTGCCAGCAAACTGCGTTCGACGATCTCCGAGAAGGGCAGTCGGTCACGTTCGATATGGGGCAGGGCCCGAAAGGGCCGAGGGGCGAGAACGTCCGACTCGTTTGAACCCTTTGAGATTCAGGCCCAGGGACTACGTCTACCAGATGATAATGGTCCCCAACATCCGCTGACCGTCGTGCGCGATCGGCACGTGTGGATTGACGCGGATCGTCGTTAGCTCAATGCGGAAAGCGGGTGTCCGGCTTCAGACCGGCGGATGTCGATGCATGGCCCACCCAAGCATGAGCAGGCCACTCGCCGCGATCCAGCTTCCGAACACCCGTACCGCGATCCGGCTCCACGGCCGGCGCAGTTGAACCACATACGCCATGACGAGCGCGGTGAGGGCGAAGAGCACCGCTGCAAGGCCAAGCAGGGCCGGGGCGCTTACATCGGGCTGGCCCATGCTGGCTCCGTTCACGAATCCGTGAACAAGCCCCAGTGATACCGTCAGCGCGGTGAGCGACGCCAAGGACACATGCGCGTCCGCTGCGACCAGGGTCCCTAGCAGCAGGAAGGACGCGACGGCCGCTGCGGTGCCACTGCCATGACCCACCAGGTTGCCGGCCAGCCCTCCCACAAGCCATGCCGCCGGAAGGCCAAACAACGCCACGCGTCCGTAACGCGGTCCGCGTAGTCCGGCGAGCAGGGCGAGGGCCAACGCCGGCACGAGATCTTCAGGGCTGAGCAGCAGATGCACAGCGCCGTCGTAGATCGGGCCGAGGCCGGTCGAGTTCAGATGCGCTTCCAGAGCTGTCGGCCACAGCGCGATCCAGAGCGCAATCGCCGCAGCCAGCGCGGCGGTGGGTCTAACGTCTAGCGGCATGTCAGTGAAACGCTCTCCACATGAAGAAGGCTCCGGTCAACGCGACTGCACCCCCCGCCATTCGCAGCACCGTCTGACCCCAGAGCCAGCGATGAATCGAGCCGATGGAGATCCCGGCGGCGTGCAGACAGCCGGTCGCTATTACGAATCCCATGCTGTACAGGAGACCGTTCTGCCGGGGGCAACTCAGCGCCATGGTATGGATGTGGGTTTCGCGGAAGTACGCCTCGCGATCGGGGTTCGGCTGCGTCTGTGCACGGGCCTGGCTTGCGACCGCGCCACTCCTCCCGACCGACGTTTGCTCAGGCGGTTGCGGTTGCGCGGGCTTCGTGCAGGAAACCGACTCGCACACACCAGCCATCGCGACCAACACCGTGGTGATGCATCCTCTGCGCTTCATGGGACTCTTCTCAGATCTTTCTGATTCTGATCTGCCCGACGCACTGACCTCCCGAAGGGTCGTCAGCGACAGACCAATGTTTGAAGTGCGTCCTCGCGGCGCGCGTGTTCCCCGAAAAGATCCAGCGCTCTGGCCTCGAGGTCTGGAGAGACACTCAGCCGCGCTGCAAGTCTGCGTCCACTTGCCGATCCGACCAATTGATGTCTCCGATCCCGACCAATTGATGTCTCCGATCCCGACCGATTGATGTCGCCGATCCCGAGCAAATTGATATCGCGATCACCATATGTGGTCAGGACACCGAACGGCGAATGCGCAGGGGCATGACAAGTATCTGGAGCCATCCTTGTGGCCATCGGCGGCGATCTGGACGCAAGCAACAGGGGAACGCTGATGAACAAGTCGTTGAGCGGTGCCTTACACGAACTGCAGATGCTGGTGGGTCACGAACATCACAACGATGCACACTACAGGAATGGTCGCGTGAACTCACTGGCCGAATCGATGCGGCAAGCGCGAGCGCGAGAGCGACGTGTGGACCGACTCGCACGTCACGACGAAGAACAAGTCCAGGCGGCTTGAAAAATGAGTGTGAGCCCCCACCAATTGTCAGCCATTCGTCAGCCAAGTGCGCCTTGGGCGCTGGCGATTCTTGAGACCTTCCAAGTGGGTGATCCGTTGAGGCACTAAGCGCCGCCGGTTCTGTGACCCCGGTGTGACCCCATGGATCATCGACACATCGTCTTCGGCTTATCGAACAGGATTTCGAAGGATTTTGGAGCCGGCGACCAGACTTGAACTGGTGACCTGCTGATTACGAATCAGCTGCTCTACCAACTGAGCTACGCCGGCCAGGCAGGAACGATTATTCTAGCACGGCCATGGTGGCCACCCATCGACGCGAGATCTCCACGCGAGGGCAGGGCGACGCGCACGACATCACGGAGCTGGTGAGCGCCGCGGTCGCCGATACGCCCTGCGCCGCGGGAATCGCCACCGTCTTCGTCGTCGGATCGACGGCGACGGTGACCACGATCGAGTTCGAGCCGGGCGCGGTCGCCGACTTGAATCGCCTGCTGGAAGAGATCGCGCCGCGCGATGACGAGTATCGTCATCACCTGCGATGGGGCGACGACAACGGTTCGAGCCACACGCGCGCGGCGCTTGCTCGGACCGTCGCTGACGGTGCCGTTCGCGGACCGCAAGCTGCTGCTCGGCACCTGGCAGCAGATCATGCTGCTGGAACTGGACACACGTCCGCGCAAACGCGAAATCGTGATTCAGGTGATCGGCGAATAGTGAGGCCGAGCAGCTAGCCCCTCGCCTCAGCCCCGACTAGCGTTGGAAGTAATTGTCCGTCTTGTTCACCCAGTCCTGACGCACGGGAGAGAAGACGTCGATCGCCAGCGTATCCTCGATGGCCTCTGCGGCATGCGGGACGTGTGGAGCGATCTGCAGGACCTCGCCGCCGCGCACGACGACATCGCGACCACCCTCGAACACGAACTTCAGCGCCCCGCTGATGATGTAGCTCACCTGTTCGTTCTCGTGCGAATGCTGCGGCACCACGCCGCCGCGCTTGATCTCGAACCGCGCGACGGTCACGCGCTCGGCGGTGATGAACTGCCGCGAAATCGTCGGGTTGATCTGTTCCGCCGGAATGTCGTCCCAGCGATGAAGTGTCACAACATCTGAAGCCACATGTCACCTCTTAGTCTCTGAACAGCTAGCCCCTAGCCCCGACAGCGAGCCCCTAGCCCCCAGCCCCGACAGAGTTCTTATAGTCTTCCTCCGACACCGGTTCGAGCCACTTCGTCGTCGCGTTCACGTTGACTGCGATGTGCGCGCCGGTTCCGCCCGGCGCGGCGCCATGCCAGTGCTTTTCGCCGGGATGAATCACGACGGCGTCACCGGCTGTGACCTCGCGCGCTGGGTCGCCCCATGTCTGCACGCGCACTCGACCGTCGACGATGAACAGCCACTGCGGCCCGGTGTGCGTGTGCCAGTTGGTGCGGCCGCCACTCTCGAATTCGACGCGATACACGTGCACCGGCACGCCGAGATCATCGGACGCGAGACGTTTGGTCCGTGCCGAACCGGTGAACGAATTGGCGTCAGCTGGTGCGAACGGAGCTGCATCGCCGCGAAAGATCTGCATGGCTAACAGGCCCGGACTATCAGGCCGGACTACTTCTTCTTGAAAGGAACATCCGGACGCGGATCGCTGGTGAATCCGTTCCGGTTCGGCATCTTGACCTTCGGCAGCGTCGTCTGGTCGAGGACGTCGTTCTCGCCGACGACTCCGTTCATGTAGAGCACGTACGCGGTCGCGCCGTAGACTTCGTCCGCCGTCAACGTCCCCGGATGCTCGAACGGCATCGCGCGCCGGATGTAGTCCCACAGCGTCGTCGCGTAGGGCCAGTAGCTGCCGACGGTCTTCTGCGGCGTCGACGTCGCGAGCGATCCCTGTCCGCCGACCAGCACATCCTGCGGCCCTTCCTTGCCGGTCGGGCCATGGCACGTTTCACAGCGACGGGTATAGACCGATTTGCCGGCCGCCGCCGAACTGCTGCCTGGCGCGAGGCCCTTGCCGTCAGGCGTGACCTCGATGTCGATGGCGCGCAGTTCCTCTGCGGTTGGCGTGCGCCCAAAGCCAGAGGCCGGCGATTGCGCACGCACGGCCAGCCCAAAGGCATGCGCGACGAGCACAGCGGCCAGAACCGTTGCGAACACTAGGACGCCCGAGCGCGACGTGGCGTTACGCACGGTTGCCATTCGTGATCTTTCCGTCGGCGGCGACTTTCCAGGCCTGGATGCCGTTGTTGTGGTACTGCGAGTTCATGCCGCGGACCTGGATCAGCTCGGCCAGCCGCGGCTGCGTGTAGCCCGTGTCGTCCGTGCAGCGCGATGCGATGACGGTCTCGTCGCCGTTCCACGTCCACGACCAGCGAAATCGCGTGTGCGCGCGCGGAAGAACCGGCGACTGCAGCTCCGCCGTGTTCCACGTCGCCCCGCCATCGGTGGTGACCTCGACCCTGGCGATCGTTCCGCGGCCGGACCACGCGATGCCGGTAATCTGGTGGTGCGCGCCCTTCGCGACGGTGTCGCCGCCGGAGGGACGGGTGATGATCGACTTCGGCTCCATGTCGAACGTGAACTGCCGCGCGGTGCCGTCGGGCATCAGATCGGTGTACTTGGACGTTTCCTCTCGCGTCATCGCCGGCTGATCGAGCGCCTTCAACCGGCGCAGCCACTTCACGTTGGTGTTGCCTTCCCAGCCGGGAAGGAACAGGCGCAACGGATAGCCCTGCTCGGGACGAATCGGCTCGCCGTTTTGCGCATACGCGACCAGCGCATCGTCCATCGCTTTCTTGACGGGAATGCTGCGCGCATGTTTGCCGGCATCCGCCCCCTCTGCCAGCAGCCACGTGGCGGACGGTTGAATGCCGCACTCCCGCAGGAGCGCCGCGACCGGGACGCCGGTCCATTCGCTGCAGCTGGTCAAGCCGTGCACGCGCTGCACATCGGAATCGGTCGATCCGCCACGCCATTCGCTGCCGCTGTTGCCCGAGCACTCGAGAAAGTAAATCCGCGAGACCGACGGCATCCGTCTCAACTCGTCGACGGTGAAGACGAGCGGGCGATCGACCAGACCATGAATCGTCAGCGTATGCGTCGCCGGATCGATGACCGGCACGCCGGAGTGATGCCGCTCGAAATGGAGCGACGAGGGCGTGATGATCCCGTAGGTGTCGTGCAGCGGCGTCCGGCTCGACGCTTCTTCGAGCGGGACCTTGGTGTTCTGATTGAAAAAGCGGGCGCTCTTTTCGTGGGGCGATCGCGATCCGTAGGAGCTGACGGCCGCACCGAGCGCTCGAGGCTCGGCGACTGGCGCAGCGGTTTTCGGACGACAGGCGACGAGGACCGCGCTCCAGGCGGCGCCCAACCCGAGAAACCGGCGCCGCGAACGGTTGTGCATGGCCAACATTGTGATATACTACATATCTGAACTAGATGCCTGACACGGAACGGACCGGCCTGTTCGCGGTGCTTCACGCCTCCGGCGTGCTGGAGAGTCGCGTGGAGGCCCGGCTCTCGGAGGTGGGTCTCTCGCTCGCCAAACTCGCCGCGCTGCATCAACTGTCGCGGGCCGGCGAATCGCTGCCGCTCGGGCAACTCGCCGAGCGCCTTGCCTGCGTGAAGTCCAACGTCACGCAACTCGTCGATCGTCTGGAGGCGGACGGCTTCGTCAGTCGGGCGGGGGATCCAAACGACCGGCGCTCGCGGCTGGCGGTGCTGACGGCATCCGGCCGCAAGGCGTATGCAAAGGGGAGTGAGATTCAGCATCAGGCGGAAAAGGAGCTGTTCGGGGTCCTCTCGGCGGACGAATCGAAGAAGCTGCACGAGCTTCTCGGAAAACTTCAGCGGTGATTTTTTTGTGTCCAGTAGTTCATCTATAGACAGTCCATCGATTACTTAAAGGAGAACGTGATGACGACAGTGACGCTGACGCGGACCTCGTTGAAACGACGCGCGCTCACCGTGCTGCTCTGGACGCTGCAGATTGCGAGCGCGGCGCTCTTTCTGTTTTCAGGAACCTTGAAGCTATCTGGCGCGCCGATGATGGTCCAGATGTTCGGCGCGATCGGGCTCGGCCAGTGGTTTCGCTATTTCACGGGCGGGCTGGAAGTGATCTCGGCCGTATTGCTGGTCGTGCCGTCGCTCGCGCGATTTGGCGCGCTCGCCATGGCGGTGACGATGGTCGGGGCCATCCTCACGCACCTGTTCATCGTCGGCGGCAATCCGGCAGTTCCCATCGCGCTGCTGGCGGCGACGACGACGATTGCGTGGCTCAGAAGTCGCGACTGAGCCGAGACGAGGGCTGTGATCTTCTCATCTCCTGTTCGAATCCCTCGGTTGCCTCGCGTATGGCGGTGCGCTACGATGGTGGTTTACATCACCTGCAGGAAAGTAGGCTGTGGCAACTACAGCGGTGGGGGAACCCACCGATCTCGTCGTGCGTGGCGCACGCACGCATAACCTGAAGAACATCGACCTGACGCTTCCGGTCGGGAAGCTCATCATCGTTACGGGCGTCAGCGGGTCGGGAAAGTCGTCGCTGGCCTTCGACACCATCTACGCCGAAGGTCAGCGGCGGTACGTAGAGTCGCTCTCGGCGTATGCGCGGCAGTTTCTCGAACGGATGGAGAAGCCGGACGTCGACCGGATCGATGGGATCTCGCCGGCGATCGCCATCAGGCAGAAGAACAGCGTCCGCAACCCGAGGTCGACGGTGGGGACGACCACCGAGATCCACGACTACATGCGGCTGCTGTTCGCCCGCGTCGGGCGAACCCTATTGCCGGAACTGCGGGAAAGAAGTCGTCCGCGAAACCGCGGAGGTCATCGCGCGTCAGCTGGGCGCGCTGCCGCCGGGCACGCGATTGCTGCTCGGCTTCGATCTCCCGGTCGTCGAAACCTCCGTCGCGTCGGACGTGCCTGAAGTCGACGAGCTGACCGAGGTCCAGGACGGCGAAGCGTCGGGCGGCGATCAACGGGCGAGCCTGCCTCTCGATCCGCGCATCCGGGCCGCCGCGTCCATCGGCAACGACGCCATTGCCGGCGCGCTGGCGAACCTCCGCAAAAAAGGCTTCGCGCGTCTGCTGATCGACGGCCGGGCCGTGACGATCGACGATGTCGACCCGGCGACTCTCCGGGATCGAACGCTGCTCCAGGTCGTCGTCGATCGCCTTCAGATTGATGGCGGATCGGACGCCGACGCCCTTCGCCAGCGACTCACCGACTCGATCGAGACCGCCTATCTCGAAGGCGGCGGCGCAGCCTGGGCGTTCCAGCAGTCGTCAGTCGGAGCCGTCGTCAGTCGAGCGCTCAGCGGATTCGCCGCCGGTTGTCCATCTGTTCTCCGAACGATTCGAGTGCCGTGCCTGCGGGATTCCCTACGAGGATCCCCAGCCACGGTTGTTCTCGTTCAACAATCCGTTCGGGGCCTGTCCGACCTGTCACGGCTTCGGCAACATCATCGAGCTGGACATGGACCTCGTCGTGCCGGACCGCACCAAATCGATCCAGCAGGGCGCCATCGAGCCGTGGAGCAAGCCCCACTATCGCGCGCAGCTCGCCGAGCTGAAGCGCGCCGCGCGCAAAGCGAAGCTGCGCCTCGACGTGCCGTGGTCCGAGCTGACGGAAGACGAAGTCCGCTTCGTGGTCGAGGGTGCCGCCGCCGCTGCCGGATCGGAGGCATCGCGCGCCGAGTCGAAGGGTGACGACTACGAAGGGATCCGCGGGTTCTTCCGCTGGCTCGAGCGGAAGAAGTACAAAGTCCACGTCCGAGTGTTCCTCAGCCGCTATCGCGGCTACCTCACGTGCCCCGATTGCGGCGGCGCCCGGCTGCGTCGTGAAGCGCGCGACGTGCACGTCGGCGGCCGCACGATCGATCGCGTGGCCGCGCTGACCGTCCGAGAGGCGCAGGGTTTCTTCGCCACCCTCCAGCTCACGGAAAAAGAAGAGGCGATCGCGGACAAGGTGTTGAAGGAAATCCGCCGGCGGCTGTCGTTTCTGAGCGATGTCGGCCTCGATTACCTGACGCTGGACCGTCTGTCCTCCACGCTGTCCGGCGGCGAGGCGCAGCGCATCAATCTTGCGACCTCGCTCGGGTCGGCGCTGGTCGGCACGCTGTACGTCCTCGACGAGCCGTCCATCGGCCTGCACTCGCGCGACAACCTTCGGCTGATCGCCATCCTTCGTCAACTTCGGGATCAGGGCAACACCGTGCTCGTGGTCGAGCACGACGCCGACATGATCAAGGTCGCCGATCACATTGTCGACCTGGGGCTCGGCGCCGGCGAACAGGGCGGCCGCGTCGTTTTCTCCGGCTCGCTCGATGGGCTCATGCAGGAGCCACGCTCGTTGACGTCGAAGTATCTGCGCCGCGAGCTGGCGATTCCGGTGCCCGGCACCAGGCGCCGCGGCTCCGGTCAGAAGATCAAGCTCACGGGCGCGACCGAGCACAACCTCAAGGGCGTCGACGTCACCATCCCGCTGAACGCGTTGACCTGCGTCACCGGCGTCAGCGGCTCGGGCAAGTCCACGCTCGTGCACGATGTGCTGTACGCGGCCATCAAGCGCGCGAAGGGCGGATGGGACAAGCGTGTCGGGACGTTCCGCACGCTCGAAGGCTCCGAGTTCATCTCCGACGTGGTGCTGGTCGATCAGGCGCCGATCGGGCGGACGCCGCGCTCGAATCCGGTGACCTACCTCAAGGCGTTCGATCCGATCCGCGAATTGTTCGCCGCGTCCAAGGACGCGCGCTCGCGCGGCCTGACGTCCAGCCATTTCTCCTTCAACGTGCCCGGCGGCCGCTGCGAAGCCTGTCAGGGCGAAGGCGAAGTGCGCGTCGAGATGCAGTTTCTCGCGGACGTGTTCGTGCCCTGCGACCAGTGCGACGGCAAGCGGTTCAAGCCGCAGGTGCTGGAGGTGCGCTACCGCGGACGATCGATCCATCAGGTGCTCGACCTCACCGTGCGAGAAGCGCTCACCTTCTTCAGCAGCTCGCCCAAGGTGCTGCGGCGTCTGCAGGTGCTCGACGAGATCGGCCTCGGCTACCTCCGCCTGGGACAACCGGCCACGACGCTGTCCGGTGGAGAGGCTCAGCGGATCAAAATCGCGGCGCACCTGTCGTCTCACGGCGGTGAACGCCTTCTCTACATCCTCGACGAGCCAACCACGGGCCTGCATTTCGACGACATCGCGAAGCTGCTCACCGCGTTCCGGAAACTGCTCGAGGCGGGGCACACGCTGCTCGTCATCGAGCACAACCTCGATGTCATCAAGACCGCGGATTATCTGATCGACCTGGGGCCTGAAGGCGGAGAAGACGGCGGCGCGATCGTGGCGACCGGCACGCCGGAGCAGGTGGCCCAGATTGAAACGTCCTACACCGGTCAATACCTTCGCCCCGTGCTAGCCGAGGGCCGCTCTCATGCCTACGCGACCGGCCGATAAGTAAGGAGGCAGAGTCGGCGGTGGTCAGGAGGTCGGGATGGGCAGGTGGGTCAGGTGGGCCAGGATGGGTCGGAATGCGTTTCATGAGCAAACCGGTGTGGCGTGCGTTGGTGGTTCTCGCTTTTGCATTGTTCTTTCCCGGCCTACGCGACCTACCCGACGTGGGTGCTTTGCGGGTATCCGCCCAGGTCTCCTTCGAGCAGGCGACGCGCGATCTGGCCAGCCCGGATGCCGGTACCCGCCTGAAGGCCGCGCAGATGATGAAGCAGGCGGGCTATCCGGAGGCCGCCGTGCCGCTTGCCGCGCTCGTCACCGATCCGGCCGACGAGGTGCAGCTCGAAGCGATTGCCGCGGAGCTGAACATCTTCCTCGAAGAGCGCATCGTCCCCCGCAAACGCATCGGGTTCGTGATCGAAGTGCGCAACCAGGTGCTCGCGGAGTCGGCCTTTTCGTCCGGTCCGCTGGCGATCGGCGCGAAGCCCGTCCCGAGCGAGGTGCTGACCGCGTTACGGACGGCGTCGCGCGACGAACAGCCGCGTGTGGCGCTGGAGGCGATCTACGCGTTCGGTGTCCTCGCGGTCGAGCCGAGCGGACAGGTGCGCCGCGAACTGCTCCACACGAGCGGGCCGGCTCTTGCCGCTCTTCTCGGCGTCCCCGACCCGGCCATGCGTTTCGCCGCCGTGCGCGTCATCGGCCGCGTGTTCGCGCCGCGTGTCCACGACGGCCCGATCGAGGAATCGCTCGGCGATGCGGTGATTACCGCGCTCAACGATCCGGACCGCGCGGTCAAGAGTGCGGCGATGGAGTCGCTCGGGTTGCTGCGCTACACGCGTGGCGTCCAGGCTTTGACGGAGCTCTTTCAGGTACTACGGCAAGGGCGAACCCGCCGAAGCGGCGCTCGACGCCATCGCGCGCGTGGCCTACGGCGCCAGCGCGCCGCTGTTCGCGTCACAGCTGACGGCGAAGAGCGCGGCGCTGCGCGGCATCGCCGCTGAAGGACTGGCGCGTCTCGGCGACGCGTCGCAACTCCCGGCCATCCAGTCGGCGCTCGCGAGCGAGCGCGGCGACAGCCTGCTGCTGACCGGCGCCTTTGCCTCCGCCATGTTGTCGAACGTGCCGCTGACGCCGATCGCCGAGGCGCTGACGAGGCCGAAGCTCCGCGACCAGGCGTACCAGTATCTGGTGGAGCTTGCGCCTGGCCGCTCGTCGCTGTTCACGCCGCAGCTGGAGGATCCCGATCCGCGTGTGCGAGCTGACGCGGTCGACATCCTGGCGTTGGCGGGAGATGCCGCGGCGCTGCCGCTCGTCGAACGTCTCCTCGCGGACCGCGATTCGCAGGTGGTCAAGGCTGCCGAGCGCGCCGTGGCGCGGCTGCGCGCGTTGCAGCGGAAACCCATTCGTAGGCCGATCCGAGCGATTGGTGTCATTGGTGATGCACGTAACGGTGAAACTACCCCGATCTTTCTACGAGCGTCCCACTCTGGACGTCGCGCGCGATCTGCTGGGCAAGGTACTCGTTCACGAACGGCGCGGCGTTCGAACCAGCGGCGCCATCGTCGAAGTGGAGGCGTACATCGGCGAAGACGATCCGGCGTGTCACGCGGCACCCGGTCCCACGCGCCGGAACGCGCCGATGTACGGCGAACCCGGCCACGCCTACGTGTACCTCAACTACGGCATCCACTGGATGATGAACATCGTGACCGAGGCGAAGGGATCGCCGGCGGCGGTGTTGATTCGCGCGCTCGCGCCAATCGACGGGCTCGAGGCGATGCGGCGCCGGCGCGGCGTGGCCGCCGTCGATCACGAACTGTGTCGCGGCCCCGGCAATCTGACCAGGGCGATGCGGATCACTCTCACCGAGAATGCCGCCGACCTCCTCGGGCCGCGTCTCTACCTCGAAGATCGCCGCCTCGACATCGGAGCGGTCGAGTGGGGCCCGCGCATCGGGATCAATGTCGGAACGGAACATCCCTGGCGGGCGTGGGTGACGGCGCATCCGGCTGTTTCCCGAGGACCTGGTCGGCGCGGCCGACCGCCGGCTCGATTTCCCGCAGGTGCTGGTGCAGGACGCCGCCGAGGCTGACAGCCGGCTGACCCCTTGACGCGGAGCAGGAACGGCGGTACAAAAGGTGGGCAATATCGATGGGTCTATCGACCTGCATGTGTAGCTGCTGTTGTTGTTGCGGGCTCTCCACGAGCCCCTGCGCCAATGGTCTGGCTGCGTGCGCGTCGACGATCACATCGTGATCTAGACTTCGAACCAACAAAGACCAGAAGGCCCGGGAGGCTCACGCTTCCCGGGCTTTTTGCTTTTTGGCCCAAGAAAGCCGGCAGAACACGATGGAGCTGATGCCGCTGTTCCTCAATCTCAACGGACGAGCCGTCGTGCTCGTCGGCGGCGGCCGTGTCGCCGCAGGGAAGCTCCAGCAGCTGCTCGCTGTCGGCGCGCGCGTGCGTATCGTCGCGCCCGACATGTCGCCGGCGATCATGGACGTGCTCTCGGGTGGAGTGCCGCGCGTCGAAATCGTTCCGCGCCGGTTCGTTCCGTCGGACCTCGACGACGCCTGGCTCGTCGTCGCCGCCGCCACGCCCGAGGCCAACGCCGAGGTTGCCGAGGCCGCCGAAAAACGACGGCTGTTCGTGAACGCTGTCGACGATCCCGCAAATGCCAGCGCCTACCTGAGCGGCGTCGTGAGGCGAGACGGCGTGACCTTGGCCATTTCCACGCACGGCGAAGCCCCGGCCCTGACCGCGCTGTTGCGCGAGGCGCTCGACGCGGAGCTGCCGCGCGATCTCGCCAAGTGGGTCGCGCAGGCCCGGAGCGAGCGGATCGGCTGGCGGCGGGATGGCGTGCCGATGGACGAGCGTAAGCCCAGGTTATTGCGCGCGTTGAACGCGTTGTATGAGGCCGCGCGGCTGAAGCGCTCTGCTTGGCTCAATG
>CAWBVG010000035.1:0-248997 GCA_963792175.1 uncultured Acidobacteriota bacterium
CGATCAGATAGCGTTGCATGGACTGGCCGACGAGCTTGGTGAAGCGCGCCGAGAATGCCGAGCGACCGAGCCCGACGCGGTGCCCGAGCTCGCTGAGGGTCCAGGGCCGATGCGGTTGCTCGTGGATCAACTGAAGCGCCGGTCCGATATGCGGGTCCGCCATCGCCCCCAGCCACCCGCCTTCTCCAGGGCCGAGCGACTTGATCCAGCTGCGCAACACCTCCACGAAGAGCACCTCCGTCATTCGCGAGAGCGCGACGCGTTGGCCGGGACGCTCAACCGCCGACTCGCTCACCATGCGTCGCAGAACAGCCTCGAACCAACCCCCGTCCGCGGTCGGTTTCAGGAGAAGCACGGATGGAAGCAATTCCAGCACGCTGCCGCGCAAGGGCCGCGCCACCGTGAAATTGCCGCAGATCATTGTCGTAAGCGGCGGCCCGTCGCCGCCGTGTCGAACGACGCCGATCTGTGAGGGCGCCCGATCGAGGTCCAGAATTGGCAATGGCTTCGCCCGCCGGTCCGAATAGAACACGTGGGGCTCGCCGCGCGTAACGACGACAAAATCACCCTCGGTCATGTGGAGCTCCCGCCCCTCTTCGAACACGAGGGTCGCCGAGCCGCGACTGAGATAATGGAACAAGGCGTAAGGGCGCGCCGGCAACGCCAGACCCCAGGGATGGCCTAGCTCGAAGTGAAACAGCAGCGTCCCGCCAAGGCGGACGCGATCAAGCACTTCCGCGAGGATATCCATGTCGGCGATGTTAGTCCGGCGGACGATCAGACACAATACTTGGACGATCGAAGCCTACCGTCCGATATCCCTCCGCACTAACTCAGATCGCAACGGGCCGACGCCACGTTCGGCAACCATTTCGCCGCCGGCAGATGGAAGAACCGCGATCTCACTGGAAACGCCTGTCCATTCCCCCCGGACATTATTCCGTCCGACATACCAACAGGAACAATCAATGCTAAATTTCCTACTTTCAGCAGCCACCGTACTCCTGGCCGGATCGACAATGGTCGGCCCCGCCCATTCCGCCGAACTGCCTAAGGGAGCAGCCCACAACATCGTGCTCGTGCACGGTGCTTTCGTGGACCAGACGAGCTGGCAGCCGGTTGCCGATATTCTCACGAAGAAAGGCTACAACGTCACGCTCGTCGAAAATCCGCTCACTTCGCTCGCCGCAGACGTTGATGCCACCAAACAGGCGCTCGCGAAGCAGGACGGCAGGACCGTTCTGGTCGGCCACTCATGGGGTGGGATCGTCATCACGCAAGCAGGGGACGATCCCAAGGTTTCGGCGCTGGTTTATGTCTCCGCGTTCGCGCCCAACGTCGGAGAGTCTCTGGCGTCGCTGTCCAAAGCCGGCCCGCCGACCGAAGGCGGCAACGCTATTCATCCCGACGACAAGGGCAACCTCTACATCGACCCGAAGGTGTTTCCTTCCGCGGTCGCGGCTGATCTTCCCCCGGAGATCGCCGCGCACCTGGCTGCCTCGCAACTTCCGTTAAATCACGTTGCGTTCGAGGCTCCGGTCACCATTGCGGCTTGGCGCGACAAGCCGACATTCGATGTGATCAGCACCAAGGACAAGTTGCTCGCGCCCGAGGCCCAGAAGTTGTTCGCAGCGAGGATGAAGGCGCAGATAACGGAAGTCGCCGGCAGCCATGCCTCGCTCGTCGTCCATGCGAAGCAAGTCGCTGAGGTCATCGAAAAGGCAGCGCTCGTGAAGTGACGGTACTGCTCCCGGCGCTTTCGCGCCGGGAGCGCACCGGCTCGCTCAGAGGAATGCAGAACGCATTTCCCCCACTCGATTATTTCATGCCAAGCATCCGGAGGATAACATGACTCAACTCGCCATCGCGAACGAAGACGTCGCCACGCTCGAGACGGCGCCGACGCATTACGTCGAAGGCCACGGAATCCGCTTCGCCTATCGCCGCCTCGGGCCATCGACCGGAACGCCGTTGATTCTCCTGCAGCACTTCTCGGGCAACATCGATGCATGGGATCCCGCCGTCGTCAACGCCCTCGCCGCCGATCGCCCTGTAATCGCCTTCGACAACGCCGGGGTCGGCCTCTCGACCGGTCAAACACCCGACAATGTCGCGACGATGGCACGAGACGCGGTCGATTTCATCAACGTGCTCGGCCTCTCCGAAGTCGACCTGCTGGGCTTTTCCCTCGGCGGCTGCGTCGCCCAACAGATCGCCGCCGAGCATGGACGGCTGGTCCGCAAGCTCATCCTCGTCGGCACCGCGCCGAAAGGCGGAGAGGAACATCTGTTAGCGGTTCTCCAGCAGGCGTTTTCCCAAACCGATGCGCCGGACCCCCGCCTGCCGCTGTTCTTCACGAAGTCGTCCGCCAGCCGGTCGTCCGGCCTGGCGTTCCTGAAGCGGACGAAGGTGCGTAAGGACGATCGGGACATCGATAACGGCAGCGCGGTAACCGATCCGCAGGCCAAGGCGCTGATCACCTGGTGCGCCACACCTGATCCCGAGCACGCCATTCTGCGCGCCATCCGCCAGCCCGCTCTTGTGGTCAGCGGCAGCCACGACACCATGCTGCCCGCGAACAACGCCTACGCAATGTTCAAGGAACTCAGCAACGCTCAGCTGGTCCTCTATCCCGATTCAGGGCACGGCGCCCTGTTTCAGCACCACGAGATGTTCGTCAGCCACGTCCGGACCTTCCTGGATGCACAGCCCGCGGCTGCATGACACCCGGCGCGTTCCGACGCGATCAGACGCACTTTATCCATGAGAGTTGTTACGGAGGACAAATGACAATCGCTAAAGTCGAGGTGGAGCGTTTCAGCCTCACGAGCTTAAAACCATTCGACGCTGTTGTGGCCGCGCTCAAGTCGGCGGTCGGGCAACCCAACATGGTCGAATTTTTCAAGGAGACGAGGGCGACAAATTCCTTCCCGGATTTGGAGCGCGTTGTGCAAAGCGGCCTCGGCCGAACGGGCCTTATGCTCTTCGCGGAATTCGACTTGGGCGACATTCTGCGTCGCGAAACTGGATCCAAGACGCCTAAGATCATACGGCTTGTGGTCGGCAATCCACTCATCATGAAAGAAATGGTCAAGCACGTGCCCGATGCTGGATCTTACGCTCCAGTCACAGTGCTCATTGATGAGCGTCCCGATGGCGTGCACGTCTCTTATGACAAAATGGAGAGTTATCTGCTGCATTATGGCAGCTCGGAAGCCCTTGCCGTCGCCCGAAATCTCGATGCGAAAATCACAACCTTGCTACGCGAATGTGCAAGCTAAAACGTCCTGATGACGTCTTCGGCCGATGGAAGTGAGTGACTCATACGCAATCGCGCGAACGCGAAGGGCGACGTCATGACGCGAGCCAGACGAATGGCCATTAAACCTGAAGGGAATTCCTGACATGTACAAGACACTTCTTGCCACCCTCACCGCCACGGCTCTTTCCACCGGGGCTGTCGCGGCTGCTCCCGCCGTCAGGGCAGAGCCGCTGGATGCTGCGACCCTTAGCGCGATAAAATCGAAGTTCGGCAGGCTCATGGAATTGGCCAACAACCACGATTTCAAGGCTCTGCATGGGATGTTCTGGCAATCGCCCTCGACCCTATTGGTGGCGAAGAGCGCGATCCAGTCCGAGGGGAACTGGGCCGGCTTTTGGGGCAACGAGGGGCACTGTCACGTTGTTGACTTGTGGTTGCACCAACGCTCTGGAGGCACATTCGATCAGGCGGCGATACCCAGTCCGGCAGCGTTCCTCCACACGGTCATCGCCTCGGTGCGAAGTGCCCGATATTCGCAAGCTGAAAGGCTGTGACGGGGAAAATGGAAGAGGTTGGCGATGGGATCGTGGATTGAAACGAAGCGTTGGAGATGGCGGGCGGATTTGAACCGCTTCATGACCCGCTCCCTTCGCCTGGTCGGTTGATGCGAATTCTCGGCCCGGTTGTTCAGGCCCTTGTGCTGTCGGTGCTCGAATTTCATGCCCATGCCGGTGCGTGCAGCACCGTAGGACCTTAGCTTGTCGGTGACCAGCACACGCGGAGCACGGGCCTGTTTGCGCATGAGTTTGCGCAGCAATCGTTCGGCAGCCCGCCTGTCGCGGCGGCTCTGCACCAGAGCATCAAGCACGAAGCCATCCTGGTCAACGGCGCGCCAAAGCCAGTGCCTTTCCCCATTGATGATAACGACGACTTCATCGAGATGCCACTTGTCACCGAACTGCGGTGCGCGCCGCCGAATGGTGTTGGCAAAATTCCGACCAAACTTTTCAGCCCAGCGCCGAACCGTTTCATGGCTCACGATAAGTCCACGAGCCGCCAGCAGATCTTCGACCATTCTCAGACTGAGCGGGAACCGGAAATAGAGCCAGACGGCATGTGAAATGATCTCGGCCGGAAAACGGTGGCCACGATACAGAGAATTTCGAAGCTTGCTCATCTGGCCGGAATAACTGGAAACTCTGACCGAGACGTCAACGTGACAGTGCCGAGAAGCCTGTTCCATTGAGGGGGGAGAAAAGAAGTCTGCGTCGTGCCATCGTGAGCCTCCTGCGAGGGAAGGCCCCACGATATCGGTCCCAGTCAGCCTCAGCCACAGTGGCGTGAGGCCGGTCACACGCCCCCCGGCTTTAGTGCCCGGTTTGTTCTCACGAGTGGTCCATGATGATGACTTTCGTGTCGCCACCCCGTTATAGTCGAACCAGCCGGGGCGCACGATCGTATAGGGCAAGCCGCTGACGCGAACTGTGGACGAACAACCGCCGCACCGTGAGCCGAGCGGATCAAACTACTGAATTCCTTTAACATGTCCATAAAGGCTGCAGGACTGCTTGATAATTAAGCACAATGCTTTAATAAAATAGCAAAAAAGCCGATAACGCGCGCAATTCGTTTTACTTTGGGAGCGTGATGCCGAGCATGTAGCAATACGGCCTGTTTTTCATCTACTGGCTCGGTTGGTATCTGTTCTCCCCCGGTGACGAATATGAAGCGGGTATCTCCCTGTCTCGATCTGCTCATCTGGCCCTACCGAGCGAGTCTAGTAGTCGCAGTGGCGGAAGTCGGAGAGATGGCCGGGAGATCAGCGACCATAGACCGTGATCAGGGCGATCAGGCCCAGCGCGACCAGGCGACCGGTCTCGTCCAAGGTCGTCAGCAGCCAGACCCGGCGACGGCGCCGAGCGGGTTCTGGACCCGTGTCCCGAGCATCGCCCGCTCACCCAGGGTGAAGCCGGCGCCGAGCGGCTATCGGGCCGGCGAAGATCCCGAGGAGCTCGAGCGGCCCGGATGCGTCAGGCGCCGAGGCAGAGGCCGGGGCGCCGAGCGTAGAGGCCCTTCTCCGCCCGTCCCGGCCGCAGGTCGAGAAGGTTGAAGGGTGCCGTAGCGGGGCAGCAGGGCGACGTCGGCGAGGTAGGAGAGCGACTGGCGTCCGGTGGACCGCTGACGACATCAGCGGCAAGCGCCAGCGCCCCGATCGCCTTGATCGCCCCGGTCGAGAGGCGCCCCGAGCGAAGCGCCTCGGCGCTTAACCTCGCCAGCCGCGGGGGGATCCCCTCCGTCTCCCAGCCCAAGCGAATCATCGAGGAATCCGAGGAAGGCGACCCCGATCACGTAGGTGATCCAGCGCGGAGGTCGGGATCGAGCAGGTCGAGGTCGGCGCGATCGTCGAGGAAGGCGAGCGGCGCCAGGGCGACCAGCGCGGAGGTCGTGATCACCGCGCCGAGCGGGAAGGCGAGCAGCGCACCCCGGTAGTTCTTCGCGGGTCAGGTTCTGCGTCGAGAAGCCCGCGGATGCCCTGCGGGGATGACCAGCGGACCGAACCCGCTCTGCGCCAGCCGGGAAGCCGACCCAGGTCACTTGCCCTGGCCGCCGCCGGCGTGGGCCGAGCCACCTCCGGTCGATCCGCCGCCGGCGCCGCCGTTCTGCGGCGCCGGGGAGGGCCTCACCGGCCGGGGGTGAGCAGATCGGGAAGGAGGCGGTCGAGCGGTCCCCTTGATGCCGAAATTGCCCCCTGCCACCGAGCAGGTCGGACCACGGGCAGCCCCTCGCCGAAGAAGACGATGCCGACGGCCTGGAGAGGACCGTCGACCGCAGCGGCAGCCGGGATCAGGCCGCCGAGGAGGGGATGTCCGATCGGAGGTGTGACATCGAAGTGAAAGGTCGCGACCTCCATCATTGCGGGTCGATCGAGCTGTGCCATCTTTCGGAGCAATCGTCCACCCAATCGCGCGGAATCGCTGTGGCGCTCTCGAGGCGGCGTTCGCCGCTGGCTGCCGCGTAGATTCGAAAATACGGCGTCTGGAGGCCGCCAAAATCGCGCAGCGCCGCCTCGACGCCACGAATCATCGACCCCTCGAAGTCGAACTTTCGGGACGTCCGGCTGGCCGCCCGTATCGCCTCCCACAGTAACAGCGTCTGAGCGCCGCTCTGGCGGAGATCCGGGTCGGCTCCCCCGAGGAGGTAGATGGCGCAGTCGGCGTCGTACACGATATAGACGCCTGCATGCGCACGGCCCTGCGTATCTTCCGCTACGAGGGCGAGACGGCCGGCGTTGCGGGCACAGGCCGCATCCACCCGCCCGAGCTGTTCGACGGAGTAGGGGAGTGCCAGCGCCTGCCGGTTCATCGTCAGAGGCACTCAGGCGAAAAACATCCTCGACCGAGGCCTCCCGGACCCGCAAGCCATGTTTGGGCGCATTGCGAATGGTGGTTCGAGCCGTCTTGCGCAAGGCATCCCAGATGGCATCCAACGCGTCAAGAGTCGGGAGCACGTACGTATATCGCGTCGTCTGCTCAAATCCATTCCAGTAGAACGGGAGCCAGTTGGTGAAGCTTTCATGGAAGTGATGGCTCACGTAAGGAACTTCCGGCAACTGCTGAATCAGTTCTTCGATGAGTCGGTGCTCCAGGGAGAGCCGCTCCGCGGTACTTCGCCGAGGTCGGCGCGAGCAGGATACCTAATTTCTGCGTGAGCGGGGGCATGCCGATGATCCGTTGCCCCGCGATCTCCTGATACGTGATGGGCCATGCCGCACGGATATCGTCGCCTTCGCGCACGGCTAGTATGTCGTAGTTATCGGGCGCAAACGGCGTCCAGCCACCATCTGCGGCAATAGATGGAGCCGTGCGGCGATGCGCTCACAAAGCGATCGTAGGCATCTTCCGGGACGGTCGGGATGGTCGGTGAATTCGCGGTGTGCACAGCAGGATTTCGCGGCGGAGACTCTAGCGCCCCGCGATTGCGAATCGATAGTATCGCAGGCGGCTGGCTGCGCTGGTATCGAGCTCGAGACGGATCATTTCCCTCGCGATGCGCGACGAAATAGCCTTGCCGATCGTGCGAAACCGTTCCAGGTGCAACGGAAACGCGCTCCGGCGCCATGTCGCGCACCGCCCAGCGCAATCCTGAATGGGGACCGCCTGGCACGGGGACGGCATCGAGCCACTCCCCGGTGCCACGCATGACGTGCCACACGTGTTCAAGCCGCCAATGATCCCAATCGAATCAGCGGTTGTTCCGTTTGACATTCCGCGCGCGGGGGAACCGACGTCCTTTGGCTGCGGTCGCGGAGTCGCGCGATCGGCAGCGAGATCGTTGAGGGCGCCGACCATCAGTCGGGCGCCGATGCCAATGGCGCGCTCCGACAAACTCGCGAATGGCAGCCCCAGGTCGAATCGGAAACGTTTCTTGCGCCAGGATGTCGCCCGTATCCTCGCCCTCGTCGATAGCATGAACGGTCACGCCGCCGTGTGCGCTCCATATAGTCGTCCTGCCAGAACCAGGGTTGGGTCCACGATACTTGGGGAGCGCTGACGGGTGCAGGTGATAGCTCCGAGTCGGGCGAGCGCACATGTTGCTGGATGCAGCAACTGCGACATCGACGCCACGCAGAGGATGTCCGGCCGAAGCCGGTTGACGAATTCGTTGAGTTCGTCAGCGGCGTTTCGAGTCAGGAAAAAGAACGGCACGTTGCTGGCCTCGCTGATCGACCTCAAGACCGACTTGTATGGCGGCGGTGGTGGGATGAGCCGCCTTCGCGCCCGTCCCAGAAACCGTCGAATCGGATTCGGCGATGGCTGGTCCGACGGTCGCGCCCACCCCCTCGGCGCAGACTCCACGATGCCGATCAACGAATGCGCGGCGCCGACAGCCCGCAACGGCGCGGTCGTCAAGTCGCCATTCTGTCCGATGAAAACGGCACGCAGCTTGGTCAACTACTTCGGGGTCTCGATCAGCACAAACACTTCATCGATCGTCATAGCGCAACGCCAAGTCGTCGAAAGAGATCCTCCTTCGATGTCCCCGCTAGCGAGTAGTAGCCGAGATACTCGTGTGTGTTCTGTGTTCCTTTGCGTCCGTCGCGTTGAGCGTTTTGAGTAGTCGCGCCGGGATCCGCCGACGACGCAGTAGCCCATGGGAAAACTCTCGGTGACAACTGCGCCAGCAGCGACAACCGTGTGATCTCCGAGTCGAACGCCCGGCAACACGACTGCGTTCATCCCTATCCAACAGTAGCGCCCAATTCGAATCGGTTCGGTTCGAATGTGCTCCGTCAGATCGTCCAAGGAATGATCGGCGCTGATCAGGCCGACATTGGGCGCAACGACGGTGTAGTCACCGATTTCGATGCCGTTGATCCCCTGGATGTAGCAACCCGGCGAGAGACCGGGAGCCGTACCAATACCGATCTTGATCCGGCGGACATCTGACACAACCGACGACAAATGCATCGGCCAGTACGTTTTCTCGATTAAAGCCCAGGCATTTCTGAAAAAACCAACATCGGAACGTGACACCCGCGGCAGTTCCGGCGGTCCGAGCGATATCGTGGCCCAGAGGGAGCTTCATCAGCACAATCTCTGGAATCGACAACATCCACTTAATTGCCCGCTTGAAGAGCTTCATGTCGGGAGTCGGATCGCAGCGCGGGTGTCAGTCATTTGAGCGCGGGAATGTCGGTCGCAGCAGGCACAGAGGCCTGCGTCACCGTAAGTTGCGTACTTCGGCAGCAACTCGGCGCACCCGGCAACTCTTGTTGTTTCGTTGACGACGAATGAGGACACCCCGTTGATGATTGCGGGAGCCCACTGACGTAACGTGTCGACGAGATTGAGGTTCACGATGTATGTTCCGCGCAAGACGTTCGCCGAGAATGTGATGCGAGCTTTCATCCGATCGCGCGATGCGGAGATCGATCTCCGGCAGACCATCCAGCGTCGACATGCCGGTAAACACCACTAAGCCGTCCGAGCGCACGATCTGAATCGCGAGACCACACCGCGGCAACTCGGCCTCGGCGCCAAGTTCCACGTCAAGACTCAACGACGCGCCGGGGACAATGGGCTCGGCGACTTCGACGGCCGGTGCTCGCGTCGCGCAGCAGCGACGGGGCCCATCGTCACCCTGGAATCGACCGACGCGCCGCCCCGGGACGAGACATATTCGGCCAGCACCGTCGGAACGTCGCCGATGATCGGCTCCTGCCCCGGTCGAAGCAGCAGCACCCGATCGCACAGCGTGGCAATCGCCTGCATGTTGTGGGAGACGAACGCGATCGGAATGCCGTCGCGCCGGAATTGCTCGAGCCGCGCGTAGCACTTCTGCTGAAAGCTGAAGTCGCCGACCGCCAGAACTTCGTCGATCAGCAGCACTTCCGGATCCAGATGCGCGGCAATCGCGAAACCCGAGCCGCGCGTTCATGCCGCTCGAATAGCGCTTGACCGGCGTGTCGATGAAATCCGGAATGCCGGCGAACGCGACGATCTCGTCGAAGCGCCGGCGGATCTCGTCGCGCTTCATCCCCATGATGGCGCCCTGCAGGAAGATGTTCTCGCGGCCGGTCAGATCGGGATGGAAGCCGGCGGCCAGCTCGATCAGCGCGCCGACGCGCCCGTGCACGCGCGGCCGTTCCGCGCGTCGGCTTCAGGATGCGGGTCAGCAGCTTCAGCGCCGTCGACTTGCCGGCGCCGTTCGGGCCGATGATGCCGAGCGCCTGTCCGGGTGCGACCTCGAACGAGACGTCTCGCAAGCACCCAGAACTCGTCTGTCCTCGCAGCGCCGGTTCGCGGCGCCGCGCCGCAGCCGCGCGGCGAGCGCCGGAATCAGGTCGCGCAGGCTGTCGTGGTGCTCGCCGCGACGGAACTTCTTCCAGACGCCGTCGAACGCGATCAAGGAATCGGCCATCTACATTCGCTCCGCAACCGCAAACATCAAGCGGTGAACAAGCACGTGCCGCGGGCGACCGGTCACGCCGCGCCTCCAACGACGACTTTGAGTCGCGCCAGCAGGTAGGTCTTCCAGGCCGCCGCGTTCCACGGCCATGCCGCGAGGCCGCGTTTGAACATCTCGAGCGCCTCGGACCTTCGGCCGCTCTGCCAATACGCGCTGTAGCCGAGATGCCAGAAATACTCACGTCCCAGGCGTTTGTTGAGCGCCCGCCGCTCCGCGGTGGTCAGCGGAAACTCCGCCGGCAGCTCCGCCAGCGCGGAAACGAGCGGGCGCAGCCCGTCGATCGTTCGGTCGGTCGAGCCGCTGGCGCTTGCCAGCGAGGAGTTGCCCTGGTGCACGTGATAGATCACCTGCGGATCCACGAAGTACCCGAGCCTCCGGCGATCCGCCAGTGCGGAAATCGCAAACAGCTGATCCTCACCGATACGCAGCGCCTCGGGGTATTTGCGTCGTTCAAAGAGCTCCCGCTTCATCACCGAATTCTGCGGCCCGCACAGCATCCCATCGAACAGTTGGTACGCCAGCACCCGGTGGTCGACGATGACATTCAGCCCGCGCTGTCGAGCGGTCCACCTGCAGACCCAGGAATGGCCGAGGGCTGCCGTCGACATAGAACGTGTTCGGCGCGACCACCGCTCCGGTGTCCAAGTCGACCATCCTGCAGGAGCTGAACACCCAATCGACATCGGCGTTGTCCCGAAGGGCGCCGACGCTGCGTTCGAGGTAACCCGGCAGCCACACATCGTCGCTGTCGTAGAACGCGAGATACGGCGCGCGCGTATGCGCCACGCCGGCATTGCGCGCCGCCGCGGGTCCGCGATTCTCCTGGTAAATGTAGCGAACCGGGCGGCCGGATGTTTCTGCGAAACGCGCGACGACTGCACAGGTATCGTCGGTGCTGCCGTCGTCAACGACGATCAGTTCCCAGTCACGGAACGTCTGCTGCGTGAGAGACGTGAACGCCGCGCTCAGAAAACCTGCGCGGTTGTAGGTCGGGAGGACGATGCTGACGCCCGGTCGAACGTTCGTCTCAGCCGTCATACAAGTGGCGTGAGGATCAGTCAACGTTCAGTGGCGATCGCTTCGCGCGGATCGCGGGTAAGGTCTGGCACGACGCGCGCATCGCGCGCCCAGGCGAGCGTCAATTCCATCGCCCGGGGTCTCGAGATGATTGGTTGATACCCGAGGACGCGCGCGGCTTTGTCGCCGCTGACCCGGGCGTCGATGGCATCGACCGTAAATGGCGGCAATTCATCCTTGACGACGGGATCGGGTCGGTAGACGAATCCTTCCTCCGGCCGAATCATGCGCTTGAGTCGTCCGACGGCCGTCGGGAAGCGGTCGACACCCCAACGCGCGGGTGTTCCCCATGGGTCGGCGAGGTAGATGCGACGCGCCAGTGCCTTCACTTCCGACGACGTGATCAGCTCTCGTGTACCCCGCAGCCAGCGCGTCAGAGTCGACGGTTCCGATGCCGCGGAAACGTCCTCAGCCTCCGGTTTTGGAACGCGGTGCACCACCGCTCCGGACCGATCGGCGAAGTATCCGTAATAGTCGCCCCAGGTGTACCCGTCGTCGTCGCTCAACAGGAACGTCTGGCCGTTGATGGCCGTCCCGCCCTCGAGCGCCAACTGGATGCCGTGGCAGAGATTGTCGACGTAAATCGTGTTGGACGGTGCGTCGGCGCAGCCCGCCAGGAACAATCGCCCCTGCATCAAGTGTTGCAGCGGACGCTCGGTCACCGTCAGATTGTGCGGACCGTACACCGAGGCAATGCGCAGCACCACCGCCGGCAGCCCCTTCGCCGCCGCTTCGAGGACGATCTGTTCGGCCGCGTACTTGCTCTCGGCGTAGTCCCAGCCCTCCTTGGGCTTCACCGGCGTGTCTTCGGTAATCGTACCGGTGACACGATCGCCGTACAAGGCAATCGTGCTCAGATGGACGAAGCGCTTGACCCCGGCGCGGAGCGCCTGATCGACGAGGTTCCTCGTGCCGTTGACGGTGGTCGAGATGCGCTCGGAGCGGCGCCAGGATGTGCCGATGGCGCTGTGAACGACGGCCTCGCAACCCTCGAGCGCCTTCGCGAGATCCGATGACGACGCCACGTCACCGATTGCGAAATCGATCGGCATGCGGGCGAGGCGCACCGCCCGGCCCGGCGTTCTGATCATCGCCTTGACGTGCCAATCGGAACCGTAATGCAGTCGCTCGCTCAAGCGACAGCCGATGAAACCGCTGGCGCCGGTGACCAGAACCTTTCGCGATTTCCCACTTGGGCGCGCGCCGCGGGTCAGACCTTCAGTGAACCACGGCTCCGGCAGCGCTTCGCGCTGGGCGTAACACTGCTCCATGAACGCGACGCTCGCCAGCACCGACTCACCCGAGAGCTGCGGCGCCTGGTCACCGTTGATTGCGCCGATGAAGTCGTCGATCTGCGCCCGAAATCCCTCGAATCCCTCCCGCTCCGGTTCATCGCGCCACCGCACGTCAATCGCGCGGTCACGAGGCGCGCCGGTCCGCGTATCGACGTAGGTGGTCGGCGTCTGCAGTCGCACGCGCGATCGTTCCCCGAAATCCCATTCGAGCGTGCCCCCCGATCCTTCGGCGCGGATCGAGTTGCGGAGCTTTCGCGTCCGGCTCAGTTCGACGCGCGCCGGGACCACGGCCCCGCGGCGGGTCATGCTCAAGTCGATCGCGCAATCGGTTTCGACGCCGGCTCCGGCATTGTCGGCATAGCGTCGAAGGACCGGCGTGGCATCACACATGTACTGCAGCACGTCGAGCACGTGCGAGCCCATGTCGAGCAGCATGCCTCCGCCGGACTCCTGTCGCCGAATCCCGGCGAGGGTCGCCGGTTGCCACGTGTAGGTGTCGCCGACTTCGGCGGTCACCGTCGTCAGGTCGCCAATTTCGCCCGCGTCCAGCGCGGCGCGAAACAGTCGAACCGCGGGCAGCAGCCGGCGAAACAGACCGACAGTGAGGACCCGGCGGCGCTCGCGGCTCGTCGCGACCATACGCTCCGCTTCGGCAAGGGTCAGGGCCATCGGCTTCTCCACGAGCACGTGGAGTCCCCGGCTCATGAGGTCGATGGACGCGGGCGCGTGCAGGAACGCCGGCGTCGCCACCAGCGCGGCGTCGGCGACGGTGCTGTCGAGACGGTCCGCCGATGGGAACACGGCGGAACGTGGTAGAGCGAGGCAAGCCGCTCGGCCCGCGCGACATCGGGATCGACGAGCGCGACGATCGTGACGCCCGTCGTGCCCGGCCAGCACCGGGAGGTGGAAATTCTGTCGTGACAGCCCCACAGCCGACGACCGCGATCCTGACGGGCTTGCGCAGCTGGGACATGGTTGATTCGGTCACAGTGCCTTCGAAAACGCGTTGACCGGCATGGCGACGGCATCGCGCGGATCACCGACCGGCAGGTCGCGCGACGGTGGCCAGTCGCGTACCGGCGTGTTGAGAAACCGTCGCTCGACCACGAGGTGAAACGCCCAGCCGAGGGCGACCGAGACGGCGACGGACGCCGGAACCACGATCAAGAGCGTCGACACCGGACCGGTGGCGCCGTTGCGAAAGAGGACGGTGGTGACGGCCTTCACCGGAATCTGGTGAACGAGGTAGAGGGAGTAACACATCTGCCCGCAAAGGAGCAATGGTTTCAGGGCTGCGGCAGACGCCAGCCGACGGTCAAGTTTGTGCAGCCAGGGCAGGGCCGCGGCAAATGCGAAGCCGACCACTGCGCCGTATATCGGCACGGACAGCCATAAACTCACGGGCACCGTGGCGACGAGGAGTGCGTCGAGCGCGCGAGCGCGCAGTCCTGCGGCGTAGCGAATCCGATAGAACACGGCGACGCCTGCTGCGAACAACAGCCAGGAGCCGTCGAAGAAGAAGCCGTCCACCGGCCACCCAGCGGTCCTGGTCCACGCGGCCACCAGCAGGGTACCGGCCGACACCAGGGCGATGCCGGAGAACAGCCACTGCCGGGACACGAGCAGAACCATTCCGGTCACGAAATAGAACTGCTCTTCATAACACAGCGTCCATGCCTGCCCGGGAAAGTGGCCACGGATGCCGCCGACGACGTGGTGCCGCCAGGTTTCGGTCAGCGTCAGATTGCCAAACCATTGCCACGGCGAATACCAGCTCGGGCGGTATTGGGGCCACGGCTCGCCCGACAGCAGCGGCTCGCGCCAGCCGTAGTCGACGACGAAGAAGAACGCGATCGACAACAGCACGACGATCCAGAACGGGGGATAGATCCGTCTGAAACGGCGGAAGAAGTACGTGCCAATACCGTCGTTTCTGGCCCGCAGATTGTCCGCGGCGGCGGCGATGCAATAGCCGCTGATCACAAAAAACAGCGCCACCCCGACATTGAACACATGGGTCAACCGCAACAGCCCGTCGATCGCGCCGCGATTGAGGTCAGCGGGCACCGACGCCCGATACACCATCGTCGAGTGATAGACGACGACCAGCAGGCACGCCACGCCTCGCCAATGATCGAGGGTCGCGAACCGGTGCATGGCGCGCGGCGGCGATGGGTGTCCCGGCAGGCGATTGGTCATGCCGTGTCGATCGTTCAGATTCGCTCCGCAAACTCGAACTCAGATCGGTGAAACTGCAGCCAGGCCGCTGCCAATGCCACGATCGACACCACCGCCGCACCGGCGAGCGCGGTCCAATCGGGCGGGCGGACTCCGAAGAGGACATCCCGGTACCCGTCGATGATGGCCGTCAGCGGGTTCAGCCGCAGAATCGTCCCGAGACGGCCGCCCATCGCCTGAACGGGGTAGAGCACCGACGTGGCAAACATCCAGAGGGTGATCACGACCTCGAAGATGTACTTGACGTCGCGATAGAAGAGGTTCGCCATCGCAACGAAGAGCGCGACGGCGGCTGTGAAGACGACGTGGATCGCGACCACCACCGGCAGGAACACGATGTAGCCGGACGGGATCACGCGATACCAGGCCATCAGGGCGACGAGAATGGAGCTGCCGACCGCCAAATCCACGAGCGCGACCAGCATCGCCGAAAACGGAAAGATCTCGCGAGGGAAATAGACTTTGGTCACGAGGCCGGCGTTGCTCGTCAGCGACGTGACCGAGGCGCGAAGAGTGGACGCCGAGAAGTTCCACGCGAGCAGGCCGCAGTAGGCGAACAGGGGGTAGGGCACGTCGGTGGCGATCGGCGCCACCCGGGTGAAGATAACCGAGAAGACCGCCGTGTTCACGAGCGGCATGAACACGGCCCACCCGAATCCCATGATGGTCTGCTTGTAGCGAATCAGCAGATCGCGCCTGCGTCATCTCGTAGAGCAGCTCACGGTAGTGAAGCTGTTCGCCGACCATTTCCGCGACGTCCGCAACCAATTGACTCATGGCCGCTGGAATCAGCGGGACTGCAGCGCCGGCACGGCGCCGGGCTGCCTGGCCGCCGCGTGTTCATCACGCGTGGCCTGATACTCGACGATCCACTTGGCGAACTGCGCGCTCAACTTCTGTCGCCCGCGCGTGTTGAAGTGCACATTGTCGGCAAAGTCCTCCAGGTCATAACCGGTTGGCTCGAACACCCGGATGCCGAGCGTCGGGTAGGTGCGTTCGAGCCGCGACACTTCAGCGAAAAAGCGCGCGCGAAACCCATCGGGACCGGGACGTTCGACGAAATAGGGCGGCGCCGGCGGCAACACCAGGACCACCTGAACGTTGTGCGCCGCAGCGGTTTCGAGCAGCGCCGCCAGCCAGCGCTCGCCTGCCGCATCCGTCGACCACTCGCGCAGCTTGGGACCGGTCGCCGGAGGCACCACGGTGCGGTCGTCGAAATCCGCGCGGACCATGCCGATGTGGTCACGCATTTCGGCCGCCGTCGCGTGGTTGCGGTCGCGCGTATGCCGGGAGACATCGTGCGACCGCAGCGAGTCGAAGATCCAGTTGTCCAGCGCCTCACGGTAGCGGAATGACGGCAGCATCCGATATTCCGCAAAGCTCAACGCCAGTGACGGGTTCGTATAGTAGAACCGGCTCTCGAGAAAGTCGCTCCACGATGCCCAGAAACGGAAATAGGGCCCTCGAATCCAGCTTTCGCGCTCGACGACCGCGTTGCGGAGCTCGAGCACGATCACCGAGGGTGGTTTCGGACTGGCCAGCCGCTCGCGGAGCAGCTGCGTCTCGTGCTGCAGCAGCATGCCGTTCAGGGCGAGGTTGACGACGCGCGTATCGCCACCCAGCGCCTGGTTGGCGACGGTCGGGTCCAGGGCGTGGAACAGCACGCTCGTCCCGAATACCGCGATATCGCCGTCGAGCGTGCCGTCAGCGATCAGCGTTCGCTTGACTTCCCATTGCCAGGCGGCGAGATCGGCAAACCACGCGCGGTGTGTCGACACCACGAGCTCGATACAGATCACGGCGATGAAGAAGGCAATCGCCGCGGCTGGCACCCGGCCTTTTGGCACGCGTTCGATCGACTCGAACTCAGAATTGGAAGTAAATGAACTGGACGCCATCAATCGATCCAAAGATCACGACGAGATAAAACAGCACGACGTAGACACCGGCCCTGACCGGCCACGGCCACGTCAGAGCGACCAGGTGGTTGTTCTGTCCGCACTTGGAAATACTGCATGACGAGCAGCGGCCACGTGAACCAGAGGACGCGCGCCAGCAGTCCGAACATGCGCCGTGAGGTTCGACCACCCGATCGGAAGGTTGGCGGTCATCGCGAGAATCTGCGCGCCGGTTTCGGCTCGGAACAGGAGCCAACCGTAACACACGAGGTGAAAGAACAGGAACCAGCAGGCGAACGTGAACAGGCGGCGGGCGACAGGGCGCGCCGGTTCGATGCGCTCGATGTACGGTTCGAGCAGTCGGTAGAGGCAGAGGAGCACGCCCTGATAGACGCCCCACAGCACGAAGTTCATCCGCGCCCCGTGCCACATCCCGCCCAGAATCATCGTCAGCAGCAGGTTTCGGTAGACGAACGAGCGCCCCGCCTCGATTGCCGCCGAGAGGGACGTAGAGGTAGTCCCGCAGCCAGGTGCTCAGACTGATGTGCCAGCGTTTCCAGAACTCGCGGGGATTCGTCGCGATATAGGGGATATTGAAATTAATCGTGATCTCGATGCCGAGCAGGCGGCTGGTTCCGCGCGCGATATCACTGTAGGCGCTGAAGTCGCTGTAGATCTGCAGCGCGAACGCGTAAGTCGCAAACACGATTTGCGGCCCGGTGGGATTTGCGCCGGCGGCGTAGACGGCCTTCACCGATCGAGCGAGATTGTCGGCGATGAAGATCTTCTTGAAGAGCCCCCAACCGATCAGGTACACGCCGCTCTGGAATCGATCCCAGTCGAAGGTCCGCGGGCGCTGCAGCTGCGGCAGCAGCCACGTCGCTTGTTGAATCGGTCCGGCCACCAGATGCGGAAAGAACGACACGAAGAGCAGGTAGTCCGTGAAGTGATTCGTGGGCGCGAGCTGTCCGCGATACACGTCGATGGTGTAGCTCATCGCCTGGAACGTGTAGAACGAGATGCCGGCGGGGACGACGATCCCGAGGGCCCACGAATGGTCGCCGAACCCGAGCGACTGCGAGGGCGCTGGTGGCGGACGCCACGAAAAAGTCGAAGTACTTGAAAAAGCCGAGCAGCACGAGATTGACGACCATGCTGACCCAGAGAAAGTATTTTCTCTGATGCTCGCGAGGCAGCCGATAGCCTACGGTCGTGGTCACGCCGAGCAAGCCGAGCGCAGCGAAGGCGGCGAAGCAATTACGCCAGTTCCCGTCGGCCAGAAACAGCCCGTGCCAGCCGCGCGATTCGATCCAGCCGCCCGTCAGCGCCTGGGAAGGCAGCAGCACCGAGCGAAGGCCGATCCAGTCAATGGGCGAGCAGAGGAGGAACGTCGCCCCGATCATGGCGGCCGCCAGGGTGAGACCATTCCGCCACGTGGGCCGTGCGCCGACGATACCGAGCGCGCCCACGTAGTCGACCGACGCGGAGTACATCAGCAGAAAGAGGAAGCGATAGTCCCAGGAGGCGTAGAAATACAGCCCCGCGCCGAGCAGCATGATGTTCTGCGGCCGCTGATCGCGGAGGGCGTAGTACAGGACGAGGACGACGGCAAGGAGGAGCGCATATTCGGCGCTGTTGAAATTCATGCCGCCTCGGTTCTCGATCCGGAAGGTCTCGAGCCAAGACCGGCGCTTCCCGACGAACACACCGAGTCGTAGAAGTCTTGTAACCGGGCGCCGTGTGCCTCGATGCTGAATGCCGTTGCGGCGCGCTGTCTCGCCGCGCCGCCCATCCGGATGCGGCAGGCGCGATCCGTCAGGACGCGTGCGATGCCGTCGGCCAATGCCGAGGGGTCACGAGGTGGCACGAGCACGCCGGTCTCGCCCTCGACCACCATTTCCGGAATACCGCCCACCCGGCTGCCGATGACCGGTCTCCCGGCAGCCATGGCTTCGAGCGTCGAGTTTCCCAGCGGCTCGACGTGAGAGGGCACCGCGATGAGGTCGAACGCCTGCACGATGCGGGGAACGTCCGTTCGAAAACCCAGGAACCGGAAACGGGCAGCCAGACCGGCCTGCGCGACTCGCGCCTCCATGTCGCGCCGTGTCTGACCGCCGTTCTTGAGATCGTCGCCCACCACGACGAACAGCGCGTCGGGCACCCGGCCCGCGAGGATTTTCGCGGCCTCGACGAAGTCCCAGATGCCCTTGACTTCGGCGATCTGTCCCGCCATCGCGACGATGGGTCGCGTCTTCCGGGAGGTCCAATTCGCGACGACACTGGGCGGAGTCCGCCACCGTCCAGGTCGGTTGGAGCTCGACGCCGTCGTGCAGCACCGCTGACCGGCCGTCGAACAACGCCGGCGCCTCCTGAAGGGCCTGATCGAGCAGCGCCTGTGAAACGAAGAGCGCCCGCGAGAACCGTGGGCGCAGAAACCACTCGTAACCCGCCGCGCCCGCGGGAAAGCGCACGTGCGTGACCGCCGGAATACCCATCAGTTTCGCGGCGTAGCCGGCCGGCTGAAACCGCGGCGCCTCATTGGTATGAATGAGCGAGATGCCTCGTCGAAGTGCGCATCTGAGCACGGCGGCAACGGACCGGACCCCGGCCAGCGGGTGTCGCCGATCGAGGGGCGACAGCGCCGCGATCTCGCACCGAATGCCCATCGATCGCACCTGGGACGCGAACTCGCCCTCGGTCCCCGAAAGCACGGTGGGTACGTAGCGTTCGGGGTCGAGCGAGCGCAGCGTCAGCAACAGTGCGCGTTCAGCGCCGCTGAAAAACGGCGCCCACGCGACGAACAGTACTCGTTTAGGCATGCGTATATAACGACATCGTGCGCGCGTGCAGGCCTATCGAAAAGGCAAGGCCCGCGCCATGCCCGAGGCCTGTATTAGTAGTATTTCGGGCTAAGGACGGCAGAAGTCAACGATTCGAGAGACTTTTGCCGTCAGAAGGATTGACTTTGTGAGCGCTCGCCCAGGCGTCGCCCCGTCGCGTCGATCGCCCGAGCCGGCGCAGAAACAGCACCCAGGGCCGGACGACCGCTTCCATGATCACGCTTTTTGACATCTTCGATTCGCCGAGGCGTCGTTCTGTGTAGCAGATCGGCACCTCCGCAACCCGGGCCGTGTCGAGGCTGAACAGCAGTTCCGGGAGAAAGGCGTAGCCGGTCGTTCTGATCCCCTCCAGCTGCACGCGCTGGAGCGCTTCGACTCGATAGCCCCGAAAGCCGCTCGTGCAATCGACACACGATAAGCCCGACAAGAACCTCACGTACGCGTTTGCGCCGAGACTGAGGAGCAACCGTCGGACTTCCCAGTTCAGCACGCGGACACCGCCGACGTATCTCGAGCCGACCGAAACGTCAGCGTCTTCCAGGGCTGCCAGGAGTCGCGGCAGGTCCGCCGGGTCGTGCGAGAAGTCGGCGTCGAGCGTGAGAATGACATCGTAGCCCTCTGCGATGGCGCGTTTCATCCCGGCCACCATCGCCGATCCGTATCCCCGCTCGTTTTGACGGCACATCACCGAAACGCGACTGTCGTGTTCGGCCAAGGCCCGCACGGCCGCTGCCGTGCCATCAGGGGAGTTGTCGTCGACGACCAGTACGGATGCCTGCGGGAGATGCGTGAGAATCGCCGGCACGAGGCGGGCAATGTTGTCCGCTTCGTTGTACGTGACGACGAGCGTGAGCGTTTTCATCATCCGCATACGTGATGTACTCATTCGGATCGTGTGTGGCGGTTCAGAAGCATGCCGCGGCCGGCGGTTGTGAATCGCGGCTGATCCCGCAGCCATCGCTCGAGCACCCAGGCCGACCACAGCGTGTAACTGTGATTGGCGCGCCCATCCCGATGCGCGCTGAATCGCCGGCGCAGCTCGTGCCCGTCGACATAATTGGAGATTCTCGCGGAGCTGTCGAACAGCTCGTTCTCGAACGAGCGTTGATACGGCCCCGCAATCCAGTCTCCGATCGGCACCGTGAATCCGCGCTTGGGAAGCTGCCACAGTTTCCCGGGGAGACGCTGGCGTGCGAGCGCGCGAAGCAGCGCCTTGCCCTGCGTCCCCTGCTGTTTTCTCGACGCCGGAATGCGAAACGCGAGCTCGACGACGCGCCGATCGAGGAGCGGACAGCGGACTTCGAGGCCGTGTGCCATGCTCATGCGATCGACCTTGACCAGCGGATCGTTCGGCATGTAGACCTTCAGGTCCGCGTACTCGGCGCGCTGGACCGCGTTGGTCGACGGGCAGCGGCGATACGGCTCGGTCACCTGCTGCGTACACCGGGCTCTTGGTCGGGTCGCGGCTCGGATTCGAGACCCATCAGGCTTCGCGTGTCGGCCGGCTTGAGAAAGGCCAGGTCCGAGTAATACGCCGCCGCGGGGTCCCGCCCGAGGTTCTCCGCCAGCGTGCCGACGCGCAGAGGCTTCGGCAGTCGAGGCGACCGCGGCCACCGCGTGCCCAGCCAGGCGGCCGCCGGCGTCAGCGCCTCGGGCATCACGCTTCGCACCGAGGCCTCGAGCGCATGGGGGACGTAGCGAAAATCGTAGCCGGCGAAGGTCTCGTCGCCGCCGTCGCCGCTGAGCGCAACCGTGACGTGCGCGCGCGCCGCGCGCGAGACGTACCACGTCGGAATCGCCGACGAATCGGCCAGCGGTTCGCCAAGGTGCCGCGTGACCGGTCCAATCACTTCGTCGAGCGCCGGTTCGATCACCGACGCATGGTGACGGCTCTGGAAATGGCGCGCGACGATCCCCGCGGCTTCCAGTTCGTTGTGCGCGGCGTCGCCGAAGCCGACCGACGCGGTCACGAGACGATCGCCGAGCGCCTCGGCCATGTACGACACCACGAGACCGGAATCGATGCCGCCGCTGAGAAACGCCCCGAGCGGCACTTCGCTCTCCAGTCGATCGTTGACGGCTTGACGCAGCGTGGCGTCAATCTCCGCGATCAGCTGTTCGTCGGGACGATCGTCGGTGTCGAACTCCTGCACGTCCCAGTACTGACGCGTTTCCACGCCGTCGCCGGTGACGCGCAGCCAATGTCCCGGCATCAGCTTGAACACGTCCCGGTAGATCGTCGACGGCGCGATGAAGTATCCGAGCGACAGGTACCCTTCGAGCGCCGTCAGGTCGACGTCGCCGCGCCAGCGCGGGCTGTGTCGCAGCGCGGGCAGCTCGCTGGCGAAATGAAAGGTCCCGTCCAGCACGGTGTAGAAAAACGGCTTCTTCCCAAGCCGGTCGCGCGCGGCGAACAACTCGCCCCGCCGCCCGTCGTAGATCGCGAAGGCAAACATGCCTTCGAGCCGCTCGACGCAGGCCGGTCCGAATTCCTCGTACGCGTGCAGGATGACTTCGGTATCCGAGACGGTGCGGAACCGATGGCCCTTGGCCTCGAGTAGCGGACGCAGCGAGCGGTGGTTGTAGATCTCGCCGTTGAAGACGATCCAGCAGCTGCTCGTCTTCGTTCGCCATCGGCTGTTGGCCGCCGGCGCGATCGATGATGGCCAGCCGACGATGTCCAAGCGCGACGCGCGTATCGCTGAAGAAGCCGTCGCCATCCGGCCCACGATGCGCCAGCGCCCCGTTCATCGCCGGCAGGGCGGATACCCACGTCCGGAGCGAGGGGACCGCTCAAGGCGAACACGCCAGAAATGCCGCACATCAGGCAGCCACCTGTTCAACGCCGGAGATGCGTAGGCTCGTTACGCGCATGGATATCCGTGCCGGGCCAAGTCAGCAAGGTTGCGTCCATCACTACCAGGAGGCAAAACGGCGTTGAAGACGTTGACAGAGGCCAACTTACAGCCACTATCGCGTGACAGGCCCCGCTCGAAGCATAGGAAGTCCATCGATTGGGCGACAAAAGGGTAGCACCGCACTGATGTTCTCGTCGCGTTTTTCCGCCCAGCAGGGGACCGGGGCTGGCGTATACTTTGCTCCGACCTCAACGAATACCGCACCAAGGCGTCCGGAACCGCGGCGAGATCCGTGTAACGCTTTTGTCAAGTCGTTCTAAGCAGAGGCTTAGCGGCACGCTCGTTCCGGCCGGCCAGGGGTCGCAGGTACACGTATGGCAGACAACTCTCTTCCTGATCACGATCTTTCCGAGCCCACCGCTCCGACCGCGGAGGTCAGCGACGACGAACGCCGGAAGTTCCTTCGTCGTGCGGCGCTCGCCGGATTGCCGGTCGTTCTCGCCACCGTTCGAGGCAGAACCGTCTTCGCCGGCCAATTGAGCGCGAGCTGCGCGGCGTCGATGGGCGCATCCGGGTGCGCGGGCCGCTGATAGACGACCAACGCTGGCGTCCAGCCGCCGACCTGGTCTGGACGCACTACGACGACTCGGAAGACTGGGTTGTTTTCCATCCTCAATCTGGCGACGTGTACCTGGTCACGTCAGCCGCGCACACGCTCTGGGCGCTCATCGCCGACGGTTCTGCACCCACGCTGAATCAACTGATTCCCGCATTGGCGGCGGCGTTGAATCGGACGCCGGACGACGAGCTCGCGGCGGTGACGCGGGACACGCTCGGCTTCATGGATCGCGCGGGTCTCGTCCGGCCGATATCTCTCTGAGATGCTCATCGTCGCCGCTGGCCTGCCTGGCGACCTCGGGTGTCCAGGTGTCCATCGGGCCCTTCCTGGTTCGCGTCCGCTCCGATCTGAATGGCGTCCACGAGTACCTCCGCCGACTGTACGGAGATTTTCAGGTCGCGGCGGGGGAGGGTGGGCACTTCGACATCGCCGTCGTCGCCACCCGCGGCGTTCGGCGCTGGGTCCGGCCGCAGGCGAATCTCATCGTCAACGGCGAGCGGCCGTTCCTGCCGCTGCCCGGGAAGCTCGCAGGCGCTGGATTCGAGTGGAGCTTGAACTGGTGTGTCGGCAATCAGGCGCCGCGGTGGGTGGCCGTCCACGCCGCGGTCGTCGAGCGTGGCGGAAGAGCGTTGATTCTCTCCGCCGAGTCCGGCGCCGGCAAGAGCACGTTGTGCGCCGCACTGGCCTTGAACGGATGGCGGCTGTTCTCGGACGAGTTCGCCCTGATCGATCCCGACACGGGACGGCTGACGCCGCTGCCACGGCCCATCTCGCTGAAGAACGCGTCGATCGAGATTATCCGCGGTCGAAGCGCCGACGTCGTCTTCGGACCGCAGGGAGTCGACATCGAGGGCGCACGCTTCGTGCACATGAAGCCGCCGGTGGAGAGCGTTCGACGCGCGCGCGAGGAAGCGCGTCCGGCCTGGGTGGTTCTGCCGCGATGGGCCGCAGGCCGGCCAACGACGCTCGAGCCGCTGCCGAAAGCCCACGCGCTCCTCCGGATGACCGATCAGTCGTTCAACTACAATCACCTCGGAACGAAGGGGTTCGCGTGTGTGGCGGATCTGGTCCGCCAGTGCGACTGCTACACACTAGAATACAGCGACCTCGACGATGTGTTGATCCGACTGGAGTCGCTCGCGTCGAGCTGACCCTCCTGCATGCCCCACGTGAACGTCGCGCCCGACTACGAAGTGCTCGCGCGCGTCCTCCGCGACCCGGCGACAATCGATCGGCTGTCTCCAGAGGCATTCAGCCGCGCGCTGGATGCCGCGCAGCGCGCGCGGCTGCTTGGTTGGCTCGTGGAACAAGTGCGCGCCGGCCACGTCCCTGCGGTGCCGCCCGAATGGTTGCGCGATCGACTCGTGACCGCCGAAGCGCTGACCAGCGGCTACGAACGCGCCGTGCGTTGGGAAATCGATCGTCTGAGCCGGGCATTCCTCGATACCGGTCAGACGTGGATTCTGCTGAAAGGCGCCGGATACATCGCTGCCGGACTGCCGCCGGGACGCGGCCGGCGCGTCGCCGACATCGATGTGCTCGTGCCGCGAGCGGATCTCGGACGGGTCGAACAGATCCTTCAGGAGAATGGCTGGGAATTCCCCGAGATCAATGCCTACGACAATCGGTACTACCGCGAGTGGATGCACGAACTCCCGCCGATGATCCATCGCGAGCGCCGCTCGGTCGTCGACGTGCACCACGGGATCCTGCCGCGCACCAGTCGTCTCAAGCCTTCGCCGGATCGCCTGCTCCAACAGGCCGAGACGCTCGGCGACGGCGTGCGAGTGCTGGCGCCCGCCCACATCGTCCTGCACGCGGCTGCACACCTGTTTCACGACGGCGAGATCGCCGGAGCCATCCGCGATCTCGTCGACCTCGATCAACTGCTGCGGTGGTTCGGCCGCGACGAACGATTCTGGGAGCGTCTCGTTGAAGAGACGCCGGCGATGGATTTGGCCAGGCCGCTCTATTACGCGCTCCGCTACACGCACCGATGGTTCGGAACACCCGCTGCCGGACGCCGTGACCGCGGCGATGCGGACCTGGGCGCCGCCTGCGCCCGTCCGCCGCCTGATGGACGTGCTCGTTGACGGCGCCATGATGGGGACGGGACCGGCGTGCGGCATCCGCCTCGGTCTTTGCGCTCTATGTCCGCTCACATTGGCTGAAAATGCCGCCGCTGCACTCGTCATCGGCACCTGCTGCGAAAGAGCGTCCGCCGCGACTGAGTCGGATCCCAGAAGAGCTTGCTAAATAGCTGATCAATATAGTGTTACGCTAATTTTTCTGGACAGATCGCACCCAGCCTCGTAGAATCCCGCCGACCGTTTGGCCCAGCACGGAAAAAAGTGTGAACCGGTAATCGTGATCGTGCATTTATTGCGCGATCAGGGAATGCGACTGATGTGCTCCACTGCACGCCGTTATTACAGTTTTGCTGTTTTGTTCGATTTTCGGGGCGTACAGGCAGTTCGCTGGTTCATCGATCCCGGCATGTCTATTGGAGTCGTGTCATGGCATCCAGTCTACGTCTGTCGGGGGCGCGGCCATATCCAGGACTCAACCCAGCGAGTTCAAGGCCAGCACGGAGCGCCCGGCGGCAGACGGTAACTTACAGAACGGTGAAGCCAGCGCAGCGTTCGTATGCGGTCCAAGGAAATTACGCCGTTCGAACCGCGAAACCTCGGACGGGACACGCGACTGATTCCTAGCGAGCGGTGCACGTAATCGATTCAAGAACAACGATTTAGTGAGAGGCAACGGTCTGAACGGAGTCCTAAGGTCGAGCTGGAGGCGAAATCGGCACAGCCCTTGGACAAGCTGACACAACAGCTCGACTTTTGGTGACATGTTTCGGTTCTCTGTAGCCGCCTCCCCCTCGGCTCAAGGGAATCGAATAGGGACTGGCAGGGGGGACGACCAATGTTGAAACTGCTTGAGAGCGGCCTCGAATCGGTCCAGCGGCGACTACTGCTCGTCGCCCCGGTAGATGCGCGCCTGCCCGAGGACTTCGCCAACGTCAGCGCTGATTCGGTCACGCGCGCCAGGTTGATCGCTGAGATGCAACGGCTTCGCGGCGCGATCTACCTCGATGAGGGCAATATCACTCGCGAGCAGCTGACCACGGATGGTCGGCATGACACGCCAGAGGACGAGCAGAGCTGGCACATTCTCATGACCGATGACGGGGGTCGGGTGCGGTCGTGCGCGCTCTATATCGAGTCACGACAATACGGCATCGCTCGAACAACTGCGCGTTCGCCACTGCCCGTTGACCAAACATCCCGCGTGGCGCACCAGGGTGAAGAGCGCCGTCGAAGCCGAAATCGCCCGCGCCCGCACCGAAGGACTGCGATTCGCGGAAGTCGGTGGGTGGGCCATCGCCAAGGAACGTCGCAGCACGTGCGAAGGGTTGATGATCGCGCTCGCGACGTTCGGGCTGTCGCAGATGCTCGGCGGTGCGTTCGTGCTCACGACCGCGAACGTGGCGCACTCCTGTTCATCGATTCTGCGTCGACTCGGCGGATCCTTTCTCGAGCACGAAGGCACTCCCATCCCAACGTACTTCGACCAGCGCTACAACACTGAGATCGATCTGCTGCGATTCGATTCCAGGTACCCGAGCACGCGGTACGCGCATCTGGTGAGACTGGTCATGGAAAAACTTCAGACGGTCTCGATCGTCGCGAGTGGGCTGGAGAATGCGTGCGAGGGCTACCGGCCCGTCCAGAAGATCAGCTACCTTCGCGATTACGCTCAACCGATGTTTGCTGCCTGAGCAACGATATGCCCTTGCGCGCCCTCGACTCGCGACTTCCGCGGCCGTTCACGCCGACATTCGATTATGCGACGGCCTTCAATCGCAACATCGGCTGGCTGACGGAAGCGGAACAGGAAAGCCTCAAGCATAAGCGCGTCGCGATCGCCGGCATGGGTGGCGTCGGAGGCTACTACCTGCCGACGCTGGCGCGGCTCGGCGTGAGCAAGTTCCACATCGCGGACTTCGACCGATTCGAGCTGGCCAATTTCAATCGCCAGGCGGGCGCGACGATGTCGACGATCGGCCGCCCGAAAGTTGAAGTCCTCGCGGAAATGGCGGCGGACATCAACCCCGACTGCGAGATCGAGACCTATCCGGCCGGTGTCAACGACGACAACCTCCAGCGATTCTTCGAGGGCGTTGACGTGTATCTCGACGGCCTCGACGCGTTCGCATTTCCCGCACGGGAGATGGTGTTCGGCTACTGCGCCAGGAAGGGGATTCCCGCCATCACGGTGGCGCCGCTCGGCATGAGCGCCGCGCTGATGAACTTCCTGCCCGGCGGGATGACGTTCGAACAGTACTTCCAGCTGCGTGGCTGCTCGGAGGAGGAGAAGTCGATTCGCTTCCTCGTCGGGTTTGCCCCATGGCTGTTGCACCGCGGTTACCTGGTTGACGCCACACGAGTCAACCTCAAGGAGCGGCGCGCGCCTTCGACGGGTCTGGCCTGTCAGCTCTGCACGGGTGTGGCCGCTGGGGAAGCGGTCAAGATTCTGCTTGGACGTGGCAAAGTGTGGGGGGCGCCGCACGCCATTCAGTTCGACGCCTACCGGAACCGCCTCGTTCATACATGGCGGCCTGGCGGCAACCGTCATCCGCTGAACCGTCTCGCCATCGCGATTGCCAAACGTCAATTGGGGATATGATCGCGTCCTCCGACGCGATGCACGCCAAGTCGCGAGATGAAATTGCCGCCGCGTACGCGTCGCCACCTTGGTGGTACGACGTCCGCGGCTTCTTCATCCTGACCTTCGCCTACAACAGCACCATCGGCCGCCAACTTCGGTTCTTCGGCGCGAACTTCGGACCCCGCCATCTCGAGGTCGCCTGCGGCACGGGAACGCTCCTGCAATTCTGGTACTGGGCTGGCGGCGATTGAAGCGGCTGCCGGCTGTGAACGTCGTCGGCGTCGACTACGCCGAATCGATGCTGGCCGGGGCGCAGCGACGCTTCGCAGGCAGGAAGGACATCGAGCTGCGCCATGCAGACGTGGCGGCGCTCCCTTATCCCAGCGATTCGTTCGACACGGTCAATATCGCCAACGCCGTGCATTGCTTTCCAGACGTCGACGGGGCCCTCAAGGACATCCGGCGGGTCATGAAGCCCGGCGGCACGGTCGCCGCCAACGTGCTCTTGTATCCCCGGACGATGTGGCCGTTCAACGCGATCGCGGACCGGATCGACCGTTGGGGGATGCGGAAGGGCATTCTCGTGACGCCCTACCAGGTGGACGAGATCCGCGGGCGCCTCGTACGTGCCGGATTCGAGCTGACCTCTGAAACGGTCTTCGGCAACTGTTACGAGGTGACGGCTCGCAAACCCGCGACGGGCGCCGGCGTCACCCCTTGATCGTCGCCAGCGTCTTCTTCGCGTCTTCCGCTTCCTTGAACACCTGACTGAGCTTCAGCGCCCCTTCGAGCGAGATTCGCGCCTTGTTCTTGTCGCCGCTCTTCAAGTAGGCGAGACCCAGTCGATAGCGGATGCTCGGATTGGACGGCGATTGTTTCGCCGCTTCCTCGAGTGACGAGACTGCGAGCGTGGCGAGGCCTTTCTTGTAATAAATCCATCCGAGGGTGTCGCTGACGTCGGAGATGTTCGGCATTCCGGCCTTCGCCGTATTGGCGAGCGTCAGTGCGACGTCGAGATTCTCGTTGGCCTCGGCATAGAGCCACGCGAGGTTGTTGGCGGCGATGGGCGCCAAGGGATCCACGCTCAACGCTGCCTCGAACTTTTTTTGAGCCTCCTTCGGCTGATTCTGCATCAGAAGGATCATGCCGACCATCGTCATTGGCCCGGCCGGCTTTTCTGAACGCTTCGCGAGACTTTCGAAGTTGCCTTTTGCCTCTTCGAGACGTCCCTCACTCACATACAGCAGCGTGAGGTTCTGGTACGCGGACAGCTCGTTCGGATCGAGCTCGACGATCTTGGCGAACGCGGCTTCCGCATCCTTAATCCGCCTGGTCAGGACGTACGCACTTGCCGCGACGCCGAGCAACGTGACGTCGTTCGGCCGGGCGGCCAGCTGCTGCTGCAGGCGCGCCAGCGCGACATCAATCTTCTTGGCGCCGAGATCGAGCGCGGTCAATCCGCCGATCGCATCGTTGGAATCTGGTTGAAGCTGCAGAGCCCGATTGAAGGCCTCCCGGGCACGTGCCGGATCCTTTTTGACGAGGTAGAACGCGCCAAGGGTCGCTTGAACATCTGCCGACTTGGGAACCGCCTTGGCTAATGCAGTGATCTCGGATTCAGCTTGTGCGGTCCGTTTGGCCCGGATCAGTGACCTCGCAAGCAGCAAACGCGAGAGCAGAGTGGGCTGAGCCTTTGCGACTTCCGAGCTGAATTGCAGCGCGGTTCGGACATCTCCGATCGCCAGCGAGAGCTCGGCGACCTTCAACTGTGCTGGAACGGACCGAGGCGCGACTTTCAGCACTTCCTGAAAGGCAGCGATCGCGGCGTTGCGAGACCCGGCGCCTTCGAGCGCGAGGCCCTTCAGATACAGCGCACCGACCGACTTCGGGTGAATCTTCAGCTCTGACTCAGTCAGCGCCAGCGCTTCCTTGTATTTGCCATCGGCGATCAGCAGCCGCTCATTCGTCTCGAGCACCTCCGCGTTCTTCGGAGCCTTCTTGACCAGTGCCGCAACGCGATCGTAGGCCTGCGGCTTTCGACCGGCCCGAAAATCAATCTGTGCGAGACGCAGCGCCCGCGGAGAGATCGCCCTCCTTGTCGAGGGCTTGCAGGACGGGCAGGGCGTCGCTGGCTTTCTGCTGCTCGAGGTAAAAGTCGACCAGCACCAGCTTGTTGCTGGAGGTGGGCTCGGCGTTCACATAGGCCTTCAAGTGCTTTTCGGCCTGTGCGCGGTCTCCCTCGGCGAGGTAGAAGGTGGCCAGCGCGCGGTTGACGGACGCTGAAGAGGGCTCCAGCGTCAGCGCGGTCTTCAGCTCTTGCTCGGCATCGGCACGCTGGCCAAGCGCCCAATAGAAGTTTGCGAGGGCCTGGTGAGCGTCAACGGAGTTCGGCTGCACCTCGACCGCGCGCTTCATCGCCGCCTCGGCGGCGACGCGATCGCCTTTGGCAAGCTGAAACACGCCGAGATTGGCGTATGCGAGCGTGGAATGCGGATCCTGTTCGAGGGCCTGTTCAACACGCTCGATCGCGCCATTCAGGTCCTGGACGCCAGCGAGGGCATTTCCGAAGAGGAGCAGGCCCTCGACGTTTTTCGGCTCGATGGCAAGAATGTTGAGCGCGCGGGCCTTCGCCTCGGCCGTTTGTCTGACCTCGAGAAGCAGTTTTCCGGCAAGCACCTGGGCCGGGATGTCGTTCGGCAGCAGGTCTGCCGCTGCGCACTGCCTCGCGGAGGGCGTTGCGGCGGTCTTCGTTCGCGAGAAACGCTTTAGCGAGCTTGAAACGGACCTCTCCCGACGTCGCGTTCTTGGCCAGCGCGCTGCGGTTATGGAGAATGGCTTCCGGATATTTCCTGGCCGCCATGGACTGGTCGCCGTTGGCGACGAATTTCAGACGCGCCGCCTCGGGATCCCTCGAACACGAGGCAACGGTCGCTATTGTCACGAACAGGACGGCAGCGCCCCACGTTTTCCGCATTGTCATCTCCCTGAAGTACCGGGCTACAGCAAGACGCCTTCCCAGCGCCGGGAATCGGTCGGATGTTGTTGTCAGTCAGACATTACGCAGGATTCTGGAAGGGGGCTTTGATCGAGAAATCTCACCCCGGGGAGATTAAAGGCGGGAGGAGGAGCGATATTAAGGAACGTCCTGGTGGGCTCCGCTGCTGTGGGTTCGTTGTCTGACGGCGATGAGCCGAATTAGCCTTTAGTCGCCCCTGCCTATGACTTTCCGGGTGTCCTGCCGCTCAGTCAGGCGAAAGTGATTACTGTAAGTGACAGTTTATAAAGCAGTTACTAATCTTGGCCCGTTGAGTAGTGAATCAGGCACTGCATGTGCTTAAGGACGGGCAGGTGACGAGCACCGACGCGAGAGTAATCCAACCAAAACGCCTGACGGGAGAGCGGACGAACATGAAAACACTACGACGTCTCAGTTCACGCAACATCCTCACCATTGCCGTGGTGGGGGCGATCTTCGCGCTCACGCCTAGCGTAGCGCGCGCGGCCGCGATCACCTTCACGGTGAACGAAGGAGCCGTGTCCGGTGCGAACAACGTATTGGTCTCGCCGGACCCCAACGACATCACGGGCAAGTACCAAGAGCTCGTGACGTGCGTTCCCTCGTGCCTCGCCGCCTCGGGGAGTTTCTCCGCGAGTTTGGTCGTCAATTTCACGGGTTACGTCCTGAACGGCAACCCAGTTCCGTCTCAGATCGGCGCGTTTGTCGACTCAGTGGACGGTGACATCGACGGCATCGACGATGACACCGCCGGGGCCACACCGGCGAACCTGTATGGCCTCTACGCGCTGGTGACCGTGTCGGGCACCTTCTCGCTGGCCGACGACGGAACCGTCACGACCTACACCTTCAAGCCGACCGCCTCGACGGCTGACGTGTGGACGGATCCCCTCCGCAATACGGTGAAGGATTACACCGTCCCCAGCGTGGTGTCGGGAGGTGCTGAGGACAAACACATCCTGTCGGCCACCGGGATTACGGGATATCCTGACTCGTTCGGCAAGGTGTTCATCAATGACTCCAACAAGCAGGTCACGGGTGGCAGCTACACGCTCAACTACACCAACCCCAAGATTCTCGCTCCGGACGGCACGGCGTACTGGCCGTCGCTCTCGAAGCTGAGCTTCTTGCTGTCGACCGCGTCGGGCGACGTGGACAGCAGCGGTCAGGGCAGCGTGTTCCCGATCGACGTGCGTGGCGACACCGACATCACGTTCGACACCGGTGTGGTTCCGGAGCCGGCTTCGCTGTTGCTCCTCGGCACGGGTCTCCTGGGCGCTCGCTTCGCGCGTCGTCGCCGCAAGTCGTAAGCACGAAATCAGTTCAGCTGCTCTCAGCGTCACCCAAGAACCCGGCGGGGTTTCCCGCCGGGTCCTTTTTCGGGGCTGACGCCCCCGACGACTCCCCACGGTCCCCCGCCAGAGACGGTTGGCAGCGTCATCCCTTACCATAGACGCGTGAAGGCCGTAAGAGCCTTGTGTGCAGCGGCTTCGAGGCAAAGCCGATAAGCCAGCGAGAACTCCGTGATTCTGTTGCGTCTGATCTCCTGGCCGTACTTCCGCAAGCACGTCCTGCGGACGCGTCCTGACGACCGCGGGGATCGTGCTCGGCGTGGCGGTGTTCGTCGGCATGCACACCGCCAATCAGAGCGTGCTGTTCGCCTTTTCCCAGACGATCGACCGCATCGCCGGCAAGACCGACCTGCAAATCACCGCTGGCGAAAACGGCTTTCGGCGAAGAAATCCTCGAAAAGGTTCAGGCCGCTTCGTCTGTCGGCGTGGCCGTCCCGGTCATCGAAGCGGTCGGATCGACGTCGAGGGGCAGGGCAACCTGCTCGTCCTCGGCGTCGACATGACCGGCGACCGCAGCCTGCGCGAATACGACATGGAAGGCGGAGAGGACGCAGTTGTCGACGATCCGCTGATTTTCCTCGCGCAGCCCGATTCGCTGATCGTGTCGAAGGCGTTCGCCGACCGGAATCGCCTGGCAAGCGGCAGCCGCATGACGCTCGGCACGGCCGACGGCGAGAAGGCGTTCACGGTTCGCGGCATGATGAAGTCGTCGCATCTGGCCGACGCCTTCGGCGGCAACCTCGCCGTAATGGACATCTACGCGGCGCAGCGGATGTTCGGGCGCGGGCGCACCTTCGATCGCATCGATCTCGCGGTCAAGCCGGGCGGCACGATCGCAGACGTGCCAGCAGGAACTGGCCGCGCTGCTCGGACCGGCGTTCGACGTCCAGCCGCCGGCCAGCCGTGGCAGCCAGGCCGAGTCGATGCTCGCCGGCTACACGATGATGGTGAACATGTCCAGCGCCTTCGCGCTCTTCATCGGCATGTTCATCGTCTACAACTCGTTCGCGACCGCGGTGACGCAGCGCCGGTCGGAAATCGGCGTTCTGCGCGCCCTCGGCGCGACGCGCGGGCAGATTCGCTGGCTCTTTCTCGGCGAAAGCGCGTTGATGGGGCTGGTCGGGTCGGTCGTCGGATGCGCGTTCGGCGTCGTGATCGCGGGCGTCGTCGCGGCGCGATCAGCACGCTCGCTCGGCGACGTCTACGGCGTCGCCCGGCAGGCGATAGATATCGCCACGCAGCCTGATCGTCCTCGGGTCCGCGATCGGCATCGGCGTCATGACCAGCCTGGTCGCCGGCATGATTCCCGCGCGGAGCGCCGCTCGGGTGGATCCGGTGCGACGCGCTGCAAAAAGGGCGGCTACCAGGAGTGTCCGCCTCGAGAAGGCCGACTGCGCGCGATCCTGGCCGCTGCGCTCGCGGCGTCCTGGCCGTGCGTCTGCTTGTGCCGGCACGCTCGCGGCCGATGTTTTACGGCGGTTACGGCTCGGCGATCGTCGCGGCGTTGCTCATCGGCCCGGTGGCGTCGCTACGGCTGGCGAAGGCGCTTCGTCCCGCCCTGCGGTGGCTGCGTCCGGTCGAAGGGGCGCTCGCGGCGGACAGTCTCATCCAGGCGCCGCGCCGCACGTCGGCGAGCGTCGCGGCGCTGATGCTGTCGCTCGCGCTGGTCCTGGCCTTCGCCGGCATGGCGCGGCGCCGCTATCGGCTCGATCGTCGACTGGCTGGACACCAGCCTCAACGCCGATCTCTTCGTGATGCCGTCGCAGCGGCTCGATCTGCGCACGACCAGGTTCCCCGCGACGATGGCTGCGGAGATCGCCGCGGTGCCCGGCGTCGGCCGCGTGCAGATGTTCCGCAACGGCCGAATCACATTCCGCAACAGGCCCGCGATGCTCGTCGCGATCGAGATGAACAGCGTCGCGGAGACCAATCGGCATGCGCCCGATCGCCGGAAACGCCGGCGAGATGTATCGAAAGGCGGCGGCAGGCGAGGGCCTCATCGTGTCGGACAGCCTGGCGCAGCTTCAGCGGCTGACGCGTGGGCGAGATGCTCGAGATCCCGGCGCCGCACGGCGTGATTCGGCTGCCGATCGTCGGCATCATCCTCGACTACACCGATCAGCAGGGATCGATCCTCATGGATCGGAGCCTGTTCATCAAATATTGGGGCGACGAGACGGTGAGCGATTTCCGTGTATTCGTCACGCCGGGCGCGACCATCGCCATGTGCGCCAGCGCATCGTCGAGCGCTACGCCGGCCGGCGAACGATGTTCGTGCTGACGAACGAGGAAGCGCCGCAGGTACATCCTGAAGCTGACCAATCAATGGTTCGCGCTGATGAACGTCCAGATCGCGATCGCCGTCCTGGTGGCGATGCTGGGCATCGTCAACACGCTGACCGTGTCGATCACGGATCGCCGGCGCGAGCTCGGCGTGCTGCGGGCGGTGGGTGCGCTCCGCGGTCAGATCCGGCGTACTATCTGGATTGAGGCGTTGACCGTCGCGGTGCTCGGGCTGGCGCTCGGCTTCGCGTTCGGCGCGATCAATCTGTACTACATGCTTGAGATCGGTCGACGCGACATCGCCGGCCTGCGGCTCGGCTATCGGTTTCCGGTGCAGACGGCCTGACGCTGGTGCCGATCATTCTTGCCGCGGCGTTCGTCGCGGCCATCTGGCCGGCGGAGTCGGCGCGTTCGCGGCTCGCTCGTCGAGGCGCTCGAATATGAATAGCGAACGATCGGACTGGCAGGGTCGCGGTCCGTCGCGCGGCCTGCGTGCTGCCATGGCGGTCATCGTGACGCTCCTGCTGGCACCGTCCTCGATGCGCGCGGCGGACGATGCCCGGGAGATCGTCGGTGAGGCGCAGCGGCGAAGCGACTCCAAGTCCCAGCGATACGAGGGCATCCTCCAGACATTCGACGCCAACGGCAAGACCACCGAGAAGCGGTGGATTCAGATCGCATCGGCGCCCACGGCAAAAGCAAAGTGGTGATTCGTTTCACGTCGCCGGCCGAAGTCAAGGGCGTCGCGCTGCTGGTCGTGAATCACCCCGATCGAGCGTCGGATCAATGGATGTGGACGCCCGCGATCGAGCGGGATCGCCGCATCGCGCTGCAGGATCGCTCGACGCGCTTCTTCGGCACCGATTTCAGCTTCGAGGATCTCGAAGAGCGGGACGTCGATCAGGTACGACTACTCGCTGCTCGGCTCCGAAGCCGTGGACGACGCCGATTGCTGGAAGATTCAGTCGATCCCCAAGCAGGCCAAGTCGTCGCAGTACACGAAGTCGATCATCTGGATTCGCAAGGACAACTACGCGTTTGCAGGATCGAGTCGTATCGTCAAGGATCAGCTCGTGCGCAGACTGAACTACTCGCGGATCGCGAATATCCAGGGGATCTGGACGGCGCAGGAGCTGATGATGGTCGATCTCGAAGCGCGGCAGCTTCACCCGTCTCGCGCTCGACAAGGTCGAATACAACCTGCCGTTCAAAGACGACGACTTCACGCTGGAGGCCATTCGCCGGCGCTGAAGCTGTCGGTGGCTGCTCCTCAAGGCGACGTGTCATTGCCGCGCCGCCGTTGCCTGATCGGCCGGCAGCGAAGGCGCTTCGTTCGCCAGGAACGCCGTGAGATCGCGGGATGCGGTCGCGATTCGCGGGTCACGATTGATCTGGTAGCAATCACGTCTCGATCGTAGAAACCCCTCGAGCCATGGCACTCGATCGCCGAATGCCTCGAGCACGGGCAAGCAGGCATCGTTTCTCGAGAGCCGCAGGGCGAGTTGGAGACGGACCACCAGTCGCCGTTCGTTGACGGCGAGGTTGGCAAACGGCTGCTCGAGGGCCGCGAAGGCTCGTAGCGTCAGCGCTGGAGTGGACGCTGCGCTGTCCGCGATCGTGAGCGCGCGCAATGCCGATCCGGTCGTGGTCCATGGGTTGATCCGAAAGTAGGCGAACGCTCTCTCTATAACATCCATGGCCGCTTCCGGGTTCGACTGGCGGAGATGCAGCCACGCGAGTCTCGTATCAGCTTCACCAGGTTGGAACACGCGCAGTTGCTCGATCAGCGGAATCGCGGACTCGTCACCGGAATCGGCTTTGATATCGGCGACCAGCGCGAGCTCGTTCAGATCGCGAGGAGCACCGACTCCCGAGATCCCAGCTCATCCGAGCACCACTCATGTCACCTTGAAAATAGCTCCGCAACGCGCGCCGCCGCCGATCTTCGTTTGAAGGAACCGGCGTTGCAGGACTGCGCCGGCTGTGCCGCCTTGTTCGGCGTCGTAACTGACCCAGGCGGTCTCGACGGCGCTCCATTGAACGCGGTCGTCATCCTTCATCCGGGGCCGGGCCGCCCCTATTTGTTCCGCAAGGGATCGGATAGCCGTCGACAGGTTGATCTGATGGCCAACGGATCGTGCAAGCCCGAATTCGACCGAGTTGCGATCGTCGGTGTTGATCGCCGCTTTCGCGATTAGCGGCACTGCGCGTGCAGCGCGTCGCCTCCCACATAGTGGGCGAGCACGCCATGCACATCGAGCGCCCGCCACGTGCATTTCGGATCGCCGACCGATAGGGTTCTTCGGCGATTTGATCGCGAGGGGTCGAGACGTACGGGCTGCGCCGCGGCTGCGTTCCCAAAAGCACCAGGTCGCCACGATGGGTCTCCCACGTTTCGACCTCCGGGAACACCGTACTGCATCGTCGCGTAGATCGTGCGCGAGCGTCCGCGCGTCGATTTCGTATGACTGTACCCATTGCGCGAAGACACCATCGCCCGTCAGTCGCTGGCTCGCCGCACGGTAGAACTCCTGTGTGAACAGACTTGCGATTCCTGCGCGGTATGGATTTGACGGTTCGGACGCGATGACGTCATAGCGCGCGCGCCCGGTCAGCAGTGACCTCGCGAGCATCGCCGATGCGTGATCGACACCTTCGGGTTGTTCATGACGTCCTGATTCACGTCTGACACGCGCGGGCGACATTCAGGATCAAGGGCTCGAGCTCCACGACGTCGACTCGCTCGATGCGCGGAATCGCGGCGAACCAACCCGCCGAACTGCCGGTGCCAAGGCCCACAACGAGCGCGGTTCTCGGGTCGGGGTGTTTGAGCGCCCCGAGCAGACCAAGCATCACTTGAGTGCCGGCGTCGCCGCGGGCGCTGCCGTCGGACTTGCCATTGACGATGAAGGCATACCCGCTTGCGTCGGCGTCAATGCGACGCCGCTCTCGACGCCGTCGCCTTCCCAGACGACCACGTTCTTGAGGCTTGCCAGCCACGCGCGTAGGTTGTTCGGCGTCGAGAATCGCTGCCGCAGGCGCTCGCCGTGCGCCGATCCCGCTGTGCCGCCAGGCGGGAGTCGGTCCCTCCGCGAGAGCAACGCGACGATCGTGAGAGCGCCATCGCGCGTGGGTCAACGCCGAGTCGCCATTTGCGCGCGGGACGATCCGCCCGCGCGGCGGCCGCCAGACCAAGCACCAGGACCACCCGCCGACGAATCGCCATGCGCCTGGCGCGGTCAGCCACGGCAGCAACCCAAAGCCGCCGGCCAGTGATCCGCCAATGGCGCCAACCGTGTTGGCCGCACAGGCCAGTCCGACTTCGCGCCCCAGGCGTGCACGTCCCCGACCGAACAACGCGATCAGCAACGGAAACTGAAATCCCGCGACCAGGGCCGGCGGCAGCACGACGAGGCCGTGACGACTGTCCAGCCGGCCATATTCGCGGCAAATCCGGCGGTCAGCGATGGCTGAAGCCTCAGGGTCAGCAGCGCAATGCGATCGCCCATCGCAAACGTTCCGGCGACGCAATGGCTTCCAGCAGACAGGACGTCGCGAACGACGACAACGTTGCCTGACGGTCGGCCGCCACGAACGCGTATACCAGGCCGCCGAGACCGATACCAAGGAGCGCGACGGCGAGCACGAGCCCGAACGTAAAGACCGAACCGCCCAGCAGCGGCGCGAGCAGGCGATACCAGACGAGCTCCATGAGAAAGAATGCGAATCCCACGGTGCCTGACGCGAGCAGCAGAAAGCGTATCGGGGCGACGCGTCGCGGCCGATGCGGTGGTCCGCCGGCGAGCGGCGAGCCAGCGTCGGCGCGTCGGCGGCTCAGAGGGCGCGCGCTTCGTGAGACAGGTCGTCTCGCCGAACGATCAGACAGGCCGCGACGATGCGCGAGCGCAGGTTGATGGCTGCGGCGAGCCACAACGTGCCGCGAGTGCCGAGCGTTTCGAGCAGGAAGAAGGTCGAAATCAGCGTGCCGGCGACCGCACCAAGCGTGTTCAAGGCGTACAGCGCGGCGACCGCCTGGCCGCGGTGATCGCCGCCCTTGCGTCGCAGCGCGGGCGGCGGCCGGCAACGTGCCTCCCATCGCGAATGTGGGCACGGCGAGGACGAGCAGAGCACAGGGCCAGTCGCATCGCCGGTCGCCACGACAGTGCCGAGAGTCGTCGATCCGCCGCTGGCAGATGTATATCGACGCGTCCAGCGCGAGGAGGAACGGACTGATGCGCCGCCGCCACGGCGATGATCGGCCTCGAGCGTTGCGTAAAAGCGGAGAGGGTGACGCTGCCTGTCGGCGCGCGATCCCAGAATCAGGCCGCCAATACCGAGGCCAGCCGTGAAGATCGCCAGCACCGCGGCCGAGGCGGCGGTCGACGCGCCGAAAATCGAGTCTGAATTCGCGAAGCCAGCAGATCTGGTAGACGAGCGCGCAAAAGCCGGAGCCGAACAGGAGGCCGGCGACGCGCCAGGTTCGTGTGAGCCTAACCAATCGTCGCCAGCGCCTTCTTCGCCTCCTCCGCTCCTTCGAAGTCGGGTTTCAGCGCGAAGGCCTTCTTCAGCGACTCCCGGGCCTTCTGCCAGTCGCCCGTCTGCACGTACGCCATGCCCAGGTGGAAATGGTGCGAGGGGTCGTTGGGAGCTTTCTGGACGCTCGACTCCAGGTGCGGGACCGCCTGCGTCACCATCTTCTTCTGGTAGTAAATCCAGCCGAGCGTGTCGTTGACGTTCGGCTCGTCGGGCAGCTGCTGCTGCGCGGTCTGCGCGAGCTGGAGCGCCTCGTCGAGCTTTCGGTTGCTCGCGACGTAAATCCAGGCGAGGTTGTTGGCGGCGACGGCCGCATGACTGTCGATGGCCAGGACGTCCACGTACTGTTTCTCGGCCTCGGGAACCCGCTTCTGCGACTCGAGCAGCATCCCGATCATCGTCGCCGCGCCAACTGACTTCGGGTTGCGCGTCAGGACGTCGCTGGAACGACGTCTTCGCTTCTTCCAGCCGGTTCTGGCGCGCGTAGAGGGAGCCGAGCAGGCTGTAGGCCTGAAGCCGATCCGGATCGATCTCGATCGCCTTGCGCAGCAGCGTCTCGACGCGATCGTAGTTCCCCGTCGCGGCATGGGCCCGCGCCGCGAGAATGAGGAGTCCCACGGTGGGCTGCGCTTCTTTGAGGCGGTCCTCGATCCGCGCCACGGCTTCCTTGGCGTGACCGGTCGAGAGGTCGATTTGCACCAGCCCCGCCAGCACCTCGAGATCGCCAGGCGACGCTTTGAGGGCCCGCGCATACGACGCGCGCGCCGCGTCAGGCTGCTTGGAGGCGAGCTGAACCATCGCGCTCAGCTTCTCGACACCGACGGTGTTCGGGAATCGCTTCTGCAGAGTCGTCCAGCTCCTGCTTCGCGCGAGTCATGTCGCCGCTCATGATCTCGCGCGGATCAACAGACTCTGCGCCTCGGGCAGTCCGGGTTGAATCGGCCAGCGCCTGCTGCGCGTAGGTGATGGCTTTCGACGCGTCGCCGCGTCGGAGATAGATCCGCGCCAGCGCCACATCGGCGGCGAGCGGGCGCGCCTGCAGCTTCAGCACCTGCTCGTAGGCGCGGATCGCCAGGTCGTCGCGGTCGCTGGCGGTTTCGATCTGGCCGGTCAAGAGATGCGCCTGGACGGCGCTCGACGAGCTCGGGTTCGTTGGCGATGACCGCCGCCGCCGCCTGACGCGCTTCTGCGCGTTTGCCATCGGCCATGTACAGCCGCGCGCTCAAGCAGCAGGGCGGTCGATGTCCTTCGGATGTTTCTGGAGGAGCTCCCGAAGCCGCTCCTGCGCCTGTGCTCGATGACCTTCGCGCGGCGTCGAGCGCGGCGAGCCGGACGCTGGCCGTCGCATACGACTGCGTCCTTCGCGGCGAGTTCGTGCAGAAGCTTGCGCGCCTCGTCCGGGCGCTTGGCGAGCGAGTAGTAGTCGGCCAGCGCGAGCTGGCCGCCGCCGTGATTTGGCCAACTGGCGACGGTCGCAGAAGAACGGCTCGGCGTCCGGCACTCGGCCGTTCGCCAGGTAGTAAGAGACCCGAGCGCGCGATTGACGATCAGGCTGTCCTGGTCGATCTCCAGCGCCGCGCTTGAGAGTGTCGACTCGGCTTCGGGCTTGTTGCCGGCCGACGGCAGTAGAAGTTCGCCAGCGCGAGAGCGCGCGTCGAGCGACTGCGGCGCCGCGTCGACGGCTTTCTTGAACGTCTCTTCCGCCTCCGCCTCGTTTGCCCTGGGCGAACTGGACCGATGCCGAGGTTGGCTATAGGCGACGTTCTGCGACGGGATCCAGCGCGATCGCATCCTGGTACTCCGCTGATGGCGGCGTCGAAGTCCTTCAGGCCGGCCAGCGCGTTGCCCCGCATCAGCTGCGCGTCGACGTTCTTGCTGTCGATGGCGAGCACGCGGTCCGCATGGGTCTTCGCGTCCTCGAACTGGCGCGCGAGCAGCAGCATCTTGCCCGCCTTCACGTGGGCATCGACGCTGTTCGGCAGCAGGTCGGCCGCGCGCACGTACTCGCGAAGCGCGCCGCGGAGGTCGTTGGTGGCGATGTAGGCATCGCCAAGCTTCAACCGCACTTCTCCGAGCTTCGGGTCCGCCTGCAGCGCGCCGCGATACTCGATGATGGCTTCCTGGTACTTCTTCGCCTCGAAAAAGTCATCCCCGCGGCGAGCGTGATCGGTGGCCTTCGCGCCTTTGCAGGCGGCGGCGGCGACGGCGGAGGCGACGACGAGGCTGACGAGATGGCGGTGCAACATGTGGACTCTCACGACGGCAAGTACTGTGGCAACAGGGGAAACATCGATTTGACGAAGTCGCTGGCCTGCCGCTCGGCGCGCATCTCGCCATCGTCCGCATTCGGATCGATCGGCACGATGACGCGGACCAGCGCGGCGTCCGTTCGGTTCAGCCGCACCGCATCGCGAACCAGATAGAGCTTGCTCCAGTACTCGCTGGCCACGGTCCGGCCGTGGCTTTGATACCAGTACAGGACGAGCTGCCGATTGAGTCCCTTCTGAATCACGTAACGGTTGGCATCGACCGCCGACGGCGCCCTCGGCCGTGCTGACCGGAATCGTCAGGAACGACTTCGACAGCGGTTCCCAGCCCGCGCCCGGCAGACAGTTCATCGGCGAATGAATCGAGTCGCCCTGGCGCTGGCTGCCGTAGTAGCCGACGTAGAGTCCCAGCTGCGCGCGATCGGGCGAGATGTAGACGCGATTCAGATAGTCGTCCACGCCGAGGACCGCCAGGATCTTCGCGTCCATCGGCGGCAGCTCCTGGCCTTTCCAGCTCTGAATCTGGTCGGGGAAGCGGTTGAACGTCGAGCGGACCGGCGCCGGCTCTGGACGACTCTGTCTCGCCACCATGCCGGCCGCGGCCAGAAAGATCACGAAGAGCGCGATCGATCGATTCAGCATGCCTGTTCCTTATACCGCCGCGGGCGACAGCGTCGTCTCGGACGCCGGCGCGAGGCGGACGATCGCGCGTTGGACCGCGAGCATCAGCATGAACGCGGACACGAACACCAGCCAGCCCGAAAACTCGTGGAAGAACCCTTCGGCCGCCGCAGCGCCAAAGCGGTGAGCGGCGATGCCCGTGCCGGCGACGCGAAATCCGTTGGTGACGATGGCCACCGGAATGGCGGACAGCGTGAGCAGCGTGCGAACCCAGCCGCGCGGATCCGAGAAGTAGCCGAAGACAATCGCCAGCGTCAACAGCGACACCAGCGATCGAATGCCGCTGCACGCTTCCGCGACCTCGAGCGTCGTGTTGGCGAGAATCAGGACGTTGCCTTCGCGCAGGACCGGAACGTTGGCGAGGCCCATCGCGGACTCGCCGAACTGCGACGCCAGCAGCTGCAGCGGAAAGGCGATTTGGTTGAACAGGATCGCCGGAATCGGAATCATCAGCAGCAGGAAGGCGACGGGGAACGCCAGCGCGCGGAGATGAGCCCAGCCGAACAGGAACAGGATCACGCCGACGACCGTGCCCGAGGATCGAAATGCGCGTGAGGAACAGCTCGGAGCCGAGGATGCCGGCGATGAGCACGACCACGCTGCCGAGCACGAAGACGAGCCCCAACGCGCTCGGCGTCACCGGAATCTTGCGGAGCTTCTCGCGACGCTCCCAGACGAAGTACAGCGCGAGCGGCACGATGAGGAAGCCGTGGGAGTAGTTGTCGTCGTTGTACCAGTCCATCACGAGCTTGACGATGACCTGCCGATAGAGCAGAGCGAAGCCGGCGAGGACGAGCGCGGCGGCAATCCAGGGGCGTTTCGATGATGGCATGATGGTGTTCGTCAGTAGACCAGCGACGCGAGCGTCTTGCGCGCCTGTGCCGCCTCAGGGAATTTCGGATCGAGTTGCAGGGCGCGCTGAAGCGTGCGCCGCGCCTTCGCGTCGTCGCCTTTGCGCGCCAGCGCCATGCCGAGATGGTAATGGTAGACCGGGTTGTTCGGTTCCAGATCGAGGCTTTGCTGAAGATAGAGCATCGACTGGCCGATGAGGTCTTTTCTGTAGTACACCCATCCGAGCGTGTCGTTGACTTCGGCCAGGTTCGGGTACTTCGACTTGGCGATCATCGCGAGCTGCAGCGCCACCTCGAGATTGCCGCGACCCTCGGCGTACAGCCAGGCGAGGTTGTTCGCGGCCGCAGCGGCGTAGTTGTCAATCTGCAGCGCTTTTTCCCACCACTGCTGGGCCTCGTCGAGGTTCCCTTGCACGTAGCTGATCAGGCCCATCATCGTCGTCGCCGCCACCGACCGCGGCTTGAGCTTGACGAATTGGGCGAACTGCTTCTTCGCATCGTCCAGCCGCTTCTGGGAGATATACAGTTCGGCGAGCAGCGCGTAGGTGGCTGGATTGGAGGGGTCGGCGGCGAGCGCCTCGGTCAGGAACGCTTCCGATTTCGCCGGCTGTCCGAGCTCGCGGTAGACCTTCGACGCCAGGACGAGCATCGACGGCGACTTCGGATGCTTCGCGAGGAAGCTGTCCACGCGCCCTCGCGCCTCGTTGAGCCGCTTGCGCGTGAGATCGATCGCGACCAGTCCGGTCACGGCCTCCACGGACTGCGGATCGAGCTTCAATTGCTTGTCGAACGCCAGCTTGGGCCGCGTTCAAGTCGTTCCGGCGGAGCAGGGTCTGCGCGAGCATGCTCTGCGCGCGCGGCGAATCCGGATGCCGGCTGAGCACGATCTTCAGCTCCTGCTCGGCGCGGGCGTGATCCTCGTCGCGGACCATCAGCGCGCGCACCAGCGAGAGCCTGCGGCCAGATTCCCCGGGTTGGTCTTGATCGCGTTCTCGGCGAACTGGATGGCGGTATCGATTTCGTTGCGGTTGCGGTGCAGCTCCGACAGCTCGAGTTGGGCCGGCAGCGAGCTCGGGTCCAGCTTCAACGTGTCGTTGAACGCCTTGCGCGCCTCTTCGACATCGTGCAGCGCCAGCTGCACTCTGGCAAGCGTGAGCTGCGCATCGGCGAGCCGCGGGTCGACCAAGATCGCCTGCTTGACTTTTTCGAGCGCCTCTGGCGTCTTGCCGTCGGCGAGGAGCAGTCGTGCCTTCAGGGTCAACGCCTGGCCGTTGCGCGCGTCCTGCGCCAGCACCTCGTCGATCATCTGGTGTGCGCGCTGCCGGTTGTTGACGACGAAGTGCAGCATCGCGATGCGGATCTTCGCCGCCGCGAAATGCTTCTTGTCCTTCGCCAGCTCGTCGAGCGTCTTGAAGGCTTCCGAAAAACGGTTCACCGAGACATAGAAGGCCGACAACGCGAAGCGCGAACGCTCGTCGTCGGCGATCTCGACCAGCGACTTGAAGTGCGGCTCGGCCAGCGACCGGCTTGCCGAGTTGCATGTACAAGGAGGCGAGACCGGCATGAACCATGATGTTCCGCGGTTCGAGCTCGAGCGCTGCCTTGAACACCGACTCAGCCTGGTCCGGCTTGCCAATGGCCCTGTAGAAGTTTGCGAGGTTCACGCGCGCGTCGACCGAGGTCGGTGCAACCGTGACGGCTTTGGTGAAGGCCTTTTCGGCGAGTTCGGGCTCGCCATGTGCCAGCTGAAACACACCCAGGTTGGCGTACACCCCGGCGCTCTCCGGGTCGACTTGAACCGCCCGGGCCATGACGCCGATCCCTTCGTCGAGGTCCCTCAGCCCGGCCAGTGCATTTCCGAGCAGGACCAGTGCGGCGACATTGTTTGGACTCCGTCGAAGCACGGTCCGGGCGCGCTCCTTCGCTTCCTTGAAGAAGCCTCCGTTGACCAGGAGATTGCCGGCTTTGAGCTGCGCCTCGTCGCTGTCCGGGAGCAGATCGGCGGCACGGACGTATTCGGGGAACGCTGCGCGCGTGTTGCCCAGCGCCTTGTAGGCGTCCGCCAGTTTCAGGCGGGCGTCGCCGAATTGATTGTCCAGGTGAATGGCGTTCGAGTACTGGATCGTGGCTTCGGCGTACTTCTTCTGCTCGAAGTACTGATTGCCGCTGTCGAAATACTTACGTTTCGCCAGTGCGACATCCTGGGAACAGGCGGATGCCAGAATTGTCACCGCCAGCGTCCACAAGAGCCCTGCGCGCATGTTCATGGTGAGACAGAACACCAAGTGAGCAAAAGGCCTTCCCTGTCGTAAGGAAAGACCTCGAACGACTATAAGCGGCTTGTTTTCGGGTAGTTGGCTGGCCACGGCGAGACCGTGGCCAGCAGGGAAATCAGGAACGTGCAGTGAAGTCTGCGAAACTGCCGACTTTGTTCTACTTCGCGAAATCCTTCGTTCGGCGGCGGCGGTAGCGATTGGCCGTCAAAGAGCAGGCCACTGCCGAGGAGCATGAGCGACGCCGGTTCCGGTACCGCAGCCGCGCTACCTCCACCGGCCGGTCCCGTCACGATGGTAAAGCTGACGCCATCGTTGAGGAAGTGGCAATCGGGGTCGAAGGCGAGTGTGACGTCTCGGTTGGGATCGGTCGAAGGACCGATGTAGGCTTTCAACGCCTCCAACTGGCTTCCAGTGCCCGTCGTGAAGTAGTACCGGTAGTCGTACGTCCCGCCCCGCGCCGTTTTGCGTAACGACCCAGCCCGTTGTTCCACTCGTCGCGTTGTCCGCGTACGACTGCGGCAGCGTCGTGGGATTGTAGGCGGCATCGGGCGTCGACAGCATCGTTCTTGAAGGCGTTGACTTCGGCTGCGTTCAAGCGGGTTGCCAGCGTCCGCCATGAACGAATGCGCCGTCAGGTCGGTCTTCGGATTGGTCGTGAGGGCGTTCGCCGAGTCGAATGCGTCCGCGATGTTCGTCACCGGCGACGAGCCAGCGGGAACGTCGGGATCCGACGCGTACCGCACCGTCGAAGTGTAGGTGTCGCCGCCTGCATTCGTTCCCCGTATTCGGGCCAACGAGGACCGTTCCGCCCGTCGCCGGCGTGTCGAACATGTCCAGGAACAGCACGTTCTTGCTCGCGTCCCAGTTGTACATGTTCGTGAACGTGATGTAGGCGGACGTGATGACTTCGTTGGTCGGAACGCTGATGAGACCGAGCGTCCACGCGTAGTAGTAGTGGTGATCGAGGTCGCCCATGTCGTTGGCGCCGGTCCCGGCGGAAGGCACGTAGGTCAGGACGGTCGCCGACGCGCGACCCGGAAAGGCCAACAGGGCGGCCAGAAGCAGCAAGCCTGGCACGATTCGCCCTCGTTTGAGTACCGAAACCTTCACTGATCTCACGATGTCTCCTTGGACCACTCGACGCGATTGCACAGTTCTGGGAACTGTGTCGTAGGACAACCCTACAATTCGACTGCCAATAAATCCAGCGGCGGTCGCCGTTCTCGTTTTGCCTTTAACTTATTATCATCAGAACTACTTACATAGCTCGATCACGTGAACGTGATCCCGTTCAGATGACCGATGGCTGCCTGTGAGATGACTTTGCTCTGCCTGACGCCGCTCTGGTGGCCTTGTACCGCGGCCTTCACAACCCGAAATCGAGAACCCGGCAGGGACGCGATACGTGCCACATGCGGGTCGCATCGCGTCCGCACGGTGCGCCTCTCTGCGGCGACCCGTGTCCGGTCATCCGCACTATCGCAAGGGGAGTGCCGCGGACAAACGCACACCTGTATTGAGGTTCCGACTGCTTCGCCGCCCAGAGGTCCGCCTCCCGCAGACTTTCCTCGCGGGCGATGCGGAATGTCGCGAAGACGGTCATGGGAGAATGATTCGTGGATTTGCTCCTTGACGTCATCAAGGAGTTTCTGATTCCAGGCAGTGCCTGGTTTCTGATCGTCGGCGCGACCGGCTGTGCGTTGCTGCTGTTCGGCGGCGAGCGGAAGCGAACCGCCGGTCGAAGACTCCTGGTTGCGCTCGTGGTTCTGTACTGGGTCATGAGCGTGCCGGCGGTCGCGCGCGGCCTCCAGACGGCGCACGACCGGTCGAACGACGGACGTTGCCGCCGCGCTTCCCATCCGAGCCGCTGCCGATCGTCGTCCTCGGCAACGGGCTCGGCGGATACTCGGCGTTCGGCGGTCGGGTGGAAGTGCCGCTCGGCCAGACGGCCATGAACACGCTGTTCGCACTCGATCGATTTCGCGCGCAGCCGGCGTCGATGCTCATCGCGTCGGGTGGCGTGCAGGAGGAGGGCGGCTACTCGGAAGCCGCGGTCATTCGCGATGCCCTCGTTCGCAATCACGTGCCGGCCGATCGCATCATGGTCGAAGAGTCGTCGGGGACGACGCGTGAACAGGCGATTGGCACCGCGAAGATTCTCAGGCAACTCGGCGCAACGACGTGCATCGTTGTGACCTCGCCGCAGCAGATGGGTCGGGCGATCGATCTCTTCGCGCGCGAAGGCATCAAGGTGCTGCCGCTTCGCGCGGGATCGTTGCTCTGGACGCTCGACGATACCGCCCGGTGGTGGGAGTGGCTGATCCCGTCAACGGTCGCGCGCGCCGTGAGCCGCGATGTGATCTACGAGCTCATGGCGTGGCCGTACTATCGATTGCGTGGATGGGTGGGGTGAGCGAGACGACGCGCACCCGGCTGCCGTTCGTCTTGTGGATCGTGTCCGCCGTCTTCATCATCTACGGGACGACGATTCCCTTCAATTTCATCCACGATCAGCGGCTGATCGCCGGCCATCTCGCACGGCTGACGTGGAACCCGTTGATTGCGGCCGACACCGGACAACGCGTCTCCATTCCGGACTTCGTCGGCAACGTCCTGTTGTTCTGCCCGTTCGGGCTGCTCGGCGTCTGGGCGTTGACCCGCCCCCGGCCGCCGCTCGCACGCGCTCGTGCTGGTCGTGACGCTCGCGTTCGTGTTATCTGCGTTCGCCGAGACCCTGCAGCTGCTGACCGTCGACAGAACGACGTCGGCGTCGGATGTGTTCGCGAACACCGCCGGCGCCGCTCGTCGGCGCCGTGGCGGCGGTCCTGTTGTCGACAATCGCCGACCGGTCGCTGCGGGCGGTGTGGGCCGCGGGTACGCTGACGGTTCCGTCGTTCTTCCCCTTGCTGGTCGCCACGGTCGTCATGCTCGCGGGTGCGCTGGAACCGTTCGACGTGACGCTCGACGTCGGCAGCGTGGTGCCGAAGCTCCGCGGCTTTCTCGCCGACCCGATCCAGCTCGGCGTGCCGACCGACGAGGGACTGTCGTTCCTGCAGCATCTGCTGTTCGGAGCCACGCTCGTCCTGTGGCTCGAGGAGATGAGGATCCAGAAGGCGGAGACGATCGCCGCGCTGGTCGCCGTCGCTGTCTCCGTGGCCGCCGAAGCGGCGCAGCTGTTCATCGGTGCACGAGCGCCCGGTCTCTGGGACGCTGGCATCGGCGCCGCGGGCGCTCTGGCCGGCATCCCACTGGGCATGTCATTCCAGACGTCGCGCAAGAGTCCACGGTGGTGGATGGGTGTGTTCGGCTTGACGATGGTCGGCGTCGCCATGCAGCAGTTGAGTCCGTTCACGGTCGCGCCTGACGCGGGATCGTTCCAGTGGATCCCGTTTCTGAACTACTACGCGTTCACGACGAGCGAGACGGTCAGCCACTCGGCGGAGCTGTTGCTGGCGTACTTCCCGCTGGGATTCGCCCTCGCGCTGTCGACCCGCCGCCGGCGCAACCGCACTCGGGTGGTACTCGGGGCCGCCTTGCTGATTGCCGTGCCGGTGGAATACCTGCAGCGCTTCATCGGCGGACGGTTTTCGGATATCACCGACGTCGCGCTCTCGCTGGCCGGCGCATGGCTCGGTGCCTGGACGGCCACGCAGGGCTGGCGGCTGTTCGCCGAACAAATCGAGCTCGTGACGCCCGCACGCGCGGGGGCGCCCCTCGTGCCGGCGTCGCGATGACGCGTCCGTCGATCGTCACCGTTGTCACGACGCTTGTCGCGGCCGTCGGGGCGACGGTGGTTGCCATCAAGACGGTGCTGCGCGTGCCGGGCATTCCCGTACAACGCGCGCGAGCTCTTTCTCGACGACGGCAGCACAACGGCCCTCGTGTTCTTCGCCTTGGCACTGCTGTGGGCAGGCGCCGGCGCGATGCTCATCGCGCACCTTCTGTGGCGAACCAGACGAACCGTACCTGCTTCTCCCGGCGGCGCTGATCGTCGTGTCGCTCGTCAGCAAGATGTTGCTGTCGCGGAGCGTCACCTACGAAAGCCTCGACGACATCATCGGCTCGAACAATCTGTTTGGACTCGTCACGCAGCAGGGCGTATGGGGCGAGACGTGGAAACAGATCGTCTCGGCGATTGGGCCGAACGCCATCGATGTTCTCGAGCGGCGGGTGCGATATACCGCCCTGTATTCAGTGCCGCTTCTGGCGATCGCGTTCGCCCTGGCATCAATGCCGCGCCCGACGCCCGCATCGGCGCGAAGAACGCCGCTCGATCGCGCGTTGATAGTCCTCTGCGCGGCGGGTTGGCTCTGGCTGGCCCGCACGCTGATTGTCACCTGGGCGGCAACCGACAATCTCACCGAGCTCGTCGCGCGCCGATCATGGCTTGGGATTTCCGGCGAGTGGTTCCTTGTCGCGATACCGGCGCTGGTGGGGGTCAGCGTCGCCCGGTTGATCCGCGCCGCATCGGATCCGAAGGGGTGGCCCGCAGCCATCGCGACGGCCATCGTCGCGCTCCCGATTGGCTGGGCATTGCTGACGGCCGGACTCGAACCGCGCGTGGAGAAGTACGGTCACGTGTTCTCGGGCGCGCAGTTTCTCCTCGGCCCCGATCGCGGGACCCTGCTGTCGGATGCGCAGCTGTTCGTCCGATGGGCCGTCGTTCAATCGGGCGCGGTCGGCGTGACCTTCGTCGGCGCGTGGATCGCGGATGCGGCGATGCTGGTGGCGAAGGGAAGGGCGTCTTACCGTCCGGCCGCGAGCTGGTGGCGCAGCTTCTTGACTTCTCCGCGATTGGCCAGGTCTGGGTTGATCTTCAACGCGGCCTCGAGCTCGGCGCTCGCCCTCGCCTGATCGTTGATCGACGCGTAGATCACCGCCGCGTGCCACATCATCTCGGCCGTTTGCACGCCCTCGGCGTTGCGCGCCTGCTGGATCGTCATCGCGGCTTCGGCATCGCGGCCGAGCAGATGCTGCACCCACGCGAGCGTGTCCAGACAATACGGCACGAGCGGTTCCCGATGGTAGCGACCCAGCGCGAAGTAGTTGCCGAGGATCTCGGTGCCGCCGAGCAACTCCGGATCGCGTCTGGCGTTCGTGCTCGCGCGCTCGGCGAACGGCAGCGCCTCTTCGGGATTGCCGCGATACACCGCCAGCGCATAGGCGAGATTGTTCAGCGCAAGCGGATCGTTCGGACTGTAGGTCAGGATCGCCCGATATTGCGCGATCTCCCGGTCGCGGTCGCCGGCGCGCTCGTCCATCGCCGCGAGCTCCAGCCGCGCCGGGATGAATCGCGGCTCGGCCGCAACAGCCGCCTCGAGCGCCTCGCGGGCGCCCGCCGGGTCATTTCGAAGCAGACGCGACTGGTATCGAATGAACGCGGCGCCCGCCTCGCGGGACAACGCCGGATGCATCATCGCCAGCTGGCGCCGCGCAAAGAACGTCGACACCTCGGTGGCGGTGTCGATTGGTGGATCCGTCTCGTCAGTGCCGAGGGCGGTGTGCGGAAAGGCCGTGGCCAGCGGATCACCCAGCACAATGGTCTGCCAACTCAGGTACGGCAGCGCGGCATAGAACGATTCGGCGAGGTTGCGGCCGCTGGCGTAGGCCGGAAAGAGAATGTCGGGTCGAACGGAGGCGTCGAGATACGGCTCGTCGACGTTTCCGGACGCGCCCGTGACGCCGGCGCGAATCAGATCCGCGACCAGCGACTCCGTCGTGCCGGCGAAGGGTTCGGACGAGCCATCACTCGGACGCCACGACGCCGGCGGTTCCTTGAAGGTGCGGGCGTCCGTGCTGACGAACATCGCGCCGAGGGCCCCGGGAGCGAATGTGAAGTCCCACGTCCGCCGGCGGCTGACGTCATTGTTCGAGCCCCATGAGTAATAACCCAGCACGGGCGGCGCGCCGTCTGTCGGCTTCGCGTGTTCATCCCGCACGCCAAGGCCGCGTGTCGTCAGGCGTTCGGCCGCCGCGGCGAGCCAGCGGTTTGGCACGAGGTCGACAGACGAGGCCCGCGGGCTGAGCACGAACACGCCGTCTGCCGGGGCGTCAGCGGCGCGATCGATCAAGCCGAGCGCATCCTGGACCGTGTAGCCGTCAAGGCGCGTGACGAGATAGACGTCGTGCAGGCGGTGGCTGAACGCTTCGACCGCGGCCGGCGCGTTGGCGGCGTAATACGGATTCGGCACGAAGCCGACGATCGGCACCGACGCATCAGTGCGCCGGCGATAGAGCAGCGTGAGCTCGGAATCGACGCTCGCGCCGGTACCGCTGCGCCCGCTCGTGCCGCTGATGCGTATCGGGACGTCCTTGGTGAGCACGATGTACAGAATGCGATCGTGCGCCTGACGGGCCGCGATGCATTGCCAGATTGGCTGGTCGATTTGCGTGTCGTAGACGTCGCGGCTGACCGATTCGGCGATCGGCAGCGGCATCGCGCAGATATTGTCGCCGGGCACCGCGCGCCGCGCGGCGTATTGTCGGCCGATCGTCTCGCTGGCGGCGCTGCTGCTGTTGACGACGACCAGGACGTTCGCGCCCGTTTGCGCACGAACCGGCGCGCCAGACGTCAGCCAGGCGGCAATGACGATCGGAACCAGGCGTGCGCCGCGAATGCAGAGAGTCATCGACTCGCGCGCTTCCATCAATTGTGGCACACGGGAGCGCCGCCGCCTCACGGTGTGCAATCGCGCGCAGACGTGTACGGGTTATTTTGGCGGGCGAAAGCTGCTGTCGCAGCTTCTTCACGTCGTCGCGATCGGCCAGATCGGGTTTGATCTTCAGCGCGAGCGTCAGTTCCGCGGTGGCGCGCGGCACGTCCTTCACCGCCGCGTAGATCACCGCCGCGTGCCACAACAGATCCGGATCGAGCGAGTTCGTGCTCCTGGCGATCCGGATGTTCGCCGCGGCCTCGGCGTCCTGCTTGAGGAGATGCTGAATCCACGCCAGCGTGTCGTAGAACTGCGGAGTCTTGAGGACGGCGATCGCGCGCTGAGCGAAGGGAAGCGCCTCTTCAGGCTTGTTCTGGTGCGCGGCGAGGTTGTAGGCGAGGTTGTTCAACGTGACGGCGTCGTTGGGCGCATATCCCAGGATGGCTCGGAATTGAGCGGTCGCGCGCGGCGTCGTCGCCCGCCGCTTCCGCCAGTTCGGCGAGTTGCAGCCTCGCCAGGCTGAATCGCGGTTCGGCAGCGACCGCGGCTTCGAGCGCTTGACGCACGCCCGCCGTATCCTTGCGCGCCGAGCGAGATTCGGAGCGCACGAACTGGGCGGCTGCGTCCTTGTTGAACGAAGCCGCGAACGACGCCAGCCGGCGCTTGGCGAAGTACCCCGGCAGCTCGGTCGAAGCGTCGAGACCAGGGTCGATCGCGAGCGTGGCCAGCGGAGCATGCGGAAACGGCGCGCAGAGCGGATCGCCGATGACGAGTGTCTGCCAGCTCAGGTACGGCATGGCGGCGTAGTAGGCTTCGGCGAGATTGCGGCCGCTGGCGTACGCCGGGAAGAGGATCTCGGGACGGATGGTCGCGTCGAGAAACGGTTCGTCCACATGTCCCGCCGCGCCGGTGACGCCCGCGCGAATCAGATCGCCGACGAGCGACTGGTGCGAGCCGCCGAAGATCGATTCACGCCGTCCGTCGTTGCTCGGGCGCCAGGCTGCCGGCGGCTCCTTGAACGTTCGGGCGTCCGTGCTGACGAACATGCCGGCGATGGCGCCCGGGACGAACTGCATGTCGAAATCGCGAATCTGGATGGCGGGGTCGTTCGAGCCCCAGGAGTAGTAGCCGAGGACGCCCGCTTCCTTCGTCAGCACCTTGGTCGACTCGTCCAGCTGGACGCGATCGCCCAGGCCCTGCTCGCGCAGGCGCTCGGCCGCGGCGCGCAGCCAGCGATCGCCGCCGCTGTCGACCAGCGCCGCGCGCTCGTCGAGGACGAAACGTCCCTCTCGCGAGGGCGTCGTCGCCCGGTCGATGAGCGCGATCGCATCTTGCACGGTGAAGCCATCGAGGCGGGTGACCAGATAGATGTCCTGCAACTCGTGACTGAAGGGCTTGACGCTGGCGATCGGACCGCTCCCCGCGTAATACGGGTTCGGACACGAAGCCGGCGACGGGCGCCTGCTGCCCCGTCCGCCGGCGATACAGCAGCGTCAGTTCCGAATCCACGCTCGCGTTGGTCCCGGTGCGGCCGCCGGTACCGGAGATGCGAATCGGGACGTCTTTGGTGAGGACGATGTAGAGGATGCGGTCGTGCGCGCGGAGACCGGCGATGCACTGCCAGATCGGCTGCTCGATTTGCGCCGCGTAGTCGGCGCGGCTGATCGATTCGGTCGCAGGAGTCGTGATTGAACAGACATTGTCCTGCGGGACGCCGCGTCGCTCAGCGTAGTATCGCGAGACGCTTCCGCTCGCGGCGCTCGTGCTATTGACTACGAGAAGGACGTTTGCGGCGGATTGCGCCTCGGCACATTTGTTGCCAATTGATGAGGTGAGGATCAGCAGGGTTCCGAACGCTCGAAGTGCCGCGGCCGACCAGCCTGCCGGGCGACAGCGACGGTGGACGAACGCTCGATTCACCCGAAGCGTTGACGCCAGAGACGTTAGAACGCAGCCCATGCCAGCATGTCTGATGAGATTCACGGCCATGATCGCATGAAGCGTGCCTCCGTCAACGGTTACCGGAGCGTCTTTCGCCGCGGGATCCGCCAGAAAGCGCCGTGTCGGATGGGAAAAGTCACCTTTCCCGCGGAGTTCCGCGGAAGCCGGCCCAATGCGCTCGAGTGGCGAATCGAGTCTTAGAATCGTGTCCGAAGAGCAGGCGCACGCGCTCGCGTCTGCGGCGCTGGACTATGGCACCGAAGCCGGTCGCCCCAACCGGGCTGAGTGGCTGGTCGCACGCGTCAGCGCCATTCTTTCGGCCGACGTCGTCCTGCTGGCGTACGCCGGCGGGCACTGGACGATCCTGACGGCCGCCGGCGATCACCCGTTCACGTCGCGTGACGCGCTCAATCTGTTCGACGATCTGACGGCTGGCCTGGCGGCCGTGCGAACCGCCGGCGGCCAGGACTGGACCCTGCTGACGTCGGAGCGCAATTCGGGCGGCGTGGCGCTGGCGATTGCCGGCGACTGGACGATGTCGCCCGCACCGTTTTTTCACCTGGTCGACGTCCTCACCGAGACGTCCAACCGGCCCGCCGCCGAGGCCGCCGCCGTCGTTCCGCCGGCGGTGATGCGGCTGCACTATCGCATGCTCCATCGCCTGGCGCGCGTGAGCGGTCTGTTCGCCGTCAGCGACACGATCATTCGCCACGCCGCCGTCGCCGTCGACGCGCGGCTCGGGGCGATTGCCGTCACTCAGCCCGGCGACCCTGGCCAAGCGTCGATCGTCGCGACATTCGGCTACCCACGTGCCCTGGTCGAACATGTACGTATCGAGCCGGGCGCCGGGGTGATCGGCACCGTCATGCGCTCGCGCAAACCGCTGTATACGACGACCGGCGATCGGTTGACGGGCGCTCGCCGGCCGCGCTATCACACCAGCTCGTTCATCGCCGTGCCCATCCTCGGCGATCGCGAAGTGCTCGGCGCGATCTGCGTGACCGACCGTCGCGGCGACCAGGCGTTCGCACGCCGCGACGTCGCCGCGCTTCGGCTGTTCGCGTCAGGAGCGGCGCTGGCGCTCGAACGCGAGCGCGCGCTCGATTCCGCCGAAGCGTACGCGCACGCAGCCACGGTCGATCCGGTTACCGGAGTCTTCAACCGAAGGTACATCCAGGTCCGGCTCGACGAGGAGTTGCAGCGCTCCCAACGGCATCAGATCCCGCTCGCGCTGCTGATGATCGACATCGACGACTTCAAGCGCGTCAACGACTCGCACGGACACCTGGCGGGCGACACCATCCTGCGCGACGTCGGCGACATCCTGCGGCGGTCGGTGCGCGTGTTCGACGTCTGCGCGCGCTTTGGCGGCGAGGAGTTCGTGATCATCATGCCCGGCAGCACGAGCGAGAACGCGATGCGCATCGCGGAACGTATCCGCGAACGGATCGAGCACTACCGGCCCGCGGACGGCGTGCTTGCGGTCACGCGCGTGACCGTCAGTGTCGGACTCGCCGTGTCTTCAGCGGGGTCGACGGTGGGGCAGTTGCTCGAGCGCGCGGATCAGGCGCTGTACGAGGCGAAGCGCGCAGGCAAGAACTGCATCCGCGGCGATGGGAGTACGGCGAGCGGGGCTGGAACGGCGAGGCTTGACGCGTGACGGTGACGCGCGGCTGTCAGAACGGCGGCGCGCTGACCTGGGGCGGCGCGGACGCGAGACAGGCCGCGAGATTGTCGCGGATGGCTCGCACGTCCACCGTGTCGATCTTGAGCGTGACGCTGTAGTTGACGTCGCCGCACAGGTTCAATTGCAACCAACGTCCGTCATGGCCGAAGTGAATGCCGGACACCTCGACGCGGAACTGTTCATCCGCGGTCGCGACCGGTCCTGCCGTCGAGGCTGAAAAAAAGTTCGTCGAGCGGCGACACTTCGTCGGCGATCGTCGCGACCGGTTCCGCCCTCGTGATACGGCACCAACTGGTTCCCACGATTCGCGACATACGCAATTCGTAGGCCACTGAAATCCGGCGAGGCTTGGCCGGGTTTTCTCAGAACTTTCAGCGAAGGTCACAGCGGACCGTGACCACGCCCGTGTAAAGGCTACTCCCCTGAGCAGAATCGACCGACAAGCTACCGGACAACGCGACGCGTTGATCCGATCGAGACGGCCCGATGGAGATGAGGTATCAGTCGAAAGGTGTCGCCGGGAGGGCGACAATAGTCGCGGCGGACGGAGATTCCTGCCACTGCACGCCGTCGCGCGTGGCGGCAAATGCGCCCCGTCGACGGTTCGACTGCCAGCCCGCCGATGGATCGGTCGCGGCGACGGACAAATCGTCGGCCCTTCCTTTTCCTGCACAGATCGGCAATCCCTCTGCGTCGAGCGATCACCGTCGGCGGGAGCGGTCGCAATCGGTTGTCAGCAAAATCAGTGTGCAACGATCGCGATCAAGGCGTGGCAACAATCTTGTAACCATTGCTCAGGTAGGTGACAATTCCCGCGAAGCTGGTGGAATGAAGCATCTTCTGGTGGTGGAACCAGACGCGATACTCGGTCAGCGCGTGTTAGCAAAATGCGAACGAATCGCACAGGCTACGTTGTGTCGCGATTTTCTCTCGGCGCGGTCGCAATTGCTCGCTTCGACGCCCGATCTGCTGATCACCAACCTGCGGCTCGAGGAGTACAACGGCCTGCACCTGGTCCTGCTCGCATCGTCCGAAGGCGTGACGCGCTCGCTGGTCCATACCGACCGGCCCGATCCCTATCTGGTTCGGGAGGCGCAGGCGATCGGCGCGTTCTTCGAACGCACTGAACGCCTCCTGCACGCGGTCGTCAGCTATCTCGACTTCGACCTGCCGCAGCGCGATCGCCGGAACTCGGACCGCTACGACAGGCGCACGGCCTTCCGGGGCGGCCGTCGCGCCGCCGATGTCGCCCTTCCGGCCTGACCGTCCCTCGAGTCCCGCGCGTTCCGGGCCCATCTGGCCGAAAAATCACCAAACGCCAGCAAATCCTGTATGGTATGCGCGTGACGCGACTCTATCTGGCTACCACCCTGCTCGCGCTGTGCGCGATGGTGCGTCTCGGAGCGCAATCCGGCGCCGCCAACGGCGAATGGCGGACGTACGGCGGCGATCTGGGCCACACGCGGTACGCGCCGCTCGATCAGATCAACGCGAGTAACTTTCAGACGCTCGAAGTCGCGTGGCGCTTCAAGACGGACGCCTTGGGTCCGCGACCGGAGTATCAGCTCGAGTCGACGCCGCTGATGGTGAAAGGCGTGCTGTACTCGACGGCCGGATCGCGGCGCGCGGTGGTGGCGCTCGATGCCGGCACCGGCGAGCTGCTGTGGATGCACAGCGAGAACGAGGGCGCCCGAGGCGCGGCGGCGCCGCGGCAGCTGTCCGGCCGCGGGCTCGCGTACTGGACCGATGGCCGCGAGGAGCGCATCTTGTACGTGACGCCCGGCTATCGGTTGATCGCGCTCGACGCGAAAAACGGCGCACGGATATCGAGCTTCGGTCAGGGCGGCGTCGTCGATTTGAAGCTGGACGACGACCAGACCATGGATCTCGTCACCGGTGAGATCGGGCTGCACTCGACGCCCACCGTGGCGAAGAACGTGGTCATCATCGGCGCCGCGCACAAGACGGGCGCCAATCCGAAAAGCCGCCGTAACGAAAAAGGCTACGTCCGCGGCTTCGACGTACGGACCGGCAAGCGTCTGTGGATCTTCCACACGATTCCCCAGCCGGGCGAGTTCGGGAACGACACGTGGGAAAAGGATTCGTGGGCGTATACCGGGAACACCGGGGTCTGGGGCCAGATCTCCGCCGACGAGGAGCTGGGCCTGGTGTACTTCCCGGTGGAGCTGCCGACCGGCGACTACTACGGCGGGCATCGTCCGGGAAACGGCCTGTTCGGCGAAAGTCTCGTCGCCGTCGATCTCCAGACCGGGAAGCGGCGGTGGCACTTTCAGCTGGTCCACCACGGCATCTGGGACATGGACATCCCCTGCGCGCCGATTCTGACGGACATCACCGTCAACGGGCGGACGATCAAGGCGGTCGCCCAGCCGACGAAGCAGGCGTTTCTCTACGTCCTCAATCGTGAAACCGGCGAACCGATCTGGCCGATCGAGGAGCGGCCGGTACCCAAGGGGAACGTACCAGGCGAGTGGTACGCGCCGACGCAGCCGTTTCCGACCAGGCCTCCCGCGTACGATCGCCTGGGCGTGTCGATCGACGATCTGATCGACTTCACGCCGGCGCTGCGGGCCGAAGCGATCAAGGTGGCCGAGCGCTACCAGCTCGGACCGATTTTCACGCCGCCGGTGGTCAGCAAAGCGGAAGGTCCGCTGGCTACGCTCACACCGGGCTTCGCCACGAACTGGCCGGGTGGCTCGTACGATCCTGAGACGCACATCGCCTACATCTATTCGCAGAGCGGTGCGAGCCCGCTCAGTCTCGTGCCGTCTCCGCCCGATCTCTCGGACATGGATTTCGTCCAGGGCAGCGCGCTGAGCGGCGCTCGCCGCACGGGCGGCTCTGGATCAGCCGCTGGCGGTGGTCGTACCGGAGAGACCGCTGCGGCGCCGGCGGCGGCAGGCGAGGGCGGCGCCGGCCTGACCGTCCAGGGGTTGCCGCTGCTCAAGCCGCCGTATGCGAGGATCAGCGCGATCGACTTGAACAAGGGCGAAATCCTCTGGCACATCGCGCACGGGGAAACGGCGGACAACGTCCGCAACCATCCGGCGCTCAAGGGGTTGACCATTCCCCGAACGGGACGGCCGGGACTCATCGGACCACTCGTGACCAAAACGCTCGTGATTGCCGGCGAAGGCGGCGTCTTCACCACGCCTTCGGGTCAGCGCGGCGCCATGCTGCGCGCGTACAACAAGGTGGACGGGAAAGAGGTCGGCGCCGTCTACATGCCGGCGCCCGAGAGTGGCTCGCCGATGACGTACATGCTCAACGGCAAGCAGTACATCGTCATCGCGATCAGCGGCGGGAACTACAGCGGCGAGCTGTTGGCGTTCAGGTTGCCGTAATGAAATGTAGGGGCGGTTCGCGAACCGCCCCTACAATCCTGGAGGCGCACATGAAACGCGCGGTTCTCACGGCCTTGTTTGCTGTCGGTTGCGGCGCGTCGGCGTTCGCCCAGGGGCCGCAGACCGTCACGTTCGCGCGCGACGTCGCGCCGATCCTGCAGCGCTCCTGTCAGAACTGTCACCACGCTGGCGCGATCGCGCCGATGTCGCTCGTCACCTACGAGGAGGCGCGCCCCTGGGCGCGGTCGATCAAACAGAAGGTGACGGCACGCGAAATGCCGCCGTGGTACATCGATCGACACATCGGCATCACGAAGTTCAAGGACGATCCGTCCCTGACCGACGCGGAAATCGCCACGATCGTGAAATGGGTGGACGGCGGCGCGCCGGCAGGCAGCGCGGCGGACATGCCGAAGCCGCGGCAGTTCGCCGATGTCGACAAGTGGCATATCGGCAAGCCGGACATGATTGTGTCGCTGCCCAAGCCGTACGAGCTGCGCGCGAACGGCCCCGACGAGTTCTACGACATCGACGTCGATCCCGGGTTCACCGAGGACATGTACATCGCCGCGGTCGAAACCAAGCCGGAGGCCTACAGCTTCAAGGTCGTTCACCATGCGACCGCCAACATGGTCGAAGACGAAGAAGAGGATCCGGTCGGCTTTTTCTTCAACGAGTACGCGCTCGGCAAGAACGGCGACATCTTTCCCGAAAACTCGGGGCGCCTGATCAAGGCGGGGTCGAAGATTCACTTCAACCTCCACCTCCACCCGAGCGGCGAGCGATCGCTCGTCAACCTGTCGATCGGCTTCAAGCTGTATCCGAAGGGACAGGTGCCGAAGTACGTCGCGTTCACCCAGCATATGGGCGACAACAACGACATCGACATTCCTCCGGGCGAGGTCTCGCGCACGGACGGCTACTTCCGGCTGCCGAAACCGGCCGTCCTGTCGGCCTTCCAGCCGCACATGCACAATCGCGGCAAGGCGATGTGCATGGAAGCCATCTATCCGGACATCCGCGCCGATTCGGCGCGCCCGGGTCCGGCGCGGACCGAAACGCTGAATTGCGTCAGCAACTATCAGTTCGGGTGGCACATCACCTACCCCTACGCCGAGGATGTCGCGCCCGTGCTGCCGGCCGGGACGATCATCCACATCACCGCGTGGCACGACAATACGGCGGCGAACAAGTACAACCCGAATCCCAGGAACTGGGTCGGCTACGGCCAGCGGACGATCGATGAAATGAGCTTCGCGTGGGTCAGCCTCTTCTACATCGACGACGCCGACTATCAGCAGCGCGCGGCGGCGCGGAAGAAAGTCAATGACTGATGGCGCACGACCCGCCTCGCCGAAGCTCGTGGAATGTTGGCGAGCGACGGCGGAAGGCTTCAGCCGAGCGTGATGACGCTCGCGGCGGTCGCCCTTGCGCTGACGCTCGTTGGCGATCTGACCGCACAGCAGCTGCCCACGGCAATCCCGCAGACGAAATTCGTGTCGGGCCAGAACGTCGTGCCGTATTTCGAGGGATGGATTCGCAACGCCGACGGCAGCTTCGATCTGGTGTTCGGCTACTTCAACCGCAACTGGCAGGAGGAGCTCGCGATTCCAGCGGGCCCCGACAACAGGTTCGAGCCGGGCGCGCCGGATCGCGGACAGCCGACGTACTTTCTGCCGCGGCGTCAGGGTTGGGTCTTCCGTGTGCGGGTTCCCGCCGATTTCGGCAAGCAGGTCCTCACGTGGACCATCAAGGCCAACGGCAAGACGGAGACGGCGTACGGAGAGTTGCTGCCGATCGAGGAAATCACCGAGCGCATCATCATGACGCGCGGCAACCTGAATCCGGGCGAGGGCGATCCGAATAAGCCGCCGGCGATCGTGATCGCGGCCGCGGCAACCGCCGCCGCGGGCCAACCGGTATCCCTCACGGCAAACGTGACGGATGATGGTCTGCCGAAGCCGCGCGTGCCGGCGCAGCGCACGGTGGCCACCGACGCCACACGGATTCAGGCGCAGGCCAACTCGTCGGGCGCGCCACGGCCGCGAGGGTTGACGGTGACCTGGATGCAGTTGCGGGGACCGGCGAAGGTGACATTCGACCCTGGCGGATCGATTCCCGTTACGGGCGGAGCCGTCGTGACGGCAGCGCGCTTCCCGTCGCCGGGGGTGTACGCGGTGCGGGCGACGGCGAATGATGGCGCGCTCTCCACGAAGAGCGACGTGACGATCTCCGTACCAGTAGCCTGAGAATCCGGCGGGGAGGGGCGCTCAGTGGGCGGCCGCGTGTGCGCGACCGCGCCGTCGATCGGGCGGCTGGGGTCCGGCCTTACTCGGTCTTTTGCCAGTCCTGCAGCGGCTGCGGTCCCAACTGAATCCCCTCCAGATCGGGATCGACACCCTCCGCCCTCGTCGGATTGTTCGCCTTCTGCGCGGCCGCTTCCTGACGCCGGGCCTGCTTCTCCGTGCGGCGTTCCTGGCGCTGGCGCTCGCGCTGGCGCTTCTGTTGTGATGGCCGTGACTTGTTCACGAGCCAATTGTACGACGAGCAGAGCATCCTGTCATAATGATCCGTGCCGTTTACCCGCCTCGGGCTTCATCCGGATCTCCTCAAAGGGCTCAAAGACCTCGGATTCACGCGGCCGACCGCCATCCAGGCCGACGCGATTCCGCTGGCGATGGCCGGCGGCGACGTCCTGGCGTGCGCGATGACCGGCAGCGGCAAGACGGCGGCCTTTCTGCTGCCGATTCTGCACCGACTGATCGACAAGCCGCGCGGGACGACGCGCGCGCTGGTGCTGACGCCGACGCGCGAACTGGCGGCGCAGATCGTGGAGGACCTCAACGATCTGGCCGTGCACACGCCGCTGACGGCCGCGCCGGTGTTCGGCGGCGTCGGGATGGGGCCGCAGGAGCACGCCTTCCGCAGCGGCGTGGACGTCATGGTCGGAACGCCGGGAAGGCTGCTGGATCATTTCCGCTTCCCGTACGCCAAGCTGGCCGGGCTGCAGTATCTGGTGCTCGACGAGGCCGACCGGATGCTCGACATGGGTTTCCTGCCGGACATCCGCCGCATCCTCCGACATCTGCCGCCGCGACGGCAGACGCTGTTCTTCAGCGCCACGATGCCGCCGCCCATCGCGCAGTTGTCGCGGGAGATGCTCACGAACCCGTCGACCATCAACCTCGAGCGTCGATCGGCGCCCGCCGTCGGGATCACGCACGCCGTGTATCCTGTGCCGCAGCACCTCAAGGCCGCCTTGCTGCGCAAGTTGCTGGATGGCCAGGAGATTCACGACGCGCTCGTGTTCACCCGCACGAAACACCGGGCGAACAAGCTCGCGAAATATCTCGGAGAACAGGGGATTGACGTCGATCGGATTCACGGCAACCGCTCGCAGGCGCAGCGGACCGAGGCGCTGAGAGGCTTCAAGAGCGGCAAGTACCGTGTGCTGGTGGCGACCGATATCGCTGCCCGCGGCATCGACGTCACGGCGCTCGGACACGTCGTGAATTTCGACGTGCCCGTCGTACCCGACGATTACATCCATCGCGTCGGCCGGACGGCGCGCGCCGAGGCCACGGGCTCCGCGTTTACGCTGGTCTCACCTGAAGAAGAGGAGAGCCTGCGCGCCATCGAGAAAGCCATCGGCAGCCGCTTGCCGAGAGTCACGCTTCCCGACTTCGATTACCGGGCGAGCGCGCCACCGCCGCCGCCCGCCACTCACAGGCCACGCCGGCAACAGCGCGCCTGGCCGCATCACGGCGATCGTCACCGCCAGGGACCGAGGCCGACGCGCCGTTCGCGCGGGCGATGAGCGGACCGGCCTATCCGGCGGCGCACGCCATCGCGGCGAAAGTCCGGGACCATTTTGCGCGCCATGTCGTCGACGCGCAGCAGCGCGGCCAGACCGGCCTCGCGGCTCCGCCGGACGCCGGCACGATCGAAGCGCTCATCGACGCGGCGTTCTGGGCGAGTCTCCGGCGGGAAGAGAACGTCGTCCCGACCATCTCGCTGGCGTTTCTGACGCCCGACGAGGCCCCGTATCCCCTCCGGTTCGAACGCGCCATCCCGCTCGAACCGGGCCGCCTCGTCAAGCTGGCACCGGCGGTCGAACGCGCCGGCATTCACCTCGGGGTACACCGCGACGGCGGCGCGCTGTGGGTCTGGGGCACCGTCCGCACGATTCCTCCGCTGTGCGTCGTCGTCGAAGTGACGGCGCCCGGGCTGCTGGTCGTCAAGCACCATCGCGGCGGCGAAGCGGGAAAGTTCGTGAACGTCGCCGTCCTGGAAGGCGATCAGGTCAAGATGGTCGACGAACGTGCGTCGAGCCTTCCGGACTGCCCGCCGCTGTTGACGTCGCTGCTCGGCTTCGATTCGCCGGCGTCGTGGATCGATTCGGTCAACGTGCTCGTCCAACTCGCGGTGTCGATGCGCGCGCACCGCCGCGGCGGCATTCTGCTGATCGTCCCGGACTCGAGCGATGCCTGGACGGAATCGATCGTCCGTCCGATTCCGTACGCAGTGGCGCCGCCGTTCGACGGCCTCGGGCGGCTGGCGCGCGCCTCGTCGGTGGGCGACGGCGGTCGCACGTGGCAGGATGCGCTGACCCGGGTTGTCGATCTGATCGCCGGACTCACGGCGGTCGACGGCGCGACCATCATGACGACACGATACGATGTGCTCGCGTTCGGCGCCAAGATTGCGCGGAAGAAGGGCTCGCCGCAGATCGAGCAGGTGGTCGTCACCGAACCGATCGAAGGTGGCGCTGCAGAGGTCATGCACCCGACGCAGCTTGGCGGTACGCGTCATCTCTCGGCTGCGCAGTTCGTACACGATCAGCATGACGCGGTGGTGCTGGTGGCGTCCCAGGATGGCCGCTTCACGGTGTTTGCGTGGTCGCCCTGCGAAAACATGGTCCACGCGCACCGGGTCGAGGTCCTGCTGTTGTGATCGTCAGAAGCTGAAAAACAACAAGAGGTCGATGCCGGCGCGCTCGATACGCCGGAACGGCGAGCGGGAGATCAGCGTCTGCGCATCCGAGAACGTGGCGCGCAGCCGCAGGATGCGCGAGAGGGTGTACTCGAGCGCGGCTTCGTCGTACGGATCCGGCCCGAACTGCCGGCTGAAGCGCGCCACCAGACCCGGGAAGATTTCCTGACCGATCGTCACCTTCGGCCCGCCGCCGAATTCTCCAAGGGCCTCGATCTCGAGGACTTCCAATCCGAGTTGGTTCTCGATCGCGCTGAGGAGAGGTGTCGCGATGAAACCGGCCGCGAGAGCACCGGCGCGCACCAGCAGTTCCTGTTGCTGCACTGATGACAGTTCGTTGCTCGCCGTATTGAACACAATCAGGGACAGGATGTCCGAGTCGTCGAGCGGTGGCGTGCTGGACAGGTGGAGCTCAGGCTGACGCAACGGTCCCGTGATCGCCACGCGTGTCTCGACACCCGAGATTTGACGTGTGACGCTCACGTACACCTCCGGATTGAGGTCGCCTCGGAAGTTGATGGAGCTGGTGTCGACGACATCGAAGCGCCGGCCCTGAAACGTGTAGGTGCCGGTGACCCGGTCGAACGAACCGGTCACCGAGAGCGGCTGGCCGGGATCTTTGTAGAGATACAAGTCACCGAGGACGCGCAGATTGATGTCGCCGAGACCGATCGGCGTCCCCGACGAAATCTGCACGTCCCGGCCGGTCAGCCGCAGGGTGTTGGGGACGTGCAGCGAGATATCCAGGCCCAGCCGATCCCAGGGATTCAGTGCCGCCACCGCGTCGACGTCGCCGATCGGCGTCGGCTCCGTGGCATACGGCTGGAACAGCGTCCGCTGGAGGATCTCGTCAACCTTGACGTCACCCGTGCTGATCGTCACGTCGCCGGCAATCCGCGGCGATTCGAATTGGCCGCGGACCTGGAGCGCGGCGTTGACCGCCACGCGCCCCAACTGGTTACGCATCACCTCGAAACGCTGGGCGCGGGCCTCGATCTCGAGATCGCCGACGCGCAATTCGTGCGTCGCGAGGCTGCCTCGAACCTCGAGCGGATGTCCATCGTTGTCCTCGATGTGGAGCGTGTCGACGGTCACGCGCTCGCGCGCCAGCGTGATGGCGGCGCGTGCGTTCTTGTACCTGGCGCCGGTCGCCGTCGCCAGGAACCCGGCGTTGACAATATTGACCGAGCCGGCGAAATGCGGGTCGTGACTCGTTCCAATCACCCGGACGTCCACCCTGATCTCCCCGGTCACGTTGCGGATGACGTCGGTGACACCCTCGACGAGTCCGAGGCTGATGGGACTCGACTTGATTGCGACGTCCATCGGCTGATCGGGGAGATCGCGCTTGAACACGGATACCGGCACTGTGCCGGTCGCCGTGAGCCAGACGCCCGGCGCCTGATCGAGGCGCAGGTCGATGGTGAGGCGTTGGGCATCGTAGTCGACACGGCCCGCGAGTTTCTGGTACGAGACCCGTTCGACGCGGCCGCTGCTGACCGTCAACGTCGCCGCCACGCGCGGCTGATCGAACGTGCCGCGCACGGTCGCGTCGAAGTCCAGCGCGCCGGCGTAACGCGTCGGCCGATCGAACGCGTTTTGCAGCGTGTCGAGAAAGACGTGCGATCCGGTGACGCGGAGCGCGCCGTTGCCGTCACGCCGCCAGGTACCCGACACGGCAATCCGTTGATCGTTGGCGCCATCGGAAAACTGCAGCGAAGTCACAGCGATCCCGGCGTCGTCCCAGGAGACGACGGGCGGGGGCGCGGTCGAGGCGAGACGCCAGGGCGCGCGCCCGAGGCTGACCGTCAGATCGAGGACGTCGACGGAGTGACGGTCGTCGCGAAGGCGCACGGCGCCGGCCAGCCGTCCGTGGCGGTTCTCCTGCTGGGTGATATCAAGATCGAATCCGAGACGGTCGGCATCCATCGTCACCGTGCCCGACGCTTCATTCAGCGACTGGCCGAACAAGGTGAGGAATGTACTGCGCGCGTTCACCTGGGCCTTGGTCCTCCACAGGTCTGATGCCGGCGCCACCGCGTCGTAGTGGCCAACGAGCGTCAGCGCCCGCACACCGTAGGCGTCCAGCTGGTTGATCGTCGCGTCGCCGATCGCGTGAAGCGCGTCCGCGGGCCCGCTCAGATGGCCGGTGGTCGAGATCAGCGCGGACACACTGTTGCCAGTGAATGCGTGAAGCTGCGACAGATCCACGTGGGACAGCTCGTACTGAACATCGATCGATGCCGGTTCGGCGAGGGCGGCGGTGCCGGCGACGTGCCCCTCGACCGCGGCACCGGTGGCGCGCGCATCCGCAACCGTCAACGTCGAGTCGGCGAGCGTCGCGTCGAGCGTCGCGCTGTCGATCGGTATGTCGCGGATGATCGAGGGAGCCAGCGCCAAGGTTCCGCGAACGTCATAGTCGGGCAGACTGACCGGTCGTAGCAGAAGGTCGCGCACGGTCGCGGTGACGCGGCCGGTTCCCGTCAACGACGACTTCAGCCGGGGATCCATGAACGGCACCGCGGGATCGATCGTGGCGAACCGCCCATCGAACGACGCCTGCAGCGTCCCGCGGTCGAGACCGATCGACACGTCCGCGTCCGACAGCGTGCCGCTGAACAGTTCCGCCCGTGTCAGGCGTCCACCTCCCGTCAGCGTCAGTGTTCGATCGGTTCCGGTTCCCGTCACCTGAAAGTGTCCCGACACGATGCCGGCGTAGCGCGGCTCCTGCAGCCACTGGACCGCCAGGCCTTCGCCGAAGACTCGGAGGTTCACATTGTCGATGTCACCGTCGCCCGTGAAGTGCAGCGGCTTCTGCAGCGTGTCGATCGAGCCGACCGTCCCGGCGCCGACCGTGGCGCCGAGAAACAGCGACCGGTCGAAGGTGGCGCCACCGATGATGTACGGATCGCTGAAGCGGCCGGAGATGTCGTAGTCGAAGGTCAGCAGACTTGCCACCCGTGGCACCGGCACGGTAGCCGGTACGCGGCGCAGATCGATGCTGTTCACCCGACCCTGAAAGCGGAAAGGAAACGGGCCGTCGATGCCGATGGAGCCGTTCGCCGTCGTCACTCGGGCACCGTACGCCACCGCGTCGGCGGAGGCGACGAGAGCGCTCGTCTCGGTCAACTGTCCGCGCGCGCGCACATCGTCGGCCTCGTAGCCCATGTACATGGCATGGCGTCCCTCGAACGTGTAGGCGCCGCGCGGAAAATGGCGACCGAGTTCCAGGGCGAGGTTGAACGTCACGTGACCGCTGATGTCAGATGGCCGGTCCGGCCGGTTCAGCCACCGCGCAAGATTCAGCCGCTCGACATCGACGGCGCCCTTGCCGTGCCAGCCTGGGATTGAGGTGTCGAGCGTCAGCGCGCCTTTCACCGATCCGCCGGTTCCGGCCAGATTCAGGGTAGTCACGAGCTGAGTCACCGGACCTGCCAGCGACGTGTCGAACGATCCCTCGACCGCGATGTTCTTCAGACCGCGCAGGACGCCCGACCACTCTTGAAAGGCAAAGCGCGGCGCGCGCACCTGCAGGTCGAGCGCGGTCGGTTTCCGCGATGTGTCGATCCGTCCGTCGAGTGTGAAAGCGGAGCGCGCCGTGTCTACGGAGAAATGCTCGAAGAACCAGCCGCCTGGTCCGCGCCCGAACACTCCGGCCAGCCGCTGTACCGACAGATCGGGTTCGCGGCCGATCCACGAGACGTGATCGAAGGTCAGCTTCCAGCGAACGGGGAAGTAGGCGAAAGCGAATTTCGCGTTCAACGCCTCGAACTCGGTTGGCACATGGGCGGGGCCGAAATCGAGCGGATCGTGCAGCGAGATCCGCCCGTCGATGATCTCGATCGATTGCACTTCGATCGGCCGGCTCGGACCCGTGCGCTCCTGCTCGCGCGTGTCGCGCCGGACGAGTGCGCCGAGATCCCAGCGCCCGTCCGGCTGGCGGCTGCCGACGATCCGCGGGCGCGTCACTTGAACACGACGCACGACGACGCCGGCTTGCACGAGCTCGCGAATGCTGTAGCTGAGCGCGATTCGCTCGATCTGAATCAACGTTCGACCGTCGCGCGCGACGCTGACGTCGGCCAGCGCGATACCCCGCAGCAGCGATCCTTCAAGCCGCCCGATCGAAAGCGTCGCGGTCAGGTACTGGTTGGCTTGGCGGACAATCAGGCTTCGGATGGCTTCCTTGGCCCACGCCGTCTCCAGGACCGCGAGCCCGACACCCACGAGGATGAGCACCAACGCCACGAGTCCGACAAGCACCTTGGCGAGTCTGGCCGAGATCGATCGCACACGACGTAAGCGCGTCACCTATCGAGAATGGTATCAACGGACGTGCCCGGCCGGCGGCCGAGCTGGCCATGACGTTTGCTGGTTTACCGGCAGTAGCTGCGAACGAGGGCGAGGAGGCGGTCGAAATCGAGCGGCTTTTTCAGGAAGGCGTTGGCGTTCACATCTGCCGCGCGAGTCGGATCGAGTGCCGACAGCACGATGACCGGCACGCCGGAGACGGCCGGGTCGGCCTGCTGGCGGCGGCGAAACTCCCAGCCGTCCATGACCGGCATCATGAGATCGAGCAGAATCACGTCAGGACGGTCGGATTCCCGGAGATACTCCAGCGCTTCGCGGCCATTCGCCGCGGTCGCGGCGTTGAATCCCTCGAGGTTGAGCAACTGCGCCATCATGTCACGCAGGTCGGCATCATCCTCGACGATCAGAACCGGACAATGATGGACACCGGGGTGTGGGCGTGTTCCGGACTCGAATTCAGCGCTATCGGTGGCCATCAAAGAATGTAAGCTCTGCTGTGCGCTTCTTCTTCCCCAATTGGTCGAAGAGCCCGACCCTGTATCGGTCGCAGAGCCCGACGATTATAGGGCAGGACCCGGCTCTTCTGATTCTGGCCAGCCTGCTGCTGTTCGTCGTGCTGTTCTGGCGGCTCGGCGCGCCGACGTTCTGGGATCCTGACGAGGCGCACTACGCGGAAACCACGCGCGAGATGATTGCCACCGGCGACTGGTGGGCTCCGTACTACAACGACGTCCCGTTCTTCGACAAGCCGGTTCTCTTTCATCAGCTGCAGGGCGCGTCGATGCTCGTCTTCGGCCAGAACGAGCTCGGTGCCCGGATGCTGCCCGCGCTGGCGGCGTTGATCCTGATTCTGATGACGGTCTGGTTCGGCGCGCGGATGATCTCGCCGGACGTCGGCACCGTCGCCGGGTTGATGCTCGCGGCCAGTCCCGGCGTGTTCGGCCTTGCGCGGTACGCCATTCTCGACACGCTGTTCACGATGTTTCTCTTCGGCGGCGCGGCGCTGCTGGCGACCGCGGCTCTCCAGGATCGGCCCGCCTTGCAGTGGCCGGGCTATGTGTCGATTGCCTTCGCCGTGCTGACCAAGGGACCGATTGCGCTCGTCCTCTGCGGGCTGACACTGGCGCTCGCGATCACGCTGTCGGCCGATCTGCGCAAGCGCCTGCTGGGGCTGCACTGGGTGTTTGGCGTCGCGATCGTGCTCGTCATCGCGTCGCCGTGGTTCGTCTACATGTACGCGCGATTTCGCGAGGACTTCGTCAACGGCTACTTCCTCGACGAAAACGTCCGGCTCTTCGCGTCGAGCCGGTTTGCGAATCAACCGCGATTCTGGTTCTACTTCCAGATTCTCGCGCTCGGCCTCCTGCCGTGGACGGGGTTGGTGATCGGACGCGCGGTCGACGACATCCGAGCGCGGCTGCGCGGCGAACCGGCCGACGGCATCGAAGTGCTGCTCTGGTCCTGGACGATCGCCATCGTCGGTTTCTTCACGCTGTCGACCTTCAAGCTCGATCACTATGTGTTTCCGGCGGCCCCGGCGCTGTGTCTGTTGTGCGCCAGGGCCTGGTCGGATGCCCGCGAGGATCCGCGGCAGTCTCGTCACGCGGGATCGCGCATCGGCGTGTGGGTTGCGGGTCCACTGCTCGTGCTCCTCGGCGTCGCCGCCGGCTACTTTCTCGTCGTGCGGCTGGATCTGCCGCCGATGGCGATGAGCATCCCCTTCGCGCTGACGCTGGCCGGGATCGCGATGGTCGCGACCCTCGTCGCCCGCGGACGATTGCCGCGGGTACCTTCGCTGGCGACCGTTGCCCTGATGGTCACCTACATCGGCCTCGTGCGTTTCGTGATGCCGGCGATCGAGCGGCAGAAGGTCGTCGACGACGTGGCGGCGTGGGTCGCGGGTGAAGCCGGTCAGGACGCCGTCATCGCCAGCTATCGCCTCAACCGGTGGAACCCGTCATTCCGCTTTCACGTCGGGCGTCACGTCGAGTTCCTGGAGGATCTGCACGAAGCCGAAACGTTCTTCGCGTCATCGGAACCGTATTTCTGCATCATGCGGCGCGACGCGCTGGATGAATTCCTCGCCCGCGGAGTGAAGCTCGACGTTCGGCTCGAACGGCGCGGGATGTGGGCGACGTCGGGCCGCGTCCTGTGGCGCAATCAAGTCCCCACCGCGCGGTTCGTGGTCGTCACCAAGCCGCGGTAGAATCGCCGGCATGCTGCGTCTTTCACGACTCCTGCTGTTGGTGATTCTTCTTCCGGCCGCGCTGAATGCGCAGCGAGGAGGCGGAGGCGGCAACGCCGCCGACGCCGGGCCGTTTGGCGCGCTCCGCTGGCGCAGCCTGGGCCCGGCACGTGGCGGCCGCTCCATTGCCGTCGCCGGAAGCACGTCCCGCCCGAACGAGTACTACATGGGCGCGACCGGTGGCGGTCTGTGGAAGACGACCGACGGCGGCACGACGTGGAAGCCGGTGACCGACGGTTTGATCAACTACTCCTCGGTCGGCGCGGTGGCCGTCGCGCCCTCGAATCCCGACGTCGTCTACATCGGCACCGGCGAGGCCGACATTCGCGGCAACATCATTCAGGGCGGCGGCGCCTACAAGTCGACGGATGGCGGGAAAACCTGGACGCACATCGGTCTGACCGAGACCCAGGTGATTGCAAAGATCCGGGTCCATCCCACGAACCCGGATGTGGTGTACGTCGCAGCCTTCGGTCATCACGCGGCCCCGAACCCGGAGCGCGGCGTGTACCGGTCGAAAGACGGCGGCAAGACGTGGGACAAGATCCTGTTTCGCGACAACAAGACAGGCGCCAACGAGCTGATCATCGATCCGAACAACCCGCAGGTGATCTATGTCGCGCTGTGGGAGGCGTATCGCAACGCCTACGAGATGTCGAGCGGTGGACCGGGTAGCGGGATCTTCAAGTCGACTGACGGCGGCGATCACTGGACCGAGATTTCGCGGGCTCCGGGATTGCCCAAGGCGATGCTCGGCAAGATCGGTCTTTCGGTGTCGGGCGCCGACTCCAATCGCGTCTATGCCCAGATCGAAGCGGACGACGGCGGCTTCTTCCTGTCCGACGACGCCGGCGCGACATGGCAGAAGGTGAGCGAACGCCGCGATTTGCGCCAGCGGGCCTTCTATTACACGCGCGTCTACGCCGACCCGAAGGTGAAAGACACGGTGTGGGTCCTGAACGTCAACATCTACAAGTCGACCGACGCCGGTAAGACGTGGAAGTCGGTCGCCGTTCCGCACGGCGATAACCACGACCTGTGGATCGCGGCCAACGATTCGAACCGGATGATCGAAGCCAACGACGGCGGCGGCACGGTGTCCGTGAACGGCGGCGAGACCTGGACGCCCGAGACGATGCCGACCGCGCAGTTCTACCACGTCATCACCACCAGGCACGTGCCGTATCACATCTGCGGCGCCCAGCAGGACAACAGCACGGCGTGTGTGTCCAGCCAGCCCGCACCGGGAGGCCCGGGCGGATCCGGCGGCGGCGCCGACCAGGTGTTCTACTCGGTAGGTGGCGGCGAGAGCGGCTACATCGCCAGCGATCCCCGCAACCCGGACATCTTTTTCGCCGGCAGCTACGGCGGCTTGATCTCCAGACTCGATCGCCGGACCGGTCAGGAGCGCGCGATCAATCCGTATCCGGACAATCCGATGGGTTATGCGTCGGCCGATATCGTGGAGCGCTTCCAGTGGACGTTCCCGATCGTGCTCGCGCCGACCGATACCGGGGACCCTGTACGTCGGCTCGCAGCACGTCTGGAAATCAACCAACGAAGGACAGAGCTGGACCAAGATCAGCCCCGATCTGGCGCGGCACGATCCCAAAACCATGGGCGCCTCCGGCGGCCCGATCACGAAGGACAACACCGGCGTCGAAACCTACGCGACGGTTTTCACCATCGCGCCCTCCGCGCGCGACGCCAACGTCATCTGGGCCGGCTCGGACGACGGCTACGTGCAGGTGACGCGAAACGGCGGCACCAACTGGAAGAACGTGACGCCGCAAGGCGCTGGGCGAGTTTGCGCGCATCAGCCTGATCGAAGCGTCGCCGTTCCGCGCCGGCACCGCCTATGTCGCCGCGAATCGCTATCAGCAGGACGATTTCAAGCCGTACGTGTTCCGGACCGACGACTACGGAGAGACCTGGACGTCGATCACGACGGGCGTCGGCGCCAACGACTTCGCGCGCGCCATCCGCGAGGACGTCAAGCGCGCGAAGCTGCTGTACCTCGGGACCGAGCACGGCATCTACGTCTCGTTCGACGACGGCGCGAACTGGCAGTCGCTGAGGCAGAACCTGCCTGACACGCCGGTGCACGACATCGCGGTCGAAGAGCGCGACCTGGTCATCGCGACCCACGGCCGCGGGTTCTACGTCATGGACAACATCTCGCCGCTCCGGCAGGGCGGCCTGCCGGCCACCAGCACCTTTCAGCTGTACAAGCCGGAGGATGCGCGGCGGGGCCTCGATCGTTCGGTCGCCATCGACTATTACCTGAAGCAGCCGGCACAGAAGGTGACGATGGCGTTTCTCGATGCCCAGGGCAAAGCCATCCGCACCTTCACCGGTACGCCGGCCGATGCGCGAACGAAAGCCGCCATCACCTGGCGACGACGACGGGCCGCGCCGTCCGCCGGAGCCGCATCCGGCGGTCAGCGCGGGCTTGCACCGGCTGACCTGGGATCATGCGCTACCCTGGCGCGACCGATTTCCAGGGCTCGTCATGTGGGCCGCCAGCGCTCGCGGCCCGATTGCGCCGCCCTGGCACCTATCAGGTACGCGTGACCGCCGACGCCGAGACCGCGACGCAGCCGTTCGCGATCACGCGCGAGCCGCGGCTGCTGAAGGACGTCAGCGATCAGGATCTGCAGGAAGAGTTCGATCTGGCGATGCGCGTTCGCGACAAGTCCAGTCAGGCCAACGAGGCCGTGCTGCTGGTGCGCGGCATCAAGGCGCAGATCGACGACCGCAAGAAGAAGCTCGATGCGAAGTCAGCCGCGGTGGCGAAAGCGCTCGACGACTTCGCGGCGGCGCTGAGCGCGATTGAGGGCGAGATCTATCAGGTGAAGCTGCAGAGCAGCCAGGACCCGTTGAATTTTCCGATCAAGTTGAACAACAAGATCGCCGCGCTGCAGGGCGTGATTGAAAGCGCCGACGTCCGGCCGACCGAGCAGGCGTATTCGGTGTTCCGGACGCTTTCCAACGCGCTCGACGAACAGCTCGGCAAACTGGACACGACGTCGAAGACGCGCATGCCGCCGGTGAATCAGCTGCTGCAGCGGCTGAAGCTCGATCCGATCAAGGCGGAACCGCTGAAGCCGGAGCCGCCGAAGCCTGCGGCTCGCCGCAGTAGGCAGGACGTTTCCTGCCCTCCGCCCTCCAGCCTTCCTGCCGGCAGTTACTTCGCCAGATGGAACGGCACGCTGGTGACGACCGTGTTCGGCCGGAAGAGCAGCGCGCCCTTGATGAGCAACGCGCGCTGATTGTGCAGCAGGTGCTGCCACCATCGCGCCGGCACGAATTCCGGGAGAATGACCGTCACGTAGTCGTCGGGCCGCTCGTTCTCGACCTGCTCGATGTATTCGAGCAGCGGCTCCATCACCGATCGGTACGGTGACGGCAGCACGATCAGCTGCGCGCGTCCGCCCCACGTGGCCCATTCGCGCTGCACCTGGTCGGTCGCCGCCGGATCGACGTCCACGTAGACGCCCCGGACGTCGTCCGAAAGCGTCTCCGCGTAGCGGAGCGCTTCCACCACCGCGCGCTGGATGCCGCCGATCGGGATCAGGACGGTGTTGTGCACCTTGCGCTGCGGCGTGTAATTGCGCAGCGTCAGCTGGGCCCCGACGTGATCGTAATGCCGGCGCGTCGCCCGGAACAGCATGACGATGATCGGAATGAGCACCAGGACGATCCACGCGCCTTCGAACGTCTTGGTGACGGCGACGATGATCAGGACCACGCCGGTCGTGACCGCGCCGAAGCCGTTGATGAGCGCGCTCGTCTTCCAGCCCGGCGTCGCGCGTCTGCCGCCAGTGGATGACCATGCCGGTCTGCGACAGCGTGAAGGAAATGAACACGCCGATCATGTAGAGCGGCAGCAGCGACTGCGTGTCGCCGCGGAACGCGATGATCAGCAGGGCGGCGAACGCCGACAGCACGAGGATGCCGTTCGAGAAGGCGAGCCGATCGCCCTGATTCATGAACTGGCGGGGCAGAAAGCCGTCGCGCGACACGATCGACGCCAGGCGTGGAAAGTCCGCGTAGGCGGTGTTGGCGGCGAGGACGAGGATGAGCGTCGTCGCCGCCTGGACCAGGTAATAGATCGGACCGCGCCCGAAGATGGCGCGTCCCAGCTGCGACACGCCCGATTCGGCCGGCGTCGGGATCACCTGATAGGCGTGCGCCAGAAACGTGATGCCGAGGAACATCGCGATCGCGAGCACCGCCATCGTCACGAGCGTGGCGGCCGCGTTCTTGGCCTCGGGCGGGCGGAACGCCGGCACGCCGTCCGACACCGCCTCCACGCCGGTCATCGCCGTGCAGCCGTTGGCGAACGCCGTCAGCAGCAGGAACGTCGTCAGCGGCTTCGCGTCGCCGAGCGCGCTCGGGTGGTGTTCGACCGGCACGAGCGCGCCCGTGAAGTAGCGGTAGAGGCCCGCGGCGATCAGCATGAAGATGCAGACGACGAAAAAATAGGTCGGGATCGCGAAAATCTGTCCCGATTCCTTCGAGGCCGCGCAGGTTGCCGACCGTCAGCATCGGCGAGGAAGAAGAGACACAACTCGACGCGGTAGGGGTCGAGACTCGGAAAGGCCGACGTGATGGCGAGCACGCCGGCGGAAATACTCACCGACACCGTCAGCGTGTAGTCGACCAGCAGCGACGCGGCCGCGATCAGGCCGGCCATCGGGCTGATGTTTTCCTTCGCGACCCGGTAGGCGCCGCCGCCGGTGGGATACGCGAAGAATCGTCTGCCGGTACGAGAAGGCGACGACCGCGAGCAGCGCGGTGATGACGAGGCTGATCGGAATGGCGTAGACCAGAGCGGCCGTTCCCGCCACCACCAGCGTGGCGACGATGAAGTCGGTTGCGTACGCGACCGACGACAGCGCGTCGGACGACAGCACGGCCAGACCGGTGACGCGCGACAGGCGTTCGTGATGCGCCAGATGCGACGGAATCGGCTTGCCGAGGAGAAACCGTTTGAGTGTAGGAAAGGAGGATTCTTCAGCCACGCGGGCGCCGGCTCTTGGTCAAGCGACAGCATGCTATCATACGCGGTTTTCGGAGCGCGGTTTTCGATTGCGGATCGCCCGACGATATCTCGTGAGCGGCCGCGTCCAGGGCGTCGGCTTCCGGTTTTTCGCCGAGGCGGTGGCGCTGCGCGAAGGACTGCACGGCTGGGTCCGCAATCTGCCGGACGGCCGCGTCGAGGCGCTGGCGGAAGGCGAGGCGGACGCGATCGATCGGTTCGAGCACGCGATCGGTCATGGCCCGTCCGGCGCTCGCGTCGAGCGCGTCGACGTCGACCACATCGCGCCGAGCGGGCGCGACACAGGATTCACAACCAGATGACGATGGATCTCAAAGCGAAGATTCGCCACGTGCCCGACTTCCCGAAAGCCGGGATTTTGTTCTACGACATCACGACGCTGCTGCAGGATCCGGCTGGATTTCGTGCCGCGGTCGACGGCCTGTCGCAGCCCTTCAAAGGTCAGGGCATCGACGTGGTGGTCGGCATCGAGAGCCGCGGGTTCATCCTCGGCGCGGTCGTCGCCGACCGGATCGGCGCGGGCTTTTCGCCGGTGCGAAAGCCCGGCAAGCTGCCGTCGACCTGCGTTCGCGCAACCTATTCCCTCGAGTACGGGACCGACACGCTCGAGATGCACCAGGATGCCGTCCATCCGGGACAGCGCGTGCTGATCGTCGACGACCTGCTCGCAACCGGTGGAACGGCCCGCGCCACGCTCGATCTCGTGCGCGGCGTCGGCGGCCAGGTCCATGGCCTGGCATTTCTGATCGAGCTGGTCGCGCTGAACGGCCGGGCGAAGCTGGCCGGCGAACAGGTCTCGGCGGTTCTCCAGTATTGATCCCGATCGCGGCGGCGATCGTCGTAGCGGCGGCGATCCTGTGGGCGGCGCGCGCGCTCGTGGCGGAGCTGCGGGCCGCACGAGCCGAGGCCACGCGCACTCGCGCACTCGCGGTGCTGCAGACGTTCTCTCCTGGAATCGCCGCCGCTCACTCCGATCCACGCGTGTTGATGACGTGGGTCCCGCTCGCGCGCGCCGCGCGTCAGGTGCTGCCCGCGGAATTCGCGCTGCTGGATGCAGCGGCCGGTGGGCCGTTCCCGTTCAGCGCGGAGCGGATACAGGCGGCACACGCGCAGTGGACGGCCGAGTGGCTGTCGTGGGAGCGCGCGCACGACGCGGAGTACAAACTGAAAGCCGCGGTGCTCGACCGCGAGCTGGCGGCGGGCGAGTCGGCGATGGCCCGAGCCCGTCTCGAAGCGGTCGAGCGCGAGAAGATCGATCTGTATCAGCGCCGTTATCAGGAATACGTACAGGTCGCCAAGGCGCTGCAATCGTTGTTCTGAAGCTGTTCAGGATTGAGGCGAGTTGTTCCGTCCTGACACACAATAGAGCAAGACACGGCGCTGCAATGCGTTAGACGCAGTCAGCCCATTCCTGACCGCCTCGATGTGTCACATTACGAGGCGTCTATCACGAGTCAGCCCGCCGCTCTAGTTTCGCGTTAACTCTCGCCCTAGCTAGACGGATACGCGCCGCTACGGCTGCCCGGCCGTCATCTTGCTCATCAGACGCTAGAGTCCGTTCATTACCTTTGGTGTCACTTGTTATGACTGAGAAGCGCTCCCCCTCGCTTTTCGCACGCCTCCAGCGGCCTGCGATCGTTCTCGCGCTCATTGCCTCGTCCGCTCTGACGCTGCGTGGGTCGTCCGCGGAGCATCGCGCGCTCCTGTCGAGCGACCTGTTCGCGCATCAGGCCAAACGTACGACAGCCAAGGCGCGCGTGATCGTGCGCGGCACGGACGCCGAACTCGACGCGCTCGCGTATCGCCACAAGCTTCAGATTGTTCGACGCCTCGACGGCGCGGCGGTGGTGTTTGCGAACAGCGATGAAGTCGCTCGCCTCGCCGCCGACGCCGGTGTGAATCTCCTGTCCGGCGACGCAGAAGTGCGGCCGTCGATGTCGGTCTCGATCAAGGCGACCGCTGCCGATCAGACGTGGAGTGGCAGCTCGGGGCTGCTCGGGATCGGCTCGATCGCTGGCGTCACGGGCCAGGACATCGGCGTCGCCGTCGTCGACTCCGGCATCTCGCCGCACGCCGCGCTCGCGAACAAAGTGGTCGCGAACATCAGCTTCGTCACCGGCGACTCGTCAGTCCTCGACGCGTTCGGCCACGGCACGCACGTCGCCGGCATTATTGCCGGCACCGGCAGCGTCGCGTCCTCCGTGACCCCGCTTTACAAGGGTGGCATTGCGCCCGGTGTGAAGCTGGTCAACGTGCGGGTGCTCGGCGCGAACGGCAGCGGCCTCACGAGCGACGTCATCGCGGGGATCGAGTGGGCCATCAACAACCGCGCGACAATACAACATTCGAGTCATCAACCTGTCGCTCGGCCACCCGGTGTTCGAGTCGTGCGTGACGGACCTGCTCTGTCAGAAGGTGCAGAAAGCCGTCGACAACGGCATCGTGGTCGTCGCATCGGCGGGCAACTCGGGCAAGAGTGTCGACGGGCGGACGGTGCTCGGCAGCATCACGGTCCCCGGAAACTCGCCGGTCGCGCTGACGGTCGGCGCGCTGAACACCTGGGGCACCGCCGGACGCAGCGACGACAGCGTGACGACCTACAGCTCGCGCGGTCCCACGCGCTACGACAACATCGTCAAGCCGGATCTCGCGGCGCCGGGGAACAAGATCATTTCGCTCGAGGCGCCGGGCGCCTTCCTGGCGGGCATGTATCCGTTCCTCCACAAGGCCGGCACGGGTTCGAACGCGTACATGCAGTTGAGCGGTTCGAGCATGGCGGCGCCGATGGTCAGCGGCGGCGTCGCGCTGCTGCTGCAGGGCCAGCCGAGCCTCACCGCCGCGCAGGTGAAGCTGGTTCTCCAGAGCGGCTCAACCTTCGTGTCAAACGGCGGCTTGATGGGCGCCGGCGCCGGCAGCGTGAACATCTGGTCCGCCCGCCAGTACGCGTCGAAGGGTCTGGTCTCGAGCGTGTTGAGCGCGGTGCTGGGCGCGAGCGGCGCGTCGTACTGGGATGCCGGCACGATGGCCAACCGGATGAACAAGGGCCTTGGCATCCGGCTGTTGTCTTTACTCGATGCGCCGCTGGCATTCCTCAATCCGTCGATGCTCCACTACGGGGATCTGAACCTGATTGGCCTGCTCAACCCGCTGCGCCTGGTGTCGCCGAAGATGCTGCAGTGGGGACAGATCGGCACCTGGACGAACAACCAGCAGATCATCTGGGGCGACACGGTGTACGACCCGCAGGGACAGCAAATCATCTGGGGCGACGCCGACACCACCGACGACAACCAGATCATCTGGGGCGACGCGGTGTTGACCTCGTCGGATCCGCAGTAACTCGTGGCTGGCAGTGCTTCCTCGAACGGTCGATCGGCACAGCGCGCCCCGTCGGGCGCGCTGAAGCCGTTTGTCGGCGTCGTGGTCGCGATTGGCGCGGCCGTCATTCTGCACTCGCTTGCCGGCGTCGCCTTCGTGCCACGCCCGTACGAGTGGATGCTGTTCGCGGCGCTCGCCATTGCCACCGGATCCTTCAGCGTCAAGATTGCCTCGGTGGTCGCGACGATCTCCATCTCCGACACGTTCTTCATCACGCTCGCGCTCTTGTTCGGCCCCGCCCCGGCGGCGATCGCCGTCGCCGTCGACAGCCTGATCATGTCGTGGCGGCTCGGCCACGCGTGGCGGCGCATCATGCTGAACATGGCGGCGCCGGCGGTCTCGATCTGGGCCGGCGCGCAGATGTTCTTCCTGATCGCGCGCGTTCCCGCGCTCGCGCACAGCGACGTGGCAGTCGGATCGCTCATCGGTCCGTTGTTGCTGATGACGCTGATCTACTTCGCGCTCAATTCCGGCCTGATCGCCACGGCGGTCGGCCTGGAATCCGGTCAATCGCCGCTGGACATCTGGCGCCGCCACTTCCAGTGGCTGGGTATCGGCTACATGGCGTCGGCGTCGCTGGCGTTCTGCTTCGTGCTGCTCATCCAGCAGGTCAGCTTTCTCGCCGCCATCGTGATTCTGCCGATGCTGGCGGTGTTCCATCTCACGCTGCAAGGCGTCGTACGGCCGGCTCGAAGACGCGCGCAGGCATCTCGCGGATGTCGACCGCCTGTATCTCTCGACGGTCGAAACGCTCGCGATGGCGATCGACGCCAAGGACGATGTGACGCACAGCCACGTCCGGCGCGTGCAGGCGTACGCCGTCGGCATGGCGCGGGCGCTCGGGTTCACCGACGAGTCGACGCTGAAGGCCATCGAAGCCGCCGCGCTGCTTCACGACACCGGCAAATTGGCGGTGCCCGAGCACATCCTCAACAAGCCCGGCAAACTGACACCGTCCGAGTTCGAGAAGATGAAGCTTCACGTGGACGTCGGCGCCGACATCCTGTCGCTCGTCGATTTCCCGTACCCGGTCGTGCCGATCGTGCGCTGTCATCACGAGAACTGGGACGGCACCGGCTACCCGCGCGGCGTCAAAGGCGAGGCGATCCCGATCGGTGCGCGCATCCTGTCGGTGGTCGACTGCTTCGATGCGCTGACATCCGATCGTCCGTATCGCCGCGCGATGACGGAAGAGGCCGCCCTTGGGATTCTGCGGGAACGCAGCGGCAAGATGTACGACCCGGCGGTGGTCGACATGTTCATCAAGGTCTTCCGCGACATTCCCGTCGCCAGCCACGACGCCGCGGAAACCACGGAGGTGATGCAGCGCATCGCGCAGTCGAAGCACGAGGCGCCGGCGCCGGTCATCGAGGCGCCCGCCGCGCCGTCGACCTTCGCGGCCTCGAGCAACCTCCTCGCCTGCGTCAGTCTGGCGCGTGTCGCCGGCGGGGAAGGCAGCCTGGCCGACGTGCTGGCCCTGTCGTCCAACCTGGTCAACGACATCCTGCCGGCGGCCACCGGTGCCTGGTTTGTTCCGGACCACGTCGCGCGATCAGCTCGTGGTGGCCGACGCGTTCGGACCGGCGGCGATGACGCTCGCCGGATTCTCCGTCGACGTCGGCGACCGTCTGACCGGTTGGGTCGCCGCCAGCCGCCAGCCGATCCTGAACTCGGACGCCTCGCTCGATCTGGCAGGCCGTCAGGAAGGCAACGAACCGCGTCTGCTGACGTGTATGAGCGTGCCGCTGATCGCCGGGGAGACGCTCGTGGGCGTCCTGAGCCTCTATTCCGCGGAGGCTGAAGGCTTCAACGACGATCGCGGGCGGTTGATTCAAATGATCGCGCCGCATCTGGCGACCGCGATCAGCGCCGCCGTCCGGAACGCCGCCGTGAAGGGCGCCCCGGTCGTCGCTGAAAAGGCCCAGACTGCGGCGCCGCTTCGTCTCGTTTCCACTCGCTGACGGTCTCCAGCTTCCCGCACGCTTGAGTTACACTTAAGGTTTGCAGGATCGCGCCCGTAGCTCAGGTGGATAGAGCACTGGTTTCCTAAACCGGGGGCCGCAGGTTCGAGTCCTGCCGGGCGCAAACCAGACTCCGCTCGCCTCCGGCGAGCTTCGTCTAGGCAGGCTCGTGAGCTACCGTGCGAAGTGCTGTCTCGCCGAAGCGGCGCAGCCGCGAAGGCGGACTTCAGATCACTCATGAAAAGAACAGAACGGCATCACCTCAAAGAAAACGAGTTGCACAACCTGGCGCGGCAGGCGCGCGAGGGCTTCGAGTCAAAGCGCCGCGAGACGACCTTCATCGTCGGCGCCCTCGCGGTCGTCGGCTTGTTGGTGGTCGGTTATTTCGTCTGGCACGAACGGGTCGAAAGCCGGGCGCACACCCTGCTGGCCGAGGCGCTCGTCTCACAGAGCGCGCGCGTCGGCGCGCCAGCTGCGCCCGGCACGGCGGGGGCCGGCAGTCTGAGCTACCTGACCGAGCGCGACAGGGCCCAGGCCGCGGTCGCCAAGTTCAAGGCGACCGCCGACGCCTATCCCTCCACCGACGCTGGCATCTTTGCCCGCTACCAGGAAGGTGCGACCTGGACCTATCTCGGCAGCCCCGCGCAGGCCATCAGCGCCTATCAGCAGGCGATCGATCGCGCCGGCGACAGTCTCTACGGTCAGATGGCGCGGCTTGGCATGGCGCAGGCGCAGGCGCTCGACGGCAAGTACGAGCAGGCGATCAACGGCTTCAAGGAGCTGGCGCAGCGCAAGGATGGACCGTTGCCCGTGGATGGCATCCTGATGCAACTGGGCAAGGCGTATCTGGACGCCGGTAAGCGCGCGGACGCGCAGCAGACCTTCACGAGGCTGGTCGAAGAGTACCCGGAGTCGCCATTCACCGGGGACGCGCGCCGGGAGCTCGAGACACTCAAAAAGACTTAACCGCCAGAGCGCGCAGAACTCGCAGCGAAAATATTCGCGGCGTGCTCCGCGTGCTCAGCGGTTAATTTCTCGGGCAAAGCGGTACGACAGAATCTTGTAAATCAGCTTCGCGCACAGAAAGTTCGGCGCGACATTGCCGGCCAACGGCGACAGCTCCACGATGTCGCAGCCGACGACGGTGCGGCGCTCGATCACCGCTCGCAGCAACGCCAGCGTTTCATACCAGGACAATCCACCCGGTTCCGGCGTGCCGGTCGCCGGCATGATCGCCGGATCGAGGCCGTCGACGTCGATGGTGATGTACACCGTGTCGGTCAGCGACTCGACGACGCGATCGATCCAGCGCGGATCGGCGCGCATGTTGTAGTCGTAGAAGATCGTGGTCCGGAGGCCGGGCGCGGCGGCGGCTTCTTCCGGTGACAAGCTCCGAATCCCGACCTGCGTGGTCGGCGCAAAATCGAGCGTCCGCCGCATCGCGCACGCATGGTTGTGCGGCGTGCCCATGAACGAGTCGCGGAGATCGGCGTGCGCATCGATCTGCAGCACCGACAGACCTGGATGTTTCGCGGCGACCGCGCCGACGACCGCCGGCGTGATCGAGTGCTCGCCGCCGAGGATGAACGGAAACTTGTCCCGGTTGACCAGCTCGGACGCGACGCGCCGGATCTCGCACACGACGTCGTCCATGCCCGCGAAGGGGAACTCCATCTCCGGCAGCGTGTAGATGCCGATGCTGTGGACGTCGGTTTGGGTTTCCTCGTCCCACAGCTCGATGTGAGACGACGCCACCAGAATCTCGTGCGGCCCGTTGCGCGTGCCCGAGACGTAGGACGTCGTGCGATCGAGCGGAACCGGAAGGATGACGACGCGGGCCTTGGCGAAATCGGTCGTCGTGGGAGTGGTGCCGCCGAACTCGCCCAAGGCGAGCTGATCGGTACTCAAACGGTAGGTTCATTCACTTCCTCGACGAAGCGCGCGTTGGGAACGGTCTGACCGTCGACCGTCATCACGCGGCCGGCCAGGGTGAAGACCGGCGCGGTCCGCTTCGCGAGCAGCGGCGGCGCCGTGGTGGCGAGAGCGCTGGCGAGGATCGGCAGCGCAATCGTCGCGTCGGCCTGAACCGACACTCTGGCGGAATCGGTCGCGAGCTTGCCCCAGCTTTGCGCCTCTTCGAGGCTCGAACCCGACGCGCCGCCGAAATGCGGCACGTCGGTGACGATTTGCAGGGCGTAGCGGTGGCCGCCGACCTCGTCGCTGTAGAACTCGGCCTGCACGCTCGCCTGGTTGATGAAGTTCTTGGGCGTGCCGCCGCCGAGGACGACCGATGCCGTCCGCGGCCGGCGGATCACGAGGTTCGCCGATTCGACGATGTCGCCGATGATGTCGATGTGGCCGGCGCCGGGCACCTTCTGACGCGCCTGCGAGAGGCCCATTCCGATCGAAGAGTCGGCGATGGCCGGGCAGAAAATCGGCACGTTGGCGCGAAACGCCGCGGTGAGAATGCCTTCCCGATTCGTCGTCTTCCAGAGGTGCCCGCCGAGCAGGTGGAGGAACTCGCGTGTGGTGAACGGCCGCGCCTCGAGCGTGGCCGCAAAATCCGCGATCCAGTTGTCGTTGGAGATGAACTCTTCTTCGCTCGCGTAGGTGTCGTACACGCGATCGATGCGCTCTTCGGCCAGCGCCGCATCGTCCGCGTGCGGCGATCCGACGTAGTGGTGCTGCCCGCGCGTCTCGTGCAGATCGTGGTAGAGGTTCGCGCCAGTCGACACCAGACAGTCGACGTAGCGATGAAGGATCAGGTGGGCGACCACCAGGCGCAAGCCGCCCGCCGACAGCGCTCCCGCCATCCCCATGAAAATCGTCACGTCGTCCTGGAGCATCTTCTGCCAAATCCGGTGTGCGGTGGCGAGGTTGCGGCCCTGGAAGGAGATGCGTTCCATCCGCGCGAGGATTTGGTCGGCGCTCAACCCCGCCTCGACCGCGAACGGCTCGATCGGCGTCTGCAGAAAGCGCGACTTCTTCTTCATGCGCAAACATTAAAACACAAATCAGCTGTCAGCTCTCAGCCGTCGGCCCTCGCTAGAACGCCGTGCCGACGCGGAAGTACACCGTCGCGCGGTCGCGGAGCAGCCCGCTGCCGTCGTGGCCCCATCCGGCGCCGATTGTCGCCGCAAACGGAATCGAGTACCCGACGACGAGATTCGCCGAGAGTTCGGCGCCAGTGGAATACTTGATGGCCCCGGCATCGAACGTCCGCGTCCAGGCCTGACCGGCGTCGGCGAAGACCGCCGCGTGAAGCGTGTGGAGAAACACTGGCCAGGTGCCCACGCCGCGCTGTGGCCGAGTGATGGGCCACCGGTAATCGGCGTTGACGAGCGCCACGCGGCTGCCGGCGAAGCTGTCGGTCGCGAAGCCCCTGAGCAGGCTGATGGCCGAACGTCCGAAATCTGCGTTGAGCGCGTTGGAATCTGGGCCGCCGAGAAGGAATGTCCGTCCTGCGGTCGCGTCCCCGGAAGAGATGCCCGCCGCGGCACGAAAGGCCGCGACGTGGTGAGGTGCAAAGGCGGGAACGTAGGCGCGAACGTCTCCGGTCAGCACGCTGGCGTCCGCGAATGATCCGAAGCTGCGGCGGACGAATTCCGCGGTTGCCCCGGCGCTGACGCCATTTTCAGGGCTTATCGAATAGCCGTAGGTGCGCGCCGAAGACGTCAGCCAGGAGGCGCGAGCCGCACGCCGGGTTCGCGAGAGCGGCTGGGCGGGACGCGTGTACTCGTCGGCCGCATGAATCACGGAGACGAGCGCCTGGTGCGACAGGCGGACGTGCCGGATCGGCAGCACGATGCCGGCCTCGAGCTGTCGCTCCAGCAGCGTCGCGGCCGACGGCGTCCCGGCGTCGGTCGCAGGTCCGGCGAAGAACGACGTCTGCGCCGACGCGGCGGCGAAGAAGGTGGGACGCCATCGCGTGTAGACGTATGAGGCCTGCCAGTCGGGTGCGGCGCGTGCCGGCGTCGGGGCTCCGTCTGGGCTCGACATGCGCCACGTCGCCGTCGCGGTGTACCCGTGATATCCAAGCACGTCGAAGCCGGCGACGCCGGCGCCGAGCCGCCACTGATCGCCGCCGCCTTCGATGACTGGTGTCCACGATGTCGGTGCCAGGGTGGACAACGGCCGGTAGACGGTCGACGCCAGATTGCTGACGTCGGTCGGTGTGGCCTCTGATTCGGTCTCCGAGTTCTGCAGAACGGGACGCCTGGCGTCTCGATTGTCAGGCTCCGACGCGGGGTACGGCATCGAATAGACGTCGTAGCCATCGACGCTGTAGCCGACGAAGATGAGGGTTGTCCCATCGGCTGAGACATCCGGCCAGGTGGCGCCGCCGCTGGTATGCGTGATCTGGCGCGATCGCGTGCCGTCGATCGCGAACTCATGGAGGTTGAAGGTCGCGTCCGGTTGCGCGACCGCGGCGACGATCGCTGCGCCATCGGGCCGCCAGGCCGGCGTCACGATCCTCGCCTGCGCGTCGGACGCGACGGCGCGCACCGCCTTCGTGGCGGCGTCGACGACCACGATGTCGGGTGGCGATCCGAGCCGATGACGTTCGACGGCGATGTGACGCCCGTCGGGCGACCACCGCGGCGCATTGAAATGCGTGTCCGCCTCCGAGACGAGAACCGCAACCCCGTCGTAGGTCGTGTCCGGCTTCTTGACTGCCGAAGACTCGGCCAAGGCGGCCAGCCGGACGATCACGAGATCGCGCCGGTCCGCGCGAACCTGCACGCACGCGATGGCGGAGCCATCGGGCGATAGATCCGGCTCGACAAGGCGCGCGCCAGACGTGAGCGCCCGGACGCGCCCGGTCTGCCGATTCATCTCGTAGAGATCGCTGTAAAGGCCGACATTGCGCCGCCGCTCCAGCTGGTCGAAGTAGAGCGCATCACGACCGGCCGCGGTTGTGGATCCCAGGTACCGATTTGCCAGACGCACTCGTGACGTGCCGTCGGCCGATACGCGATAGAGTCCCGGAAAGCCGTCCGCATCGCTCGCGGAGTAGACGATCGCGGGAGGGCAGCCGGGACACACGAAGCGATCGAACCGCGGTCCGCGCACGGAGAATCCTCGACGGGTCAGGCGGATCACAGCGGCATCGGCGATCGGTCGAGAGGTTTCGGCCGAAGCCGCTGCCTCGGTACTCGCGCCACAGCGTGCCAAGCGGCTGGCCGTACACGGTCTTGAACGCACGCGTGCCCGTGTATGGCAACGAGCGCGCCGTCCGGTCGGCGAGCGTCGCCAGCGTCTGCGCGCCAAACCGGTCGGCGAGGTAGGCGTGGAATCCGACGCCGTAGGCGTACACCGCGGCGCCCCCGGGCCAGTCGGTCAGGCCGCCGTTGACGCGGTCCAGCGGCTCGAAGCGTTTTCGGGCGGCGCCCTCGCCAACGATCGCCAGGAAGTCGCCCGCATGCAGACGACCCTCGCCGGTGATGACACTCTCCTCGTAGGTCGCGAGCCCTTCGATCTGCCACGCCGGCAGAAACCAGTTGGGAAACGCGTATGCGGTCCGGCCGAGAATCGCGCGGGGGATTCGCGCCCACCCTTCCGAGCGATCGAGGTGAACGATGTGCGTGAACTCGTGCGTGAACGCGATGCGCAGCCAGTCATCGAAGGGGAGCTCCGATCCCGAAGGCCACACGGGGTAGATCACGATCGTGTCACGCGGCAGCGGTGTCGCGTAGCCGTTCCACAGTTCCGTCTGGTCGGCGAGAATCACGCGGGTCAGAGCGGGCGGGCTGAGGCTGACGCGCGGCCGGAGGAGGTGCCACGTCTCTTCGGCGACCGAGCCGAGGCGCTGCGCGAGGCGCCCTTCTCCCTGGTGAAAGTAGATGACGAAGTGTTCGGTCCGCAGCTGGCGGAACCGAAGCGATGGATCGAACAGGCTGGCGGCGTTCGCCGTCGCAGCCCCCAGCAGGGCGCTAGCGACCAGCGCTGCGATTGTTGGACGAGTCACGCGTCGCACGCGCGAGCACAATGCAGAGGACGAGCGCCGGAAGGCCGAGCAGACCCGCGGCAATGAAGAAGAGTCCGTAGGCGTCGAGCAGCGGACGTCCGACCGCGAGGCGCTCGACCCACAGACCAGAAAACCCTTTCGCGAATTTGCCCACGTAGGTGTAGGCCGAGCTGAGCAGCGCGTATTGCGTCGCAGTATAGCCAAGACTCGTCAGGCTCGACATGTAGGTCACGAGCGCGACGCCCGCGAAGCCGATGCCGAAATTATCGGCGGCAATGACCGCGCCGAACACCGGAACGTTCGGCCCGGCATGCGCCAGCGTCGCAAAATTCGCGATCACGAGCATCTTCAGGATGACGCCTGCGATCAGCGTCCGCATGTAGCCGAAGCGCAACGCGCAGAATCCGCCCGCGGTGATGCCGACGAGCGTGGCGACGAGGCCAACCGAGGCGCGCACGGCGCCGACGACGTCCTTCGAGAGCCCGATGTCGTGATAGAGCGGGTTGTACATCGGCCCCGTCATGTACTCGGGCAACTGGTAGAAGCTGATCATCGCCAGCATCAGCAGCGCGAGCCAGCCGTAGACGCGGAAGAATTCCCTGAACGGACCGATCACGGCGTCGAAGAAGCCGCGCGGCGTCCACAACGGCATCTCCGCTTTCGCCTCGAACGCCTTTTTCGCGCGCAGCGGTTCGGTCGCCATCAGGCTGGCGCTGACACCGATCGCCATGAGCACCGCCATGACGGTGTACGAAATGCGCCAGCCGAAATGGTTGGCGACGATCAGGATCGCCGCTTCGCTCACCAGGATCGCAATCCGGTACCGAACTGATAGGCGGCCGAAAGCAGGCCGAGTTCGTCGCCGTCGGAGGCGGCCTCGATGCGCCACGCGTCGACCACGATGTCCTGGGTGGACGAGGAGAACGCGACCAGCAGCGCCAGGACGCCGATCCACACCAGACCGGCGGCCAGGCCGACGACCGACATGCCCACGAGGCCGATGCCGATCAGGAGCTGCGTGAGGACCATCCAGCCGCGCCTGCGGCCGAGCCGTCCGAAGATCGGCGCGTCGACGCGATCGATGATCGGCGCCCACAGGAATTTGAACGAATACGCCAGCCCGACCCACGACAGGAACCCGATCGCCGCCAGCGTTGTCCCTTCGTCGCGCATCCAGTAGCCGAGCGTGTTGCCGGTGAGAAAGAACGGCAGGCCCGACGAGAAGCCGAGCATCAGCATCGCCGCGACCTTCGGCTGACCGAGCGACGCGAGGACGTCGCGTTTGCTGACGCTCATAGCTCCCGCTTCAATTCCGCCAGCAGCGCCAACGCCTCCAGCGGCGTCATCCGATCGACGTCGACGGCCGCGATCTTCTCGCGCAGCGCGTCGCCCCGCGGCTCGCCGGCCTGGAACAATCCGAGTTGCCGCTGCGGATCGGACGTGGTCCCGCTGACCGAGGGGCGGCCGCCGCGCGCCAGCTCGTCGCGCTCGAGGGCGCCGAGAATCTCGCGCGCCCGGTCGATGACCTGACGCGGCAGACCGGCGAGCCGCGCGACCTGGATGCCGTAGCTGCGATCGGATCGGCCGGGGACGATCTTGCGAAGAAAAATGATCTCGTCCTTCCACTCGCGCGCCGCGACGTGACAATTGACGACGCCCGGCGTCGCGTCGGCGAGGTCGGTCAGCTCGTGATAGTGGGTCGCGAAGAGCGTCTTCGGCCGCACGTTCGGGTTCGTCGCCAGGTACTCGGCAACCGCCCAGGCGATGCTCAGGCCGTCGAACGTCGCGGTGCCGCGGCCGATCTCGTCGAGAACAACCAGGCTGCGCGACGTCGCGGTCAGAAGAATATTGGCGGTTTCCTGCATCTCCACCATGAACGTGGAATGCCCGCGCGCGATGTTGTCCGACGCCCCGACGCGGGCGTAGATGCGATCGACGAGCGGAACCTTTGCTTCGCGTGCCGGCACGAACGAACCGGCCTGCGCCATGACGCAGAGCAGGGCAGTCTGGCGCAGGTAGGTCGACTTACCGCCCATGTTCGGCCCGGTCAGAATCACGAGCTGGCACGAGCTGCCGTTCAGGGTCACGTCGTTCGGGACGAAGCCGGCACCGGCGCCGCCGCTCCCCGGAACCGTTCGACGCTCGACAACCGGATGGCGTCCGTCGGTCACCGCCAGTTCGTCGCCGTCGTGCACGTGCGGCTTGATGTAGTCGTTGACGGCCGCCGTCTCCGCGAGGGCCGCCAGCACGTCGAGCGCGGCCAGGGCTCGCGCGGTCTGCTGGATCCGTGGCGCCTCGCGGCCGACGCCGTCGCGCAGCCGTTCAAAGATCTCGAGCTCGCGCTCGAGAATCCGCTCGTCGGCGCCGAGGACTTTCTCCTCGTATTCCTTGAGCGCCGGCGTGACGAAGCGCTCGCCTCCGGCGATCGTCTGCTTCCGCAGATAGTCCGCGGGGACCGCGTGCAGGTTCGACTTCGAGATCTCGATGTAGTACCCGAACACGCGGTTGTAGCGGACCTTGAGCGACCCGATGCCGGTCCGCGCTCGCTCGCGTGCCTCCATTTCCGCGATCACCTGCTTGCCCGAGCGGCTGATCGTCCGCAGCGAATCGAGCTCGGGGTCGACGCCGTCCCGCGTGAACCCGCCGTCGCGCGCCAGCGCGGGTGGGTCGTCGACGAGCACGGTGTTGATGGCGCCGCGGACGTCAGCGAGATCGTCGAGCTCGGCCACCAGTGACTGGACCAGCGGTGCGTGCAGCTCGGCCAGCACGGTGCGCACCCGAGGGACCACCGTCAGCGAGCGTTCGAGGCCCACCAGGTCGCGCGGGCCGGCCGTGCCGAGCGCCGCGCGCGCCACCAGCCGTTCGAGATCCTGGACCGACTTGATCGCGTCGCGAAACTTGCCGCGCTCGGTGGTGCGAAACGCCAGTTCTTCGACGGCGTCGAGGCGGTCGCGAATCGGTTCGAGCGCGACGAGTGGGCGGAGCAGCCAGGCGCGAAGCATCCGGCTGCCCGCCGCCGACACGGTTCGATCGAGCTCCGCCAGCAGCGACGCGTCGCGGCCACCCTCCGAGCCCTCGACGATTTCGAGATGCTTCAGCGTCGTCGGGTCGATGAGGAGCGCGTCGGCGCGCTGTCGATACGCGATCGATCGCACGTGCGCCAGATCCGCCTTCTGGGTGCCGCGCAGGTACTGGACCAGCGCGCCCGCGGCCGCGACCGCCGCCGGCCGGCCGGCGAGGCCGAATCCGTCGAGGGCGCCGGCCCGCAGCTGATCGAGCAGCGTGCGCGTCGCGGACTCCACTTCGAAGGTCCATTCGTCGACGGGCGTCGTCGGCAGGCCCGACAGCGCGATGGCGCGCGCCGCGGCGCTGGTCGCGCCGTTGTCGGAGCGCGGCGCGATGATCTCGCGAGGTTTGAGGACCGACAGCTCGTCGGCCAGCGCCTGGGGCCCATCCTCGCCGCCGTACTCGGCCGCGGAAAACTCGCCGGTCGACAGATCGAGCAGCGCGACGCCAATCGTACCGACGCCGGGGGCCACGGACATCAGAAACGCCGGCTCACGTGCGTCGAGATAGTTGGAATCGGTCAGCGTGCCCGGCGAGATCACACGCACCACTTCGCGCTTGACCAGCCCCTTCGCCTTGCGTGGATCCTCCACCTGATCGCAGATCGCGACGCGGAACCCTTTCCTGACCAGGCGCGCGATGTAGCCGTCGACGGCGTGAAACGGGACGCCGCACATCGGGATGCCGCCGCCGTTGGCGTCCTTGGAACGCGAGGTGAGGGTGAGTTCGAGGGCGCGCGCGGCCACCAGCGCGTCCTCGTAGAACATCTCGTAGAAATCGCCCATCCGGAACAGGACGATGGCGTCGCGGTGCTGCTGCTTGGCGTCGAGGTACTGACGCATCGCGGGAGTCACCGTCGCTGACATATCCTTAGAGTCTAAGCCATCAGCCTGCGATGAAGGTCCTTGCACTCGATACGACGACGCGCGCGGGAAGCGTGGCTATTGTCGACGGCGACCGCGTGATTGACGAGCGAGGCGGGGACGCAGCCCGCAGCCACGCGGAGCGTCTGCCCGGCGAGATGCTCGCGATTGCTGCGGCCACTCAGACACCGTTGGCCAGCGTCGATCTCTTTGCCGTCGCGTCGGGACCAGGATCGTTCACGGGGCTGCGCATCGGCATCGCCACCGTTCAGGGGGTCGCGTTCGTGCAGGGTCGTGGCATGGTGGGCGTCTCGGCGCTCGAAGCATTGGCGCACTGCGCCAGCGTCGGGCTGTCCGCGGGCGCGCACGTGGCTGCCTGGATGGACGCCTATCGCCGCGACATCTTCGCGGCGCTCTACCGTGTGACGGACGCGCCGGCCTTCGACCCGGATCGTCTCGTCGAGCTCGATCCGCCGAGCGTCGACAGCCCGGCGGCCATCTGGGCGAGGTGGTCGAACGAGTTCGTTGTGCCGTCCGTGGTCATCGGTGACGGCGCCGTGCTCTACGAAGCGATCGTGACGCCATCCCGCGTGATGCGGCCGCCGCTCCTGGCCGGCGCCATCGGCCGGCTGGCGGTGAGTTACGCGCGTCGCGGCGGCGCCGTGCACCCGTCGGCCGTTCATCCACTGTACGTTCGGCGCCCGGATGCGGAAATCGCCCGGGAGAAAGGCTCGTCGAGATAAGGTGGCAGTGGCAATCCAACCGGTCACCTCGCTTGACCAGATCGACCAGGTCCTCGCGATCGAGGAGGCGTCGTTCAGCAACCCGTGGACGCGGGAGATGTACCTCGCCGAGCTGGAGAACCCGGGGGTGTCGTTCTGCTACCTGGCGTACGACGCCGAGGGGCGCTCGATCGGCTTCTGTTCATTCTGGCGCGTGCTCGACGAGCTGCACATCAATAACCTGGCAGTTTTCCCAGACCGGCGCCGCGAGGGCGTCGCCAGCGCGCTCCTGACGTTCGTGCTGAATGAAGGGGCGCGCCAGGGCGCCAAACGCGCCACGCTCGAAGTGCGGCAGTCCAACGATCCGGCGCGTTGTCTTGTACGAACGATTCGGGTTTACCGTGGCCGGTGTCCGGCGCGGGTACTACACCCGGCCGGTCGAAGATGCCCTCGTGCTGTGGCGCGAAGATCTGGGTACTCCTGCTTGAACCGGGGGGGCCCTTGTGTTACTTTCCCGACATGTCGAAGGGAGGCGGACTATGGGTGCACAGCCGCACGATCTGAAAGCCGAGCTGCTGAAGACCGACGAGGAGTTTCATGACCTCGCGGCCAAGCATCACGAGCTGGAAGATCGCCTGCACGAGCTGACCGCCAAGCATTACCTCTCGGAACCAGAACAAGTCGAAGAAGTCACCCTCAAAAAACGGAAGTTGCAGCTGAAAGATCGGATGGAAGACATCCTGCGCAAGTACCGGCAAGAACTCGCGCACGGATAAGCGTCCGATGCCTCCGCGGGCGCGCCTGTCGACGCGCCCGCCACACTCCTTTTCCCATCATGCGTCTTGATCCAGCAGGGCGGCCGTTCATCGGCGGCGCGCTGCTGCTCGCGCTCGTATCCGGTATCGCGCTCGGCTGGGTGCCTGCCGTCCTGTTCGTCGCGCTGAGCGGGTTCTTCGCTTTCTTCTTTCGCGATCCGGAACGCTCGCCGCCTGCCGACTCGCACGGCGGGCACGCCGTGCTTGCGCCGGCCGACGGCCGCGTGCTCGTGGCCGGTCCAACCGAACCCGGTGCGGCCCCGCCCGGTGCCTGGCAGCAGATCAGCATCTTTCTTTCGCCGATGGACGTCCACGTCAACCGGATCCCGGTGTCCGGCCAGGTGAGCCGTGTCACGTACACGCCAGGCAAGTTTCTTCCGGCGTACCGCCCCGACGCCGCGAGCAGCAACGAACGCAGCGAGATCTGGATCGATCACGGCGGCCAGACGGTTGTCGCACGCCAGATTGTCGGGATCCTGGCGCGCCGGGTCGTCTGCCGCGCTCAAGTGGGCGCCCAGGTTCGCGCCGGGGACCGGTTCGGCATCATGAAGTTCGGCTCGCGGATGGACATTTTCCTCCCGCCCAACGCCACTCTTCAGGTTCGAGTGGGACAAATGGTGCGGGGGGGCGAAACGGTGATCGCGGTGCTACACTGACAGGTGAACGCCGGACGCCGACCGTCTTGGCGGTCGGCGATCGGCCCCGGGCCGCCGGCGGCAGAGCATGCTGAGTCCACAGGAGGGGCGCCTCCGCTTCTTTCGCCGTATCAATGACCGGCCCCGGCGCCGGTTCCGCCGCGGCGTGTACCTGCTGCCCAGCCTGTTGACGATGGGCAACATGTTCTGCGGCTATGCGTGCGTCGTCTACGCGATGCGGGGCGAGTTCGAGACCGCGGCGCCCTTCATCGGCTTTGCGGTCGTCATCGATGGCCTCGACGGCCGGATCGCGCGCATGACCGGCACGACCAGCGCCTTCGGCGTCGAGTTCGATTCGCTGGCCGACATCATCTCGTTCGGCATCGCGCCCGCCATCCTGTCGTTTGCCTGGGGCCTTCAGTCGCTGGGGCGACTCGGCTGGGCCGCCGGCTTCATGTTCGTCGCCTGCGCGGCGATGCGCCTCGCGCGCTTCAACATCCAGAGCGCGAGCGGCGGCGACAAGCGCTATTTCGTCGGCATGCCGAGTCCGGCGGCCGCCGCCATTCCTGCCGCGACCGTGTACGCGTATCCGGCGGGCCTCTACGACTATCGCGCGGCGCTGCCCGCCCTGGCGATGGTGATCGTGCCGGCGATCCTCATGGTGAGCACGATTCGGTTCCGGAGTTTCAAGACGCTCGATTCACAAGGGCGGAAGCCGTACACCGTCTTGATCTTCGTGGCGGCCGGCATCATGCTCATCGCCACGCATCCGCGCTTCATGCTGGTCGCGATCGCCTACCTCTACCTGGCATCGGCGTTCGTTGGCCTGGCCATCACGCGCTTCAGACACCGCGGCGAACGCGGCGGCGACTCGCGGCCGCCGCTGCCTGCCGAGTCGATCGATCGCGACAGCGCGGCCCGGTAACCCCATGGCCGACACCACCATCATCTCGAGGCCGACGTCGGGGGACAGGACGGAGCGCCTGCATCCGGCAGGCAGTTCGCTCGACGCCTGGACGTCGCATGACTGGCAATCGGGCGTGCAGATCGAAAACGCCAACGCACTCGACGCGTTCGTCGTCCGCACGGCGAATTCCACCTACGAGATCACCGTGCTGTCGCCGGCGACCGGCGACATCCTGGTTCGTGGGGGCGCGTTCTTTCCGGTGGTGACGAAAGCGCGGCTCGCCGGCGCCTCACTCGGCGGGAGCTTTCTGAAGCGCCACGGGATCTACGTCGGTTTTCGTCTCGAGTTCGTCTCCGATCAGACGCCGATCGTCACGACGCCAGTACAAACCATCACGGTCAATCACGATCGCGGCAGCGCCAACCACTGAACCTTCCACCTTGTAACTTGTAACGTTCGTCACTTCGAGGTGCGCGCGAGCGTAATCGTGACGGTCGTGCCTTTGCCGCGCTCGCTGGTCACCTCGATCGTTCCGCCAATCAACTCGACGTTGCGCTTGGCGATGGTCAGACCGAGCCCGGTCCCGGTTGCCTTCGTGGAGAAGTACGGCTCGAAGATCCTGGCCGCATCGGCCGGATCCATGCCGACACCGGTATCGCGGATTTCGACGACCATACCCGGTGTCGGACCGCTGGTGGCGCGCAGCGCGATGCGGAGTTCGCCGGCGCCCGGCATCGCGTGCAGCGCGTTCTCGATGATATTGGTCAGCGCCCGAGCGAAGAGCGTGCGGTCGATCGTCACCGGCGGCAGGTCGGGCGGCGCCGCCACCGTCGATTCGGATCCGGCCGCTCAGGCCCGTCCTGTACGGTTCGACGACTTCATGAATCAACGCGGCGATGTCGGTGACTTCCGGGCGCGGCGTCGGTGACGACGCGAAGCTCGAGAACTCCGCCGAGATCTGCCGCAGCAGTGTCACCTGCGCGAGGATCGCGTTGACGCAATCGTCGAGGACCGGGGACAGCGGCCGGCCGCGATCGGCGTTGATACGCCGCGCGTGCTCCGCAGACAGCTGGATGGGCGTCAGCGGGTTCTTGATGTCATGGGCGACCTGGCGCGCCATGTCGGCCCACGCTTCCAGCCGCTGCGTCCGCTCCAGCTCGCTGCGCTGCCGCTTCAAGTCGGCCGCCATCTGGTTGAAGTCGTGCACCAGGCGGCCCAGTTCGTCGCGCGACGTCGCCGCGACCCTCGCGTCGAGGTCGCCGCGGGCGATCCGGCGGGTCGCGCGCGTCAGCCGTTTGACCGGATCCCCCATCCGCTCGGCCATCCAGTAGCCGATCGCCGCGCCCAGGAGGCTGAACAGCACGATCGCCGAGAGGACCTGGCGATCGAGCTCGTCGATCCGCTGATCGATCTCCTGCTGACGGTTCGTCAGCGGCACGGTGACGATGCCGTCGCGTCCGCCTGCCCGGACCGGTGCCGCCGCCAGCCGATAGCCCACCGCACCAAAGGCGTCGTCGCCGACGAAGGTGGGCAGCCGGTCGAGCATGATGGCTCGATAGACCGGCGCCGGTGTCCGCGTCGTGAGCAGCTGGGACGCGAAGATGTCGCGCGCGCTCGTCGCCTGAAGGCGTGCGCGTTCGAACAGGTTGGCGTCCTCGTCGATGGCGCGCGCCACCAGCCCCATGATCTGATCGGTGACCGCACCAAGGCCGCCCGACCCCCGCGGCTGGATGGCCGCGTAGGCCGCGTAGTCTTCGACCAGGCGCTGCGCCGTCGTCACGGTCCGCGCCGCCGCTTCGTCTGCGCCGGCCAGCAGCTGCGAAGCGAAATAGGTGCGGATGGCGACGGCGAGGATGAACACCGGGACGATGGCGCCGGCCACGAACATCAGGAACAGCTTGCGGTAGAAGCTGGATCGAATCTCGCGGAGAAGCGCACGGCCGCTGGCTGGCGCGCTGGAGACGACGCTGCTGAACAGCGTGGCGAGCACGAGCAGCACGACGATACAGCACGCCCGTCAGCACCATCAACTCGGCAAGGTTGACGAAGTGGCTGAACCAGGTCACGACCGGATAGCCGAGCGCGTAGATCCCGCCGCGGTCCGTCAGGAAGTAGACGCGGAAGCGGCGGCCGTCGCGTTCGACGGTCGCCCAGAACGGCTCCCGCGACTCCACCATGCGCCGGAAGACATCGTCGGGAAGCGTCCAGACGCTGGTGCCGGACGCGAACAGCGGCGCCCGGCTCCACCCATACACGGCGAATTCGATGTCCCGGCCCGAAACGCCTTCGGGTGGGGCCTGCGGATTCGGCCGCAGCGACTCGAGGTACGGGCTCTGCGAAGAGATGAACGGCAGCGTCTGGTAGTCGAGCATCACGCGCACGACGATGCTGCCGACCAGACGGCCGCCCTGGCAGATGCCGCGGCTGGTCCGGAGGACATGGCGCTCGCTCGAACCGAACGGCGAGATCTCGTCGAACGGCTGCTCCCAGCTGCCGCATCCGGATGCTTTGAAGCGAGCGGTCGCGTACTCAGGCAAGTGAAGCGCGAACGAACTGACGACCCGGCCTTCGGCATCGTACAGGTCGATGGCCGACGTCAGGCGGTAGCGCGCGAGGTCGGTGTTCGACCAGACGACGAACGCGCGATCGGTTGTCGGCGTTTCTGATGTGAGCCCGAGAACGAATTCAGCGAGCGAGGGCACCTGGTCGATCTGCTCGACGGTCCGCTGCAACCGCCGCTGGAGGTCGTCGCGCTGACTCGCCGCCTCCGGCGCGTAGTCGTTGACGACGAGGCGTTCCTTGGCTTCGGTCGCGTAGGCGTACAGGGACGGGTACATCGCGATCGCGGGAGCGACGAGGGCGACGAACGACACGCCCAGCCGCGCGCTCTGCGACAGCCGATGCAGGCGGGCGCCGAGCCGCCCGAGCGTGAAGGCGCCGGCGGCGGCCGCCGAAAAGGCAATCGCGAGCGGGATCAAGGGAATCGACGTCCGACCACCGGGCAATCACGGCGGCGGCGACGATCGCGCCGGCGATGGCGCCCGGCAACGCACGCGCGGGGTGGCGCGAGGCGCGCGTGGCGGTGGCGGCGGCGCGGATGATGGCGACTGCGATCCACATGACCGCAGCGTGGAGCAGCACCAACGCGAACGCGACGGAGAGGCGGCCAGCGCTGAGCGGGTGAAGCGAGAAGTGCAGCACATCGAGCGAGGTATTGGAGACGAGCGCCCACAGCGCACGCTCGTAGACCGCGAGGCCAATCACGGTGAGGGCTGCCGCGGCAAAGGAAGCGGCGGTTACCCGCATCGTGCCGGCTTCGGTCGCGCCGCTGGGACGAGGACGGCAGGTGCGGCGCCGCTCCACGAAGTCGACCGCCAGCCATCCGAGCGCCGCCGCCACGAGCGAGGTGACGAGCAGGCTCGGCGGCGAGGCGAGCGATATCGATCCGGTCCAGGCTCGTAGAGCCGCGAGCAGCGATGCAAGAGTGCCGAGCAGGATGGCCGCGAGTTGCAGGGAGGCCCGCGTCAGCGAGGCGCGGGTGGCCAGATCCCGCCGACGTTCGACGATCGGCGCCGCGCACGCGAGGAGCGTCAGGCCGAGCACGAGGATGACCGCTCCCCAGCTGCTGCGCCTCCAACGGTCGCGGGCGGCCGCGAGATCGGCCGACGAGACTTCGGCGTCAACGAGCGGGCTGCCGTCCGGCGCCGGAATCACGAATGTGTACAGACCCGAAGCGTTCGGTGGTGGCGCGGAGCCGCCGATGACGGCGCGCAGGCGAACCGGGACGATTGACGTCGAGACGGCAAACGCGTCCCCGAGGCCGGGCGACTCCGGTGGGTTACCGAGCGCCTGCTCGGCGACGACCGTCCACCTGTCGGTCCCCGGATCGCCGGGGCGGGCGCGATCGAGGACCGGCTCGATCCGCAGGAGGCGCGGACCCAGCGCGCTCTGGGCGACGAACAGCGCCGCCGGGCCCTCGACGCGCGAGCGGGGCAGATCGGACACGCGGCCGGCCCACGCCAGGGGCGCGGCATCCGCGTCGTAGATGGTGAGGCCGATGCCGGCCAGGTCTCTCGGCGGCGACGGCGGCCTCGACCGCGTCAAAGAGCCGCAGGCGCGCAGCGGGATCGCGCGCGGCCGCGCGAATCGTGGCGCGATCGGCAACCGCCCGTGCCGTCGATCGCGCCCAACGTTTCGGCGCTGGCGGCCAGCTGCTGCCGCAGCTCGGCTTCCACGCGCGTCAGCGCCGCCTGATCAGAGTTGCCAAACCGATACCGCGTCGCGCCCCAGCCGGCAAGGCCGACGGCCAGCGCCGCCAGCACGCCGACGCGCACGACGCGCACGATGGAGGTCACCGTGATTCAAGGATACACGCTATAGTGAAATTGCTTGGACCTGAAGCATCTGTTGAAGCGCGGTGCGCTGCTCGCCGCGGCGAACTGGCAGACCGTGGCCATTCAGTTCATCGCCCAAACCACCTTTCAGGTCCTGCTGGCGGTGCCGATTATCGGAGCGGCGATACTGGTCGCGGTGCTGCTGGGCGCGGATCTGGGAGATCTCCTGCAGGGCAGCCTGCGCGAGATCTTCACGACCATCGCCAGCACGCTCCTGTCCGAGCCGGTGGCGCTCGTCGCATTCATGACCGCGTTCACGCTGGTCCTGCTCGGCGGCTCCGTGCTGATGTTTGCGGTCAAGGGCGGGACGGTGGACGTGCTCGTCGCCGCGAACGCGGCGGCGCCGCCGATCGAGCGCGAGTCGGTGACGGTCGGCACACTTCGCAACGCCTCGCGCTTCACGCTCCAGCGGTTCATGGCCGGCTGCGCGCGACTCTTCCGTCCGTACCTCACCCTGGGTGCCGGCCTGATGATCGTGTACGCCATCTCGGTGGCCGGGTATCTCACCTTCGTGGTCTACGGCTATCGCGCAGCCGGCGGACGCTATCTGATCATCGGCTGGACGTTCATCGCGGCGGTCGCGGCCGCGCTGCTCGTCGTGTGGTTCACCCTCGTGAACCTGCTGTACCTGCTCCTGCAGATTGCCATGGCGGTCGATGGTGTCGGGCTGGGGGACGCCGTGCGTGCGGCCTCGCGTTTCGTGCGATCGGAGTTTCGGGATCTGGCGGGTGTGTTCTTCGTCGTGCTCGGTCTGGTCGTGGCCGCGACGTTCGCGTCAGCGCTGGCCTGGTCTGGCGTCGGCCTGATCGCCTTCGTGCCGCTGGTCGGTCTGGCTGTCTTCCCGCTTCAGCTCGCCGCGCTGCTGGTGCGAGGCATCGTGTTCGAGTATCTCGGGCTGACGGCGCTCGGCGCGTACGTCACGTTGTATCAGGGCTATGTCGCCCGCCGCGCCGACGCCCGGGACGGATCGCCCGTCAGGATCGCCGCTCGAACATCCGGCGTGAATACGGCGTTTTTCACGAGGCTGGCGACAGCGGCGGCAAGAGAATCGGCGGATTCGGCGGTGCGAGCGGAGTGCTCGCCGGTTCGATCGTGCGCGTGATCAGGAGGGCGGCCGCACCCGCCTTGATGTCGTGCGTGACGATCAGCACCGTGGGCAGCCCGGTAAACGTATTCTCGACGACGTGGGCGGCCGCCGCGATTTCAGCGGCCGCCGATACCTCGCCGGCGGACGTCCCGTCAGAGATCTTGTATGCGCGAAGTGATGGCGACTGGCCGGCGACGACAATCGTTCCCGCCACCTGGACCGGCGCCCACACCGGCCGAAACGGCAGCGGCCGGAGCCATTGCTGTCCACCGCTCTTGCGGTTGAGCGCCCGAAGCACGTTGTCCTGCGCCACGAAATAGACGTTGTTCTCGTCGGACGTGGCGACGCCGACGATGTCGCCGCCGATCCGCCAGCGCCAGTCGACGCGGCCGTCGCGGGCCATCAGACAGTAGAAGAAATGATCCTTGGCGCCGACGTAGACGCGATCGTCGAGCGCGAGGATCTCATTCGGCGGCCCGCCCAGTCGCCGCTCCCACAACGGGGCGCCGTCCGCCACATTCAGCGCCACGACGCGGCGATCCTCCGTTGACACGTACACCCGATCCGCCGCGAGCGCGGGCAGCGCGTGCGCCGGCGATCCCAGATCGCGGCTCCAGATGAGGTGACCATCGGCCGCGCGAAAGGCGAGCACCGATCCCGCCGAGGTCGACACGACCAGCCATCCGTTGTCCCAGACAGGGCGCACCGCGAGCGGTTCGGTAAACGGGAGCTGCCACGCGACGGTGCCGTCTTCGGCACGCAACGCCGTGAGTGTCGGCCGCATCGACGATGAAGAGCGAGTCCGTCGCCGGCGACCGGCTCCAGCGTCGGCCGCAGGTTCGCGATCCAGAGCTGAGTTCCCGACAGGAGCTCGTAACACACAAGCCGATCGCCGTCGATGGAGAAGAACGCGCGCGTCGCGTCGTACGCGGGCGGCGACCGTGATCTGGTTGTTCAGTGCGAGCGTCCAGACCGGCCGCGTGGGAAAGAGGAGCAGCGGCGTGCGATCGGACTTCGGTTGGGCGTCGCTCGGCGCGATGCCGCAGCAACTGATCAGGGCAAGTGCACTACAACATCTTGTGGTCCACGTCGCCGTCACACCGTTATAATAGTGGTTCCTTCCGTGGCCCATCAAACCATCCTCGTGCTGGATTTCGGTTCGCAGTACACGCAGCTCATCGCCAGGCGACTGCGCGAGCTGTCGGTGTACTCGGAAGTGTGGGCGCCTGACACGCCGCTCGAAACGATTCGCGCCCGCAAGCCGGCCGGCATCATCCTGTCGGGCGGGCCCAAGAGCGTGTCCGAGCTCGGCGCGCCGAAATGCGATCCCGGCGTGTACGACATCGGCAGTCCCGTCCTCGGAATCTGTTACGGCATGCAGCTGATGGCGCAGAATCTCGGCGGCCGCGTCGCTCCGGCGCCGCAGCGCGAGTACGGCCATGCGGTCGTGAAGGTGACCGGGGCTCCGCGCCGAAGCGCCAGCGGCGCGAGGCGGGCGACCCCGCCGCGTTGTTCGTCGACGTCCCCGAGGAAATCCGGGTGTGGGCGAGTCACGGCGATTTCGTCTCGGCGGCCCCCGACGGGTTCGAGGTGGTGGCGACGAGCGCGAATGCGCCGGTGGCCGCGATGTCTGATCCGTCGCGGCTGTTGTACGCGATTCTGTTTCACCCGGAAGTCGTTCACACCGAACGCGGCCTCGAGATTCTGCGGAACTTCGCCTACGGGATCTGCGGCTGCACCGGCGACTGGACGATGGCGTCGTTCGTCGAAGAGGCGACGGCGCGGATCCGCGCGCAAGTCGGGTGCGGCCGTGTGGTGTGCGCGCTCAGCGGCGGCGTCGATTCCACCGTCGCCGCGCTGATCCTTCATCGCGCGGTCGGCGATCAACTGACGTGTATTTTCGTCGACAACGGCGTGCTGCGGCTCGACGAGGCCGCGCAGATTCGCAAACGCTACGAGCGGCTGCGGCTGCCGCTGGTGTTCGCTGATGCCTCGCAGCTCTTTCTCGAACGGCTCGCCGGGGTGACCGATCCCGAGCAGAAGCGGAAGATCATCGGCGCGACGTTCATCGACGTATTCGAGGAGGAGGCGGCAAAGCTCGGCCAGGTCGATTTCCTGGCTCAGGGCACGCTGTATCCCGACGTCATCGAATCGATTGCCATCGTCGGGCAGTCGTCGATGATCAAGAGTCACCACAACGTCGGCGGCCTGCCGGCGCGGATGCGGATGACACTCGTCGAACCTCTCCGCGAGCTGTTCAAGGACGAGGTGCGGGAGGTCGGCCGCAAGATGGGCCTCGAGGAAGAGTTTGTGGTGCGGCAGCCGTTCCCGGGACCAGGGCTCGCCGTGCGCATTCTGGGGGATGTCACGCCCGTCCGGCTGGCGCTGCTGCGCCGCGCCGACGCCATCGTTGCGGAAGAAGTGAAGCGCGGCGGATGGTATACGAAGCTCTGGCAGAGTTTTGCGGTGCTGCTGCCGGTGCAGAGCGTTGGCGTCATGGGCGACGAGCGCACCTACGAGTACACGGTCGCGATCCGGGCCGTCGAGAGCCGCGACGGCATGACGGCCGACTGGGCCCGGCTGCCGCACGATCTGCTGGCGCACATCTCGTCGCGCATCGTCAACGAAGTGAAGGGCATCAACCGCGTGGTCTACGACATCAGCTCGAAGCCGCCGTCCACCATCGAGTGGGAGTAGGGGCTAGGGGCTAGGGGCTCGATGAACGAGTTCGTTCACCTTCATCTGCATACCGAGTTTTCGCTGCTCGACGGCGCCTGCCGGATCGACGAGCTGCTCGATCAGGCGGCCGTGCTGAAAATGCCGGCGATTGGCGTCACCGAGCACGGAAACATGTTTTCGTCGGTGATTTTCCACGACCACGCGCGGGCGCGCGGGCTCAAGCCGATCCTGGGCTGCGAAGTCTACATGGCGCCGGGCAGCCGGCTGACCAAGAGCGGCAATCCCGGCGAGACGGCCAATCACCTGATCCTGCTCGCGGAGACAGACGAGGGTTATCACAACCTGATCAAGCTGGTGTCGGCCGGATACACCGAGGGCTTCTACTACAAGCCGCGCATCGATCGCGAACTGCTGGCGCGGCACGCCAAGGGGCTGATCGGGATGAGCAGCTGCCTCAAAGGCGAAGTGGCGGAAGGCTTGTCGCACCAGCAGGAAAGAAAGGCGTTCGACGCGGCCGCCGCGTATCGGGACATTCTCGGCCCCGACAACTTCTTCCTCGAGCTCCAGTGGCACGGCATCGAGGAACAGCGCGTCGTCAACAGCGGACTGCCGGCGCTGGCCCGGGATCTCAATCTGCCGCTGGTGTGCACCAACGACGTGCACTACCTCCGGGAGGCCGACGCGCACCCGCACGACATCCTGCTGTGCATCGGCACCGGCAAAGCGTTCACCGACACCAAGCGCCTGCGCTACGACGCGAAGCAATTCTTCCTGAAGACGCCGGCGGAGATGGCGGAGGTCTTCAAGGATTTCCCGGACGCGCTCAGAAACACGATGCGCATCGCCGAGCGGTGCAACGTGAAGCTGCAGGAAGGGACGAACTACCTGCCGAATTTCGACGTGCCTCCCGGCTTCACGCTCGACGAGTACTTCGATCACGTCACCCGCCAGGGGTTCAAGGAGCGGCTCACGCGCCTGCAGCAGCTGGCCGCGGCCGGCCGGTTGCGGCATACGATCGACGAGTACGAGCGGCGCCTGTCCTACGAGCTCGAGATGATCAAGAAGATGGAGTACCCGGGTACTTCCTGATCGTCTGGGATTTCATCCGCTACGCCCGCGAGCAGGGCATTCCGGTCGGCCCGGGACGCGGATCGGCGGCCGGCAGCCTCGTCGCGTACTGCCTGCGGATTACCGACGTCGACCCGATCGACTTCGACCTCATCTTCGAGCGGTTTCTGAATCCCGAGCGCGTGTCGCTGCCCGATATCGACATCGACTTCTGCGAGCGGCGCCGCGGCGAAGTCATCGACTACGTGACGCGGAAGTACGGACGCGAGAACGTCGCGCAAATCATCACCTTCGGAACGATGAAGGCCAAGGCGGTGGTGCGCGACGTCGGGCGCGTCCTCGAGATGCCGTTTGCGGACGTCGACAAGGTCGCGAAGCAAATCCCGCCGGCGCTCGACATGACGCTGGCGAAAGCGCTCGAGGAAAGCGAACCGCTCCGGCTGATGGAGCAGAACGACCCGAAGGTGAAGGAGCTGCTCAGCGTCGCGCGCCGGCTCGAGGGCATGACGCGGCATGCCTCCGTCCACGCCGCCGGAGTCGTCATCGCCCCAAAGGCGATCACGGAGTACGCACCGCTGTACAAGGGTGCCCGCGACGAAATCGTCACCCAATGGTCGATGAAGGAGATCGAGCGCGTCGGTCTCCTGAAGATGGACTTCCTCGGCCTCAGCACGTTGACGCTGATCGACGATGCGATCGCCGAGATCAAGCGCACCACCGGCGAGCAGCTCGACATCGATCGCGTGCCGCTCGACGATGCGAAGACCTATCAGATTTTCCAGGAAGGGCAGACCTACGGCATTTTCCAGTTCGAAAGCAGCGGCATGCGCGACATCCTGCGCAAGTCGAAGCCGCAGCGGCTTGACGATCTGATCGCGTTGAACGCCTTGTATCGGCCCGGTCCGCTCCGCAGCGGGATGGTGGACACGTGGATTGCCGGCAAGCTGGGCCGGACGGAAGTGAAGTACGAGCTGCCGCAGCTCGAGCCGATTCTCGCGGACACTTACGGGGTCATCGCGTATCAGGAACAGGTGATGCGCATCTCCAACGTCGTCGCCGGCTTCACGCTGGGAGAAGCCGACGTGCTGCGCAAGGCCATGGGCAAGAAGAACCCCGAGGTCATGGCGAAGATGCGCGGCAAGTTCGTCGAAGGCGCGAAAAAGCTCGGCACGAACGAGAAGAAGGCGACGCACTTGTTCGATCTGATGGAGCACTTCGCCGGCTACGGCTTCAACAAGTCGCACTCGACGGCGTACGCCTTCCTCGCCTATCAGACCGCCTATCTCAAGGCGAACTATCCCTGGCACTTCGCGGCCGCGCTTCTGACGATCGAGGCGCAGAACACGGACAAGCTCGCGCTCTATCTCGGCGAGTGCCGCGACCGTGGCGTGCCGGTCCTGCCGCCGGATATCAACGAAAGCCAGCTGCGCTTCACGGTGACGCCGCAAGGCGTGCGCTTCGGCCTGACCGCGATCAAGAACGTCGGGGAAGGGGCGATCGAGTCGCTGCTGGCGGTTCGGAAGAACCAGGGGCGCATCGCCTCGCTGCACGCGTTGTGCGAGGAACTGGATCTGCGCCTGGTCAACAAGCGCGTGTTCGAAAGTCTCGTGAAGGCAGGCGCCTTCGATTCGATCTCCGGCGAGACCGAGCTGCCGACCGCCAGCATGCGGCCGCGGCTGATGGCGGCCATCGATGCGGCCTGCGAGCACGGCGCCCGGCTCCAGCGCGACCGCCTGGAGGGGCAGGCGCAGCTGTTCGGCGGGCTTGGGGACGGCGGCGACGACGAAGCTGGCAGCGCGAGTCCAGCCGGTGGACGGTCCCGGTTGCCCGAGGCCAAGCCGTGGACCGAGGCCGAGCAGCTGGCCTACGAGAAAGAGACGCTCGGCTTGTACTGGACCGGTCACCCCGTCGATCGCTATGCAGCGGCGCTGAAAGACTTCGGCGCGAAGTCAATCGGCGAGCTGGCCGAAGGGGTGCCGACCGCGCCGCGCGACAATGGGTGGGGGCCCGGTGGACCGAAACCGATCGAGGTGGACACCAGCGTCGGCGGGATCGTCGGTGCCGTCCGGCCGCTCAAGACGCGGAAAGGCGACCGCATGGCCGTGTTCACGCTGGAGGATGCCGGCGGGGGCGTGGAGGTGATTGCCTTCCCGGAGGCCTTTCAGCGCAGCGCCGGCTTGATTGAATCCGGTACGCTCGTTCTCGTGCGCGGCCGGCTCGAGCGCGACGAGGAGTCGGTCCGTCTGCTGGCGTCCGAGGTTGCCCCGCTCGAAACCGTCCGCGAGCGGCTGGCCCGGGAGATTGCGATCCACTTCCGGAAGCCGGCCGACCGCGGGACGCTCGAAACGCTTGGCGAGATCTTCGCCCGCCACCGGGGCGACCGGAAAGTGTCGTTCGAAGTCGAAACCGGTGAGCCGCCGAACCGGCTGCGGGTGCGGGTGGATGTCAGCGCGCAGATCCGCGTGCGTCCCTCGTCGGCGCTCATCGCCGAGGTGGAGAGTGTCGTCGGCACCGGGTCAGTGGAGCTCCGATGACGCAGAAGTGTACGGCTCATCACGAAGTCTCGAAGGGACACGAAGGGGACGAAGTTGGTCTTGTAAGGCAGTGGCTTCGTGGCCTTCGAGGTTCTTCGTGTCTTCGTGAAGAACCGTGGACGGGTGTCAATGCCGCCTGAAACGCTCGAATTCGAGGAACCGATCGCGGTACTCCTGAAAGAGGTTGAGGCGCTCGAAGCCCTGCCCCATACCGATGCACGCGACCGGGAGCTCGAGTCGCTGAAACGGCGCGTCGAATCGGTCCGCGCCGAGCTGTACCGATCCCTGACACCCTGGCAGCGCGTCCTGGTCGCGCGTCATCCCAACCGTCCGGGACTCGAGGACTTCATCACCCGCCTGTTTCCGGGCTTCACCGAGATCCACGGCGACCGGCGATTCGCGGACGATCACGCGATCATGGCCGGCTTCGCGGACTACAAGGACCAGCCGATCATGCTGGTCGGCCACGTGAAGGGCGGCGACACCAAGGAGAAGATCTTCAGGAATTTCGGCTACGCGCGCCCCGAGGGCTATCGCAAGGCGCTGCGCGCGATGCGCCTGGCGGAGAAGTTCCATCGCCCGATCGTCGTGTTCGTCGACACGCCGGCGGCATATCCCGGGATCGAGTCGGAAGAGCGGGGTGTCGCCGAGGCGATCGCGGTCAACCTCCGCGACATGATGATGCTCGACACGCCGATCATCGTCATCGTCAGCGGCGAGGGCGGCAGCGGCGGCGCGCTGGGGATCGCCGTCGGCGACAAGGTGCTGATGCAGGATACGCGATCTACAGCGTGATCCCGCCCGAGGGTTGCGCCGCGATTCTGTGGCGCGATCCGGCGAAGAAAGTCGAGGCCGCCGAGGCGCTCAAGATCACGGCGCCGGATTTGCTGAAGGCCGGCATCATCGACGAAATCATCCCCGAGCCGATCGGTGGCGCGCATACCGACGCCGCGGCCGCCGCGCAACTCGTCGACGATGTGCTCACGCGGTTGCTGACGGAAGTGATGGCGATGGACACCAAAGCGCGCCTGGCGGCGCGCTACGCGAAGTTCAGGAGCATGGGTAGGTTGGGGATCGATTTCATTGATACGGGTAGCTAGTTCCAACGGGACAATCGACACAGAGGGGACACAAAGGACACAAAGGGGCAAGATTCGCTACTCACAGTTCACCTCGGGAGCGTTGATGACACGACGGATGCCGTCACGCATGATGCGGAACATTGAAGTTGAGCAAGGAGACCAAGCTGGAAGAGCCGGTCAATTTCGAGGTACGCAAGAGCAATTGGGCGCTGTGCACAGGCAAGAGTCTCTCGACGCATTTGATTTCGACGACAAGGAGATTTTCGACGATGAAGTCGATTCGTAGGCCGGCGTGATGGTGGTGCCGTCGTAGACAACTGGCATACGCACTTGGCGCCGAAACTGCAGCGAGGCTCGGGCGAATTCATTGGACAAACATTTCTGTACACACTCTCGAGCAGACCCACACCTAAAGCTGTATGAACCCGCATCGCCGTGCAGCACGCATCATAGGTGCTTTCGAGCACTCCGGCACCGAGGGCGCTGTGAACCCGAAGGGCCGCGCCGATGACAATTGGGCTGCCTCATTTGGAGTCTTGAGAGGAATGCCTTCCTTTGTGTCCTTCGTGTCCTTTGTGTTGAGTGCATGTTGAAGCAAGCAAGAGGCCAGGAATAATGCCCACCATCGGCCCACGGTGGGATCTTCTGGGGTGCGACGACGCGGCGACGACGGCGCTTGCGGAGTCGCTCGGGATCGCGCCGATCGTGGCGCGGCTGTTGTGTCAGCGAGGGTTCTCGGACCCGGAGATCGCGGGGCGATTTCTCAACCCATCGCTCGAGCACCTGCACGATCCGATGCTGCTTGCGGACATGGGACGAGCGGTCGAACGGGTTCTCGCGGCGATCGCGCGCAAGGAGCGGATTGCGATCCACGGCGACTACGACGTGGACGGCATCACCTCCACCGTGATCCTGCGCCGCGCGCTCGAGATGCTTGGCGCGGACGTCGTCCACTTCATCCCCGAGCGCCTGAAAGACGGCTATGGCCTCCTGCCGGCGGCGATCGAGCGGCTGCACGCGGAGGGCGTGCAGCTGATCATCTCGGTGGATTGCGGCATCCGCGGCGCTGACGCGGCGCGGCGCGCGCAGGAACTCGGCGTCGACCTGATCATCACCGATCACCACGAGCCGGATACGGAGCTGCCGCAGGCGCTGGCGGTGATCAATCCGAAGCGCCACGACTGCAGCTATCCCGATAAATACCTGGCAGGCGTCGGCGTCGCGCTCAAGCTGGTTCAGGCGCTGTGCCGGCGCGCCGACCGCGAGACGTGGCTGCCGGGGTTCATCAAGGTCGCAGCCATCGGCACGCTGGCCGACGTCGTGCCGCTGGTTGGTGAGAACCGCGTGATCGCGAAGCTCGGGCTCGATCTGCTCACCAAGGGCCCGCACAAGGTCGGTCTCCGCGCGCTCCTCGACGTGTCGGGTCTCAGCGGGAAGACGGTCGACAGCTACCACATCGGCTTCATGGTGGCCCCGCGTGTCAATGCCGCGGGCCGCATGAGCACGCCGGACATCGCGACCCGGCTGCTGCTGGCCGCCGACGAAACGATGGCGGAGGAGGCGCGCCAGCTCGCGCTGCAGCTGGACGGCGAGAACGTGCGGCGGCAGGAAGAAGAAGCGGAGATCCTGGCTGCCGCGAAGAAGATCGTCGCAGACCGATCCGGACGTGGGCGCCCGATCCGTCCTGGTCGTCGGCGGCGAAGGGTGGCACCGCGGCGTGATCGGCATCGTGGCATCGAAGCTCGTCGACGCCTTTCATCGACCGGCGATCGTGCTGTCGGTGGACGGTGACGCGGCGCACGGCTCGTGCCGCAGCATTCCGCGGTTCGACATGCTGGCCGCGCTCGAGCGCTGCGCCCATCTCTTTCTCCGCTTCGGCGGACATAAGCAGGCGGCAGGCCTCGCGATGGAGGCAGGACGCATCAAGGAGCTCCGTCTGGCGATCAACGCAGTCGCCGACGAGACGCTCGGGCCCGACGACTTGATGCCGCGCCTGCGGATCGACGGCGACCTCACGTTTCGCGGCATCACCGGCGGTGTCGCGGCCGGAGTGGCGGCGCTGGCGCCGTTCGGCGCCGGCAACCCGCGCCCGGTATTCGCTGCCCGTGGGGTGGAAATCATCGACGGTCCGCGAAAGTTGAAAGAGCGCCACCTCAAGATGGCGCTCAAGCAGGAGGGCCGGATTTTCCGCGCGATCGCCTGGCGCGCGGCCGAGCGGCACGACTTTCTCGCCGGGCACAAAACGGCGCTCGACGTCGCGTTCTCGCTCGATCAGAACCAGTACAACGGCGAAACCTATGTCGAGCTGACGCTGGCCGACCTGAGGTCCTCCGAACCGCACATCCTCACATCCTCACCTCCGCCGATCCTCACATCTTCCGACTGATGACCCTCTGGCAGCGACGCGCCCGTCTGCTGATTGCCGTGTTCGGCGTGATGTTCGCGGTCTTCGTCGGTTTTCAGTTCAGGCGCGGCCCGGCGCGGGCGCCGGTTGAACCGGCACGCATCGCTCCGGGCGTCGTCGTCGAGAGCACCGGCTGCAAGGTCGAACGGTTCACGCTGTCGCGGCAAGACGTGTTCGTGAGCTGCGACAAGCAGCGGCTGTTTGCGGACGGGACGAGCACGCTCGTCGGCGTGACCATCGGCACCGAAGAGCGCAACGGTTCGCGTACCTTCAGCGTGACCGCGAAAGAGGGACGCCTCGGACAGAAAGAGTCGTCGATGGCGCTCGACGGCGACGTCCGGCTGACCGCCTCGGATGGTTTGACGGTCAAAACGGAGCACGCGACCTATGCGCAAAGCGACGATACCGTGCGGGCGCAGGGACCAGTCGAATTCGCGCGCGGCCGGATGCAGGGCACCGGCACGGGGATGATCTACGAGAAGACCAGCGACGCGCTGACGCTGCTCGATCAGGCCGTCGTCCATATCGCGGCGGACGAACACGGCGCTGGCGCCGCCGACGTGTCGTCGGGCACCGCCACATTCGCTCGACGCGACAAGGTGGTGCGCTTCGAGCGGAATGTCCACATTCAGCGGAGCGGGCAAGTGCTCGAATCGGACACCGCCGTCGCGAATCTGAGCGCCGACGAAAAGCGGATCGAGATGCTGACGCTGCGGACCAACGCGCGCATCACCGCGTCCAACGCCCCGGTTGGCGGTCTGCAGTCGTTGAGCGGTGCCGAGGTCGCGCTGAAGTACGCCGCCAACGGCGACGTGCTCGAGCACGCGGTCATCACCGACAACGCAGTCATCCAGCTGGCGGGCGAGACCGGCAAGCCGGGCCGGCAAATCGTGGCGCGCACGATCGACATCGCGCTCGGCCCCGATGGATCGGCGCCAACGGCGCTTACCGCTCGCGACCGGGTCGAGTTGACGATGCCGGAGGAGCCCGGCGTCGCCGAGCGGACGATCAAGGCCAACGCGCTGGATGCGAAGGGCGAACCCGGCCGCGGTCTGACGCGCGCGCTGTTCACTGGCGGCGTCCTCTATCGTGAACGCGGCGCCGGAGTGGACCGCGGTGCGACCTCGGCGGCGCTGGACGTCGGCTTGAAACCCGGCCTGAGCACGATCGAAGATGCGCGCTTCTCCCGCAATGTCCGGTTCGAAGACGGCAGCATGTTTGCGCTGGCCGCCTCGGCCCGATACGACATCGACAACGGATCGCTGGCGCTGAGCGGGTCCGAGCCCGGCGCGCTCGTCCCGCACGTCGTCAACGAGCAGATTACGGTTGACGCGAAAAGCGTGGACATCGTCCTGGAAGGCCCGGTGGTGAAGGCAAGCGGGAGCGTGAAGAGCCAGCTGCAGCCCGCGAAGAAAGGCGGCCAGAAGCCAGGCGACCATGCGAACGACGTAAAGATGCCGTCGATGCTCAAACAGGATCAGCCTGTCTTCGTCGTCGCGGACGCGCTCGATTACGACGGCGCTCACGCGAAAGGCGTGTACACGGGGTCGGCGCTGTTGTTTCAGGGCGACACGACGATCAAGGCACCCACGATCGTGGTCGACGACAAGACCGGCGATCTGACCGCGTCGGGCGGCGTCACCACCACGAGCATCCTGGAAGGCACCGGCAGGGCCGGTGTTCAGCCGGCCGGTAGCGAGGGCGGTGGGGACAAGAAGGGGGAGCGCGTCCCGTCCACGGCCACCGCGGCGGAGATGAAATACGGCGACGCCGACCGGCGTCTAACCTATACCGGCGACGTGCACATGACAGGCCCGGACGGCGACATGAAGGCCGCGAAGATCGAGCTGTACCTGAAGCCGTCGGGCGACGAGCTCGAGCGTCTGGAGGCCTACGATGCGCTGACGCTTCGGGAGCAGAACCGCACGACCACCGGCCTGCGGATGACGTACACCACGGCCGACGAAAAATACATCGTCAGCGGCACGCCGGTGACGATCATCGATCAGTGCGAGCGCGAGACAACCGGCAAGACGCTGACCTTCGTGAAGGCCAGTGACAGCATCGTCATCGACGGCAGCCGTCAGATCCGGACGCAGACCAAGGGTGGAGGGAAGTGCCCCTGATGGCGACCCTCAGGACCCACAACCTCACGAAATCCTATAGCGGGCGCACGGTGGTGAAAGGCGTGAGCCTCGACGTGGCCTCGTCCGAGATCGTCGGCCTGCTGGGGCCCAACGGCGCGGGAAAAACCACCACGTTCTATATGACTGTCGGCCTGACGCAGCCGGATTCCGGCCGCGTCGAGCTGGACGGGCGCGATGTGACCGACGATCCGATGTACATCCGCGCGAGGAAGGGCATCGGCTACCTGCCGCAGGAGCCGTCGATCTTCCGCGGGCTCACGGTGGAACAGAACCTGCTCGCAATCCTGGAGACCACGGATCTCGACGGCGCCAGCCGCCGCGCCCGGCTTCGCGAGCTGCTGGCGGAGCTCAACCTGACGCCGCTTGCGCAGGCGCCGGCACACACGCTGTCCGGCGGCGAGCGGCGGCGCGCGGAGATTACGCGGGCGCTGGTCATCTCGCCGAAGTTCATCCTGCTGGACGAGCCGTTTGCCGGCATCGACCCGATAGCGGTCTCGGATATCCAGAAAATCATCTTTCACCTGAAGGATCGCGGGATTGGCGTGCTGATCACGGACCACAACGTCCGGGAGACGCTGCGGATCACCGACCGCGCCTACATCGTGCATGACGGCGGCATCTTCCGGAGCGGCACCCCCGACAGCCTGGCGGCCGACGACGAGGTCCGGCGGATTTATCTGGGGACGGACTTCCGATTGGATTAAAATAGGCAGAGGAATTGCATTCGGCTGGGCGCCACGTACGGGACCCTGCCGATGTCGATCAGGGCTGGTAGCTGGCAAGTGACTAAACGACAACGACTTAGCTGACGCGCGTCTTCATGGGCATCCAGCAAAAACTCCACACGAAACTCGTTCAAAAGCTGATATTGACGCCGTCACTGCAGCAGGCGATCAAGCTGCTGCCGATGTCGACGCTGGAGCTCTCGGACCTGCTGAACCAGGAAATGGTCGAGAACCCGATGCTGGAGGAGGTTCCGACCGAAGAACTGCAGCCCGCCGAAGCCGCCGCCACCCCGGAAAAAGCCGAGCCCGAACAGGCGGCGAACAAGACCGACACCTGGGACGACCAGGATTACGAGTACTTCTTCGGGGACTACCTGGACGACGGCTACCGGCCGCGCGCCCCGCAGGAGGTCAAGGAACTACCGCCCATCGAGAACACCCTCTCGACGGCCAGCTCGCTCACGGATCACCTGATGTGGCAGCTGTCGATGCAGACCGACGACAGCATCGTCCGCGATATCGGCGCCGCGATCATCGGGAACCTGGACGACGACGGGTATCTGGTGGCCTCGTTCGAAGAACTGGCGGCGATGGGCCCCTGGCCGGTCGGGGACGTCGAGCGCGCCTTGAAGCTGGTGCAGGGGTTCGATCCCACCGGCGTGGCTGCGCGCGACCTCCAGGAATGTCTGCTGCTGCAGATTCGTCATCTCGGTCTCGAAAACACGCCGACCGAGAAGGTCGTCACGGATCACCTGCGTCTGCTGCAGAACCACCAGGTGCCGGAGATCGCGCGGAAGCTCGGGATGACGATCGACGATCTCAAGGAGCACATCGAGATCATCCGGAACCTGGATCCCAAGCCGGGCAGCCGCTTCAACCCGACGCAGTCGCAGTATGTGATTCCCGACGTCTACGTCATGAAAGTCGAGGACGAGTACGTCGTGGTGCTGAACGAGGACGGCCTGCCGCAGATGCGGATCAGCCCGGTGTACCGACGGCTGCTGGACAAGAGCGCGTCGGACAACACGGACGAGACGCGCGCCTACGTGAAGGACAAGTTCCGCTCGGCGCTCTGGCTGATCAAGTCGGTGGAGCAGCGGCAGAAGACGATCTTCAAGGTCGCCAAGAGCATCATCAACTTCCAGCGCGATTTCCTGGATCACGGCATCGAACACCTCCGGCCGCTCGTGCTGCGCGACGTGGCGAACGACATCGGCATGCACGAGTCGACCGTCAGCCGCGTGGTGACCAACAAGTACATGCACACGCCGCAAGGCGTGTTCGAGATGAAGTACTTCTTCCACAGCGGCATCAGCAGCTCGTACGGCGAGAACGTCTCGTCGGTGACGATCAAGCAGCGCATCCGGAAGATCATCGAGAACGAAGACCCGCGCAAGCCGCTCAGCGATTCGAAAATCGTCAGCATCCTGCAGCGCGAGGGGCTGGTCCTCGCGCGCCGTACGATTGCGAAGTATCGCGAGGAATTGAAGATTCCGACGTCGAACCAGCGCAAAGTTCTGTACCTGAGGGGCCCAGCGCCCAGCAAGTGGACCGCGAAGGCTCTAGCCGAGCGAACCCTATGCGTCTCGAACTCACCGGCCGTCACGTCGACATCACCCCCGCTCTCCGGCGCCTGCTCCTCACCAAACTCAGCAAGCTCGAACGGGTGCTCAACCATCGCGCGCTGTCGGCGCAGGTCGTGCTCACCCGAGAGAAGCACCGTCACCGCGCGGACATCACACTGCACGCCCGAGGAGAAAAATTCCTCCACGGCGTAGGCGACGCCACCAACTGGGAGGCGTCGATCACCCAGGCCATCGGCAAGCTCACGCAACAGGCGCAGCGCGTCAAAGGCAAGTGGGAGCGGCGCAAGCGCGACGGCGACATCAAAGGGATGCCCGCCGCAGAAGCGGCCGCCACGACCAAGACGCCGCGCCGGCGCGAGCGCGTGCGGATGCCGCGGATTGTCCGGGCGTCACGGCAGCCGCTCAAACCGATGTCGGTCGCCGATGCCGCCCGCGAAATCGACGCCGGCGGCGACGGCGTCGTCGTCTTCCGGGATCTCCAGACGTCGGCGGTCAACGTGCTGTACCGGCGCGTCAACGGGGAACTCACGCTCGTGGAGACTGAAGCCTGACTCGCTCAGTCGCCAGTCGCCGGTCATCGGTCTCCAGTCGGAAGTCGTCAGTCAAGAGTCGTCAGTCGTCAGTCAGGGTCTTCAATCGTCGACTGATGACTACGACTGACGATTGAAGACTATAGACTGATGACTGACGACAGGCGACTGACGACTTCACATGGCTAGTCCTCCTCCCGGCGTCTCCGTCGGCGCGCTGCTCGGCAGCCGGCCCGAAACGTTCGGTCTGCCGCTCGAGCTGCTGGCGGGGGCCGACGGTCTCGACCGCGTCATCACCAGTCCCCACATCCAGAAGACCGGCCTCGCGCTCGCGGGCTTTCACGAGTACCTGAAACCGGGCCGCGTCCTCATCTTCGGCGAGAGCGAGATCCGCTATCTCGAAAGCCTGGAGCCGGCCGCGCGCATCATGTCGATGCGCCTCGCGCTGACGCTCGATTTCCCGTGCGTGCTCATTACCGGCGGATTCCAGCCGCCGGTGGAGCTGATCGTCGAAGCGGAACGCGCGCGCGTACCGCTGCTGAAAACCGCCGTGGCGACGCCAATGGCGATCGCGAAGCTGTCGTCGATGCTCGAGGATTCGCTCGCCGAGCGCACGATGATGCACGCCGTGCTGATGGATGTCCTCGGCCTCGGCGTGCTGCTCGTCGGCGAGAGCGGCATCGGCAAGAGCGAGTGCGCGCTCGATCTCATCGTCCGCGGCCACCGGCTGGTCGCCGACGACACCGTGGAACTGCGCCGGCGCCAGGAGACGATTCTGATCGGCACCTGCCCGGAACTGACGCGACACCACATGGAGCTGCGCGGGCTCGGCGTCATCAACGTCATGGAGCTGTTTGGCATCGCGTCGACGCGATCGTCGAAGCGCGTCGAGCTGGTGGTGCAGCTCGAGCGGTGGGATCCGGCGCGCGAGTACGAGCGGCTCGGACTCGACGATCATTTCTTCGAGATCCTCGGGCTGCGCGTCCCGCTGCTGCGGATGCCGGTCGCGCCGGGCCGCAACATCGCCATTCTCGTTGAGGTCGCCGCTCGCAATCAGCTGCTGCGCTCGCGCGGCCATCACGCGGCCCGCGCCCTTGCCGATCGCCTCGAGGCCACGCTGCGTCAGGCGTCGGCGCTGGCCTCTCCGCCCGATGAAGAAGACGAGGAAATCAGGTGAGGCGCCGACGTGTCAGCCGACCGAAAGGCCAGAAGGCAGAAAGGCCGGAGGGCGGGCAGGAAAGCCAGTCCGCCCGGAAGGGGAAGCGATCCGGCCAGCCGTTCATCGTCCTCACCGGCTTGTCCGGGTCCGGCAAATCGCAGGCGATTCGGGCGCTCGAGGATCTCGGCTACTTCTGCGTCGACAACCTGCCGACGATGTTGATTCCAACGCTGGCCCGGCTGTCGCTGCGCGCCGGCGGCGACATCCAGAAAGTCGCCATCGTCGTCGACGTGCGCGAGGGCGGGCTGCTGTCGTCCTTTCCGAAGATTTTCCGGCAGCTGCGGAAGCTGCCGCGCCTCAACCCGGTCCTCATTTTCCTGGAAGCCAGCCACAACGCGCTGGTGCGGCGTTTCAGCGAGACGCGCCGTCCGCATCCGCTGGCGCCCGACCGGCCGGTCAGCGAGGGCATTCGCGACGAGCGGGCGCGGCTGAACGTCATCCGCGATCTTGCGGACGAGATCGTCGACACGTCGGACATGACGGTGCACGAGCTCCGGCAGTTCTTCATGAGCCTGTCCCGCGAGCGTTCGCGGGCCCGTCTCGTGATTACGCTTCTCAGCTTCGGATTCAAGTACGGTCTGCCGGTCGACGCGGACCTCGTGTTCGACGCGCGGTGCCTGCCCAATCCGCATTTCGTCCCGACGCTCCGCCGCCGGACCGGACGCGACCGGGCGGTCGTGGAGTTCATGGAACGCGACAGCGGTACGCGCGCCTTCATGGAACGGCTCGAGGAATACGTGCGCTACGTCGTCCCGTTCTACGTTGCGGAAGGGAAGAGCTATCTGACGATTGCGATCGGCTGCACTGGCGGCCGGCATCGCTCGGTGATGATCGCGGAGCGGCTGCGGCGGGCGCTCGCCGCGGTCGCTACCGCGCGCGTGCGAGTCCGGCACCGGGACATTGCGCATGCGTAACCGGGGCAGGAAGGGCGGGAAGGGCAGGAGGGTGCTGGACGACGACCGGCTCACCCTTCCTGCCTATCCTGCCCATCCTGCCTTACGATAGACAGTCGTGATCGGAGTCGTCGTCGTCACCCACGGACAGCTCGCGGTCGAGCTCGTGAACGCGGCCGAGATGATCGTCGGCGACCTGCCGCAATTCACCCCGGTCTCGATCGGCTGGCACGACGACGTCAACGACGCGCGGGAGGACATCGCGCAGGCGATCGAGCGGGTCCGCGGCGAGGAAGGCGTGTTGCTGCTGACGGACATGTTCGGCGGGACGCCGTCCAATCTCGGGATGACGTTTCTCGAAAAGGACCGCCTCGAGGTGATCACGGGCGTGAACCTGCCGATGTTGATCAAGCTGGCCGGCCTCCGCAAATCGTCCGATCTGCTCGCGGTGGCGAAGGAGATGCGCGAACACGGACGCAACGCCATCTGGGTCGCCTCGGATTTCCTCCGCGGCGAGAAGGCCGCGACGATGACCGTCCGGAGATCTCAGTCGACCGTCGTGAACCAGCTCGGCATGCATGCCCGGGCGGCGGCGAAGTTCGTCCACCTGGCGACGCGGTTCGAAGCGCGCGTGCGCGTATCGCGCGATCGGCGCGAGATGGACGGCAAGAGCATCATGGGGATTCTCCTGCTCGCGGCGGCGCGAGGATCGAAGATCACGATCTCCGCGGACGGTACAGACGAACGTGACGCCGTGACGGCGCTGGTGGCCCTGGTGCAATCCGGATTCGGCGAGGACGTATGCGGCGCCTGACCGGCATCGGCGTGTCGCCCGGTATCGTCGCGGGCCGCGCCGTTCTCCTGATTCAGCGGTCGCAGGCGCTGCGCTACCAGATCGCGCCGGCCCGCGTCGATCACGAGCTGCGGCGGCTCGAGGACAGCCGGATCCGATCGCGGGATCAGCTCGTCGAGATTCGCGCGCGGGTCGCGAAACGCCGGCCGGAAATCGCGTCGCTCTTCGACGCGCAGCTCCTGATGCTCGACGACGCCATGCTGGTGCCGCGTGCGGCGGATATCGTCCGCGAACAGCGCGTCAACGCCGAGTGGGCGGTCCAGCAGGTTTCGCACGAGTTCAGCGCGGTCTTCGACGAGGTCGCCGATCCGTATCTGCGCGAGCGGAAAGGCGACGTCCTCGACCTCGTCGGCCGGCTGCGCATGAACCTGAGCCAGGGCGTCGCCACCGCGCGCGAGCTGCTGCGCGAGCTCGACGAGTCGTCGATTCTGATCGCCGACGAGCTGACGCCGTCGATCGCCGCGCAGGTGGACTGGACGAAAGTCCGCGGCTTCGCGACGGACGCGGGCAGCCGCACCTATCACACCGCGATTCTCGCGCGCTCGCTCGAGGTGCCGGCGGTCGTCGGCCTGCACAACGCCAGCAGCCAGGTGCAGGCGGGGCAGTTGGTGATCATCGACGGATCCGCGAACACGCTGATTCTCGATCCGACCGAAGAAGAGCTCGCGCGCGCCGCTCATCAGGGCGAGGACCACCGGCCGGCGGCGACCGTGGATGCCGAACGGCGCCGGCCGGCGGCGACCGCTGACGGCGTCCGGATTCGCCTCGAGGCCAATATCGAGTTCCCCGACGATCTCGCGGCGGCCCGCTACGCCGGGGCGGAGGGGATCGGGCTCTACCGCTCGGAATTCCTCGTCACCAGCGGCGCGGACGATGTGGGTGACGAAGATCGGCAGTACGAAATCTACCGCGGCATGCTCGAAGGCATGGCCCCGGGGACCGTCACGGTCCGGACGTTCGACATTGACGAGGATCAGCTGGCGTCACGACAGATGCGGCGGCCGCTCGCGGGCGGCTGGGAACCGGAAGCGCAGCGCACCAGCCGACAAGGTCTGCGCGGCCTGCGTCTGAGCCTGACACGGCCGGCGCTCTTTCTCGTGCAGCTGCGCGCGCTGCTGCGGGCGGCGCGGCACGGTCATTTGCGCATCATGTTTCCGTTCGTCTCGAGCGTCGAGCAGGTCCGCGCGGCGCGGGCGATGATTGCGCAGGCGTCGGCCGATCTGGCGGCGCGCGGCATGACCGCGCCGCCGGTGCCGGTCGGGGTGATGATTGAGATTCCGGCGGCCGCCTACACGGCCGACCTCCTGGCGCGCGAGGTCGACTTCTTCACCATCGGCACCAACGATCTGATTCAGGTACTGTCTGGCGGTCGATCGCGCGGACGAACGGGTGTCCAAACTATACGAACCGCTGCACCCGGCGATCCTCCGGATCATTCTCATGGTCCGCCGCGCCGCGGGGCGACGGCGCATTCCGGTCTCGCTCTGCGGCGAGATGGCGTCCGACGCGGCGGTGCTGACGCTGCTCGTCGGACTCGGCCTGACCGAATTCAGCATGACGCCCGGGGCGATTCCGGTGGCCAAGCAGGTGCTGTCGGAGCTGAGGTACGACGAGTTGCGCGCCGTGGCGCGCCGCATTCTCCGCCTCGCAACCATCGAAGACATCGAGCGCGAGCTGCTGGTCACCCTCGGCCGGCTGGCGCTGATCAAGGAGTGAATCGTGGGCGACGAGATGACGCGCGTGGAAAAACCCTGGGGCTACGAGCTGCACTGGGCGAAGACCGATCGCTACGTCGGCAAGCTGATTCACGTCAACGCCGGACACGCGCTGAGCCTGCAGTACCACAACCAGAAGGACGAGACCATCTACCTGCACTCGGGCAAGCTGTGGTTCGAGATCGAACGAGACGGCAAACTGCTGAAACAGGAAATGCAGCCCGGCGAGTCCGTGCACATCACGCCGAAGACCGTGCACCGGATGACGGCCATCGTAGACAGCGACATCTTCGAGGTCTCGACACCGGAACTGCACGACGTCGTCCGACTGGAAGACAGGTACGGAAGGACCGACAAGAAAAGTTAAAAGTTAGAAGTCAAAAGTTAAAAGTCAAAGTTAGAACGGAAGTTCGGTACTTCGTGTTCAAAGCTTCAACTTTAACTTTTGCCTTTTAACTTCTAACTTTTAACTTCCGTTCGCTAGAACGGAATATCGTCGTCGGTCAGTGGCTCGGACGACTCAGGCGCCGGTGATGGGCCGTGGCTGCCCATGCTGTCGTCGCCGCGCGGGGCGCCGCCGCCCCTGCCCCCGCCGCCGCCCAGCAGCACGATGCGGTCGCCGCGGATTTCCGTGGTGTACCGTTTGTTGCCGTCCTTGTCGTCCCACTGGCGCGTCTGGAGCCGGCCCTCGACGTAGATCTGCTTGCCCTTCGTCAGGTATTCCGACAGCGACTCGGCCGACTTGCCCCACAGCACGACGCGGTGCCACTCGGTTTTTTCCTGCCGCTGGCCCGCCTTGTCGTTCCAGACTTCGGTCGTCGCCATGTTGAGCGTGGCGACCGCGGCGCCGCCCGGTGTGTAACGCAGCTCCGCGTCTCGACCGAGGTTGCCGACGAGGATCACTTTGTTGACGCTGCCCATAGAGACGCGATTGTACTCCGCCGGCAGCGCGGGGCGTTAGTCAGGTTTGATCGTCGGCGCGAGCAAACGCTGTTTGGCCTGGTTCGCCGCGTCGCTATTCGGATAATTCTTGACGACGAACTCCCAGGCCTCGCGGGCGGCGCCGACGTTCTTCAGGTTCATCAGCGCGAGGCCCTTCTTGTAGTAGGCGTCGGGCACGACGTTGCCGGACGGGTAGGTGCGAATCGTCTTGTCGTACGCCTCCACCGCCTTGTCGTTCTTGCCGGCGTTGAGATACGAGTTGCCGATGTGCATCTGCGCGTCGTCGGCCTTGTCGGCTCGCGGATTGTCGCGGATGTAGGCCTCGAATCCCATGATGGCGAGATCGGTACTGGCCGGCCGTGTAGTCGGCCCACGCCGCGTTCCACGTTTTCTCCGGCGAGTCGCCGATCACGCCGGTCGGCGGCGCGGGGTTCCTCCGGCGGCGGGTGCCGCGGCCGCGCTGTCGGGTTCCATCGTCGACGGGCGGGTGGCCAGCTGCTGCATCGATTGCCGGAGCGAGTTCACTTCCTGGGTGAGCGACCCGACGCGCACGTTGTTGTCGTCGATCTTCTCGCGGATCACGCGCACGTCATTGGTCAGGTTGTCGATGACCAGCTTGGAATCGGCGAATGCCTTGCGATTGACCTCGGTCTGCTGGTCGAGGCGCGTGTTGACGGCCTTCAGCGCCTCGGTCAGCGTGCCGAGCAGGGTCTGCAGCACCTGCGACTGCTCCTGGAGCATGCGCAGGTCGGCCATCAACTGCTGGTGCTCTTTGTTCGCGGCCGCCGCGGGCGACGCGGCGCAGGCCGCGAGCGCCAGGACGAGAATGCCGATGGAAAGTCGCTGTCTCATAACGCTCACTTCGCGGTGATGACGAAATGCGCGCGCCGGTTCTTGGCGAACGCCGATTCGTCGTGACCCGGGTCGAACGGGAATTCCTTGCCGTAGCTGACGATGCGCAGCCGATCGGCTGAAATGCCCTGCGCGACCAGGTAGGCGCGCGCCGCCACCGCTCGGCGCTCGCCCAATGCCAGATTGTACTCGGCGGTTCCACGTTCGTCGCAGTGGCCTTCGATGGTTATGGCCCAGGCAGGATAGCGCTTGAGCACCGTCGCGTTCTCGTCGAGCACTTTCTGTCCGGCCGGGCTGACCTCGCTGCTGTCGAGCTCGTAGAACACCGGCTTCAGCGGCGAGTTCCGATTCAGATCGTCGAGCGACGCCGACGCAATCGCATCGTCGCGCACCGGCTCGGTCGGTACGCTGGTCGGTTCACGCACCGGCTCGGGCGGCGCGGGCGGCGTCGCCGGCGCTGTGGACGTCGGCGGGGGAGGAGCCGGACGCGCAACCGGCGGCGCTTTCTTGTGGCAAGCCACCGCGGCCGCCAGCGAAGCCGCCGTCAGGATCACTGCAATCCGTCGCACCATCATCATCACTCCGTTGTCATTTGGCCGACCAGTCCGGGTGTTCGTTGTTGCCGGATCGCGTCAGCTGCTTGAGGTCCTTGCCGGTTCGGGCGATCGTGAAAATCTGCTTCTTGCCGGCGCGCGTCGACGTGAAGGCGATATGGCGCCCGTTGGGGGCGAACGCCGGGCTCTCGTTCGATCCCTCGCCAAACGTCAACTGACGCACTTCGCGCGTCGCCATGTCGATCACCTTGATGTCGTTGCCGGGCCCGGTGCGCGCGGTGTACGCGATTTCGTTGTAGGGCGCCGGCGACCAGGTCGGCTTGTCCGCATAGCTCTCGGACGTCGTGATGCGCTGCGCCTGCCCGACGCCGTCGGCGCCGATGACGTACACCTGCGGGTTGCCGGTGCGGTCGGAACTGAACGCGATCTGTGTGCCGGACGGCGACCAGGTCGGCGAGGTGTTGATGCTGGGATGGCTGGTCAGTTTTCTGAGGCCCGAGCCGTCGCGATTGATGACATACAGATTCGTGTAGCCATGGCCTTCGCGCGGCGAGGCGATGCACAGCTTGGTGCCGTCCGGTGACCACGCCGCCAGCCAGTTCTCGTCGTTTCCCCTGGTGACTTCCTCGCGTGTCGCCTGGAAGATGTTGGAGATCAGGATCTGCGGCGTGCCCTTGCCGTACGACGTGTAGGCAATGGACCGTCCGTCGGGCGACCATCGCGGAAACACGTTCAGCGTGCCGTTGACCGTGACGCGCGTCTGACGCTCCCCGTCGTAGTCGGCGATGTAGATTTCCTTCACATCGCGCTTCTGGACCGTGTTCTTCATGCGCTCGCCGTCGCGATCGGACGCGAAGGTCAGCCTGGTCTGCGCGACGCCGTGAAGGGCGCGCTGCGACAGATGCAGGTCGTCTGACACCATGTGCGCATAACGACGGGGGTTCGCCGCGGCAGCACCCGTGTACTCCTTGCCGAACGCCGACTGACGCGTCCGGGCGTTGAAGAGACGCACTTCGACTTTGATCCCGCCATCCACTTTTTGGACGGTCCCGATCACCAACCCGTCAGCGTTCAGCTCGCGCCAGCGATCGAACGGCACGTCGGCAAACGATGTCGCCTTCGGGATCGACGAGTAGACATCACGCGGGATGAACGCGAACTCGTGCTCGAAGTTGAGGTCGTCCCACAGCACCTGACCGAGAATCTTCGCGATCGCGACGGTTTCAGCGTCGGTGGAGAGCGCAATGAAATCGGGCACCGCGAGCCGAGGCGGTCCGCCGGCTTCCGAGCCGATGGTCGCACCGATTTCGCTCGGCTGCTGGGTCGTGGGGGGCGGCTGCGGCGGCGGTTGCTGCGCGCGCGGCCAACCCGCGAGCGTCGCCGCCGCCATGATTCCTGCGAGGATGCTGTGTTTCATTTGTATTCGAAGCTCAGGTGAACGACGAGCGTCGGATTCGGATACTCGTTCGGCAGCGGTGGCAGCGATTTCGTCACCGCGACGGCGCGAAGCGCAGCCAGATCGAGCGGCGTCGAGCCGCTCGGTTTTTCGACGATGTAGTCCGTCAACCGGCCATCGCGCTGAATCGTGAACTTGACGAACGACATCCCGCGCGAGCCCTGGTTCTGATTCCACGCGCCGCGGATGCGATCGACCATCGTCGCAATGTAGCCGGGACAGCAGAAGTCGCCGGTAATCTCGAGCGATGAGCCGGTGCCGGGCCCGCCTCCTGTCGACAGCCCGAAGCCCTGGCCCCGCACACCGGTTTCAGCGATGGAATTGCCCGGCGTGACCTGCGCGCCGCGTGTCGGCGTCCGGCCGCGCGCCTCGGTCGGCGCCTGCTTCACTTCGGTTTTCGCGACCGGCTTCGCGGGCTTGGCCGCGCGAAGCGGTACCGTCATCTCCGGCTCTTTGACGGCCGGCGGACGAACCGCTTCCCGCTTCGGTGGCTCTGCCGGCGGTGTTTGCTGCTGGATCGGACGTCCGCCGATCGTGGTCATGCCGCCGTTGACCGGCCCGTCGCCTCCACCCGCGATGGAAATCGTCATGATCGTCCGCGGCGGCTCGGTGGTGGCGGCGCCCCAATGTGGCGCGACCGTCACCAGCGCCGCGACCGCGATGTGCGCCGCCACGGAGGCCACCAGCATCTTCTGCAGGCCGTCCGGTTCGCCCTGCCGATCGCGCAAGACATCGGTGACGTCCATCAGCGTTCTTCCGGCAGCTTGGAGATCATGCCGATTTTTTCGACCCCGGCGCCGCGGAGCCGGTCGAAGATGTCCATCAGTTCCTGGTAGCGCACCGATCCATCGCCTCGCAGGAACACTTCCTTCGAGGCGGCCCGCTCCATCTTCTGGCGCACGCGCTCTCCGAGGATCTCCGCGCGAATCGGCTCCTGGTCGAGATAGACGATGTGCGACTCCCGGTAGTTGACGGGAATGCTCACGAAAATGCGTTCGCCGGCGATCTGCGACGAGCGCCGGGCGACCGGCAGATTCACGTCGACGCCGCGCTGAATCATCGGCGCCGTGATCATGAAGATGATCAGGAGCACCAGCATCACGTCGACGAGCGGTACGACGTTGATTTCAGCCAGCGAGCTGGCGATGCGTCGGCCGCGGCGCCCAGCACCGGCGTTGTTGGCTTGAACTTTCGGCATCCCCTACGTGAAGTTCCTTTCGGCGATGTTCAGAAACTCCATCGCGAAATCGTCCATCTCCGACGCGAACAGCTTCACGCGCTGTGACAGCAGGTTGTAGAAGTACACCGCCGGAATTGCCGCGAAGAGTCCCGCCCCGGTCGCGATCAGCGCGTCGGCGATGCCGGGCGCGACCACGGCGAGATTGGTCGATCCGGTCTGGCTGATGCGGTCGAAAGCAATGATGATGCCCCACACCGTGCCGAACAGACCGACGAACGGCGCAATGCTGGCGGTCGTCGCCAGAAACGACACGCGCCGCTCGAGCTTGTTGATTTCCACGACAGATGCGCGCATCAGGGCCCGGTCCACGGCCGTCAGGCTCTTCAGAGTAGGACGTCCGGCCGGCGGTCGCGGATTGGGTCCGTTGCTCGCGTCGGGTGCCGCCTGGCGCAGCTGCGCGGTCAGTTCGGCATACCCGGATTGAAAGAGGCCCACCAGCGGGCTGTCGCCGAGCGACCGGCAGACCGCCTGTACCTCGGAAAACTTGCTGCTGCGGCGAAAGACTTCCAGGAATTGCGCGGTATGTTTGTTGGCCGCGCGATACGTCCACAGCTTATAGAGGATGATGCCCCACGAAATGATCGACAGCAGCAGGAGCAGGACCAGAACGCCTTGCGAGATGGGGTTGGATTCTCGGACGAGGCGGACGATTGATGTGCTCGACGTGGTCGAGCCTTCGGACGCAGCCCCACCCTGCGCCTGCATGAGCAAGGCGATCAACGGGCTTCCAAGCGTGCGCAAAACGGGCCTCCGCGAGACTGCAGTGCGCCGCTGGGACAGCGCGAATGCAGAACTGTATCATGTCGTAAAAACAGCTGTCAAACCTATGTTACGATTGGAGTTCTCTCGCTTTCCCCATGCTTCGCTTCCTGCGCATCCAACACCTGGCAGTCATTGACTCGGTTGAGGTCGAATTCGACCCGGGCCTGAACGTCCTCACGGGCGAGACGGGCGCCGGCAAGTCGATGCTCGTCGAAGCCGTGGGCCTGCTGCTCGGTGGGCGGGCGTCCGGGGACCTGGTTCGCACTGGCGAGGACGTCGCCGCCATCGAAGCGATCTTCGAGAACAGCGGGGAAGAGCTCCTGGTGCGCCGCGAGATCACCGCGCAAGGCCGGAGCCGCGCCTTCATCAACGGCGCCCTGGCCACGGCCGGAGCGTTGAAGGAACTGTCGTCGCGGCTCATCGAGCTGCACGGCCAGCACGAGCATCAGACGCTGCTCGATCCGTCCACGCACCTCGCGGTGCTCGACACGTTCGGTGCACTCGAACCGCTGCTGACCTCGACGGCTGCCGCCTTCGATGCCATGCAGGCGATCCAGGGCGAGCTCGCTCGCGTGCAGTCGGCGGCCAAGGATCGAGACGCGCGGACCGACCTCGTGACCTTTCAGCTCGGGGAGCTCGATCGCGCCGCGCTCAAGGATCCGACCGAGGACGCGTCGCTGGCCGCGCTTCGCCAGATTCTCGCCAGCGCCGAACGCGTCGAGCGGCTCTGCGCCGAAAGCTATGCCTCGCTCTACGAGAGCGACGACGCGATTCTCGGCGGCGCTGGGCGGCGTCTGGCGGCGGGTGGGCGAGCTGTCAACGCTCGACCCGAAGTTTCAGCCATATCTGGACGCTCGCGACGGGATCAAATCGCAGCTCGAGGATCTGGCGGGGTTCCTCAGAAGCTATGCGGACGGCATCGAAGCGTCACCGGCGCGCCTGCAGCAGGTGGAAGAGCGGCTCGCCTTGCTCGAACGTCTGAAGCGCAAGCACGGCCCGACCCTGGCTGACGTCGATCGCTCGCCGCGACGCGCTGCGCCGCGAGCTCGGCGATCTGGAGGGCGGCGACGATCGCCGCGTCGCGCTCGAGCGCGAGCTGGCCGCCGCGCGAGCACGCTATCTCACGGCAGCTCAGAGTGTTTCGGCCGCGCGTCGTCGAGCGGCAGGGACGTTTGCGCGCGCGCTCGTCGAGCTGCTCCGCGACCTGGCCATGGAACAGACCCGGTTCGAGGTGCGATTGTCGGACGGGGCAGTCGCCGAGGCGCTCTGGACGGCCCGCGGTATCGACCAGGGCGAGTTTTTCCTGTCGCCGAATCCTGGAGAAGACCTGCGGCCGCTGGCGCGGATCGTCTCCGGCGGCGAGCTATCGCGCGTCATGCTCGCGATCAAGACGCTGACGGCGACGTCGCGGCACGGCTTCAGCGACGCCGGCGATCGCCCGCCGAGCGCGTCCGCGCCGGGGCTGATCTTCGACGAAGTGGACGCCGGAATCGGCGGCCGTGTCGCCGACGTCGTCGGACGCAAGCTCCGCGCCCTCGGGTCCGCGTTCCAGGTGCTCTGCATCACGCACCTGCCGCAGATTGCCGCGTGCGCCGACACGCACTTTCAGATCGAGAAGCGGGTCGAGCGGGGCCGGACGAAGACGACGGTGAAACGCCTCGACGGCGACAGCCGGGTCGAAGAGCTGGCGCGGATGCTGGGCGGCGAAGCGATCACCGATGGCCTTCGACGGTCGGCGCGTGAGATGCTTGAGGCGAAGGCCGTCCGGCAGGCTACCGAGCCCGCCTCGGCGCGCGGGGCGAAAGGCGAAAGCGAAAGTCCAAGGCGAAAGCGAAAGTAGCGGCAAATTGGCCAAGAAATACCTGATCGAGACGTTCGGCTGCCAGATGAACGTCCACGACTCGGAGCGGATGGCCGGCCTCCTCGAGCAGGCCGGGTACGAAGCCACCGGAGACGCGGCAGACGCAGACGTCGTGGTCATCAACACCTGCAGCGTGCGCGAGCGCGCGGAAGAAAAGCTCTACACGCGGTTGGGAGAGCTCCGTCAGCTGGCGGCGGAACAGGGCCACGATCCGATCGTCGCGGTCGCGGGGTGCGTGGCGCAGCAGGAAGGCGAAGCGATTGCGGCGCGGCTGCCGGGCGTGGCCGATGTCGTCGTCGGGACGCAGGCGATCCGCCGCCTGCCGATGCTGGTGGCGGAGGCGGAGCGCCACACTCGGACCGGCATGCGCATCGACCTCAATCCGTACGACGATGTGACGTGGCCACTGGGGGTGACGAGGCGGGCCGATCCCGTGAAGGCGTACGTCACGATCATCGAGGGGTGCAACGAGTTCTGCAGCTTCTGCGTCGTGCCGTATACCCGCGGGCACGAGCGCATGCGACCCAAGCAGGACATCCTGGCCGAAGTGGCCGAAGCGGCCGCCAGCGGCCACCGGGAGGTGCAGCTGCTCGGGCAGATCGTCAACCATTACGACGCCCCCGACGATCCGGGGTGCGATTTCACCGGCCTGCTCGAAGCGGTGCACGCCATCGACGGGATCGCGCGCATCCGGTTCGCCAGTCCGCATCCCCGGCACTTCGACGATCGCTTTCTGGACGCGATGGCGCGCCTGCCGAAGGTCTGCCGGCATCTGCATCTGCCGGTGCAGTCGGGATCGACGCGCGTCCTCGAGCGGATGCGGCGCCGCTATTCGCGCGAGAGCTATCTCGATCTCGTCGCGCGCATCCGCACGCGGCTGCCGGACGTGACGCTCTCGACCGATATGATTGTCGGCTTCCCGGGGGAAACCGACGCCGACTTCGCGGAGACGCTGTCGCTGACGTCGGCCGTGGGCTATTCGAGCATGTTCTCGTTCAAGTACTCGGCGCGGCCGAACACGCTGGCGGAGCAGCGGTATGCGGACGATGTGCCGGAGGCGGAGAAGACGCGGCGCATCGTGGCGCTGCAGGCGTTGCAGCGCGAGATCCAGGGGGGGTTGAACGAGGCGATGGTCGGCACGACGGTCGACGTCCTGGTGGACGCGGCGAGCCGCCGGCGCGACACCGAGTTGTCCGGCCGCACCAGCGGCAACGTGGTCGTCAACCTGCCCGGGCCGTCCGACTGGATTGGCGAGTTGCGCCGGGTCCGCGTCGAGCGCGCCGGGCCGCACAGCGTGTGGGGAATTGACAGCGGCTCCGCCGGGGCCTAGGTTGTAGGTGCTATGCAAATCGAGATGTCGATCAAGGGGTTGATGGTCGACCCGCTGACGAACATGCCGATCGTGATCCTGCGGGATCAGGACGGGCAGCGCGTCCTGCCGATCTGGGTCGGGATCTTCGAGGCCAACGCGATCGCGCTGCAGATGGAGAACATTCCGACGCCGCGGCCGATGACGCACGACCTGCTGCGCAACGTCATCCAGGACCTGCGGGCGACCGTGGAGAAGATCGTGGTCTGCGATCTCCAGGAGAACACCTTCTACGCGCTGATCTACCTGACCGTCAACGGCGACACGGTGGCGATCGACGCCCGTCCGAGCGACGCCATCGCCCTGGCGCTCCGGACCCGGGCGCCGATTTTCGTCGAGGAGACGGTCATCGACAACGCCAAGACTGTCGACACCTCATCAGAAAAGGCCGACGCCGACCGGCTGCACAAGTGGCTCGAGAGTATCGATCCTGACGACCTCGGCAAATACAAGATGTAGCGTGCCGGCGTGTGCGATGACGCGACAGGGTGTTACAATCCGTGCACCCCAGGATGATTGTCGCCATCGCGAACCAGAAGGGCGGGGTCGGAAAGACCACCACCGCCATCAACCTCGCGGCGGCGCTCGCCCTCCGCGGTAAACCGACACTCCTCATCGACCTCGACCCCCAGGCCAACAGCACGATGTCGTTCCTGGACATGACCCAGGTGACCAAGAGCGTCTACGACGCGATTGCCGATCCGCAGGTCCCGCTGTCGGACGTCATCCTGCCCTCGTCGATGAAGAACCTCTGGGTCGCGCCGTCGCGGATTGCGCTCGCCAAGCTCGAGGCGAAACTGGTGGGCGAGATGGACGCGCATTTCCGGCTGAAGGACAAGCTGGACGCGGTGCTGGCGCTGTACCCGCACATCGTGGTCGACTGCCCGCCGGCGCTCGGGCTGCTGACGGTCAACGCGCTCGTGGCGGCGACGCACCTGCTGATCCCGATTCAGTCGTCGTACTTCGCGCTCGAGGGCACCGACGACCTGCTGGAGACGATCGAGAAGGTGCGGGCGCGCCCCAACCCGGCGCTGCGGATCCTGGGCGTCGTGATCACCATGCACGACAAGCGGACGGCGCTGGCGCGCGACATCCGCACGCAGATCCAGAAGGTCTTCGGCGGCAAGGTCTTCAAGACCGTCATCACCAAGAGCGTCCGGCTCGAGGAGAGCCCGGCCTACAAGGAATCCATTTTCACGTTCGCGCCCGACTCGACCGGCGCGACCGAGTACTACAGCCTGTGCGAGGAGGTCATCGACCGTGCCTAGACGAGGCCTGCCCGACACCATTGCGATGCGCCACGACGAACACTACGTGGACGCGCTGGCGGCATCGGCCGGCGCGCCGATCGGCCGGCTGATCGCCATCGACCAGGTCGACCCGAACCCCAATCAGCCGCGCCAGGTGATGGGCGACTTGTCGGAGTTGATCGCGTCGATCGGCGAGAAGGGCATTCTCGAGCCGCTGGTCGTGCGGCCGCGCGGCGCGCGCTTCCAGATCGTCGCCGGCGAGCGCCGGTACCAGGCGGCGGTCCAGGCCGGCCTGCGCGAACTGCCGGTGGTCATCCGGGACGTCGACGAGACGGAGATGCTGGAGCTGGCGCTGATCGAGAACCTGCAGCGCAAGGACCTGACACCGTTCGAAGAATCCGAAGCGCTCCACGGACTGGCGGAAAGCTGCGGCTATACGCACGAGGACCTGGCGCGGCGCCTGGGAAAGAGCCGCACCTCCGTCACCGAGTCGCTGGCCCTCAACGCGATGCCGCAGGACGTCCGCAATCTCTGTCGGCTGGCCGACATTTCATCTAAATCATTGCTCCTGCAGGTAGTTAGGCAGGATACACCCGAGAAAATGACCGCGCTGGTCGAAAAAATCGCCTCCGGCGGCACCAGCGCCACGCGCCAGCAGCTGCGCGACGCGGTGGCCAAGCCGAAAGCCGGCCGGCCGAAGCATTACATCTTTGCCTACCGGCCGCCGACCAAGGCCTTCAATCTGAAAATCAGTTTCGCCAAGAGCCGCGCCAGCCGGGACGAAGTGATCGACGCGCTCGAGGCGATCATTCGCGACCTGAAGAAATCGAAATAGCCAGTCCGTCCGGGAATACGAACAGCCGGCGGTCAGCATCGCGGTCGGCGCGGGTTCACCGACAAGGGCCATCGGGCGCGGGTGAGCGCGAAGGCGAGGTACCGCGCTGACCGAAAGCGAGGATCAATGCGCGCTCCCCTGGGTGCCTTCGCCGTTAAGTTAACATAACATCTATTATCAGACTCATAGGAAATAGCCTTTTAAACCCCCCTGTGGAAGGTTTGTGCGTGGCAGTCCGGGCAGATGCCCCAGGGAGCTCAGGCCCGCCAGTGCCGGGCCTCGAAATCGGCCGTCGGCGCCTGCAGATCGATCGGTTGGTGCGCCGGATGACGTTCGGTTTCGACGCCGTTGGCGCCGTACAGCGCCACGAAGAACGACACGACGTCGCCGGCCGCCACACCCAGGTCGGCCAGCGGCAGCGCGATTTCCAGGACGGAGCCAGCCGCCAGCGTCGCGCCGCCCGCGTCGCGTTCGACCCAGAACGCCGGCCGCGACGGCTGGGCGTCGTGGCGATCCCAGAACGTCCCGACCAGCCGCCCGAACTGCTGGCGGATCGAAAAGCGCACCCCCGGCGGCGTCAGGAACTTCAGCGACACCTCGCGTCCGTCGGCCAGCAGGTCGACCGCTTTCTGCACCGCGTCAACGCGGACCAGCAGCCGTTCGACGTCGAACCCGAACTGCACCAGCGTCACCAGCGATGCGTGCTCAGCCACCCGGTGCATCGTCCCGGCGGCCCCGCGTCGGGGCTGACCTCCACGCAGCCGGCTCCGAGCCACTCGAAATAGCTCGTCTCCTCGCCGTCGAGGACTGGCGCGAGCAAGGCGGTCGGCTCGCTCTGAAGGCGGCGTTGCCCGTGAAGCGTCGAGATGTTGCTGACGTAGAGCTCGTCGGGTACCGGCTTGCCCAGCCGGCGATAGGCGTTGCGCAGGTGCCGGCGGAAGAGGTCGTCGAACTCCAGGTCGTGGGCCGACGAGTGATCGTCGCCGTACCACCAGAACCAGTCGCTGCCTTCCGCGATGAGCACTTCCTCGCGCGCTTCGGCCAGCGCTTCCGGGTCGACCCCCGGCGTGCCGAGCGCCGCGCGCGCGTCACCCAGCTGGCTCCAGGCGCGCTGGTCGTCCGCGTGGCCGATCCAGATGTAGAAGTTCGCGTCGATCCACGATCCGGGGAAGATCGAGGGCAGGCTGTGCGCCGCCGTCCGGCATCCCTCAGCCATCGTCACGGTCCGGAGTTCCGGGTGCCCTGACAGCTCGCGGTAGAACGCCCTGAGGAACGGGCGGCCGCCGCCCTGGAAGTGCTCCCAGGCATTCTCGCCGTCGAGGATGATCGGGATGAGAGCCTCTCCCCCGCCCGTGCGACCGGCGTACCGCCGCCCGGCCTCGACCAGCCGGCGGACCAGGTCGTCGGCGGCGACCTGGGGATCCCAGTTCGCGTACGTGAAGCCGATGAGATCCGACAGCACGTGATCCCTGAACGCGCACGCGATGCCCGCCTCGCCGCCGATACGATACGGCGCATACAGCCGTTCGGGCTGCTCCACCTGCCCGCGATCGTCCCGGGTGAAGGTGACGCCAAGCGTTCTGGCGAGAATGAGCTCGTCGGTTGCCATCCATGTGAAGCCCGCCGCCGCGGCCAGCGGCACCATCGCATCCGACACCGACCCCTCCGAGGGCCACAGTCCGACCGGCCGGGCGCCGAAGAGACGCTCGTGGCAGGCCACCGCCCGTTGGAGCTGTTCGGCTGCGTCTTCCGGGTGGACGAACGGCTCGCGGGGGCGCCGGGCGTCGGGGTGCGTGCGGAGGTAAATGTCGGAGTCGCACAACAGCGGAAGGATCGGGTGATAGAAGGGCGAGGCGGCGATCTCGATCTGGCCGCGCGCGGCGGCGGAGCGGTATTCCGGGATCACCCGGTTCAGCAGCTCCAGTTCGACCTCGCGGAGATCCGCCTTGTCGTCCTCCGTGAAGCCGTACCCCTTCGACACGAGGCGGCGGATCCGCGGGTCTGCATCGAGGTAGAAGGGATCGATCCACGCCAGCTTGTGCCAGACCTGCAGGTCGCGGACATCGTCCCGCGTGAACCGTCCGGCGGCGGCGCGGCGATCCGCCGCGGTGGGAAGCGCGCCGCCGCGCAGCACCAGGAGCTCGCGCGTAGCGCGGATACACGTCGATCATGTGCTGGCGCTGGGCGTGGAAAAAGTTCTCGAGGATGAAGTCGATATCGAGATCGTCGAGTTCGGCGGCCGGCTTGAGACTCAGGTCGAGGAACCGGTCGCGCGCCTGGTTGGCGGCGAACGCTTCGAGCTGCACCAGCAGCGACGGCACCAGGTTGAAGGTCATCTTGACGCCGGGAAACTCGCGCAACAGCGCCACCATGCCGTAGTAGTCCTTCAGCGCGTGCAGCCGGACCCACGGCAGGATGTGCTCGCGCGTGACGAGGTCCTCGTAGTACGGCTGGTGCATGTGCCACAACAGGGCCACCTGGGTCATAGGGTGTAGTCTAGACGAGCGTCGATGCCGAAGGTTCTCGATCGCTATCTCGTTCGCGAGATCGTGCCGCCGCTGGCGATCGCGCTGGTCGGCCTCACCTTCGCGCTGATGATGCCGCCGATCCTCCACGAGGGCGAGCGGCTGGTCGAGAAGGGTGTCGCCTGGACGACGATCCTTCACGCGCTGTGGACGCTCGCGCCGCAGGCGCTCTGCGTCACCATTCCGATGGCGCTGCTCTTCGGCATCCTGTTCGGGCTCGGACGGCTCTCGGGCGACCGCGAGTTCGTGGCGCTGCAGGCCTGCGGCGTCAGTGTGTTCCGGATCTTTCAACCGATTGTGTTCCTGTCGGTGCTGGCGGCCGCGGCGACGGCCTACGAGACCATCGTCGCCCTGCCGGCGGCCAATCAGACCTATCGAGAGATCACGCTGAACGTCATCGCGTCGTGGGCCGACAGCGACATCAAGCCCCGCGTGTTCTTTCAGAACTTCCCCAATCGCGTCCTGTACGTGCGCGACGTCCAGCCGGGCGGCGGCTGGCGCGACGTCTTTCTCGCCGACGACACGCAGCCGGATCAAACGACGGTGTATCTGGCCGAGCGCGGGCGACTTGTGATCGACCGCGAGAAGGAGAAGGTCGAGCTGGTCCTCGACAAGGCCACGCGCCACACCACCTATCCCAGCCGACCGGACGACTACGATGTCAGCTCGTACGAGACGCTTTCAATCGACATGGACCGGGACACGGTCTTCCCGAAGACGAAAGGCCCGCTCAAGGGCGATAACGAGATGACGATCAAGGAGCTGCGCGCGGCTGCGGCAGCGAATGAGGCGCGCGGCACGCCGAGCTACTCGCAGCGCTACACGATTCAGCAGAAGTTCTCGCTGCCCGCCGCGTGTTTCGTCCTCGCCCTCATCGGCGTCTCGCTCGGCGCCACCAATCGGAAGGACGGCAAGCTGGGGAGCTTCGCGCTCGGGTTCGGGGTCGTGTTCGTGTATTACATCCTGCTCTACACGTCACGGGCGTTCGCGATGGGCGGCCGCCTCCAGCCCACTCTCGCGCCATGGTTGGTCAACATCGTGCTGTTCGTCGCCGGGCTGGCGCTCGTGTTCTGGCGCGCCGGCGCGGCGGATCAGCCGATTCGCATCAACATTCCCGCGTTCTGGCGGCGCCCGGAGCGATCCACGCTCGCACCCGCTGATCCGGCGAGGCCTTCGACGCGGGGCGCACGCGTCGTCCTCGTGGTCCGAATCCCGCACATCGATTGGCCGCGGCCGCGCCTGCTCGACTTTTACATCGCGCGCCGCTACCTCTCGGTCTTCGGTCTGGCGTTCGTCTCGCTCCTCGGGATTTTCTACATCTCGACGTTCATCGACCTGGCCGACAAGCTCTTTCGCGGCGCCGCGACGACGGGGATGCTGCTGCGCTACTTCTATTTCCAGACGCCGCAGTACGTGTACTACATCATCCCGCTGTCGGCGCTGGTCGCGTCGCTGGTGACGATCGGAATGCTGACCAAGAGCAGCGAGCTCATCATCATGCGCGCCTGCGGGATCAGCCTGTATCGGTCGGCCATCCCGCTGGTGCTGTTCGCCGCGCTCGCCAGCTTCACGCTGTTCGAGCTGCAGGACCACGTGCTGGCGGACGCCAACCGCGAAGCGGCGCGCCTCAACGGGATTATTCGCGGGTATCCGATGCAGACGTTCGGAATCCTCAATCGCCGGTGGATCGTGGGAACTGGCGGCGACATCTATCACTACGAGTATTTCGATCCGGCCAGGAACCACTTCGATCGGCTGTCGCTCTTCGAGCTCGATCCCGCCGCGTGGAAGCTGCAGGCGCTGACCTACGCGAAAGAGGTCGTGCTGGCGCGGCCGGCATGGGAGGCGCGCCAGGGCTGGCGTCGCGAGTTCGGTACCGTCGTGAAGCGCAATGCCGCCCGCACGGTCGTGAACTACACGCCCTTCGCGAGTCGTCCGCTCGGGCTCGAGCCGCCGTCGTACTTCAAGACCGACGAGCCCGAAGCCGACCGCATGACCTACGACGAGCTCAGTAAGTACGTCCGGCAGTTACAGGCCAGCGGATATCACGCGGTCCCCTACATGGTCCAGTTGCAACGGAAGGTCGCCTTTCCCTTCGTCACCTTGATCATGACGGTGCTCGCGGTCCCCTTCGCGGCGTCCATGGGACGCAGCGGCGCGATGTTCGGCATCGGCGTGGGCATCCTGCTGTCGATCGTGTATTGGACGGCGCTGAGTCTCTTCGGCGCGCTCGGCGCGGGAGGCTGGATCTCCCCAATCTTGGGTGCCTGGGCGCCGAACATCCTGTTCGGGGCGGCCGCGCTTTACCTGCTGTTGACCGTCAAGACCTGAAGGGCCGCTTCGGCCTTCCTACTTCGCGAGGGCGGCTCGCTTGATCCAGATGCGGCCGGAGGTGCCGGGCCGAGTGTTGATCGTATCGACCACGAACAGCAGGTTGCGAACCTCTGCCCGTGGCGGTGTCAGCGTGGTGGTCTGCCCCACCGGTCGCATGTCGTCGAAAAAGATCGTGTGCTCCTGCTCGGTCGCGTCGACGTAGACCGAGCGGGCCCACCGATCCGACGCTCCGCCCCCCGTGCGCAGCTGAACCGAGACGCGCATCGGCTGTTCTGCGCGGATCGTGAACGTGGCGCGATCGGCGGACGCGACCCCATTCGGCGTATCGGCCACGAGCGCGGCCACCTGCCCGACCAGGGATCCTCCTGAGAGCCCGAAGCGGAACCGCAGCTCTGCTCCGCCGACGATCGGCGCGACATCGACGGCTGCCAGTGAAGTCGGATCGTGCTCGACCCGCCAGCCGGCGCCTGAGCCGCCATCGAACAGCGCCTGAGTGGTGACTGCGGGCGATCGACGTGCATCGCTCGCCGCGCTGGACACGTTGCGCACGTACACCGGATTGCTCGTCAGCCACGCCACCTCCGGGGCGCGGTCCGAGGATCGCACCTCGACCCAATAGATGCCCGTGTCTTCGAGCGCCACGGTGAAGTCCTGCTCGTGATGATCGGCGCCAACTCGATTGGCGCCGTTCCAGACGACGGTCGTAAACGCCGCGGGCGCGTTGCTGCGGACGTGCAGCGTCACGGGACCGGCAGGTGCGAGTTGATCGCCGGGCCGCGCGGTGCCGCGGGCGTTGGTGGCGACGACGTCGAGCGACGGAGGCGTTGCGATGCTGTCGAGGGCGGTGTACACATGGCCGCCGCGAATCGCGCGCATCAGCCGCGCGGCGTCGGCATCAGCGATGCCGGTCAGCGGTTCCTCGAGCGCGACGTGGACCGACATCGTCTTGAACGACGATTCGTAGGCCGGAAATGGCAGCGCCCACGGGCTGTCGGCCGGATCGGCGCGCAGCCCGAGCCGTGCGTGCGCGTCGGCGCCCGCCAGCATGACGACCCGCCCGCCGGCCGCCAGCCCGGCCCATCGCGGCACGAGCCCCCCGGTTTGAACGAGGCTGCCGATCGTTTCAGCCGGACGAAAGGGGTACGCCGCCAGTGCCGCGAGCAGGCGCCGTCGCGCCGGCCATCGCTGCGAACCGCCGCTCGCCGGATCCGCGGGCGCATTGGCCTGGTGGGCCCACTGCCGCCAGCTGGTGTCGAGATTCACGATCTCGATCGCGTCGACGGGAACGCTCCAGTCGTTCCAGCGCAGCTGCGCCTTGGGCGAATCCGGGTGCGCCGCAATGCCGAAGCCGCCCAGCCGGCGGACGTCTTCGGCGACGTCGCGCGGTTCGCCGCCGAGCGGATACGGTGCCTGCGGCATATCGATCGCGATGTAGTGCCCTCCCGTCGTGCTGATCTCCACGCCGTCGAGGCAGAGGACACCGGATCGGTACGCCGGCGGGTCCGGCTGGCGGGTCGCGTCGCCGTGGTCCGTGAAGACGACGAACTTGAGTCCCGCCCGGGCAGCTGCCGCCGCGATCTCGTCGGGACCGCCGATGCCGTCTGACCCTTTGGTGTGGACGTGAAGGATGCCGGGCACCGTGCCGTCAGGCTGCGGCGGGACGGCGAGCCGCTTCGGTGGGAGCGAGACGGAGACCAAAACAGCAACGGCGGCCGCGAGGGCCGCCGTCACGAGCAACAGCTTTTTCACCAGTCCTACGCTTCAGACTTCTGACGTCATCTTTCGGACTTCTGACGTCATCCTTCAGACTTCAGATGGCTGCCGCCGCCTTGAGCGCCGCCGCCTTGTCGGTGCGCTCCCACGTGAACTCGGGCTCGGTGCGGCCGAAATGGCCGAACGCAGCCGTCTTCTTGTAGATCGGCCGGCGCAGGTCGAGCTCTTCCATGATGCCGCGCGGCGTCAGCTTGAACTGCTGTCGCACCAGCTCGGTGATCTTCTCTTCCGGAATCCGGCCGGTGCCCTCTGTGTGGACCATGACCGACACCGGATCGGCGACGCCGATCGCGTACGCGAGTTGCACGAGCGCCCGTTCCGCGATGCCGGCCGCGACGACGTTCTTCGCGATGTAGCGCGCCATGTAGCAGGCCGATCGATCGACTTTCGTCGGATCCTTGCCCGAGAACGCGCCGCCGCCGTGTGGCGCCGCGCCGCCGTAGGTGTCGACGATGATCTTGCGTCCGGTGACGCCGGCGTCGCCGTGCGGGCCGCCGACCACGAACCGTCCGGTCGGGTTGACATAGATTTTGGTGTTCTTGTCCATCAACTCGGCGGGGATCACCTTGGTGATGATCTTTTCGACGATGTCTTCCTTCATCGTCGTCTGGGTGACGAGCGGGCTGTGCTGACTGGAGACGACGACCGCGTCGACGCGAACCGGCTGATTGCCGTCGTACTCGATGGTGACCTGTGATTTGCCGTCCGGCCGCAGGTAATCGAGGGTGCCGTCGCGGCGCAGGCACGAGAGGCCTTTGACCAGCTTGTGCGCGAGCATGATCGGCATCGGCATCAGCTCTTCGGTCTCGGTGCACGCGAAGCCGAACATCAGCCCCTGATCGCCGGCGCCGCCGGTATCGACGCCCATCGCGATGTCGGGCGACTGGCTGTGGATCGAGGACAGCACCGCGCAGGTTTCGCCGTCGAAGCCGTACTTGCCGCGGTTGTAGCCGATTTCGTTGATCGTCGCGCGGACGACCTCCTGGAAATCGACGTAGGCGCTGGTCGTGATCTCGCCGGCGACCACCGCCAGCCCGGTGGTGACGAGCGTCTCGCACGCGACGCGGCTGACCGGATCCTGCGTGAGAATCGCGTCGAGAATGGAATCGGAAATCTGATCGGCGATCTTGTCCGGATGCCCTTCGGTGACCGATTCGGAGGTGAAAAGGTGCCGTCCCTTACGGCTCATGCCGTCTCCTTCATGAGAGTTGTACGTTGGGAAACGGTTAAGTTTATCAGATCACGCACGCGGATGAAACCGATCGTACACCGTGCGCAACCGCGCCTCCAGCACGTGTGTGTAAATCTGCGTCGTCGAAAGGTCGGCGTGCCCGAGCATCAGCTGAATGGCGCGCAGGTCGGCGCCGCGCTCGAGCAGGTGGGTGGCAAAGGAGTGCCGCAGGACGTGCGGGCTGAGCATGCGCGGCAGGCCGGCGGCGCGGCCGTACTGCTTGAGAATCTTCCAGAAGCCGACGCGGCTGAGCGGCCCGCCCCGCATGTTGACGAACAGGCGGGGTGTCGTGCGTCCTTTGAGCAGCTCGCGCCGCGCGGCCGACTGGTACCGGGCGATCCACTCGGAGGCCTGATCGCCGATCGGGACGATCCGTTCCTTGCTGCCCTTCCCGACGCAGGTCAGGTAGTGCTCGTCGGCGTGGAGATCGATGGCGCGGACGCCGACGAGCTCCGAGACCCGGAGCCCGGTGGCGTAGAGCAGCTCGATCATCGCGCGATCGCGAAGTCCGCGCGGCGTCGCGACGTCAGGCTGGGCGATGAGGCGATCGACTTCGTCGAGCGACAGGAATTTCGGCAGCGCCGGCCAGGCGCGCGGCGGCTGCAGATCGTCGGCGGGGCTCCGCTCGAGGCGCCGATCGAGGACGAGAAACCGGTAGTAGCCGCGGACCGCGGCGACGGCGCGCGCCACCGATCGCGGCGCCAGCCCGCGCGTCATCTGTTGCCGGACGAATTCCTCGAGCGCCGCGCGATCCAGTCGCTCGATCGGGCGGCCGGCGGCATCCGCGTACGCGGCCAGCGCCGACAGATCCCGCGCGTAGCTCTCGAGCGTGTGGCGCGCGAGCCGCCGTTCGACGCGCAGGTGGTCGAGATACGCGCCAACCATGACGCTATGATAGTATTCGCGGCTTGTTCGCGAGGGCCCCACAGTAATGCCTGTTCGCTCGAAATGGCAGTCACTTCCGACCGAGCAGATCAATCCCGCGACGCTCGCCATCGACAAGCTCTCGCCGGCCGATATCGTCGAGGGGATGCTCAACGAAGATCGCAAGATGCTGGTGGCGGTGCAGCGCGAGAAGGAGCGCATCGCGGTCGGCGTCGAGATCATCACGCAGGCGCTCCGGAAGAACGGGCGGATCATCTTCGTCGGCGCCGGCACCAGCGGCCGGCTGGGCGTGCTCGAATCGGCGGAGATGCCGCCGACCTTCGGGACGAGCCCAGAGCTCGTCCAGGCGATCATGGCCGGCGGCAAAGGTGCGATCTTCCGGGCGCGCGAGGGCGTGGAAGATAACTACGAAGAAGGCGCGCGATCGGTCAACCGCCTCCGTCCGACCAAGAAGGACGTGGTCATCGGCGTCTCGGCGAGCGGCATGACCCAGTTCGTCCGCGGCGCGCTCACCCGCGCCCGGAAGGCGAGCTCGAAGATCATCTTCGTCACCTGCGATCCGCGCACCGAGCTGCAGACGTTCGTCGACCTCACCATCGCGCCGGCGGTCGGTCCTGAAGTGATCGCCGGATCGACGCGCCTGAAAGCCGGCACCGCCACCAAGATGGTGCTCAACATGCTGACCACGGCGGCGATGATTCGCATCGGCAAGACCTACGGCAACCTGATGGTCGACGTGCAGATGGGGTCCGAGAAGCTCCGCGACCGCGCCCGCCGCATCATCATGATCGTCACGGGGCTCGACTACGACGCTGCCGACGCCTTGCTGCGCCGTGCGCATTGGGACGTCAAGGCGGCGATCGTGATGGAGAAGGGACACCTCACGTACCCGAAGGCGCTGGCGCAGCTGCGCCGCGCCCACGACGTCGTCCGCGACGCGATCGGCGAGGACGTCGAACAGCGGCTCAAAGAGCTGCTTCGAGTTGGGTAGCCGCCGCGCGGTCGAGCCACACCTCGGCGTCCCTGTGCAGCTGTAGAAATGAAGCCGGCAGCCGCGGCGTGACGCTGCCGTCGACCATCCGCGCGACACACCTGGACTTGGACGCGCCGGTAGCGAGCAGCACGATCCGCTTCGCGCGGAGAATCGTCGCCATCCCCATCGACAACCCTTCGGCCGGCACGTTCCGCAGGCGATGGCCGAAGAGCGCGGCATTCGCGCGCCGCGTCGCCTGACGCAGACGGGTTCGGTGCGTGGTCGCGACCAGCGCGCGCGCCGGTTCGTTGAAGCCGATGTGCCCGTTGAGCCCCAGCCCGAGAATCTGGAGATCGATGCCGCCGGCTCTCTCAATCGCGCGTTCGTAGCGGGCGCATTCCTTCGCGAGATCCGCCGCCGCGCCGTTCAGCAGATGAATCCGGCGGGCGTCGAGGTTGACGTGATCGAACAGGTGCCGGCGCATGAAACCGTGATAGCCGCGCGGATCGTCGCGCGCCAGGCCGACGAACTCGTCGAGGTTGAACGTCGTGGCGCGACTGAAGTCCGCGCGGCCAGCCCGGTAAAGTCCAACCAGCGCTCGATAGAGGGGAATGGGCGTGCGCCCGGTCGGCAACCCCAACACCGCCGCTGGTTGCGCGGCCAGCAGCGACGCCATCCGCAACGCGAGCGCTCGCGCGACACGCTCTTCGGTTTCAAAGATGCGAACACGCATGGGCGTCGGCGTCAGTCCACTCGTTCCGTCGTCTTGTAGCGGGGCACGTGCGTCGTCCCGCGGGCCTCGGAGAGCGCGAGCCACACGGCGCCGACCGCCGGCTCGGCGTCCAGCACCTGGACCTGGGACCGTGGGGCAACCTCAATCAGCCGCCGCGGCAGGTCCGTCGCCAGCCACGGCACGACCTTGAAGGCCCCGCCGGCCAGGTAGAACGTGAACGCGTCGCCGCGCATTTCGAGGCGCGCCGCCACCGACCGCGCCGCCAGGACCAGTTCCTCGGCCGCCCGCTCGAGGATTCGCGTCGCGACGGCGTCGCCTTCTTCCACCGCCTGCTGCACGATAGGACCCACCGCCGCCACGCTCATGCGCGGCACCTCGCGGTCGTAGACGATCCGCGGCAGGCGCGAGACATCGTCGACCTGGAAGTGCGCCAGCATCGCGGCGGTGAGCTGTGTCGCGGGTCCACGTCCGTCTCGTGCCCGCATCACGGCGGCGAGCGCTTCGCGGCCGATCCAATACCCACTGCCCTCGTCGCCGATCATGTGGCCCCATCCTCCGGCGCGCGCCGCCTCGCCGCGCGCGTTCCGGCCGTACGCAATCGACCCGGTGCCGGCGATCAGCACGATGCCTGGCGCGTCTCCCGCGCCGGCCACCAGCGCGATCAGCGCGTCGTTGACGACCAGCACCCGCGAATGCCGCGCGATGCGCCGCATGATGGCGTCGACCGTCCGCGCTTCGTCTTCGCGATCGACGCCGGCGACGCCGAGACAAATCGCGGCCGGCCTGATGTCGCGATCGCCAAGCGCCGATTCCATCACCTCGTGCAGGACCTTCTCGACCGCGAGCTCGCCGGCGGTGTGAAGGTTGGCGCCAGGGCCGCGGCCCTCGGCGACGATCGCCCCCTGCGCGTCGGCAAGCAGACAGACCGTCTTCGTTCCACCGGCATCGATCCCGAGCACGTGCATGGCGCCCATCTTACCCGCGGTCGCCTAGCTCCTTCTGTGCTACTCTCCGCGCCTTTCCGGATGGGGTTTTCCGGCATCGACTACGTCGTCCTCGGCGGCTTATCTCGTCGGCATCACGATCTTCGGCAGCCGTACTTCCGCCATTCACACCGCTCCGTCAAGCGACTATTTCCTCGGCGGTCGTCAGACGCCGTGGGTGGCCATCGGTCTCTCGATCGTGGCCACGGAAACCAGCACGCTGACGTTGATCGGCGTGCCTGCGCTCGCCTACACCGCGTACACACGGCCGGAGCAAGGTGGCAGCTTCACGTACCTCCAGCTCGTCGCCGGCTACGTCGTTGCCGCTTCGTGATCAGCGCGCTGCTTCATCCCCGCATACTTTCCGGGCGAGATGCTCACGGCCTACGAGCTGCTGCAGCAACGCTTCGGCCCGCGCGTCAAGAATTTTGCGGCGTCATTTTTCTGGTCATGCGGGCGCTCGCGGAAGGCGTCCGCGTGTTTGCGGCATCGCTGGTCATTGGCGGCAGTTGTCGGTGCGAGCGTGCCCGCGCTCCCCCACCTGTGGCTGTGGTCGATCGTGATTGTCGGCGTCCTGACGCTGGTCTACACGTTCGAAGGCGGCATCGCGGCGGTGATCTGGACTGATCTCGTCCAGTTGGTCATCTACATCGCCGGATCGCTGCTGGCCGTCATTCATGCTGCTGACGCTCGTGCCGGGCGGCTGGCCGGCCATCGTTGCCGACGCCCGTGCGGCGGGCAAGCTCCAACTCGTGTCATGGTCCTGGGACCTGACCGTGCCGTATACGTTCTGGGCCGGTATGATTGGCGGCTCGTTTTTTGACAATGGCGTCGCACGGCACCGATCAGTGTCTGGTGCAGCGTTTGCTGACCTGCCGCGATCGGACGCGAGAGCGGCGCTGGCGCTGATTCTGTAGGGCGTTCGTCGTCTTTGCGCAGTTCGCCCTCTTCCTGACTATCGGCGTCATGCTGTCACGCGTATTACTCGACCCACCCGCTGCCGCCCGCTGGCGCGAACGACGAGATGTTGCCCGCTTTCATCGTCACCGCAGCCTTCCCACGGGGTCGCAGGGCTGCATCATCGCGGCGATCTTTGCCGCGGCGATGTCGAATTTGAGTGGCTCGCTGAACTCCTTGGCGTCGACGACCGTTCTGGATTTCTATCAGCCTCTGGCCAAAGGTCGCTCGAGCCGACGCGCGGACTACTGATGACGCTCTCGCTGGCTCACTGCAGCGTGGGGCATCGTGCACATCCTGATCGCGGTGCTCGCGCGCGGATGGGGTCGGTGTTCACGGTGGGTCTTGCGATCGCGTCGGTCGTGTACGGACCGATGCTCGGTGCATTTCTGCTCGGAGTTGCTGACCATCAGGCACGACCGAACGCGGTGTGATGGCGGGCATAGGAGTGTCCCTGGTGGCGATGATCGCGGTTCGAGTGTTCACGCCGCTCGCCTGGACGTGGTACGTCCTGTGCGGCACCGCGATCTGCGTGGCCTGCGGCCTGGTGGTCAGCCGTGTCGATCGTTGAGGCGAGGCGGCTGGTCGAAGCCGCTGATCGCCGCAGGAGTGTTCCCAGCCGCCGCGATCGACGTCGGGTCGAGTGCCGGCGCGCTCTGGCAGGATGCGCTGGGAATGCTGACCTTGGATCCACCTGCGGCCGCAACAATCGACACGCCGTTCGACTTGGCCTCGCTGACCAAGGTTCTGGCCACCACGACGATCGTGATGCAGTTGATGGCCACGGGCCGTCTGCGGCTCGACGATCGCGTCGCCGCGTTCTTCGAGGATTGGCGTGGCGCCGATCGCGGGTCGGTGACGGTCCGCGATCTGCTGGAGCATGCGTCAGGGCTTCCGGCGCGGCTGGTCGATCCGCCGCCGGCGACCCGGCGCGAATTCGAGTACGAAATCTGCCGCATCGCGCTCGAGTACGAGCCTCGGACGCGGTCGATTTACAGCGACCTCGGGTTCATTCTGCTCGGTTTCATCGCCGAACAGCGCGGCGCCGCGACGCTTTCACAGCAGTTCGCGGACGTGATGGTCGCGGCGTTAGCCGGACCAACCCGCTCACGTTTGAGCTCGACGCCGATCTCCGCCGCCGCGCCGCGCCGACGTTGGCGATGGACGACGACGCGCGGCGCGGACGCACACTGACCGGCGAGGTCCACGACAACTATGCGGCGGCGCTCGGCGGCGCGGCCGGCCACGCCGGCCTGTTCGGCACCGCGCCGGCGGTCGGACACTTCGCGCGGCTCGTGCTTGCGGCCGCCCGCGGCGACGAACGGCTGGCGGCGCCATTCACGCCGGCGCTGGTGCGCGCGTTCACGACGAAGAGCGCTGTGCCGGCGAGCTCGCGCGCGCTCGGCTGGGATACCATGCTGCCCTCTTCGTCCTGCGGCGGCCGCATGTCGGCGGCGGCCTTCGGTCACGTGGGCTTTACCGGCACATCTCTCTGGATCGATCCCGGACGGGATCGGTACTTCGTGCTGCTGACCAACCGCGCGGCAGGTGGCGGCACGCTCGACGCGATGCGCATGGTCCGGCGGGCGTTTCACGATGCCCTCGGTGATGTCTAACCGCGGAGCGCGCGGAGCTCGCAGAGAAATGATGTTCTCTGCGTGCTCTGCGCCTCGCGCGGTTTCGCTCTTATGACACTGACGCTGCTCGACTGGCTGGTCATCGCCGCCTATTTCGCGCTCAACCTGGCGATCGGGCTGTACTACGCGCGGCGCGCCCGCGGCAGCACGGCGGAGTTCTTTCTCTCGGGCCGCGACGTCCCCTGGTGGCTCGCCGGCACGTCGATGGTGGCCACGACCTTTGCCGCCGACACGCCGCTGCTGGTCACCGGGATCGTCGCGCGCTATGGCATTGCCGGCAACTGGCTGTGGTGGAACATGGTCGCGAGCGGCATGCTCACGGTGTTCTTCTACGCGCGCCTGTGGCGTCGCGCCGGCGTGATGACCGACGTCGAGTTCGCGGAGGTCCGCTACGCTGGCCGGCCGGCCGCGTTCCTCCGCGGTTTCCGGGCGCTCTATCTCGGTCTCCCGATCAACTGCATCGTCATCGGCTGGGTCAACCTGGCGATGATGAAGATCCTCCAGGTGACGCTCGGGCTCGACCCGACGCGCGCGCTGTGGGCACTGCTGGCGCTGCTGGCGTTCACGGCGTTCTACACCACCATCGCGGGACTGTGGGGCGTGCTGCTCACCGACCTCGTGCAGTTCGTGCTGAAGATGGGCATGGTCGTCGCGCTCGCCTACTACGCGGTGCGCGCCGTCGGCGGACTCTCGGCGCTCGAGGAAAAGGTGCGCGCGCTCGACGCCGCGGCCGGCAGCGGCTCGCGGCTCGCGTTCTTTCCGGCGGCCGGGTCGGCGTGGATGCCGGCCATTACCTTGTTCGTCTACCTCGGCGTGATCTGGTGGGCGAGCTGGTATCCGGGCGCCGAGCCGGGTGGCGGCGGCTACGTCGCCCAGCGGATCTTCGCGGCGCGCGACGAGCGCCAGGGCATGTTCGCGACCCTGTGGTTCAAGATCGCGCACTACGCGGTCCGGCCGTGGCCGTGGATTCTGACGGCGCTCGCCTCGATCGTGCTCTACCCCACTCTCGTCGACAAGGAATCAGGCTACGTCCGCACGCTCATGGACCCGCAGGTCTTTCCACCCTCGCTGCGCGGAATCATGATGGCGGCATTCGCGGCCGCCTACATGTCGACGATCGGGACGCAGCTCAATTGGGGCGCGTCGTACGTTGTCAACGACTTCTACCGGCGATTCGTACGGCCGGCCGCGAACGAACGCGAGTACGTCGTCGTCTCGCAGGCGGTGACGGTGTTGCTGATGGTGATCTCGATCTACGTCACGCTGCATCTGGCGTCGATCGAACAGGCGTGGAAGCTGCTGATCGTCACCGGCGCCGGCACCGGCACGGTGCTGCTCCTCCGCTGGTTCTGGTGGCGGATCAACGCGTGGTCGGAGGTGTCCGCGATGGCTATCGCGGCGGCGGTCTCGCTGTACCTGCAGCTCGTGTTGAAGTGGGACAGCGATCAGCCGCGCGATTTCGCGTACATCATGCTCGTCACCGTGTCGCTGACGACGATCGGATGGTTAGCGGTCACCTGGATGACGGCACCTGAACCCGAGGCCACGCTGCACGCGTTCTATCGCCGCGTGCGGCCACATGGACCGGGATGGAAAACAGTTGCTGCCGCGGTCGGCATTCCGCCGGCATCGCCGTCACTTGGACGCGAGGTGCTGAATGCCTGCCTGGGCTGCGTGCTCGTCTACGCGGCGCTTTTCGGCGTCGGTTATCTGCTGCTGCGCAGCGCAGCGGTCGGCATCGGTCTGCTCGTCATTTCTGCACTCGCCGCCGTAGCGATCGCGCGGAACCTCCGATAAAGAACGAGGACACAGAGGGGACATCAGGAGCCGGCGCGCCGACGCGTCGGCCAGGGACACCGTCCCGACGTCCAAACTCAGAAGCGGCCGCGAGGTGTGCTCGGGGTCACCGGCTGGATAGGCGTCGCTCCTCGGGGGAATCCGCCCGGCTGGGGGCCAAAGCCGCCCGGCCGGGCCGTCTGACGCCGGGGCCGTTTTGACGCCCGGGACCGGTTGGTCCGCCACGATTGGGTGGACCACTTCGCCCGCCGACGCCGCCCGCGCCGGCGGGCGTGGTGCCGCGGCCGCCGGGACCCGCTCCCCCAGGGGCCGCGCCCGCGCCGGGCGCCTGTTGCTGCTGGACGTAGACGAACGCCCACTCGTTGTAGTGAGAACGGCCGTTGTAGATGCGAATAGATTGGTCCTTGCTCTTGCTGGCGACGCCGCTGATGCCTCCGATGGTGCCGGCGCTCGGCGTCCCGAACGGCGTCGCGGACCCACGCCCACCCACGCCTTGCGGCGTGCTCGACGCGTTGCTGCCGGGCGTCGACAGGAGACGATCCCCGCCCGTCCGGGGCTGTTTGTCCACCGCGTCCGCCCGGCTGGCTGTCGCGGCCGGACGTCCCGGCACCGGCGGCAGCGCCTACGGGCAACGGCACGAAATCGTCGTTCGTGATCGGGTCCTTGTACTTCTTGCGCAGATACCGCTCGCGCACCAGCAGATCGATGTTCGGCGGGTACGCGTTGGCGGTCTTGCGCTGGAACAGCGCGATCGCGTGGACGTACTGCATCCCACGGAAGACCAGCTCCTCTTCTTTTTCGCGCTGCGCGGTGTGTTTCCAGACCGGCATGGCGATCGTGAGCATGATGGCCATGATGCTCATGGCGACCAGCAGCACCGCCATCGCGTATCCGTGCTGGCTTCGCGCTTGACCCGCTAACTTCATGGGAACTAAGATGCTTACGGCCTCCATGGTATCACGTCCCCTGCGTCGCTGGCTCGCGACCGCTGTCTTCGCCGGCCTCTCGTTGACTATCGGCGCCTGCCAGAAAGTGCCATTGCTGGCCCCGACCGGGTCCACGATCACGCTGACCGCGGGGAGCACGGCGCTGTCCGTGAACGGGACGACCGACATCATTGCCCAAGTCGTCGAAGCCGCTGGGACAGCACCCCAGGACGGCACGTCGGTGACCTTTACGACGACATTGGGGTCGATTGAGCCGTTGGAAGCGCGCACGAACGGCGGGCGCGTCACCGTCAAGTTCAGGGCAGGCACGGCGAACGGCACGGCGATCATTACTGCCAGTTCCGGTGCCGCCAGCGCGAGCGGCCATCGAACGCGGCCAGAGTCGCAGTCGGAACCGCAGCCGTCGGGAGCGTGCGCGTCTCCGCAAACCCGACACTGCTGCCGTCGTCGGGGGGCTTATCGACGATTACCAGCACGGTTATCGACATCAACGGCAATCCGCTCAGTTCTGCTCCGGTCACGTTCTCGACGACTGCGGGAACGCTCGAGCAGGTCGCCGTTTCGACGGATGCAAGCGGCGTGGCGAGCGCTGTTCTCAGAACCACGACGGCCGCGACTGTCACGGTGGCGGTCGGCGCGCAGGCGGGTTCGAGCACCGGTGGAACGACTCCGCCCGCCGCAGGCGCCCCGGCGGCTCCGGCAACTCCGGCGACGACTGGAACCGCCAGCGGAAGCGTGACGGTGAACATCACCGGAACGCCGACGCTCCTCATCACCGCGCCGGCGGCGGGCCTGACAGCCGGCCTGCCAGCGGCGTTCACGTTCGCGGTGACGGCGGCGACCACCAACGGTAATCCGATCCGCGACGTTACCGTGGAGTGGGGTGACGGACAGAGCCAGAATCTTGGCGCGTCAACCGGTACGGTCACCGTGTCGCACGTCTACCGCTCGTCAGGCAGCTTCGTCGTCATCGGCAGGGTGACGGACACCGCGGGCAACCAGGTGACGACGTCGACCTCGGTCACGGTGACGCCGCCGGCGCTGACCCTGACGATCACGCCGCCGAGCACGCTGCCGAGCGCGAACCTTCCGGCAACCTTCACGATCGCCGCGACGGCGCCTACCGGGGACTCTGTACGAAACGTGAATGTCGACTGGGGCGACGGTACGGCCTCGCAGGATCTTGGTGCGATTTCCGGCAACGTCAGCGTCAGCCACGTCTACAAGAGTGCTGGCACCTTCCCGATTAATGGGACGGTGACGGACGTCTTCGGCAACTCGTCGAAGGTCTCGACTTCGATCACCGTGATACCGGTGCCGAAGCCGACCATCATCATCACGCCGTCGCCGGTGCCTGGAAAGGTGAACACCCAGACGACGCTGACGATCCAGGTGACGCTGCCGAGCGGCATCAGCGTGCAGGATCTCGCCATCAACTTCGGCGACGGTCAGCAGGCCGATCTCGGCGGCGCGACGTCCGCCGCGGTCCCGCACGTCTATACGACAACGGGCACGTTTACCGTCACGGTGACCGTCCTCGACACGGCGGGTCAGACGACGATCGGAACGGCGGCGATCTCGATCGGACCCTGATCACTCGCACGGCATTCGATGGACATGAACAGCCGGGCAACTCGCCCGGCTGTTTTTTTTAACGGGGATGTCGCGACCCTGAAAGGGGCCGGGCTACGCCAACTGCCGAAGCCGCGGCCCGCACCTGCAGTCGTAGCGCGGCCCTTTCAGGGCCGCGACCGCGCTTCAGATTGGCGGCGACGTCCGCGGTTCGGTTGTGGTCAGCGATCGTGTGCGGGATTGCAGTCGGAAGCGTGCGTCTACCACTCGGCGTACTTGCTGCCGTCGATTGCGGTGCCGTCCGAGCCGCTGTGGATGTTGTACACGCCTGGCTCGCCGGTCGGGTTACTCGGGTCGGAGGGTGCGGGCTCGGTCGTCCAGCTGTCTCGACTCTTTGTAAACGGATCTTCTGGCACCTGCCGCATGTAGCCGTCGGTTACCAGCGCGTCCAGCGTCGACGGATACTCGTTCTTGTCCGCGTAGTACTGATCGATCGCGTCGCGCATGCGGAACAGATCCTCTTTGAGGACCGCTTCGCGCGCATGGATCACGCTGTTCCGATACTGCGTCATCCCCATCGTCGCCAGAATCACGATCAGCGACAGCACGACCAGCAGCTCGATCATCGTGAAGCCGCGACTCGAAGCTCGCATCTGGTCATTGGGTAAATTGGTCATTGGGTAATTGGCACGCGCAGCGCGGCCGCGGACGCGACTGATATTCACCAATGCTCCAATTTCCCAATTCACCAATTTCGCGCCTACCAGTCTCGATACTTGGTTCCGTCCAGCGCCGTGGCGTCGAACGTCGTGTAGACGTCGAACACGTTCTGGCCGCCCCAATGCGTGGAATCTGGCTTGTCCTGATACGACCGCAGGCCCCACTCGGTGTTGTGGGTCATCGGATCGACCGGAATGTGGCGAAGAAACTTCAGTTTGCGGCCGGTCGGATCGTTCGCGGCGGTGACGCCATCCACCAGCGTCTGAAGATCCGGCGGGTAGTTCTCGTTGCCGGGCTTGAGATCGAGCGCGCTGATGTTGCCGAGGTCGGCCTGGTCCTTGTACTTGTCGATCGCGGTGCGCATTTCCCGCAGCGCGCGCCGCAGCTCGCTCTCGCGGTGGCGCCTCGCGGCTGACCTTCGCCAGCGGCATGATCGCCGAGGCGAGGATCAGGATGATCGTCGAGACGACGAGCAGTTCGACGAACGTGTAGCCGCGTGCCCTGCCCAAGCTCATTGCAGCGTAATCGTGACCGGCGTGAACCGCAGACCCATGGCCACTCCGCCCGGGCCGGTCGCCGTGCCGCTCAGCGTCAACGTGGTGGCTCCCGCTTCTACGGCGTCGAACAGGATCGCCGCCAGCAGGCCGGTGCCGGTCGCCCCCGTCGCGTCGCCGGCGCGGGTGATCGTGATGTCAATGCGATTGCCGCTCACCTGGTTGCTGAAGCTGGTCGACCCGCCACCCGAGCGCATGAAGCCCCCCTCCTGCACCGTGCGGATACGGAGCTTCAGCGGATCGTAAATCAGCGTCAGCGTGATCGTCGACAGCCGCGCCGCATTCGCGATCGAGATCGGCAGGTTGTACGGTCCGCCGCCGACCCGAAGCGTGGGCGCGGGCGGAGTCATCGTCACCTGCGCGGCTCCGACACCGGGAGACGCAGTCGGGACCGCGGTCGGCTCCGGCGGCAGGTGGTGGCGCCGCCGGCGGCGCGGGTACTGCCGGTGGCGTTCCTGCCGGCGTGGCAGGTGGCGGCTGGTGTCGCAACTGGCTCCGGAGGGACCGTCACAGGCGGCGTCGGCGCAGGCGCCGGCGGCGGCTGCACCAGGACCGTGCCCGGAATCGGCGAACTGCCAGGCGGCGCGATCACCGTCGGCGCGCCAGGGACGCGCTGGGGCACCGGCGCGGGCGCCGGAACGGGGGCGACCACCGGCGGCGGCGCTTCGGGCTGCGCGGCGATCAGCGGCGGCGGCCCGCCAACGCCGAGATTCTGCTGAGAGCCGATGTAAATCGGCTTCAAGTCGTTTTCGTTGATCTCGTGCGTCCTCACGATGTGCGGCGTGAGCAGCATCACGATGTCGGTCTGATCGAACTGGCCGGTGTTGCTCGAGAACAGCTGCTTCAGAATCGGCGTGTGAATCGCACCGGGGAAGCCGGAGACGCCGACCTGCTCGGCGTCCTGCAGCAGTCCCGCCAGCAGGTTTGATTCGCCGTCGCGCAGACGCAGGCGCGTGGTGACCTCGCGATTGCCGAACGACGGAATCAGTTGCCCGGCGACGAGGACGTCCGCCTTACGGGTGCTGCTGATCACGGTCAGGTCGAGGCGGATGTCGCCTTCGAGCGTCACCGTCGGCGTCACGTCGACCTGCACGCCGACGTCCTGATAGTTGTACGAGCTCAGCGGGTTCACGCCCGCGCCACCGGTCGCGATCGGCGTGTAGCTCGTCGAGATCACCGGGACTTTGTCGCCCACCTTCATCGTCAGCTTCGTGCCCTCGGCGCCGCGCAGCTGCGGCTTCGCGATCACCTTGGTGTGTGGTGTCGGATTCCAGAAACCGCACGATCGCCGTCGGCACCGCCAGATAGAAATCAGCGGTGTTGACACCGTGCGAGATCGTATTCAGGTTGAACGGCGGCGGCGACCTGACACCAGACGGCGGTGTGCTGGTGCCCGTCGTGCCCGGCGCTGCCGGCGCACCCGGTGTTGACGTGGTCGTCCCACTGGGCGACACCTCGGGCGAGAAGATCGCGCCGATCGCGTACTCCGACAGGTTCAGGCCGTAGTTCTTCGTCCGGGAGCGATCGACCTCGAGAATCTCGACATCGATCACGATCTCGGCCCTCGGCTTGTCGTTCTGCTCGATGATCTTCTCGAGGATACCCACCACCGAGCTGGTGGCCCGCACGGTAATCGTATTGGCGGTCTTGTTGGCCACAATCGCCGGCTGCACCGAAATGCCCGGCAGCCGGATGATCGTGCTCAGCGTCTGCGTAATCTCGGTCGCGTCGGCGTGCGAGAGATAGAACGTCCGCACCACCTGCTCGTCGTACTGCGCGTGTTTCGTCGTCGTGTCCTGAAACACGAAGATCGACCGATCGCTGATGACCTTGTACGACAGCTGGTTCATCGTCATGATCTGGTTCAGCGCCTGTTCGAGCGTGAGGCCGTCGAGATTGACCGTCGTCAGCCGATCGGTGACTTCGCGGTCGTAGGTGATGTTGATGCCGGTGTAGTTCGACAGGAACGTCAGGATGTCTTTGAGCGGCGTGTTGTTGAAATGAATGTTCAGCGGATCGCGCGACGCCGGGTTCAGCATCGGCTCGGCGGAAGCGGCGCGGGCGCGCTCCCGCATCGCGACAATCGGCGGCTTCGGACGCGACGCTTCGATGCGATCCCGAATCGTCCGGTCGAGTTCCGCGACCTTTGCGGTGGCGACCCGATTGCTCGGATCGTATTCGCTCGCGAGCTTGTACTCCCCCAGCGCCGCTTCGAGTTGATCCTTCGCTTCGAAGTCCCTCGCCTTCTCGAGGTGCGCGCGCGAGGCCGCGATCAGCGCGCGCGACATCGCAATCTTGTAGTTCGCGTTCTCGGGGGCCTCCTGCACGGCTTTCCGGTAGGCGGCGACCGCTTCGTCCAGGTTCCCGGCGCGCATTTGCGCTTCGCCCTGGCGGAAGGCCTGTGCCGCCGCGCAGCCGCCGGCCGTCAGCGCGAGCGCCAGCAGCATCCCGAGCGCGTTCAAGCGTTTCGTCATCTGTTTAGCCACCCGTAAACCGAATCGTCTGACGGCCCCGCCCGTCGACGTACGCCAGTTCGATCGATTCGGCGCCAATTCTGATGATGCGGTATCGGCCGTCGATCGTAGCCCCTTCCGGTCCGTACGCCACATGTCCGGTCGCGTCGCTGAGGATCGCGATCTTCTGGCCGTTCCGCTCCAGCGTCCCGATGAACTTCAACGGAATCGGCGGCACCGGCGGTGGCGGCGGCGGACCGGTGATCACCGGAGCCACCGGCGGCGGAGGCCGCTGCGGTGGCGGAGCGGCGGCGGCGCCTTCGGCTTGAACCGGAACAGATTGCGATCGCCGCCACCCGGCTTCGGCCGGGTGCCGTCCAGCGCTTCGAGGCGTACGTCGGGTGCCGCCGGACGCTGGGGCGTGGCCTGCCCGCTCCGACCGGTCGCGCTCGCCGCGGCGCCTGCCTCGTTAGACGTCGAGGCGGGCGCGGCAGACGTAGCCGTCCAGGCGCGATAGGCGACGACGGCGAGGGCGGCCAGCAGCAGCCCCAGCAGCCACAGCCGGCGCCGCTCAGTTGCCATTGGATCCCAATCGGAAATACGTCGACAGCTCCAGCGTGAGCGTGAGCGGCTTGCCCGGGTCGTTCTGCGACAGCGTCACGTCGTCGATGATCACGAACTCCGACGCGCTCTCCACGTCGTAAATGAACTGCCGGATGCTCTCCCACTCGCCCGACAGCACCATCCGGATCTGCAGGCGGCCGACGCGCGAATTCTTGGGCAGCGACCGGTCGATTTCGGTGCGGCGCTCGGCGAACTTCACGTTGGCCCGGCGCGCGAGGTTGGGCAGCGCCGTGTAGGTTTGACGGCGTGCGTGCGACTCGCCCGACGGCAGCACTTTGTCGTAGAACGTCGACAGCTCCTGATCGGCACGCGTCTTCCCGGTGACGAGCGCTTTGGCCGAGGCGAAGTCGCGCTCCGCGGCCCGCAGCGACGCCGCGGCCACGTTGGCGCGCGCCGCGGCGCCCCGCGACTTCACGCCGCGCGGATAGACCACCAGCGCATAGCCCACGACGTTGAGGATCACTCCGGCGAGCAGCGCGACGATCGCCGCGCGCCGTTCGGCGAAGATCCGCTGCCAGAACGTCATGGCTTTGCCGCGCCTTTCGCCGCGTCCGTCGCGGGCGGCGCGGCGGCGCGCGCTGGCGCGTAGGTCGTCTCGATCGCCGCCGCCAGCAGCCCGTCCTCGTTGATGCGTTCCTCCTTCGACTCGGTGTGGCTGAACGCGCCCGTGGCCTCGAGGTTCTCCATGAACTTGTCGACGTCCTCGATGGTTCGTCCGACGACGTTGATGGTGAGGATGCTGCCGGTCCGGCGGTCCACTTTCGGACGCACGGCAATGAGACGCACGTCGTCGGGCAGCGTCGCCTCGAAGCGGTTGAACAGCTCCGTCCAGGAGAACGTCCGGCGGTCGATCAGGTCGTTGGCCTGGCGCGCTTCCGTGGAGGCGAACTCAATCTGGCGGGGATCCACGGTCGCGCGCAGGCGCGCGGCCTGCTGCCGGAGGTCGGCGGCGCGCGCCTCGTCCCGCGACGCCTGCATCGCGAGCTCCGTATCGCTTCGCGAGTAGCCGATGACGCTCGAGATGTTGAACAGCGTGGCGGCCGCGACGACCACGGCCACCAGGAGCAGCCACAGGCCGACGGCGCGCTCGTTGTAGAACGGCCGCGTCGCCAGATTGGTGCGAATCACGCCGTCACCCCCTGGCGGTCGCGAAGCAGAAGGCCGACGAGAGGGGCGAGGCTATCGAGCAGCGCCGGTGCCGCCGCGATGCGATCGGTGAGCGACGCCGCCGCCCGCGGATCGACGGTTTCGACCCGCGCCGACAGGCGATCTTCGAGGCTGCGCCGCACCTGCTCGACGTCGCCGAGCCGGACCGAACCGCTGGCCGCGCCGGCCAGCACGACGCGGCTGAAGCCCGCGCCCTGCAAACGGTCCTCGTAATACATCGCGGTCTGGTGAACGAGATCCGCCAGCGTGCCTTCGGTGTCGTTGGCGCGGTTGCGGAAGAAGATGACGTGCGGACCGCGCAGCAGCGCAATCGACGCCGAATCGGCCGCCACGTTCACGAGCAGCCAATCGTCCGCGGGCGGCGCGCTGCCGGCCAGCAGGAGGTTGACGACGTTGAAGGTCGCGAGATCGACCAGGCCCGCGTACGCGCCCGCTTCCGCACACAACGCTTCGTACTCGTGGATCACGTTGCGCCGCGCCAGCGAGACGAGGAATTCCTGTCCGTCGGCGTGACGCAGCGCGGGCACGAAGCTGACCTGGGCTTCCTCGATCGGGAACGGCGCCGACTTTCTGACCTGCCAGCGCACGAGCTGATCGAGATCGGTCGAGCGAGCCGGCACCTGCTCGAAGCGGACCAGCGACACCTTGGCGATGGCGTCCGGAACCACGAGGCCGATCCGTCTGGGACGGCCGACTTTCTCGAGCGCGCGGTTGAGCGCGGTCATCACCGCCGCCCGATCGTGGGTATTGGCTGCCGTCAGCGACGGGACGAGCGCGCCGTCCGGCAGGAGCTCGGTCGCATGCTGCGACACCACCGGCTGGCCGCCCCGCCGTTCGAGGCTCGCCGCCGTGACGCGTCCTGCCGCGATTTCGACGGCGACCGGCGGCGTCGTGCCTTCCCGCAGGGGGGTGAAGAGGTTCATTCGACGAACGTCACTTTGTTCACCTCTCGCAAGGTGGTGACTCCGGCGAGCACCTGCTCCACCGCCGACTCGCGCAGGAAGCGCATCCCCTCCTCGCGCGCCGCCTTCTTGATCTCCGACGTCGGCCGCTTCTCGAGAATCATCTCGCGGATGTGATCGCTGAGGTCGAGAAGCTCGCAGATCGCGGTGCGCCCCTTGTAGCCGGTGCCGCCGCACTCGATGCAGCCCAGGCCTTCGTAGAACACGTGCGTGTGTTCGAGCGCGGGATCGAGCGCCGACTCTTCCAGCAGCAGGCGCGAGACCTTCGCCGGCCGCTTGCAGTGGTGGCAGATGTTGCGCACCAGCCGCTGCGCCAGGACGCAATTGAGCGCGGAGACGAACTGATACGCCTCGACCCCCATGTTGAGGAAGCGCCCGAGGACGTCGAGGACGTTGTTCGCGTGAACCGTCGTGAACACCAGGTGGCCGGTGAGCGCCGAGTTGATGGCGATTTGCGCCGTCTCGTTGTCGCGGATCTCCCCCACCATGATCTTGTCGGGATCGTGGCGCAGGATGGACCGCAGCCCGCGGGCGAAGGTCAGACCCTTCTTCTCGTTGATCGGAATCTGCGTGATCCCCTTCAACTGGTACTCGACCGGGTCCTCGATCGTGATGATCTTGTCCTCGACCGTCTTGATCTCCGAAAGCGCCGCGTAGAGGGTGGTGGTCTTGCCGCTGCCGGTCGGGCCGGTCACGAGCACCATGCCGTAGGGTTCGGCGATGTACTTGCGGAAGCGTTTCAGTTCGGCCTCGGGGAATCCGAGGATGTCGAGGCGCAGCTCGGTGAACTGCTCGCTGATCGATTCCTTGTCGAGGATGCGGATGACCGCGTCCTCGCCGTGGACGCTCGGCATGATCGACACGCGGAAGTCGATCGTCTTGCCGGGCATGCGCAGCTTGAAGCGGCCGTCCTGCGGCACGCGCTTCTCGGCGATGTCGAGCTCGGCCATCACCTTGATGCGCGAGATGATCGAGCTGTGAAACTGTTTGGCAATCGGCCGCATCGCCGGCTGCAGCACGCCGTCGATCCGGTACTTCACGTGCACCGCGTCGTCCTGGGTCTCGATGTGGATGTCGCTGGCCCGCCGCTGAATCGCGGTGTAGATGGTGGAATCGACCAGCCGGATGACCGGACTGATGTCACTGGTCAGCCGCTCGACCGTCAGGCTCTCCTCGCCGTTGTCCTCCTCTTTCAGCAACTGCAGGTGGAAGCTTTCGGTCGCCTCCTCCAGTACGCGCTGCGAGCTCTCGCTCTTCTTCAGGATCGACTCGATGGCGAACCGCGGACCGACGGCGACCTTGATCGGCGTGGCGAGGAGCACGCCGAGCTCGTCGATCATCGGCAAATCGGTCGGATCCGACACGACGATCTCGAGCGCCTTTCCGACGCGCCGGTACGGCACGAACCCATACCGCAGCATGAGGTCCGCGGGAATCGATCTGAACAGATCCTGATCGATGCGGAAGGTGTCCATGTCGACGAACTCGAGCCGATAGCGATCGGCCAACCGGCGCGCCTGCTCGAGCTCGGCGTGGCGGTCGACTTCGCTGATCGGCCCGGACGTCCCCGGCTCGGCGTGGAGGTCGGCGGGCACCGTAGGGTTGGTCGCCATGGGGCTACTGCGAGAGCACCGAGCTCAATTGGAAGAGCGGCATGTAGAGCGCCAGCAGCAGGCCGGCGATCACGATGCCCATGATGACGAGCAGCACCGGTTCGACGAGCGTAATGAACCGCTCCATCGTCGTCGCGATCTCTTCGTCGTAGAAATCGGCGACCGTGTTCAGCATGTCCTGCAGGGCGCCGGTCGACTCGCCGACTTCCGCCATCTTCACGGCCACTTCAGGAAAGGCATGCCGCGCTTCGAGCGCCGCCGCGAACGACTCGCCTTCGCGGACGCGCGCGCTCACGATGTCGAGCTGACGCGCCATGAATTGATTGCCGACCGACTTGGCCGCGATGTCCAGCGCGTTGACGAGCGGCAGGCCGCCGCCGAGCAGCGTGGCGAGCGTCCGCGCCATCTGCGAGGTGGCGAACTTGCGCGCCACCGGACCGAGCATCGGCAGGCCCAGCAGCAGGTGATCGAACCGCGACTTCTGCCCCGGCTGCCGCACCCACACGAACACGGCCAGGACCGCGCCGACGATCGCGGCGAGGATCAACAGGAACTGACTGCGCACCAGCTTCGAGATGCCGAGGATGAGCCGCGTGGCGACCGGCAAATCGGCGCCGAAGCTGCTGTAGAAATCCGCAAAGGCCGGGACGACCTTCAGCACGATGATGCCGACGAGCACGATCGCGAGGCCGGTGAGAATCGCGGGATAGACCAGCGCCGAGACCGTCTTCCGTTTGACCGTCGCGATGATCTTCGTGTACTCGACGAATCGCCGCAGCACGGCGTCGAGGTTGCCGCTGCGCTCGCCGGCGAGCAGCGAGGCCGTGTAAACACGGGGAAACAAATCGCCGTGCGCCGCAAAGGCGTCCGAGAGCGCCGTGCCCGAGCGCACCTTCTCGTGGACGTCGTCGAGCACGCGTTTGAACACCGGCGAGGTCACGCGCCGCTTCAGAAGGTCCAGCGACTGGACCAGCGGCATGCCGGCCTTGAGCAGCGTCGCCAATTCCTGGTTGAAGACCAGGAATTCGCGCGTATTGACGCCGGATCGCTGCGGCAGGCTGAGCGATACCCCGGCGATCGCGTGCTTCGGCTGCAGTGAAAGGACGTAAAGCCCCTTCTCCTCGAGCTCGTGCCGCAGCCGGGCCTCGGTGTCGGCGACGTACACGCCTTCGACGATCTCGCCAGTTGGCGACGCCAGACGGCAGCGAAATTCCACAGGCGGCAATTGTATCAATTTCGGCACGATCCCCTTGGGAGGTTAGACCGTGCGGGGCGGCGAAAGGCTGGGCGAGATTGCTCGTTTTTTCTACCGACCGAGCAGCTGAATGATCTGCGAGACGTAATTTCGCGTCTCGGGGTACGGCGGAATGCCCTTCGCGCGCTGAACCGCGGCTTCTCCCGCGTTGTAAGCGGCGAGCGCCAGATCGCGCGGCAGCCGCTGCAGCAGCGCCTTGAGATACTTGACGCCGCCTTCGATGTTTGACGCCGGATCGTACGGATCCTTGACGCCGTACTGCCGTGCCGTGTCGGGCATCAGCTGCATCAGACCCATCGCGCCCTTCCGGGAACGCGCCGTGTTCCGATAGGCCGATTCGACCTGGATGACGGCCCGTACCAGCTTGGCGTCCACGCCGTGTTCGGTTGAGAACTTGTCGATGAGCTCGCCGTACGGCACGGCGGCCGGCGGCGGCGCGGCGACTTCCGCGACCATCGGTTCGGGCTCCGGGTACGGCACTTCATCGGGCGCGAAGCGGGCGATTGTCGACGCGTCGCAGATGACTTCCCCGCCGCTCCGAAGCGTGAGGACCAGCGAGTTGCCGTCCACGCGGTGCGCCTTGATCGACAACGTGCGTCCGGTCGCGAAGTACGCGAGCTCGGCTTGCGCGGCGGGAACCCGAGCGCAAGCACAGAGGACACAAAGGTAACAAAGGACACAAAGGCTGGACGCGACAAGGACGCCGACGACACGGACGCAACACGATGCCGGCGAACGGTCGCGTCCGTCGTCCTTCCGTCACTTCCTTTGTGTCCTTTGTTCACCTTTGTGTCCTTTGTGCGCGTTCGTGGCGGGCGCGTCAGCGCCCGTCCACGAACGCGTGGAAGACGCGCACGCCGAGCTCCCGCGGATCCTTGCTGTTCGCCCCGGGGACCAGTGCCGGCACAAAGGTCTTATCGACCGAGACGCGCAGCTCCGCCATCTCTCCCGTCCCCAGCTGCGCGGCGGTCAGCGGGATCTTTTTCAGCACCCGATCCTTGGGTTTCAGCGCGAGCTCGGCGACCGGCTGATCGTTGAGGCTGACCTGCACCTGCTGAGGATCGTGCGCCACGCTGTCCGGGCTGTCGACGTCGAAGTAGAAGACGACGTCCTTCTTCGGGTTCTTGAACGACAACGTGGCATCGCGCTTGGTCCACTGCCACTCGACGCCGCCGTTGTGCTCGGGCGCTTCCGCCGGGTGCCAGCCGTCCTTGAACACCGTGAAGATGTTTTCAGTTTGCGGCTGCAGTTGCAGCTTCGCGACCTTGTAGGCGTGCTGACCGGAGTCCTCGCCCGCGAGCGGGAGCCGCTTCTGGTTCGCCACCGAGTACAGCCCGACCTGAATCGCCGCGTCGCCGACGTAAGGGTACACACGTACGAAGACCGTTCGCGTGTACTCCACCGTCTGACCGGGCTTCCACTGCGAGGTCGGCACCGGCGGGTTGTGATCGTCGTCCCACATCATCTGCCCGTCGGCGTCGACGATGTGCGACATGACGCGGTAGTCCTCGCTGAACCGCGCGTCGTTCGCCACGACGAACTTGTAAGTCACCTCGAGCGGACTGCCGAGCGGTGCGCGGTCGTGATTCAGGGTAACGGTCGGCGTCGCCACCGGCGGAGCCGGCGCTTCCTTGCGGCGGCACGCCGCAAGACTGCTCAACGCCAGCCCGGCACTGAGGGCGAGCCCAAGAATCCGAAGATGTGTGATGCGTACGGGCATGTTCGCTTGGTGTCGCAGACGAGTCGAAACAAGAGTGAAAGACGGTGAGCGCGAATTATAGCAATGTTGCCGTATCCCAAGCAATCTGTTAGAGTTCCCGCCTTCGCCACTCCGTGGCCTCGGCGCGGCATGCCCGCCTCGTCGGCACGTCGTGGCTTCGGCGGGCAAGCCCGCCTGGTCCGCACCCGAACCGGCATCATGAATCAGGAAGCGCTCGGCCTCGTGGAAACCAAGGGTCTGATCGGGTCGGTCGAAGCGGCCGACGCCATGGTCAAGGCTGCCAACGTCGTCCTCGTCGGCAAGGAGTACATCGGCGCCGGGTACGTGACGGTGCTCGTCCGCGGCGACGTCGGCGCCGTCAAGGCTGCCACCGACGCCGGCGCGGCGGCCGCCCGCCGTGTCGGCGAGCTCGTGTCGGTCCACGTCATTCCGCGGCCGCACGCCGAGGTCGAGAAGATCCTCCCCAAGGGAGCCTAGCAGCCCGTGCCTGAACCCGCAGGCCCGCCTCAGACCGATCGCGACCTCGCGTCGATCGCCGAAGCCCGCGCGCTCGCTCGCCGCGCCAAGCAGGCCTGGCTCGAGGTGGCCGAGTTCGACCAGGCGCGGATCGACGCCATCGTCGACGCGATGGCCGCCGCGGCCACCGCGCAAGCCGAAGCCTTTGCGCGGCTCGCGGTCGAGGAAACCGGATACGGCGTCGTCGAAGACAAGATTCAGAAGAACCTGTTCAGCTCGGAGAAGGTCTACCAGTTCATCCGGCCGATGAAGACCGTCGGCGTCATCGCCCGGCACGACGATCGCCGGGTTGTCGAGATCGCCGAACCGTTCGGCGTTGTCGCGGCGGTGATTCCCACGACCAACCCGACGTCGACCGCCATCTACAAGATCCTGATCTCGCTGAAGGCGCGCTGCACGATTGTGTTGAGCCCTCACCCGTCTGCCGTGAAATGCATCACGCGGGTGGCCGAGGTCATGGAAGAGGCAGCGCGACGGGCAGGCGCGCCGGCGGGATCGATCAACTGGATGACCACGGTCACGCTCGAGGGGACGCAGGAACTGATGAAGCAGCGCGACGTCGCCGTGATTCTGGCGACGGGCGGCATGGGGCTGGTCCGCGCCGCTTACAGCGCCGGCAAACCGGCCTACGGCGTGGGGCCGGGCAACGCCCCGGCGTTCATCGAGCGGACCGCGAACGTCCGCAAGGCCGTGCACGACGTCATCACCGGGAAGACCTTCGACAACGGCGTGCTCTGTTCCTCGGAGAATTCCGTGGTGGTGGACGAGCCGATTGCGGAGGAGGTGAAGCGGGAGTTCGTCGCACAGGGCGGCTACTTCATGAACAAGGCCGAGTCGGACGCCGTCGCGGGCGTGCTGGTCACGCCGCAGCGGTTGCCGAATCCCGCGCTCGTCGGCAAGTCCGCGGTGTTCATTGCCGGCAAGTGCGGCCTCACCGTTCCCCCCGAGACCCGCGTGTTGCTGGCCCCGCTCGACGGCGTCGGTCGCGACTATCCGCTGTCGGTCGAAAAACTGTGCCCCGTGCTGTCCTACTACGTTGTCAAGGACTGGCGGGAAGGCTGCGAACGCTGCAAGCAGATTCTCCGCTACGGCGGGATGGGCCACACGATGTCCATCCACTCGCAGAACGAACAGGTCATCCTCGAGTTTGGATTGCACAAACCTGCATTCCGAATCGTGGTCAACTCGCCCACCACGCACGGGTCGGTCGGGCTGTCGACCGGGCTCGATCCGGCGATGACGCTTGGCTGCGGCGGCTATGGCGGCAACATCACGTCGGACAACATTTCTCCTCGCCACCTGCTGAACATCAAACGGCTGGCCTACGAGGTTTCGCCGGTGGTCAGCCGCTGGGACCGGATGGGGGGACGGAGTGGGGACGGAGCCGTCTCCGTCCCCACTCCGTCCCCGTCGGGAAGCGGCCGATTACCCTCCGCTGCCGGAGCGGCCGCTGCCGCCCGCCGGCATCAGCGCAGACTCGCTGTCCCGGCGGATCGACGAGTTCCTCGGGTCCCGGGGATTCATCAAGGGTCAGACGGGGGTCAGACCCGCGCCTGACGCCGCGAGCGCGCCGCCGCTCGACTTCGTCTGCGAGGAGGACGTCCGCCTCGCCATTCAGGCGGGACGCCAGCTCGTTGTGTCGGAGCGCGCGATCGTGACACCAGCGGCGCGCGACCTCGGCGAGCAGCATCGCATCTTCCGCGTGGCTCCGTGGTCTGGCTAAAGTGTGCAACTGCTGAGCCTGCTGGACTTATTGTTGACCCGCCCCACTGAGCTTGATAGACTGCCTCAGCCATGTTCAAGCTGCTCTGGCGGCGCCGTCCGCTGACCGCGCTGGTTGCCCTCTTCGTGATGGCGCTGGCGATGCCCGTGCGCGCGCAGGCGCCGGAGCCCGCTGGGACTGACGAGGTCCTCACCCTCATCGCCACCTCGGACGGTCATTTCAAGAACGGCCAGAAAGAGCTCGAACAGGGGCACGTCGAAGCCGCCAAAGCGGAATTCAACCTGGCTCTGGAGGTGCTGCTCGCCTCGAGCTATGGCGGCCGGACCGAACCCCGGATTCGAGACCATTTCGACCGGCTGGTCGACAAGATCAGCACCTACGAGGTGCGGGCGCTGGCAACCGGCGACGGCTTCACCGAGAAGAAGTACGAGCCGGCTTCCATCGACGAGCTCCTCACGGTCACCGGCACGTTCGGAACGCCGGCGGCGACGGCCGAACTGAAAGACGCCGCCCAGGCGGACAAGGCGAACCACGACATTCCCATTCCGCTGAATCAGCGGGTGTTGTCTTACATCGAGCTATTCCAGGGACGCCTCCACGACTTCATCGAACAGGGCATGCGTCGCGGCAGCAAGTATCTGCCGATGATTCAGAACGTGTTCCGTGCCGAAGGTCTACCGCTGGACCTGGCGTACGTGCCGCTCGTGGAAAGCGCCTTCAAGCCGAACGCGTTGTCGCGCGTGAAGGCCAAAGGCGTCTGGCAGTTCATGACCGGCACCGCCATCGAGAACGGCTTGCGCAGCGACTGGTACATCGACGAACGGTCGGACCCGGAAAAGGCCACGGTCGCCGCCGCGAAATACCTCCGCACGCTGAGCAAGATCTTCGACGGCGACTGGCACCTGGCGCTGGCGTCCTACAACGGCGGACCGGGACGCCTGCAACGTGCGATCAAATCGACCCGGCTCGACAGCTTCTGGAAGCTGGCGGATAAGCCCAAGGCGCTGCCGCGCGAAACCCGTGAATACGTGCCGATGATCCTCGCGGCCATCGTCATCGCGCGCAACCCGGCGCAATATGGCTTCGATATCGAGCCCGAGCCGCAGACGCAGTTCGACAAGGTGACGCTGCCGCGCCCGGTCGATCTCCGGCGCGTCGCCGAGTGGACCGACGTGACGATCGACGATATCCAGGCGTTGAACCCCGAGCTGCGCCGGTGGACGACCCCGGTCAAGGACACGCAGTACTCGCTGAAGGTGCCGGCCGGCACAGGCGACATCGTGCTGTCCCGACTCAGCGATACGGCAGCCGCGGACCTGGCATCCCTGAAGTTCTATACGGTGAAGAGCGGCGATACCCTGGCGCTCATCGCCCGCAAGCTGCGCGTCGGCAAGGCGGACTTGGCTGAGGCCAATTACCTCACGGCGACGTCGCGTGTGTCTGCCGGTCAGAAGCTCATCGTGCCGCATGAAACATCCGTGCTGATGGCGGCGCGCACGGACCGGCCCGCGCCGGCGACCGAAGCGCGCTCGACAGTGGCGGCAGCCGGCCAGCTCGCACAACCCGCGGCCCTCTCGAACCGCGTCAAGACGATCTACCAGGTCAAGCGGGGCGACACGCTGGCCTCCATCGCCCAGCTGTTCAAGACCACCGTGGCGTCGCTCCGCACCTGGAATCCGCGACTGCCAGGCAATCAGCTCCTTGCCGGACAACGCCTGACCGTCTACCGTCCGACGAACTAGTCCAGCAGCCTCGACAAATCGCTTCCGGGGATCGACCATAAGGGACGTATGCGCCGCGCTGCGGCAGCGTTCGTCCTTCTCCTTGGCATCCTGCCGCTCTGCAGCCGCGCGCAATCACGATCGATCATCGAAGGACGCGTCGTTGCCGCCGATACCGGCGACCCGCTGCGAAACGCGCGGGTGACGGTCACGTCCGTGCGCGAGGCGGCGCCCGTTCTCACCGACAGCGATGGCCGTTTTTCACTATCTCCGCCAACCGATGGGCCGTGCACGCTGAGCGTCGCCAAGGCCGGCTATGCGAAGACCACGGTCACCGTTCCGGGGCCTGCGCCGCCGCTCGTCGTGACGATGCCGAAAGGCGCGGTCATCTCCGGGACGGTGATGGACGACCGCGGTGACCCGGTGGTTGGCGCGTCGGTCATCGTCGAGACGGCTGTCCCGGAGGGACGCAGGGCTGCGGTCCTCGCGGCGCCGATGACCGACGACCTCGGAGAGTATCGTGCCGGTGGTCTGCCGGCCGGTCCGGTGACCGTCAGCATTTTCGCCGCGACCACGACACTGACGGATGATCAACGGCGGCGTCCAGGGCACGATTCTGGCCAGAGGTCGCGGCGATCCCGTACGAACGCGTGTACCTACCCTGGCGTCCGAGCGGTTGCGCAAGCGGCCACGTTGTCGCTGCAGCCGGGCGACGAAAGGACGGGGGTGAGCTTCACCGTTGGCGCTGGATCGGCCGGGTCTCGGCATTCGAGGTCCGGCGCCGGCAGCGCGCGATGCCGTGGATAAGACCTCCGCGGTGATCAGCGGACGCGTGCTGCGGCCCGGCGGGCATCCGCTTGTCGGCGCGATGGTTCAACTGGCACCGACGGCAGCGACATGGCGCCGCCGAAACTGGCGATCACCGATATCGACGGCGCATTACCGGTTCGTTCTTCCGAAGGAAGCGGCCGGGATCTACCGCGTGGCCGTCAACGGCGTTGGCCCAAGGCTTATCTCGTCACGGCGTACGGTCAGCAGCGCGCGTCCGATGCCGGCGAAGAGATCACCGTCGCCAGCGGCGAGACGCGCGATCGCCTCGTGATCACGATGACGCAGCCCGGCGCGATTGCCGGCCGGCTGTTCGATGAGAACGGCGATCCGGTCGAAGGCGTCGTCCTGCGCGCGTTGCAGGTCCGATACATCGACGGACGCCGCCGTCTCGTCGACATGGCGCGCTTCGCGCAGCCGACGGACGACCTGGGGCGGTTTCGCCTCTTCGGCCTCGAGCCCGGCGAGTACCTTGTCAGCGCTGCCGTCGGTCAGATCGACATGCAGACGCCACTCGTCGATCTACCGGGTTACGGCACGACCTACTTCCCTGGGACGCCGAATCCGGCCGAGGCCCAGCGCGTCGTCGTCGGCCGTTCGCAGGACGTGTCGGGCATCGACTTTCCGATCGCGCGCATCAGGACCGCGCGAGTGTCTGGACGCGCCGTCGATTCGAATGGCGAGCCGATTACCGGCGGTATCGCCCTGACGCCGAGCCGGCGCTCCGGCGCGATGGTGACGATGCAGATGGGCGCCAGGATCGAGCGCGGATGGCTGGTTCGAATTTCCCAACGTGTCGCCCGGCGAGTACGTCCTGCAGGCATCACGGCACCGGTCGGCGGGATGGAACGAGGGCGAGTCGTCCACGCAGTTCGTCACGGTCAACGGTGTCGACGTGGCGGATCTGGCGGTCCGGACGTCAACCGGGTCGACGCTCGACGGCCGCGTCGTCGTCGAAGGAGGCGGCGCGTTCACGGCCGGGACAGCTGAACGTCTCGCCAGTTCCCGTCGACAGCGATCTCTCGCCGCTCGTCGGCGGCGGTCCCGCCAACGCGACCGTGGGCGACGACCTGAGATTTCATTTTGCCGGACTCACGGGTCCGCGGCGGCTGCTCGTCTCTCAGGTGCCGCGCGGCTGGCAAGTGCAGGCGATACTCCTCAACGGTCTCGACGTCACCGACGCGGCGCTCCCGCTCGGACGGCCGAGTCAATCACTCACTGATGTTGAAGTCGTGTTGTCCCGGCGCGTGACGGCCATCAGCGGTCAGGTCACCGCGCGCGGACGGCCGGCGGCCGCGGCGGTCCTCCTTTTCCCAGCAGACCGCGCGGCGTGGTATCCGCAATCGCGCTTCTTTCTGCGGACGATGACCGGAACAGATGGACGTTTCCAAGCGGAAGGCATGCCGCCAGGCGAATACCTGGCGATCGCCGTCGAGGCCACGACCACTGTCCGCGCCGGCGACCAGTGGCAGGATCCCGATTATCTCGAGACGCTCGTCGCGGCAGCGCGCCGGATCACGCTGCCCGAGGGCGGAAGCGTCTCGGTGATGCTCGACAAAAACCAGTAGCTCAGCTATCAGCTCTTTACGCCGTTCGCTTGCCTTCCTCCGGCACGCTGGTCCGTGATCGCAACTGTTTGATGCCTTGCTCGACCCGCTCCGCCAGCTCGCGTTCGTGCTGGAGCGTGCGCAGCGTGTTCCGGGCTTCCTGCAGCATGGATTCGAGCTGCGCGACCTTTTCGCCAACCTGATCGACGACGGCCTTATGCTCGCCCACCGTCTCGAGGTTGATGCGCACGTCGTCGAGGACGTGGACAATCGCGTTGGTCTTCGCCTGTACTTCGTCGATCAGCTTGCGGCGCGCGTCGATGGCGGCGATGCGCTCGTCGGTGTCGGCGATCCGCGACAGCAGCAGATCCACCTGGCTCTTGAGGGCGGTCAATTCGCCACGATGCTCGGCGACGTGAGCGAGGTCGGCCTTGCTGCGCGCGCCGATCTCGTGGATCTGTTCCACTTCGGCCTTGACGGCGTTGATCAGCTGCTCCCGCCCGGCAATCGCGGCCAGGCTCTTTTCGAGATCGCCGGTGAGCTGCTTGATCTCCGCCAACCGCGCTTCGACCGACGCCAGCTTCTTGTCACTGAACGCCATATGCGTTCGGCGCTGCTCGAGCTGCTCGAGCATGTTCTCCGCCCGCGCCAGCTGATCCTCGGACGCCTGCACCTGGCTGAGCGCCTCGCGCTGCCGGCCCTGGACGCGATCAAGATCAACGATCAGTTCCTGCTTCACCGCGCTTGACCGGGCGAGCTCGTCCGAGAGCGCCTGCACCTGACGGATCCGCTCGGCCACTTCGGCGGCGATTGCCTTGCTCGACACCAGGAGATCCGCGAAACGCTTCTCCTGTTCCATCATCGTGGTCTCGTCGAGCTTCAGCGCGACAATGCGCTGGCTGGCGGTTCCGATCTCGGCTTTCAGCGCGTTGACATCCGCGACCAGCGGCACGAGCCGCTTCTGCAGCGCGCTCACGGACGCGAGTTGATGTTGCGCGTCCTCGAGCCGAGTCCCGAGACCATCGCATGCGACCCTCAGCGCATCCAGCTCGGCTCGTCTCGTCAACTGCTCCGCGAGCTTCTGATCCACGTCAGCCGTCGTCGTGTGCAGCGTGTTGATGCGCGCCTCGAGCTTCTCGACGAACGGCAGGCGCGCGGAGACGCTTGCGATGTGCGCGTCCAGTCCGGCGACCGATTCGTGGAGGCGGGTCGCTTTCTCCGTTCCCTCTTCGACGAGCTTCAGCTTCGCCGCAATCGCGTCGAGCTTCCCTTCCAATTCCGGCGTTCGCGCGGAGAAGCCGATCATCTTCTGGGCGAAGACGTCGAGCGCCGCGCGGTCGGCGCCGAGGCGGTCCGCCAGCTTCACCGCTTCTCCGTGCACCTTGTGGAAGTCCTGCATGTCCTGGCGCAGCGCATCGAGGTCGTGACGGCTCTGACGGAGCGTGTCCATCTGCCAGACGGTCTTCTTGGCGAGATCCTCGAGCTGCGAGAGCTTGCCGGCCAACCCATCGAGCGTCAGCTGCTTCTGATTGAGATCGTCGGCCTGCGTGAACAGCGTTTCGAAGCGCTTGCCGAACGCATCGATTTTCTGTGACAGCAGGTCGACGTGCTTGTCCTTCGACATCAGGGCGTCCATGCGCCCATCTGCATCGCCGACGCCCTTCTGCAGCACGCGGAGGCGTTCCTCGAACGTCTCCAACTCCTTCTTCCGTGCGCCGAGCGACTCCACGTGCCCGCGCACGCCTTCGAGCAGCGCGGCCGCGTTCTTGGTCAGCTTCGCCGTTTCGCGTTCTGCCTCGTGCCGGGTTGTGCTGGCGGTTTCGAGATCCGCCGCGGCCTCCTGCGTCAGCTTCTCAATCCGGCCGACCGTTTCCTCGACCTTCGCCGCCTGGGTCATGCCCTCGTTCAGCTTCGCGATCTGGACATCCATCGCCCAGACCATTTCGTTCACGCGATTGGCTTGTACGACGGCATGTTCCACTGCCTGCTGCTGGGTTTCGAGCGCTGTCGCGTGCTGTGCGACGTGCTCGGCAAGCGCGCTGAGCGACGCCAGACGCTCGTCAGCGCTCTTGCTCATCTCGAGGAGTCGCGTCAGCGGACCGAGCCGGCGCTCGACGTCCTTGGCGGTCGCCAGCGCCGCCGCCGTCCCTTCGCGCGCTTCGCGCGACGTCTCGCCGATCTTGCCGTAATCCTGCGACAGCGCCGTTGCCGTCGCGCGCACCTGATCGAGCTCCGTCTTCAGCGTGCTGACCTGACCGAGCGACATCCTCACCTCGGAATCAGCCTTGCGGAGCTGGCCGCGCACCTCGTCGAGTGATGCGCGCTCTTTCTTCAACGTCTCGACCGTGGCGTACGTCGAGAGTGCCTGCGACGACAGTTGATGCAGCGCTTCCCGCAGTTGCTGCAGCTCGCCATCGGGGCCCAACGCCTTGTGCGTCGTCTGCTCCGCCTGGTCCGCCGCGGTCTTCAGCGCCTGGATACGCAGGTCGACTTCCTCGAGCGCCTTCGCGCGATCGTCGATCTGCGACAGGCGGGCTGCGATGCCGTCGAGCCGCTCGGTCACGCCTGTCACGCGCTCGGTCGTCTGCTCGAGCGTCCGGCTCAGCGGCGCCAGCTTCTGGCTTCGCGTCGTGAGCGTCGCGAGCATCGCGCTGATTGCGGCGCGCTCTTCGCGCGCAGACGCCACCAGCAGTTCGAGCTCATCCGTTTGTTTCTGGACCAGCTTGTTCTTCCCGCCAGTCAGATTCTTGAGGGCATCCAGCATGTCCGTTGGCTCCCGGGGCGCGGCAATTGAGAAGCGCTGTAAAGAAGCGTGCAGGAAGCATAACTGCATCGATGGCTTCGTTCGGCGCTTTTTGCACTTTGATGGCGCGGGCGGCATTGCACTTCCTGCGATCCGGAGAGCGGTCGAAGACTCCAAGTCATTGAAGCGATTGGGCGAGCTCTTCTGCGACGACGCTTGCAGGTCAGCGTGACGTGCTCGCGTGTCTTCGAACGGCTGCGGTGTTCGGCGTCGAGGCCTGCCCGGTGCACGTCGAGGTCGACGTGTCCTTCGGCATGCCGGTGTTCACGATGGTCGGCCTGCCCGACGCGAGCGTGCGCGAGAGCCGGGATCGCGTCCGCAGCGCGATTCGCAACTCGGGGTTCGAGTTCCCGCCGCACCGGATCACCGTCAACCTCGCGCCGGCCGATGTCCGCAAGGCCGGCGCCGCGTTCGATCTTCCGATCGCGCTGGGCATCCTGGCGGCGTCCGGTGTCATCGAGCGCCGGCATGTTCCGGAGATCGTGCTCCTCGGCGAGTTGTCGCTCGACGGATTCGATCCACGGCACCCGCGGCGTACTGCCAATCGCCGCGGCGGCAAGGCGCGACGGCCTGTCGGCGATTCTGTTGCCCGCGTCGAACGCCGGCGAGGCGGCGATCGTGTCGGGCCTCGACGTGCTCGGCGTGTCGTCGCTCGCTGAAGCCGTCCGCGCGCTCAACGATCCCTCGAGCGCCGTCATTGCGCTGCCCAGACCGCCAGCGCCCCGCGCGCCTGATGCGCTGGACCTGGCGGACGTACGCGGACAACTGCTCGCCCGCCGCGCGCTCGAAATCGCCGCGGCCGGCGGACACAACCTGCTGCTGATTGGTCCGCCCGGCGCCGGCAAGACGATGATGGCGCGACGGGTGGCGGGCATCCTGCCGGCCCTGACGATCGACGAGGCGCTCGAGGTCACGTCCGTGCATTCGGTCGCCGGGCTGCTGCCCCCGGGCGCTGGCCTGCTGGTCGATCGCCCATTCCGCGCGCCGCATCACACGATCTCGAACGCCGCGCTGGTCGGCGGCGGGCCGCAGCCGCGGCCGGGCGAAGTCAGTCTCGCCCACCACGGCGTGCTCTTTCTCGACGAGATGCTCGAGTTCAGCCGTCGCGTCCTCGAGGTACTCCGCCAGCCACTCGAGGAAGGCACCGTCACCGTCGCCCGCGCCGCCCGGACGGTCGTCTTTCCCGCGCGCTTCATGCTGGTCGGCGCCATGAATCCGTGTCCTTGCGGCTTTCTCGGCGACACGGTGCGTGTGTGCCGGTGCACACCGGTCCAGATCTCCAGCTATCACGACCGCCTGTCGGGACCGTTGCGCGATCGGCTGGATCTCACCGTCGAAGTCCCGGCGCTTCCGCCCGACGCGCTCGGCAACGTCGAGCCCGGCGAGTCGTCGGCCGCCGTCCGCGCGCGGGTGGCGGTGGCGCGAAGCCGCCAGAGCGCGCGTTACGAAGCCGATGGCATGAGGACCAACGCGGAGCTCACGGCGCGGCTGATGCCGATGCATGCCCAGCCGGATGCCGCCGGCCTCCGTGTGTTGTCGAAAGCGGTCAGCCGCCTCGGACTGAGTGCGCGCGGTTACGACCGCATCCGAAAGGTCGCGAGAACGATCGCCGACCTCGCGGGTCACGACGACATTGGCGCGGACGAAGTCGCCGAAGCCTTGCAATTCAGGATGATCGTTCGTTGACAATCCCTGGACGCCGTCCGATAGTTAACGCGCTCATCGCGTCGAGGCACGGGCCGATTTCTGGAGCGTGACGATGGCAAAGCGTCGAAGGGCGGCGGCGGCCGCACGCAAACCGCGCAAGGCCAAGGCCAGCAGCCCGCGGTTTCCAAAAGCGTCACCGTATCTGAAGAAGTTGAGCACGGCGGTCCGCCGGCATTTCGCCAAGGCCGTGGATCTGCCGACATTCCTCTCCAGCGCCGGACAGCTCACCGCCGAGGATCGCAAGCTGATTGTTCGCCAGGCGCTGATTCTGTTCGATCAGAACTACGCGCATCTTCCGCTGAAGAAGGCGATGCATTCGATCGACCCGGTGCAGCGGTTACGGGTGCTCCTGCAGGCGCTCGAGATGACGCCGCCGTCGCGACAACTCTCCGAGGTCGAGTTCCACGCCGAGATGACCGACATCTTCACCTCGGTTCGCGATCTCCACACCAACTACCTGCTTCCCGCGCCGTTCAACGAGATGACCGCCTTTCTGCCGTTCATGGTCGAAGACTACGTCGATCACGGCAAGCGGAGATACCTCGTCTCGCATGTCGCGGAGGGTTTCAGCCATCCGACGTTCAAGCCGGGAGTCGAGGTCGTCTACTGGAACGGCACGCCGATCGATCGCGCCGTCGCAAACAACGCCCAGCGATACGCCGGCAGCAACCCCGACGCGCGACACGCGCGCGGCGTGCAGACGTTGACGACACGGGCCCTGATCATCGCCCCGCCTCCCGACGAGGAGTGGGTGGTCGTCGGCTACCGGACGAAGGCCGGCAAGCTCGCCGACGTCCGGCTCGACTGGCAGGTCAATCCGCCGCTGCCTGCGAGCGTCGATGCGCAGATCACGAGCGTCCGGGCGGCCGCGGGCCTCGGCCTCGACCTCGAGCAGGACATCGTTCAACGGGTCCGCAAAAGCCTCTTCGCGCCGCAGGTCGTCGATGCCGAGAAGAAGGCCGCGAGAAAGGCGATCCGCGGTGTCCTGGCGGATCTGGAGAGTGGCATGCCCAACGTGTTCGAGGCGCGCAAGGTGACCACACCGTCCGGAACGTTCGGGTACTTGCGCGTCCGGACATTCTCCGTCTCTCCGCCGGAGAACTTCATCAACGAGTTCATCCGCCTGATCACCGCCCTGCCGCCGCGCGGGTTGATTCTCGACGTCAGGGGCAACGGCGGCGGCGTGATCAACGCCGGCGAGTTCGCGCTGCAGACCTTGACGCCTCGACGCATCGAGCCGGAACCGTTCCAGTTCATCAACAGCCCGCTCAATCTGGACATCTGCCGCCATAATGGCAAGGACTCGAACTGGACGGATCTGTCGGCGTGGGTCGAATCGATGCAGCAGGCGCTCCAAACCGGGTCGGCGTTCTCCGCGGGCTTTCCGGTCTCCGATCCCGAGATGTGCAATGCGATCGGCCAGAAGTACTTTGGCCCGGTGGTCCTGATCACCGACGGACTCTGTTACAGCACCACCGACATTTTTGCCTCGGGGTTTCAAGACCACGACATCGGGACGGTGCTGGGTGTCGCCGGAAGCACGGGGGCCGGTGGGGCGAACGTCTGGGAACAGCAGTACTTCGCCAGTGACATCCTGCCGGGGTCCGTCTATCAGCCGCTGCCGAACGGCGCCGGCATGCGCGTCGCCATCCGCCGCACGCTTCGGGTCGGGCGCCGCGCCGGCGCGCCCGTGGAAGATCTGGGCGTCATCCCCGACGAGCGGCACGACCTGACCAGGAACGACTTGCTGAAGGGCAACGTGGATCTGATCAACCGAGCCGGCAAACTGCTCGCGGCGAAGCCGGTGCGGCAATTTGTCGCCACGGTGCACGACAGTTCGCCGGCGCAGGCGAAGCTGGCGTTCGAAACCGAAGGGATGACGCGGCTGGACGTGTATCTGGGCGAGCGTCCCATTCAGTCACTCGATCTGCAGGATGGGCGCGCCGCGATCGTGGTGCCGAAGAAAGACGGCCCTCAAGCCACGCTCGAAGTGCGCGGCTTCGACGGAACGCAGCTGGTCGCCCGTTATCGCACGCCCGTGTAGCGCCACGAAGGCACGAAGTCACGAAACAGGACCATTTGTTCTTCGTGTTTTCGTGGCTTCGTGGCAATCACCGGATTCATCACCGGGCCTGCGCAGATACGCTGGCAGTCGGCGACTTCGCGTGTGCGCGCGCCAAGGCCATCGCCGCCCAGTTGGTGGCCGCTGCCGAAATCCAGCCATCGTTGCCGTGTGGAAAACCGATGTCGAACAGCGGCTGCAACGGCAGCGCGCGCGTCCTGACCAGCCACGAGCCGTCCTCGCATTGGGTCTTCAACAGGAACTGCACGCCGCGCTGGTAAATCGGATTCGCTGGCGTGATCGCGCCGCTCTCGGCGAGCGCGACGAGCGCCTGCCCCGTCGCGTAGGCGTCGCTGTCCATCGACGGCAACTGCGCCCACCCGCCATCGGGCCGCTGCTCGGCCATCAGCGCACGACCCGCCTTCTGGATGGCGCCGCCGGCGGCGCGGCCCCACGTCAGGCCGAGCAGCTTGAACACGCGATCTTCGTTGCTGCGCGTGGGCGCCGCCGCGAGCCATGCCGCCGCGCGACGGGCGGCCTTGCTCGTACTCGGATTTCACCGCCGCGGGCGCGTAGAGCTGCAGCGCGCGCATCGATGCCGCCGTCACCTCGATGTCGCTCGATTCGAGCGGCGGCCGGTGCGCGATGATCCGCCACTGGCCGTTCGCCAGCTGCGTCCGCTTCAGAAAGAACGCCATCGCGTCCGTCGCGGGATCGGCGGCGTACTTTTCCGCGTGCAGCCCGAGGAGGATGTAGCTCACGGTGTCGGCGTCGCCCGGAATCCCGACGCCCTGCAGCGCGCGGTCGCGCCAGACGTCGATGAACGTCCCGATGGTCTTCAGGCTCGCGCGCGCCGTCGCTTCATCGACCGCAATGCCAAGCGGGCGGACCGCCGCGACGGTCATCGCCGTCAACGTGTTGTTGTGGCACGACACACAGCCCGACTTTTTCAGAAAGACCGCATCGGTCCGTTGCAGCAGCGGCAGGGCCCGCTCGAGAGCCACCCGGGCCGACGCGGCCGGAGCGGCAAGCCACCGTCGGCGCGGCCGATGCGTTGCCAGCCGCAGCGCCCGCGCTCGTCAGGACGTCGACCGTCGTCGTGCGGCCGTGCCGCCGCGCGATGTCCAGCGCGGTCTCCCCTGTCTTGTCGCGGGCGTTGACGTCCACGCCCTTGGCGATCAACAGCCGGAGCGCGTCATTCAGTCCGACGTCCGACGCCGCGGCGCGCGCGATCATCGTCTTGCCATCGCCGTCCGTCAGCTTTGGATCGGCGCCGTGATCGAACAACGCTTTGGCGCCTCGGCCTTCAGAGAACGGCGGCATTTCGAGAAACAACGTGTTGGTCAGGATCTGCGGGCTCACCGACGTGAGCAGCCGCTCGGCGCACACATCGCACGTCGAGCGCACCGCGAGCGCGAGCGCCGCCACGCCGGCGATATTCACGTCCGCGCCGCGATCGATCAGCAGTTGAAAGACGGCGGCGTCGCCGGAGCGCGCGGCTTCGGCGAGCGGCGTCATGTCGCCGCCGAGCCCCGGGGCACTCACGTTGATGGCCGCGCCGGCATCGAGGAGCAGCTTCACCACCGGCGCCGCGCCCGGCAGTCCCGCGGCAATCAGCAGCGGGCTACGGCCGTCGTCCGACCGTGCGTTGACGTCGGCGTGATGCTCGAGCAGGACGCGCGTCTTCTCCAGATCGGTGACCGCCCGCATCAGCGGCGTGGCGCCCGCGTCGTTGCGCGTGTTGGGATCGGCGCCTTGATCGAGGAGCCGCCTGACGGCGCTGGCCGTCCCCCAGAGCGCCGCGTCCATCAGCCTTGCCGCCCGCGGCTCGAGCGCCACCGGCGGCGCTTCATTCGCGAGCTCGTCCGGCCACTCCGCGCCCTGATCCATCCACGCCTTGATCAGGCCAATCTGTTCGGGTTTCAGCGCGCCGGTCGGCGGCATCTGCGGCCCCGCACTGTCGCCAGCGATCCGCGCCATCAGCAGGCTCGCACCGCCATTGCCCGGGCGGATGATTCCTGGGCTCGTCGTGCCGCCGCGCATCGCGTCGCGGCGCCGGTCCAGCCGGAACCCATTCATCTGCTGGTTGGGACCGTGGCAGCTGTAGCACTGCTGCCGCAGGATCGGCTGCACGTCGCGGCCGAAGTCGACGCGTGCCGCGACCTGTTCGGCCTCGTGAGACTTCGGCGCGGCTGATACGCGCAGCGTTCCCGGATCGTTGGGCCTGAGCGGGCTGGTGAATTTCAGGCCGGCGTTAGATAGATCGCCGAGCACGTCGTCGCCTTCGGGCTTGGCGTTTCTTCGCACCCACGCCACCAGATCGTCGAACGCCTTCGTCATCTCCGGCTGGCTGAACGCGCAATGGCCGGCGATGCGGTAGACGCGCTGGACGAGCAGGTCCTGTTTCCCGGCGGCCGCCACCGCGCGTTTCAGCGTCTGCTGAAGAAATATCGGCACGAAGAGATCGCCGGTGCCGTGCATCGTGAGCAGCGGGCGTTCGAGCTTCCCGTCGAACGGGACGATCTCGTCATAGGGTCCCATCGGGTTGCGAATCTCGGCGTCGAGCGCTTTTCGACGGGCGCGCGAGTTGAGGGCGTCTGCCGTCAGGCCGAGCCCTTCGTCGATCGCGTACTTGATGTGCGTGGTCATCACGGCGCGATTCGACGGCGTGGTGCTGCCGGCGAGCGCCGCGCCGCTGATGTTGCCGGCAAAACGCGATGCCAGGCCTTCGACCGCGAACGGCCGCGGCCCGCCGCTGATCTGGATCTCCACGCTGGCCAGCTGGCGGCCCTTGTCCGTGTAGTCCGGCGGCTTTCCGAGAACCTCGTTCATCTTCGCGAGATCCTGCGGCATCGTGTCCAGCTTGAACTGAACGCCGGTGATCACCTCGGCGGCGCCGCCGACGGCGGCGAAGAAATCGAACAGCTCCGGCCCGGCCGGACACATCGCGAGTCCGCCGGCGAATGCGGTCGGGAACTCATGCATCCCGAGCACGGTGACGTGTCCGCCCATCGACGTCCCGGTCAGCAGCACGCGCTGCGGCGCGCGGCCGCCGTTGAACGTGGTAAACAGGTCGGTCAGCGCCATGGTGTCGAGGAGCCCCTGCCCCGGCACGTAGCCATTGCAGCGATAGCTGGACGCGGCCCACGCGAAGCCGTTCTTGATCAGGTGCTCGCGGATCGGCGAGTTGCCGACGCGAAGCAGCGAGCCGTTCGCGCCAGCGTTTGACACGAAGCCGTGTGCATAGAGCGCGAGCTCGCCGTTCCAGGTGTCGGGGATCTCGATGCGGTACAGCCCGCCGTCGTACTTGCCGAAGAACGCCTTCGCGCCAGGCAACGCTTCGAAGGTGGCGTCGCCGAATTCCCACGCCTGGTCGGGACATGGAATCGGCGTGATGCCCGGACGGCCGAGTGCGGTCGGACGAGAACTCGCAGCGACCGCCAGCACGGCAACGACCGCGGCGAAGAAGAATCCTCGTAGACGCACGCACGACTCCTTCCAAAGGCAGGCCTAAAGGCCTGCGCTACGACAGTGATGGCAGGCCTGAACGCCTGCGCGACGAACGTGGGCGACTATCGACTACCGACTCGCAGCGGCAGTGCAAACGCCGTCAGATCCGCCCCCGATGGAATCACGACAAACTGCCGTCCGTCGATCGCATAACTCGTCGGCGGCGCATAGATCGCCGCGCCGGTCTGGAACTCGAAGAGCTTCCGGCCGGTGTTCGAATCGGCGGCGAAGAACAGACCCTGGTGATCGCCGCTGAACACGACGCCGCCGGCGGTGGCCAGCACGCCGGCCCAGCCGGCATCGGCGTAGGGCAGCTCCCATTTGCGGTTACCGGTCAGCGGGTCGATGGCGCGCAAGCGCGCCGCCGCGTTTGGGTTCGGTGATCGGCGCGACCGATCCTCCCAGCGTCAGCTGTCCGACCGTCGCCGTCGTCGTCGGGCGCTGGATGAACCGCGCGCACGTCTCACGCGCCGTGACGAAGAACAACCCGCGGCCGGCGTCGAACGACGGCGACATGAAATTGGTGCCGCCATACAGGTCCGGACACGTCACCGTGCCCGCCGGCGTGGGATCGTGATCCGGCAGCACGAGCGGCTTGCCGTTCCCATCGAGCTCGCGGGCCCACGTCGTGTTGACGAACGGCTTGCCGAGCAGGTACTGGCCGGTCACGCGATCGAGCACGTAGAAGAACCCGTTGCGGTTCGCCATCATGACGACCTTGCGAAGCTGTCCGCCGAGCCTGAGGTCGGCGAGCACCGGCACTTCGTTCGCGTCCCAGTCGTGCGTGTCGTGCGGCGTGAACTGAAAATGCCACTTCAAGCTGCCGGTGTCCGGATCGAGCGCGAGGAGTGAATCGGTATAGAGGTTGTCGCCGGGACGGCTGAGTCCGTCCCAATCCGGGTTCGGATTACCGGTACCCCAGTACAAGAGGTTCAACGCGGGATCGTAGGTGCCCGTCAGCCACGTCGGCCCGCCGCCGCGTTGCCAGATCTCGCCCTGCCACGTCTCGCTGCCCTTTTCGCCTGGCGCCGGAATCGTGTAGAAGCGCCACAGGCGCTCGCCGGTCGCCGGGTTGTAGGCATCGATGAAGCCGCGGTTCGCAAACTCGCCGCCCGCGATGCCGACGATAACCTTGTCCTTCACGACGAGCGGAGCGCCGGTGCCCGCGAAGCCGTCCTTGGCCGGCGCCATCTCGACGTCGTAGATGACCTTTCCGGTTTTCATCTCGAGCGCGACGAAGTGCGCATCGAGCGTGACCATGAACAGCCGATCCTGGTAGGCCGCGAGGCCACGGTTCACCATGCCGCAGCAGACTTTCAGACCTTCTGGCAGTTTTCGCTGGTAGTGCCAGATCTGCTTGCCGGTGCGTCCGTCGATCGCCCAGGCATGATTGAGCGCGCCCGCCACGTAGAGCGTGCCGTCGATCACGATCGGCGTCGCCTCGAACTTGTTGACGACGCCGGTCTGAAACGTCCATTGCGCGGCCAGCTGATCGACGTTCGCGGGGGTGATCTGCGTGAGCGGACTGAATCGGTGTCCGGAGTAGTCTCCCGAATGGGTCAGCCAACGCGACGGGTTGGCCAGCCCATCAAGCAGGTCCTTGCTTGTAATACTTTGCGCGGCGATTGGGACGATCGCTGTCGAGGCCAGGGCCAGGACCGATAACCATCGTAGGGGCTTCTGGGGCATGATCGGCTGAGATCGTAGCCCGAAATCAACGCTTGGGGCTCTGTGTATCCCTGTGTTACAGTGGCCAAGCTGGGCGTTGGCTTTCGCGTCCATCCCCTTTTATTGCAAGTCGTTAGCGCCGTTTACTAGGGAGACCAATGCCAGGACGTCGGTACACGGTGGTGATCGCAGACCGCTCGAGCGGCGTTGTCCGCCAGCTGACGGTCAACCTCCGCTGGCTCGCCCTTGCGGTGGCAACCGTTCTGGCCATCCCGGTGCTGATGGGCCTCGGCGCGAAGTGGAGCGCGAGTGCCCAAATCGAGGAACTGCTCTCCACCAATGCCGTGCTGCTGGTTGAGAACGGCAGCTACCGCGTCGCGACCGGCGAGTTGACCGGTCAGATTCAGTCGCTCGAAAACGTCATCAACGACCTCGGCACGCGGTCGATGCTCGATCCCGCGCAAGCGCGCGCCATGCAGAAGCTTCCGGCGGTGGTGAGGTCGAGGGCGGCCGGCGGCACCAACGCAAACACTGGCGCCGCAAACAGCGCGATTTCGGACATCGCGAAGGCCGCGCTCAACACGCCGGAAGACACATTTGGCGTGCTCCGCGATCTGCTCCACGGGCTCGAAAGCCGCCTCAGCTTCGTGCGGCGCGACGTCGAACGCCGCGAAGAGCTCGCCTCGGCGACGCCTTCGATCTGGCCGGCGCACGGCTGGCTGACGGGTACGTTCGGCGGCCGCAGCGATCCGTTCACGGGCGAGCCCGGCTATCACCAGGGCATCGACATCTCGACGGAAAAAGGCCAGCCCATTTACGCGACTGCTGATGGCACGGTGGAGTCGGCGACCTATACCGGCGACTACGGCAACTTCATCGTGCTCCGGCATGGCTTCGGACTGACGACGCGCTACGGCCATCTGAGCTCGTTCGCGGCGAAAACCGGTCAGACGGGTCAAGCGCGGGGACGTCATCGGCTACGTCGGCTCCACCGGACGATCGACCGGCGCCCACGTCCACTACGAGATTCTGGCGAACGGGAAACTGATTAACCCGTTGCAGCTCCTCACCCAGCCAGCGAAGAGATAAGCCGCAGGCGTCATCCGGCCAGGCAGGAACGCAGAACGTCAGGAAGCGCGTCCTGCCCTTGCTGCCCTGCTGCCTTGTCCGTCTCTGCTACAATCGTTGGATACCCTCGACCGGGTAATCCTAGCCGTAGATGCTCGATACCATCCTCGCCAAAGTCGTCGGCACCCAGAACGAACGAGAACTGAAACGCCTGCGCCCGATCGTCGCGGAAGTCAACGCGTTCGAGCCGGCGATCAAGGCGCTGTCCGACGAACAGTTACGTGGCAAGACCGCGGAGTTCAAGCAGCGGGTCGCCAATGGCGAAACGCTCGACGAGCTCCTGCCGGAAGCGTTCGCCGTCGTCCGCGAGGCGGGCCGGCGCGTGCTCAACATGCGGCACTTCGACGTCCAGCTCATCGGCGGCGCCGTGCTGCACAAGGGCAAGATCGCCGAGATGAAGACCGGCGAAGGCAAGACGCTGGTCGCGACGCCTCCCCGCCTACCTCAACGCGCTCGAAGGCAAGGGGGTCCACGTCGTCACCGTCAACGACTACCTGGCCCGCCGCGACTCGGAGTGGATGGGCAAGATCTATCGCTTCCTCGGCATGGGCGTCGGCGTCATCCAGCACGATCTCGTGGACGCCGAGCGCCAGGTCGCCTACGCCGCCGACATCACCTACGGCACCAACAACGAGTTCGGCTTCGACTACCTGCGCGACAACATGAAGTTCGAGCTGGCGCACTACGTCCAGCGCGGGCATCACTTCGCGATCGTCGACGAGGTGGACAGCATCCTCATCGACGAAGCCCGGACGCCGCTGATCATCTCCGGCCCGGCGGAGGAATCGACCGACCTCTACTACGAGGTCGATCGCATCATCCCGCGCCTGAAGGCCGGTGAAGTCATCCGGGGCGACGCCAAGGCCGAGGAACGCGAGGCGCTCGAGTCGACCGGCGACTTCATTCACGACGAAAAGCACAAGACCGTCACGCTGACGGAAACCGGCATCCAGAAGGCCGAGCAGATGCTCGCCGGGCGCTTGAACGGCGGACACCTCTACGACCTTGAAAACGCGCACATCAAGCACCACGTCGATCAGGCGCTGCGCGCGCACGTCATCTTCCACCGTGACGTCGATTACATGGTCAAGGAAGGCGAAGTCGTCATCGTCGACGAGTTCACCGGCCGGTTGATGCCGGGACGGCGCTGGAGCGACGGCCTGCACCAGGCGGTTGAAGCCAAGGAGAAGGTGAAGATCGAGCGCGAGAACCAGACCCTCGCGACCGTCACCTTCCAGAACTACTTCCGGAAGTACGGAAAGCTGTCCGGCATGACCGGCACCGCCGACACGGAAGCCGAAGAGTTCAACAAGATCTACAAGCTGGACGTCGTCGTCATTCCGCCCAACCGTCCGCTGCGCCGCGTCGAGAATCCCGATCTCGTCTTCCGTACGGAAAAAGAGAAATGGGACGCGATCGTCACGGAAATCGTCGACGAGCACCAGAAAGGCCGGCCGGTGCTGGTCGGCACGGTCTCGATCGAGAAGTCGGAAAAGCTCTCGACGATGCTCGACCGCCGCGGGCTGAAGCGCGGCACGACCACCGGCGGCGGCGCGGACAAGCACGTCGTGCTGAACGCCAAGTATCACGCGCAGGAAGCCGAGTTCGTCGCGCAGGCCGGACGCAAAGGCGCGGTGACGATTGCCACCAACATGGCGGGCCGCGGCACCGACATCCTGCTCGGTGGCAACGCGGAGTTCATGGCGCGCCAGCAGTGCCTGGCCGAGCAGATCGCCGAACGTCTGCCGAAGGGCGAGGAGCGGTTCCTCGAGGACGAGCAGTTCGTCTACTTCTTCCACATCGATGCCTTCTACCGTGTGCCGAAGGCGGACTACCAGCGGATCTTCGAGCACTTCCGGCGGCAGTGCGAGGCCGAGCACGAGGAGGTCATCGCCCTCGATGGTCTCCACATCGTCGCGACCGAACGCCACGAGGCGCGCCGCATCGACAACCAGCTGCGCGGTCGAGCCGGCCGTCAGGGCGACCCGGGCGCGTCGCGGTTCTATCTGTCGCTCGAAGACGACCTGATGCGGATTTTCGGGTCCGACCGCATCTCGGGCCTGATGCAGAAGCTCGGCATGGAAGAAGGCGTGCCGATCGAGCACGGCATGGTGACGCGCGCCATCGAGCGCGCGCAGAAGCAGGTCGAGTCGCAGAACTTCTCGGTCCGCAAACACCTCCTCGAGTACGACGACGTGATGAACAAGCAGCGCGAGAACATCTACGCGCTGCGCCGGCAGATCCTCGAGGGGCAGATCCGGCTGCAGGACGAAGACGGCGAGGAAACGGCGCTCGACACCCGCGAGTACCTGATGGAGCTCGCCGAGGACATCCTCGACGCGCTCATCGATACCTATGCGGCGAAGACGGCGGACTTCGAGGAGTGGGACCTCGACGCGCTCAATCGCGAAGTGACGCGCGTCTTCGGTCTCGACACCGGCGCCATCGATTTCGCCGATCAGACGTCGGACGAAATCCGCGACGCCCTGTGGACGAAGATCAGCGAGTCGTACGACCAGAAAGAGAAGCTCGTCGGCCGCGAGGTGCTGCAGCGCGTCGAGCGCGACATCATGCTGCAGATCGTCGATGCGCAGTGGAAGGACCACCTCTACAGCCTCGACCACCTCAAGGAAGGCATCGGTCTGCGCGGCTACGGGCAGCGCGATCCGCTGATCGAGTACAAGAAAGAGAGCTTCGCGCTCTTCCAGGCGATGAAGGAGCGGGTCGACGAGGAAATCGTCCGCTACCTCTGGTGGCTCCGGCCGATTCTCAACGAAGAGGCTCCCGTCGCCAGGCGCCCGGCGGCGCGCCGGCCGCCGCCGCTGATTCTCAACGATCCCGGCGCGGAGTCCGCGTCTGTGCTCGGCGCCGCGCAGGGCGCAGGCGCCGCAGGCGAGCCCGTTTACCAGGTCTCAACCGCAGCCACAGCAGCAGCAGCCGCCGCGCGTTGGCGGCGACGATGCGATCCAGAAGACGGTTCGGCGCGACGAACCGAAGGTCGGCCGCAACGACCCGTGCCCGTGCGGCAGCGGGAAGAAGTACAAGAAATGCCACGGAGCCGCCGCTTGACGCGGATCTTCAGCCTCCGCTTACCACTCGTCATTCCAGGCCGACCTTTGTCGGCCTTTTGTTTATCTGAGGGGCCATGAACGAAATCAAGACGGCCGACGAATTCCGAGAGCTGTGGAGCCAGGTGACCGGCACGGCCGAACAGCCGACTCTGACGACCGCCCTCACCTTCGACGACATCCTGCTCGTGCCGCAGCATTCGACCGTGCTGCCAAGGCAGGTCGACATCAGCACGCGCCTCACCCGCAAGATTCGCTTGAACGTGCCGCTCGTCAGCGCGGCGATGGACACCGTGACCGAGTCGCGGCTGGCGATCGCGATGGCGCAGCACGGCGGACTCGGCGTCATCCACAAGAATCTGCCGGCCGGCGAGCAGGCGTCGGAAGTCGATCGTGTGAAGCGGTCGGAGAGCGGCATGATCGTCGATCCGATCACGCTGTCCCCTGCCAACCGGATCTACGAGGCGCTGGAGCTGATGAAGAAATTCAGTATCTCCGGCGTGCCGATTACGGAAGACGGCAGTAAGGAAGGCCGCCTCTGCGGCATCCTCACGAACCGCGACCTGCGGTTCGAGACCAACGTGAACCGCCCGATTTCGGACGTGATGACCCGCGACCCGCTGTTCACGGTCCCCGTCGGTACGACGCTCGATGCCGCCCGCGAAATTCTCCACCAGCACAAGGTCGAAAAGCTGCTGGTCGTCGACCACGACTACCGGCTGAAGGGCCTGATCACGGTCAAAGACATCCAGAAGGCCGTGAAGTACCCGAACGCCTCGAAGGACTCGCTCGGGCGGCTGCGATGCGGCGCCGCAATCGGCGTCGCGAAGGACACGATGGAGCGGGCGGAGCGGCTCGTCGCCGCGGGCGTGGACGTGCTGGTGGTCGACACCGCCCACGGCCACCATCAAGACGTGCTCAACGTCGTCAGCGCCGTGCGGAAGCGGTTTGCCGACGTCGAAATCGTCGCCGGCAACGTCGCGACCGCGGAGGGGACGCGCGCGCTGATCGGCGTCGGCGTCGACGCAGTCAAGGTCGGCATCGGCGCCGGCTCGATCTGCACGACCCGCGTGGTGGCCGGTATCGGCGTGCCGATGATCACCGCGATCATGGAGTGCTCCCGCGCCGCGGACGCCCACGACGTCCCGGTCATCGCCGACGGCGGCATCCGCTTCTCGGGCGACATCACCAAAGCGCTGGCGGTCGGGGCGGCGACGACGATGATCGGCAACCTGTTTGCCGGTACTGATGAAAGCCCCGGCGAAATCATCCTCTACCAGGGGCGGAGCTATAAGGATTACCGTGGCATGGGATCGATCGGCGCGATGCGCCGCGGCAGCCGCGACCGCTACTTCCAGGACGACTTCGATCTCGAAGGCGTGGCGGCGAGCGAGAAACTCGTGCCCGAGGGGATCGAAGGGCGCGTGGCGCACAAGGGCAGCGTCGCGGCGATGATCCATCAGTTGGTCGGCGGTCTGCGCGCGGGCATGGGCTACTGCGGCTGCCCGAACATCCCCGCGCTCCAGCGCGAGGCGAAACTGATTCGGATTACGCCGGCCGGCTTCCGCGAGAGCCACGTGCATGACGTGGCGATCACGAAGGAAGCGCCCAACTACCGATCGGAGTGACTACCGATCGGAGGGAATTGGGAAATTGGGTGATTGGGTAATTGGGTAATTGATTGAGAGATTGCGCGTGTCGCCTTCGGCATGCGCGAAGTGCACTTCGATGGCGCCGCGCCATCCCTTCGGCAGCTTGTCAGCCCACTCGATGGCGAGCACGCCGTCCACGGTAATGTCGTCGAGGCCGAGATCGTCGATTTCCCTCGGGTCGTTCAGACGATAGAGATCGACGTGGAAGAGCGTCAGCCGGCCGCCGCGATATTCCTGGACCAGCGTGAATGTCGGGCTGCTGACTTCCGCGGGCGCGACGCCGAGCCCCTCGGCCAGCCCGCGCACGAACGCTGTCTTTCCCGCACCGAGATCACCGTACAGCAGCACGACAGCGCCGGCTGAGAGCGTCGCCGCGACATTCGCGCCCCACGGCTGCCGTTTCGGCTTCGGATTGCGTCGTGATGTGTCTCGTATGAAATGTCTCTGCGATCGTCGCGCGCTCTGCGGTTATGTATTGCTTCGATCGACGACCTTGCGCCGGGCGGTGAGCTCCAGCATCGCGTCGCCAAGGTGACCGGCGACGTCCGACGCCGTCATGGACACTTCCCCTTCGTCGGCCTCTGCCAGATCGCCGGCCATGCCGTGGAGATAGACCGCGAGCTTGCACGCGGCTTCGGCATCGAGCAACTGCGCCAGCCAGGCCGCGATCATCCCGGTCAGCACGTCGCCGGTGCCGCCGGTCGCCATGCCGGGATTGCCGGTCGGGTTGATGAAGACTTTCTCGTCCGGCGTCGCGATCAGCGTCCGGTGGCCCTTCAGCACGACGTAGACGTGGTGCGCCACGGCGAAATTGCGCGCCACTTCGAGCCGGCTGGACTGGACTTCGTCGGTCGACATCCCCACCAGGCGCCCCATTTCGCCCGGGTGCGGCGTGATGATGACGTCGCGGCCCTCGCGGCCGGCCAGGCGATCCGGATCCCCAACGAAGGCGTTGAGCCCGTCCGCGTCGATCACCATCGGCATCGTCGCGCGGTCGACGAGCTGCCGGACGAATTCGCGTGTGGACGCCGCCGCGCCGAGACCCGGACCGATAGCGACGACGTCGCGCGCCCACTCGAGCACGCGATCGACGCCCTCCGCGTCGAGGCCGTCAGCGGTCTCCGACAGCGCTTCGGTCATGTACTCCGGCGCCATCGCCGCAATCACCGGCTGACACGAGGCCGGCGTGGCAATCGTGACGAGACCGGCGCCGGATCGCAGCGCGCCAATCGCCGAGAGATGGGCGGCCCCGGTCTTGCCGAGCGAGCCGGCCACGATCAGCACACGGCCGTAGTCGCCTTTGTGGCTGTCCGCCGTCCGAGGCGTGATCAGCTCGCGCATCGACCCACGCGTGAGCAGGTCCACGCGAGGGCCCTCCACCGACTCGAGCACCTCGCCGGGAATGCCGATGTCGGCAATGACGATGTCGCCGGCGCGCATCTCGGCGGGCGGAAGGACCAGCGGCAGTTTCGGTGCGGCCAGCGTCACGGTCAGACCCGCCTCGATCGACGGACCGATCGGCTCCGGCGAATCGGCGGACAATCCGGACGGCAGATCGATCGCCACGATCGGAATGCCCGATGCGTTGACGTCGGCCACGACCGACTCGATGAGGCCGGACAGCGGTGCGTTGAGCCCGGTCCCGAAGATCGCGTCGACAATCAGCGTGCAGTCGCTGACTTCGGAGAAATGGAGCTCCCAGGCCTGGCTGTCCGCGACTTCGACGACCGTGATCCCGAGCCGCCCGAGAATCTCGAGGTTGGTGCGGGCGTCGCCGCGCACGTCGGCCACCCGTCCCAACAGAAAGACCGACACGTCGACGCCGCGCTGGGCCAGCGTGCGCGCGACCACGAAACCATCGCCGCCGTTGTTGCCGCGCCCGCACAGCACGGCGACCTGCCGTTCGGACAAGTCGCTGTGCACCGCCTCCATCGCGGCGACCGTCTGACGGCCGGCGTTCTCCATCAGGACCAGCGACGGGATGCCGATGTCGTCGATCGTCCGGCGATCGGCCTCGCGCATCTGGGCGGAGTTGAGTACGCGCATCAAGAGCCTGTACGCCGGCAGCTCTCGCCTCTCGGCTATCAGCGCTGATAGCTGAGAGCTGGCAAAGCTGACAGCGAGGTTGCGCCGAGAATAGCACAGGCATTACGCTGGGTTTATGGCTGCGACTGTCAACGTCAATGGGCGCGTGTCCGATCAGGAGCACGCCGCGATTTCGGTGTTCGATCACGGTTTTCTCTACGGCGAGGGCATCTACGAGACGCTGCGGACCTACAACGGTCAGCCGTTCCTGTTCGACCGTCACATGACGCGGCTGCGCAAGTCGGCGGACATGCTCGCGCTCGAGGTACCGCTGTCGGACGCCGCGATCGACGCGCGCTTTCGCGACACGATGAAGGCGGCCGGGCTGGGCGACAGCCCGGAGCGCGAGGCTTACATCCGGATCCTGATCACCCGCGGCATCGGCGAGCTCACCTACGATCCGGCGGCCTGCCCCACCCCGTCTGTTGTCGTCATCGTCAAGCCGAACGTCGATCCGCCGAAGGACGTCTTCGAGAAGGGCGTCAAGGTCGCGCTGGTGCCGGTGGTGAGGAACCATCCCGGGTCGGTGAACCCGCTGATCAAGTCGAACAACCTGCTCAACAACGCCCTCGCGATGCAGGAGGCGTTCCGCCGCGGCGGTTACGAAGGGATCATGCGGAACTACAAGGGCGAACTCGCCGAGTGCACGCAGTCCAACTTCTTCATCGTCAAGAACGGCGCGGCGCTGACGCCGCCGATCGACGCCGGGCTGCTGCCCGGCATCACGCGCGCGTTCCTGTTCGAGGTTGGCGCCGAGATCGGCGTCGCGGTGCGCGAGCAGGTGCTTCGAGACGACGACCTGTTCGGTGCCGATGAATGCTTCCTCACGAGCACGACGCGCGAGGCGGTGCCGATCGTCCGGGTCGACGATCGAACGATCGGGTCGGGCGTCCCCGGGCCGATCACCCTCGCGCTGCTCGACGGCTACAGGAAAAAAGCGCAGGCCATGACTCGTCGTCCGACGACCGTTGCGTAAGGCCGATCACGGCCGAGCCGGCAGCTTCATCATCGCCGCGAGCCGCGGCCAGTGCGGGCTCTCGCGGAGCGCTCCCCCGATGATGTGGACGAAGAACAAAATGCCCGGATAACGCTGATCGACGGCGCGTGCGATCCAGTCGGCTGCCTGATCGATCTCGCCGCGAAGCAGGTCGTGCACGGCCAGGCCGATCGGCGCACCGAATGCCGAGCCGTCGCCGAGCGTTCCCAGCAGCGCGGCGGCGCCGGCGTCGTCGCCGGCAAGGCCGAGCGTCGCCGCATGGGTGCCGATCACGACCGGATCCCAGGGCGCCAGTTTCGCCGCCTGCTCCGCCCACGAAGAAGCTTTCGCCACGTCGCCGCGGGCCAGGCACACGAAGGCCTGGAGTTCGTGCGCCGTCATGAACGACGGGTCCAGTTCCAGCACGCGCTTGAACTGAGCCTCCGCCTCGGCCAGCCGGCCGGCGCCGACCAGACATACGCCCATCGTGTATCGCAGGTTCACGGCGAGCGGATCGTCGCTGAGCGCCTGGTTCATCTCGTGGAGCGCATCCTCGGCGCGGCCGTGGTACATGAGATGGAACAACGAATAGACGTTGCGGACCCATGGCGGCACTGGTTCGCGCGCCATCGCGATCCCGAACTCGCGCGCTGATTCCTCCCAGTCATAGTCATAGAGCGCCGCCGCGATCGCGAGCATCGCGTGCGCGTCGGGCAGCGACGGATCGAGCTCGAGCGCACGCTGCGCGTTCGCGCGCATCTGCGGCATCGCCTGGTGTGCCGACATCAGGCTGAACATCGAGAGCGTGAAGTAGTGGTGGCTCAGGCCGGTGTAAGCGGCGGCGAACTGTGGATCGGCGGCGATCGCCTGCTGGAAGAAGTCGCGGCTCTCGTGCAGCGACTCCGGTGTGATGATCCAGAGACGGTGCCGGCCCTTAGTACGCTTCGTAGGCGGCGAGCGTCGGCGTGTGCTGGCGGCCGGCCGGCTCCCCGATCGACAGCCGCGCCGACAGCGCCTTGGTGATGGCGCCGGCAATCTCGTCCTGGACCGCGAACACGTCCGCGAGCTCGCTATCGTAGCGGTCCGACCACAGGTGGCTGCCGTCGGCGGCCGTGATCAACTGCGCGGCGACGCGTGATGCGGTCCCCCGCCTTGCGGACGCTGCCTTCAAGCACGTGCGCGACGCTGAGCGTCGTCCGCGATCCGCCGGATGTCGATATTCTGGCCCTTGAACGCGAAGGCGCGAGGTGCGGGCGATGAACCTTCAGGACGGGACCTGGGCCAGCGCGTTGATGATCTCGTCTGCCAGCCCGTCGCTGAAGTAGTCCTGGTCTTTTCCCGAGCTCATGTCGGAGCTGCGAGCCGATTTCCGGCCGGGCGACGCATTCACAGACGAGGAGGTTGTGATGCAACTGAGCGCGTCCCTGCTCGTGGTTCTGATGCTTCTGCCCGCGGCAGCGCGGGGGCAGACGGCCGCCGCGGCATTGCCCCGGGTCGATGTCGCCGCGGCGACCGGCTGGTTTGCCGCCGATCGGTCCGTCAACCAGGAGTGCTGTTCGTCGTGGTCCTCGAGCCTGTTCAAGGGCGTATCCGCCGGCTACTACTGGACGGAACACCTGAAGACCGAGGTCGAGGCCGCCGCACCGGGACCGACCGAAGGCTACACGTCGTTCAGCGAGCGGCTGACGGCCAACCTCTTTCGCTACACATCTGAACAGCACCGGATCTCGGCAAACCGGCTGTCCCTCTCGCAGGCCTACCAGTTCGGTCACAACTCGAACTTCCATCCGTTCGTGCGCGCCGGCGTCGACATCGACCGGGAGCAGGACGACATCGAACGCTACGTTCAGACAGCCGGGGCCTTCGAGGAGCAGCACAGCGCCGCCAGCCAGACGCGCACGCGGCCGTTCGCGGGCGTCGGGTTCAAGGCGTATTTCAACGAGCGTGCGTTCTTCAAGGGCGAGGCCCGATTCACGCCCCGCCGCGGAACGATCGATCAGATGGCCTGGACGGCGGGCATCGGCATCGACCTCGGCGGGCGCCAGCGAACGTCGCCCCCGCCCGCTGGGTCTCGGTCGGCGCCGCGCGATACGCCGGTGCGCGCGCCCGAACCGATCGAGCGCTGGCGCGACTACGCCGCGCACCTCAAGATTGGCGATCGCGTCGACGTCGCAACTGCCGGCGGCCGGCGCTTCATTGCCGACGTCGTCGGCGTCGATGCGTCGGCCATCTCCGTCAAGCCGGTCGTGCGCGTTGCGGAGCCGACCCGGCGCGTGCCCTTCGAGCAACTCGAGCTCCTCGCGCTGCACACCGGTCCACTACCCGGCACCCGTGCCGGCGCGGCCATCGCCGGCGCCGGGACCGGCGTCGGCGTCTTCATGACGCTGCTGCTGATCACGTTCGCGCTGGTCGGCGATTAGTTGCGGGATGAGGAGGTCATCATGACGATTGCGACACGGAGTGTTGCGCTGTGGCTCGTGGTGAGTGTGCTCGTGCGTCCCGGCGTATGCGCCGCTCAGGACGTCGAGCTGTGGAAGTCGCGCGCCGGGCAGATTCCCATCGGCGCAACGGTCAAGCTGCGGACGAACGATGGCCACAGGATGAGAGCCGTGCTGATGGGCGTCGACGAGTCGGGGATTCTCGTGAAGCCTGCCACGCGCGTCCCGGAGCCCTCGCGGCGCCTGCCATTCGACCGCCTCGAGGCCCTCGACCGCTTCGAGGATCGCGTCAGCTTTCCGAAATACATCGGCTTGGGCGCCGCCATTGCCGGCTCGGTCTTCCTGATGCTGCTGTTCGGCGCGCGTTGATCACGGTTCATCACGAAGCCTCGAAGGCTTCGTAAGAACGCGAGGCTGTTCGCTAGCGTCCCTGCGCCGTCGTCGTCGTACCCTGCGTGGCCAAGTAGTCCCAGTGGCGAGCGGCGTTCTTCAGCACCGGCGCCAGATCCTCGGCGAGGAGAAACCCCTGATCGATCAGCGCCAGGGCGGCCTTCGAGACCTGCCCGATGTACTGATCTTTGTCGCGGTAGCGCTCGTCGATCGCGGGCCGCGGATCGTTCGTCCGCTTCCGATCGGCAGCGGTGCGCGCCAGCGGAAGATACGAGCCCTGCATGCTGGAAAGGACGTCGGTCGGTCCGGATCGCTCGTTGAAAAGGTTCCACCCGGTGTAAGTCGCCAGCGGCACCGAAAGCTCCGGCATCCGCACGCCGGCGAGGCCGTTGCCATCCGCGTCCACCTGCGGGACCAGGATCGGGAAGGCCGTACCAATTCGCGGCGGCTCGATCGAGACGACACCGTCCGTGATGAACTTGGGTCCGTAATCCGCCCGGTAGGCGCGATGGACAGCCGTCGTCGTCGTCACCCCCGGCACCTTCGGGAAATGGAGCTGCTCAGCCGGCACCAGCGTCCCGTCTGCCAGACGCGGGTAACGGCTCGGAGGCGGGGCCGTGCCGTCAGCGGTCCAGCGATCCATCGCCAGCAGGAGTGCCTTCATCGCCCACCGGTAGTCGAGCGGGTTGTTGCGCTGCTGGCCGATTGACTGCGTTGGCGGGAACGCTCCAGGTCCGTGCTGCCCGGCGGCCAGCAGGTAGATGCGGACGTTGTCCATCAGCGGAGCGTCCGCCTTGCCATCCACGGTCGTGTGAACCAGCGACGCGGCGCGGCCCCAGGTACTCGTATTCGGAGTTCGTGTAGAAGATCTTCGGCAACAGCTCGGGGAACCCGGCGTGCGTCAGGAGGCCGTCGGTCAACCCGGTCTCGGGATCCTTCTGCGCGACGTCGGTAAACGGAAAGATGTCGGTCGGATAGAAGAAGTTGATGAATGGGTGGCCGTCGCGCGACGGCTGCGCGAAACGATGGTTGAAGCTGCCGCGGCCGGCGCCAGCGACCTGCGCAATCACGCCGTCGAAGACTTTCCGGTCGTCCTCGCTGCGGTTGAATCCGTAATACAAGTAGGTGCGAAGGAACCGGCCGCTCTGCGAGATGCCGAAGGCCGTCGCGCGGCTGATCGCGCCGGCGGGAATCGACAGCGCGTCGGCCGACTTGTACTTCAGCATCGTGACGAAGTCGCGGATCGCGGCCGGCCCGAGGCCGACGACCGGAGGGTTCTCCGCCGTGTAGACGACCTCGTAGATCTTCCCCGTCTCGAACTTCGTCGTCATCGTCACGCGGGTGCGATCCGGCGTGAAGCTCCATTGATTACGCGGCACGATCCGTCGCTGTCCCTCTCTCGAGTCGCGAACCGTCAGCACATTGTCCGGCGAATTCGGGTCCAGGACCGTGTACGCGATGTGATTGCGATCAGCGAGCGAATGATCGGTTTCCCGCTCGGTGACGACGAAGTCGCTGCGCACCAGGCCGCGGATGGGAGTTCCATTGTCCGAGGCGGTCGGCGTGTAGACGCGAAGCCCGTTCTGGGGCACGTCGAACTGCCAGCCGACCCACAGGAGCGTGAACCCCTGGCGCATCAGGAAGCCATCGCCCATCTCGGCTTCCGAACTGGGATTGGCGCTGCCCGCCGCGTGGTTGAAGAAGCCGAGCATCCCCTTGCCGCCGCGGTTCGACACCTCGTACAGGACGGCGCCGTTGCCTTTCGCGATGTTCTTCGGCTTGATGATGTAGAAGTCCGACGAGAACTCGACCTTCCCCGCCGCGTTCCGCGGCGCCTTGTCGAGATCGGTCACGATCTTGTTCGCCGGGACATTCGGATCGACGGCGAAGAAGACCTTTCCGGCGATCTTCTCGTACGGACCGGCTGCGCCGAACGGCTGTCCGGCAAGCAGGTCGCTACGCGACTGCACCTCGATCCGCACGACCTCGGCGGAGAGCGGTGTTGCCGAGAACCCGAGCAGTGCCGCGATCGCCGCGCACGTGAGATGTCTGCCGCGCATGCGTGTCTCCCTCGTTTCACCGCGGGCCTGAAAGCCCGCGCGACGTCCAAGATTACGCAACGATCTGCGGAATCGGCACGCCGTAGACGTCGGTGAGCCGCATGTCGCGGCCGTTGAAGCGATAGGTGAGCTTCTTGTGATCGATGCCGAGCAGATGCAGGATCGTCGCGTGCAGATCGTGATACGAGATCGGCTGCTGCTCCGCCTTGTAGCCGAACTCGTCGCTGGCGCCGATCGCCTGCCCGCCCTTGATGCCGGCGCCGGCCATCCACACCGTCATCGCGCCCGGGTTGTGATCGCGCCCGACGCCGCGCTGCGAAATCGGCATCCGGCCGAACTCGCCGTGCCAGATCACCAGCGTCGAATCGAGCAGTCCGCGCGCTTTGAGGTCCGTCAGCAGACCGGCAATCGGGCGGTCCGATTCGGCGGCGTGCTGCGAGTGATTCGCCTTCACGTCGCCGTGCGCGTCCCAGGTATCGGTGTTCTGGTTGCCCATGCCGCCGTGGAACAGCTGCACGAATCGCACGCCGTGCTCGACCAGGCGGCGCGCCATCAGGCACTGCCGGCCGAACGGCTCGGTGATCGTGTCGTCGAGTCCGTACAGCTTGCGCGTCGCCTCCGATTCCTTGTTGACGTCGAGCGCATCGGGCGCGCACCCCTGCATGCGATACGCCAGCTCGTACGACGAGATGCGCGCGGCCGAGCTCGGAGTTGCCCGGATACTGCTGCATGTCGAGCTCGTTCAGCTTCGCCAGCAGATCGAGCCGCGCGCGCTGCTGCTCGGGGCTGACGCCGGACGGCGGCTTCAGGTCGACGATCGGATCGCCGCTCGAGCGGAACAGCGTCCCCTGGTAGGCGGCCGGAATGAAGCCCGAGCTCCAGTCGTTGACGCCGCCGAGCGGGCCGCCGCGTCCGTCCTGAATCACGACGTAGGCCGGCAGGCTCGCGTTCTCCGATCCGAGCCCATAGGTGACCCACGAGCCGAGGCTCGGGAACCCCATGCGGATCTGGCCGGTCTGCATTTCGTAGGTGGCCTGCACGTGGTCGTTCGACTGCCCGTACACCGATCGCACGAACGCGATGTCGTCGACGTGTCCGCCGACGTGCGGAAACAGATCCGACACCTCCATGCCGCTCTGTCCGTATTTCTTGAACGAAAACGGGCTCGGCATCAGCGGGCCGGGATGGCCCTGGCGCACGATGACATCGCCGGCCACTTTGCCGTCCAGCGGCTGTCCGGCGTACTTCGTCAGCGCGGGCTTCGGATCGAACGTGTCGACGTGGCTGACGCCGCCGCTCATGAACAGCGAAATCACCGCCGTCGCGCGCGGCTTGAAATGCGGCGCCTTCGGCGCGTACGGATTGAACCCGATCGGCTTCGCATCGCAGGCGGCCGAGTGGACGATGTCGTCGGCCAGCAGCCGGTCCTGGTTCAGCAGATAGGCCAGCGCCAGGCCGCTGACGCCGCCGCCGGAGCGGAACAGGAACTCGCGTCTCGACCAGCACGTCTTGCAGTGTTTCATGACCGTCCTGTCGCGCTCACCTTCAGCTACGTGGTCCGCCGTACTGCCACCGTGTACCTGCGTAGACGAACTCGTTCACGTTCAACAGCACGTGGGTGAAGTCGACGAGCGATCCGGCGCGCGTCGCGTCCAGCGCGATCGCCAGTTCCGTCTGGCTCGGCGGCCGGGTCAGCGCAATCCGGTACGCGAGATCGATCTGCCTGGCCGGATCGCTCGCCCGCTTCCTTCTTCACGCGATCCGCAAACAGCTGCGCCTGCCGCAGCACGAACGCGTCGTTGAGCAGCGTCAGCGCCTGCGTCGGCACCGTGGACACGTAGCGCGCCGCGGACGTGACGTTCTGCTCCGGCAGGTCGAAGACCTGGAACATCGGGAACGCCAGGCCGCGCTTGCGGTAGACGTAGACGCTGCGCCGCCAGACGTCGGGGCCGTCCGGCTGTGTCTTCCAGATGCCGTGGTTCGCCTCCGTCATCAGCTCTTTCGGCAGCGGCGGAAAGACGGGCGGACCGCCGATCGGCGAGGTTGATGCCGCCGCTCGCGGTCAGGATGCTGTCGCGCACGATCTCCGCGTCGAGCCGCTGCGCGCGGAAGCGCCACAGATACTGGTTCTGCGGATCCTTGTCGCGATTCGCCGCGTGCTCGAACGCGGACGCCATCTGGTAGGCGTCGGAGGTCATGATCAGCCGGTGCATCTGCTTGATGCTCCAGCCGCGATTCATGAACTCGACCGCCAGCCAGTCGAGCAGCTCGCGGATGCGTCGGCGCCTCGCCCATCTTGCCGAAGTTGTCCAGCGTCGCGACGATGCCGCGGCCGAAATGGTGGTGCCAGATGCGGTTGACGATCACGCGGGCGGTCAGCGGATTCTGCGGCGAGGCCAGCCATTCGGCCAGCGCCCGCCGGCGTCCGGAGGTGTGGCCATCGGCGGGCGGAATCTCGGTCGGCGGGTTGCCGTAGGTCGCCGCGGTGACGAACCCCGGCTTCATCTCCGAGCCCTTGGTGTTGGGATCGCCGCGAAGCAGGAAATACGACGGCGGCGCCTCATAGCGTCCGGGTCCGGTATGCAGGAAGTTCGCCCGGCGGGCCGTCCGATGATTCGGCATTTCGGACAGCCGATCACCTCGTCGCCCTCGCCGTCCGGCGCGAAGCGGTAGTCGCCGTCGGTGACGATCTCGGCGACCGGGATCGGCGCCGGCCGCTGCTTGTCGAGCGCGGCGATCTGATCCGCGAGCGCCTTGCTTCTGGCCGCGTCCGCCGGACGTCATGATCGCGGCGAGTGCGCGGCTCGCCGGGATTGATCTGCTCGACGACCTGCTGCGCGAGCAGCTGTTCGCCCGGCGTCCGCTCGCGCTCCGGCTTGGCGATGGCCTGCTGGACCTCTTCGGGAAACTTCTTGTAGGCCTCCTGGCGCAGGCGCTGTTCGTACGGCGCCTCGATCTGTCTTGATCTGCGCCTTCACGGCGGCCTGGCGCGCGTCGATCTCGCGCATCTTCTTCTCGTACGCCGCCGCCTCCGCGGGCGGCACCAGCGGATGCGTCGTCTCGACGTAGCCGAAGAACGTGGTCACCAGGCTGTAGTAATCGCGCTGCGGAATCGGATCGAACTTGTGATTGTGGCAGCGCGCGCACTGGACCGTGAGGCCGAGCAGGCCGCGTCCGGTCGTCGCAATCAGGTCGTCGAGGTATTCGTAGCGGCGTTCCGGGTTGTCTTTCTCGCGGAACGCCACGCGCGGTCCGGCGCGCAGGAAGCCGGTCGCGATGAACGTCTCGTCGCTCCTGGTCTCGAGCTCGTCGCCGGCGAGCTGTTCTTCGAGGAACTGGTCGTACGGCTTGTCCTGGTTGAACGCGCGAATCACGTAGTCGCGATAGCGCCAGGCGTTGGGCCGATCGTAGTCCTGCTCGAAGCCGCTCGAATCGGCGTAACGCGCGACGTCCAGCCAGTGCCGGCCCCATCGCTCGCCGTAGTGCGGCGACGCGAGCAGCGTGTCGATCAGACGCGGCCAGGCGTCCGGCGCGTCGTCCGCGAGAAACGCGGCGGTTTCGGCCGGACTCGGCGGCAAGCCAATCAGATCGAGATAGGCCCGACGCAGCAAGCGTGAGCCGGGAGCGCGCGAGGCGCAGGCTCGAGACCCTTGATCGCCGCGGGCCTTCTCGAGGAAACGGTCGATGGGGTTGTCGAAGCGGGTGGCGGTGTCGGGAACGGTCGCCTGGACCGGCAACTTGAACGCCCAGTAGTTGCGCGCCGCCGGCGGGATCTGGCTGTTCTCCTGCGTGGCCACCAGGACATGCGTGGCAGCCAGCGCGACGCCCGACGCACACATCAGCCACGCGACAAAGGTCTGCCTGGTCACCGCAGCCCTCCCAGTGTCGGCACGAAATCTCGGGCTAATGATAACCCGCCTTCGCGCCTCTGGCGCTACGGCGAGGCAGGCTCCGCCTTCGCCGCGCTGCGGCTTCGGCGAGCCAGCCGCTACGCCCGCGCCTCGGAGATCCGCACATCACTCCCGGGTGCGGCACACAAAGTTCGCGGCGTCGTCCGTGCTCCCGGTGCCTTTGTAGGCGGCAACCTGGGGGTACGGGCACAGCGGCCGCGTCCGATCCACCACGTTGTTGGTCGAGTGTGATGCGACGATCCGGTCCGGCGGTTGCCCTTGCTCGACCCACTGCTCCAGCGCGCTGACGACATCGAACGTATTCGGTCCCTCACCACCCGAGCAGTGGCCCATGCCGGGCGCCATGAACAGCCGGACCGACGCCGCCGCCTTCGAGGCGCCACCGAGCGCCTTCACTACGCTGTTGTAGTAGTTGATGCTCGTCCCGGGCGCGACCAGCGGATCCGCCCAACCGTGATACAGGAGCAGCTTGCCGCCGTGGCCCGTGAACGGCTGGATGTTCGGGTTGACGGCGTTGATGGTGCCGCCATCGACGTTGTCGGCCACCGCGACATCGCGATCGATATCGAAGGTGCGCCAGTCCCACGCCGCATCCTTGAACACGACGTACTTGTAGTGATCGATGGTCAGGGCCGACGGTTCCGGCCCGCCCACGACTGCGCCCCAGCCCAGTTCGGTGCCGGGCGCATAGCCTGGGAACACCTCCTCGCCGCGAGACGTCTTCGCCGGCCGCATGAGCGTGCGCACGGTCTCAATCTGGCGCGCCGTCAGGCATTCGCGGCCGTCGTCTTTCGGGCACGCGAGGACCTGTGGATCGAAATGACATCGCGTCGGATCGCCGATGAGGCCGTCCTTGACGCCGTCGAGCGCGTCGCACGCGTTGAGCACGGCGCGGTGGATGGCCGGGTACTTCTCTCGAGGGATGAACGCCGCCGGATCCTTGAGCGCCGCATTCACGAGCGACAGATGCCACGCGTTCAAGTGTGTTCGTGGATTGGCTTGCGCGCCGGCGATGACGCCATCGAAGTCGTTCGGGTAGCGCTGCACCTCGGCCAGACCCTGGCGGCCGCCGGTCGAGCACCCATTCCAGTACCAATATTTCGGCGCGCTGCCGTAGTACGCGTTCACCACCGCTTTCGCCGCCACCGTCATCTCGTGTTCGGACCGATACGCGAAGTCGATGAATTTCTCAGGATGTCCGAGGGTGAACGCTCCGCCCGGCTCTGAATGGCCGGTGTCGGTGGACGTGGTCGCGTAACCGCGGCGCAGCGCCTCCGCCATCGCCGGATAACTGATCGTCCCGGCCCAGCCGCCGTTGCCAACCGCCTGCAGCTTGCCGTTCCAGCCGGACGCCGGGAGCCACACCTCGACCTTGATGTCCGAGTCGGCGCTTGGCTTCAGCGTGGCGGCGACGCGACAGAATGCGGGCAGTGTGGCGATCAGTCGCCCAGCCTGAGCGGACCCGCTGGCCGGCGGCGCAAAGGTGCCCGCCTCCACAGCGCGCGCGAGCGTGATCGTCGTGTCGGGCAGTTTCAGCGACGACAGTGCCTCGCATGACGCACCTGCCGCGGTGACGTCAGTGTTCGCGACCGCGGCGAGCATCAGCGCACACAGGCTACCGGTCAAGATTCTCGTCATCGCCGCACTCCTTTCGCTTCGCGCGCTCGGGTGGTGAACTGCCAGAGTCCGCCTGCAACCTCCGGCGGCAACCGATGACCGAGCTGACGCGCCAGCATCACGATCTGGCCCCGATGGTGACCCTCGTGGGCGACGAAGTACGTGAGGACGTGAGGCACGTCGAGAGGCAGGTTGCGCCAGACGTAACCCTTCGAGGGCGGGACGTGGCCTCGGGCCGCCAGACCGAGCTCGAGCAGCGCTTCGATTCCGGTGCTGCTCCGCTTCAGGGCGGAGAGCAGTGCCTGTCGCGTGACCGTACGGCGATCGACGACGGCCGGGACGGTGACTCCATGTTCCCGCCCAAGCGTCTTGACCCACGTGCACCGGGAGTTGTGAAGATGGCCGGCGATCATGCGCACCGTGCGCCGCGGCGCTCCCGGAACAGCGGCATCCCAGAGTGCGGCGGGCAACTGCTCGACGAGGAATGCGGTGACCCGGCTGTTGGTTCGCCAGGAGGCCAGGAGCGTCGCGCCGAGATCGTCGGCGATCATCTCTACCAGCGAACGCGCAGGTTCAGCGCCGCGCGCCGGCGAAACGCAGGTGCCGCGGATCCTCCACCATCCGCAGCCGGTGGGGCTTTCGGCGCCTCGTACAGCGTCGTCCGCCCGGGAATCAGCGCATCGATGCCAGTGCCGATCGCGGAGTAGACGCCTGTCGAGACCAGGAACAAGGCGGCGCGGCTGCCCGGACACCCGCCACCGGGATGATCGCCCGGACAGTCCGAGATGCCGGCCGTGATGATCCCCATCGCGACGCCGACGACCGCGCCGATGATCGCGCCGTTGCGCAGCGAGTCCCCGCGTTTCTGAATGCGCGCGACGCGGGCCGTCTCAAACCGCCGCTCGGCGCCGTCCACCAGCAGCACGATCGAGTCCGGATTGAGACGCAGAAACTTGCCCGAGGTCTCGGTGCCGGTGTTGTCGAGGACATACACCGTCGACAGCCGCGACGAGACGAGTCCGGGCCAGTTCGATGTCGCGTCCTGAGCAGACGCGACACCGGGACTGAGCGCAGCGATGAGAATCGCGATGCGCCAACTCACCAATTCACCAATTCAGTTATTCATCAACTGCGCTCTCTATTTCGCCAACGGATCCGGCCGCAGCTGGAAGTGCATCACCTTGCTCGTCGTCCCTTTGCCAGTTTCCATGTGGAACGGCGTGCGGGTGCTGATCGTCGCGTACAGCCCTCTGCCCTTCCACCCGGCCTTCGCATCGTCGATCCGGCCGTCCATCCACTTGGTATAGAAACCCGTCGGATACGGCACGCGCAGCACGACCCACTTGCCGTCCTTGAGCGCGAGCAGCGCTTCTGACGCGTTCCCGGTGTCGATCGGCACGTTGTCGCCAAGTCCGAGCGTGTTGTGCCAGTCGACCCACGTGTAGTAGCTCGCTTCCGAACTGCCCGGATCGGTGACGCCTTTCATCTGCGGCAGCGGCTCCGCGTAGAGCGTCCACCCTTCGGGGCAATGCTGCCCGGTGGCCTTCGGGCCGTTGAGCGGGCCGCGGCACTTGCGGCGATCGAAGCTCGCCATATGACCGCTCGCGAGCGCGGTCCAGTAGACGCCGTTGCGGTCGACGTCGCCGCCGCGCGGTGAATAGCCGGGCATCGGCGGCTCGTAGACTTCCGCCAGCGCCGTCTCGGGCGGATGGTTGCCCGGATTCAGCCGAACGACCGCGCCCGGGAATCCGAGCACCGATCCCCAGATCGAGCCGTCGGGCGCCGGCGCGACGGCATAGAACGCGTTGCCGTAGCGTTTGTCCTTCGCGGGATCGAGCGGCTGGTTCGGCTCGACGTACGCGTCGCGCTTGCCGTTGCCGTTGGTGTCCATGATGAGCGCAGTCCAGCCTTGCGACTTCGCCTCGTCGTGCGTTTCGTCGAACATCTTCGTGTTCAGCCAGCCGACGACCTGCCCACCACCGCTCGTCCACAGCGTCCGGTTCGCGTCTTCCGCGAACATCAGATGGTGCGTGCCGAAGCAGGTGCTGATGTGCGTGATCTCTTTGGTCGCCGGATCGTACACGGCGAGGTGCCGGCCGGCATTCGCAACCGGGTACAGCTTCGCGGACGGATGGCTCGATCCTTCCTTGCAGAAATCCGGGTTCGGCGCCGGGCGCACCGCGGACGTGATCCACACACGCCCTTTTTCATCCATCATCGGATTATGGACATTGTTCCGGCTGGTCCAGATCGCTTCCTCGCCCCAATACGGCGACGGCTTCGCCATGGTCGCCGGCGTTCGCGGCGTATTCTGATCGCGCACGGTGAGCTTCACCTGGCTGATCGTGTTGTGCGCCGGATCGAGCACCGGCAAGTAGTCCGCGCTCAGCTCCAGCGAGCCGTAGATGAGTCCATTCGCATTGATGGTGGGATTGCGCCGGTCGGTCGAGACCTGATCGTGCAGGTACGCTTTCGGATCCGCCCAGTCCCACTGCGTGATGACGAGGTTGCGTTCGACGCCCTGCGGCCGCGGCGGCGCGGGCGGCACCTCGCCGCCGGCCATGCGATCGGTCCAGTCGGCGAACATCGCCAGGGCGCGGTCCTTCCCCATCGCGTTGAGACCGCCGGCCATCTGCGCGCCGGCCTGGCCGGACTGAATGCGCCGTTCCCAGGCCTCGGCGGAGCTGTGGAACGTGCCGAGTTCCTTCGGCATCTCCCGCGTGCCCTTGGTCCCAAGCTGATGACACGCGGTGCAGCCGCCGGACTTCAGCCGCTGAATCCAGTCGGCCTGGCTCTTGATGTTCGGCGAGATGCCGTTGCCACCGGGTGCGTTGCCGGGAAACTCGCTCTTCTCGGGGATCCTGATCAGCGAGAACCAGTAGCCGGCCGGATAGTATTCGGCGGCGGCGCGAGGACTGGGCGCGACAACCGCTTTCAGGTTCATCGTCTTGCCGGGCGTCGCCTGCACCTTCGGTGAGTCGACGAGGCCGTAGCCGCGCACCCACACATCGAAATTGCCCTTCGGAAGATCCGGCAGCAGGTACCGTCCGCGATCGTCGGTGACGACAATCTTGACGAACTTCGTCGGCAGGTCCTTCGTCTCGGCGATCACCCAGACGCCGGCTTCCGGACCGTTCGGGCCCGTGACGACGCCGCCGATATCGTCGTTGTCGACGCGCACCGCGTCGCCGCCGGTCTGACCGGCGTCGATGCGAGCCTGTGACACACTCAGCAGCAGCGCGAACCCGCCCACGACGGCGATCGAGTATCCCCACCGCGACAGCTTCAGCATGGCGTGACTCCTTACTGCGGATATGAGGACGATGTCTTCACTTCGGCGATCTGCAGGTTATGTCGAAGATGGTGCAGCGGAATGTACAGCAGCCACTGATGGGCATTGAGCGGCCCGAAGAACGGGTTCGCGGCGGTATGCGCTTTCAGCGGCGCTTCGGTTTCCTGCACGTAGGCGAGCGCCCGCGCGCGCTGCTCCTTGAAGCGCGCCATCAACTGCTGGCGCGTCATCGCCTGCCGGGGCTTGATGGCCGCCGGCGCGTCAACTTTCGTCGAGCGGTTCGGCAGCGCCCGTCGAAGGACGTCCGTCTTGCGCAGCGTCTCTTCCCACTTCTCGTCGGACGCGGCCGTCAGGCTCGTCGTCGCGGTCTCGAACAGCAGCGCCTCGGCGAGGACGATGTGCTCGGCGCATTCGGCCACGGACCATCGATCCGGTCCGGGCTTGAACGACCACTGCTGCTCGGTCAGGCCTTCGACCGCCTGCAGGAATTCCTTTTCCGACTTGTTCAGCAGCTCGATCAGCTCGGCGCGCTCTGCTTTCGTCATCTTCGGGTCCGCCGTCTGGGCCGGCGCCGGGATCGTGAGAACAAGGAGGCTTGCCGCGAGGCCGGCCAGGAACTTCATGCAAGGCTCCTCAGTTCAACGTCCACAACGCGAGCGTGGAGATATCTTTCACGAAGAGGCGGTTGCCCGAGATGGCCGGCGCCGCCCACGTGGCGCTGTCGGCCACGGTGTAGGTCTTGAGCGGCTCGAACCCGCCGGGTGCGCTGCGCGCGACGATCAGCTGCGCCGTCGTCTTTCAGCACGAAGAGAAAATCGGTCGTCCTGACGATCGCCGCGTTGCCGGCCTGACGCGGCGCCGATCGCCACAAGCGTCGCGCCGGTTTTCGCGTCGGCCCAGAAAAACTGACCGCTGTTGAGCGGCGACATCGAGAACACCGCGTCACGAACGAGGACCGGATTGCTGAACGACATCTGCAGCTGGTCGTTCTCCCACGCCATCTCGGCGCTCCACTGATCGTTCTGCTTCGAGATCTTGAACGCGGTCAGCGGCTTGCCCTGGCCGGAGACGATCACCGTCTGGCCGTAGACGAGCGGCGTGATCGAGTTCGTCGTCGACCGCGCTTCGAACGGCACGCGCCACAGCAGCTGACCGTTCGCCGCATCGACGCCGACCAGGCTCTTCTGCGAGAAATTGATCACCTGCCGCGTGCCGCCGAAGTCGGCGAGGATCGGCGAGCCGTACGCCGGGCCGTCGCCGTTCCAGCTCCACTTGACGGCGCCGGTCGCCGCATCGAACGCCGTCAGCGCGCCCTGGTTGTTGCCGCCGACGTGGAGGATGACCAGCCCGCGATCGACGAGCGCCGACTGCGACGTGTGATATGTCGGCTCGACCGGCGGCGCCGGCTTCTGCCAGACCTGCTTGCCGGTCGCCGCGTCGAACGCGGTGACGATGCCGGTCATGCCCAGCGTGAAGAGCCGGCCGTCCGCGAACGTCGGCGTCGATTTCGGTCCGGGGCCGTGACGCGCGGTGGCCGGATTCATCTTGAACTGCGCCGGGTAGCGCGTCTCCCAGATCGTCTTGCCGGTTTCCGCATCCAGCGCGCGCATCACTTCGTCTTCGTCCTGACGCGAGAACGCGTAGACGCGGTTCGCGACCACGATCGGGGTCGCGTAGCCCGTGCCGACTTCGACCTTCCATCGGCGCGTCAGTGTTTCGGGCCAGGTGGGCGGCGCGGTGAACGTGGAGAGTGAGCCGTCGCGGTTCGGGCCACGCCATTGCGGCCAGTCCGGGCCGGCGGTGCGGTTCTGGCCGACGACCACCGCCGTCAAGCCTAAGAGTGCGACGGTTCCGACGAACGCCGAGTATCTCGCTCCCATACGTGAGCGGATTATAGCTGCGGACTGCCGTTTCGCTCCGCTAAAGCCCCGCCTTCGCTCGCTCGACGCTCACGAGCTTCGGCGAGGCAGGCTTTCGCGCTCCGAGCGGCGACTCTATGGCGCGTCCACCCGAATCAGTACCGGTTTGCTGGTTGCCACGAAAACGCGAAATCACGAAACCCCGTAGATTTCGTGTCTTCGTGCTTTCGTGGCTATCGTGACGGCGGTGTCAGGGCCTCAACCGAGCGGCTCAGACGTATTCAGCGACGGGCGGGCAGGAGCACATCAGGTTGCGGTCGCCGAACGGGTTGTCGATGCGTCCGACGCTCGGCCAGTGCTTGCTGGCGCGGACGAACGGTAACGGGAACGCCGCCTGCTCGCGCGAGTACGGATGGGTCCACTCGCCGGCGATGGCGCCGGCGGTGTGCGGCGCGTTCTTGAGGACGTTGTCCTTCGGGTCCGCCTTCCCGTCGATGACCGCCTGGATTTCTCCGCGGATCGCGATCATCGCTTCGCAGAAGCGATCGAGCTCGTCCTTCGCCTCGCTCTCGGTCGGCTCCACCATGATGGTCCCCGCGACCGGAAACGAGACCGTGGGCGCATGGAAGCCGTAGTCCATCAGCCGCTTCGCGACGTCCAGCTCGTCGATCCCGCTCGCCTGCTTCAGCGGCCGGAGGTCGAAGATCATCTCGTGCGCGACGCGGCCGTTCTCGCGCGTGTAGAGCACCGGGATAGTACGGCTCGAGGCGCGACTTCACGTAGTTCGCGTTGAGAATCGCGTAGCGCGTCGCGTCGGTCATCCCGTCGCGCCCGAGCATCTTCATGTAGGCGTACGAGATCAGCAGGATGCTCGCGCTGCCCCACGGCGCGGCCGACAGCGCGTGGATCGGCGCGCTCGCCGCCGGTCGACGATGATCGGGTGTCCCGGCAGAAAGGGCGCGAGGTGCTTCGCCACGCCGATCGGCCCCATGCCCGGGCCGCCGCCGCCGTGCGGAATGCTGAACGTCTTGTGCAGGTTGATGTGGCACACGTCGGCGCCGATCGACCGCCGGGCTGGTGAGCCCGACCTGCGCGTTCATGTTGGCGCCATCCATGTACACCTGGCCGCCGTGGCTGTGGACGACCGCGCACACGTCCTGGATTGCTTCCTCGAACACGCCGTGCGTGGACGGATACGTGACCATCAGCGCCGCGAGCCGATCCTTGTGCTCGTCGGCCTTCCGCTTCAGATCCTCGACGTCGATGTTGCCGTCGCTCGTGCTGGCCACCACGACGACGCGCATGCCGGCCATCACCGCGCTCGCGGGATTGGTGCCGTGCGCGGACGAGGGGATCAGCACGACGTCGCGATGCAGCGTCGCCGCGCTCGCGGAAGTAGGCGCGGATGACCATCAGCCCGGCGAACTCGCCCTGCGCGCCGGAGTTGGGCTGCAGCGAGACCGCCGCGAAGCCGGTGATCTCGCACAGCATCGCTTCCAGCTCGCGGAAGATCTGCTGATACCCCTCCGTCTGATCCACGGCGCGAACGGGTGCAGCGCGGCCGAACTCGGGCCACGTGATCGGCAGCATCTCCGACGCCGCGTTCAGCTTCATCGTGCAGGAGCCGAGCGGGATCATCGACGTGTCGAGGCCGATGTCCTTGCGCTCGAGGCTGCGGATGTAGCGCATCATCTGCGTCTCGGAGTGATGCGTGTTGAACACCGGGTGCGTCAGGAACGGCGACGTGCGCGCCAGCGACGCCGGGTAGCGCGACCGGTCGGCGCCGCGATCGCGGGTCGCGATGCTGGCTCCGACGGTCCGATTGGCCGGCCTTGCCGACGCCGGCCGCGAACGCGCGCGACGATCGCCTTGATGTCGTCCTCGTCGACGGTTTCGTCGAGCGCGACGTGGATCGTGCCGTCGCGCCGGTAGCCGAGGTTGATCTTCGCCTCGACCGCCGCCTTCACGATGTGGCCGATCACGTGCGCGTGCTTCGGCACGTCGAACCGCACGCGTGTCGAAGTACTGCTCGTTCAGCTGCGTGAAGCCGAGCGCCGCCGAGCTCGCGCTCGAGCAGCCTCGCGTAGCGCGTGCACGCGCGCCGCGATGCGCGTCAGGCCCTTCGGTCCGTGATACACGCGCGTAGAGGCCGGCGATGTTGGCCAGGAGCGCCTGCGCGGTGCAGATGTTCGACGTCGCCTTCTCGCGCCGGATGTGCTGCTCGCGCGTCTGCAGCGACATGCGGTACGCCGTGTTGCCGTGCGCGTCGACCGACACGCCGATGATCCGGCCCGGCGCCTGGCGCACGTGCTGCTCGAGCGTCGCGAAGAACGCGGCGTGCGGACCGCCGTAGCCGAGCGGCACGCCGAAGCGCTGCGAGTTGCCGTAGACGACGTCGGCGCCCATCTCGCCGGGCGGCGTCAGCAGCACGCAGGCTCAGCAGATCGGTGCCGACCGCGACGAGCACGCCCGCCTGCTTCGCGCGCGCGATGAACCCGCGCAGGTCGTGGACGCGTCCGGCTTCGTCCGGCGTCTGCACCAGCGCGCCGAAGACGCGGTCGCCGAACGCCACCGTGTTCAGTCCGCGGTCGGCACGACGACGACGCTCGATGCCGAGCGGCTCGGCGCGCGCCGCGGAGCGACGTCGAGCGTCTGCGCGATAGCACGAGTCGGCGACGAGAAACTGCGGCGCGCCCGCCGCGCCGTCGATCCGCTTCGCCTGCACGCGCGCCAGCATCGTCATCGCCTCGGCGGCGGCGGTCGCCTCGTCGAGCAGCGACGCGTTGGCGACTTCCATCCCCGTCAGGTCGCGGACCATCGTCTGGAAATTGAGGAGCGCTTCGAGGCGGCCCTGCGCGATCTCGGCCTGATACGGCGTGTACGGCGTGTACCAGCCGGGGTTCTCGAGGACGTTGCGCAGGATGACGCTCGGCGTGATGCAGTCGTAGTAGCCGAGACCGATGAACGATCGGAACAGCTGGTTGCGCGAGGCCGTCCGCCGCAGTTCGCGGAGGAACTGGTACTCGCTCTCGCCGTCGGGCAGGTTCGAGCGGCTGCTCGAGGCGGATGCGCGCCGGGATCGCCTCGTCGATCAGCGCGTCGAGCGACGCGGCGCCGACGGCCTTCAGCATGGCGTCGCGTTCGTCTGCGTCGGGTCCGATGTGGCGGGATTGGAACGGTTCGAAAGCGAGTGTCACAGGCCTGATGCCGTCGGGATTAGGGAGTCGGGATTAGGGATTAGGACGATCACGGTCTATTTAATCAGCGCCTGGTACTGCGTCGCGTCGAGCAGCGCGCCGACCTCGCCGGGGTTGGTCAGCTTGAGCACGACCATCCAGCTCCGTGCGGATCCTTGTTGATCGATCTCGGGCTTGTCCTTCAGCGCGGTGTTGACCTCGACCACCTCGCCCGACACCGGCGAGTACAGCTCGGACACCGCCTTCACCGATTCGATCGTGCCGAACGACTGCCCCTGCTTCAGCTTGGCGCCGACCTCCGGCAGATCGACGTAGACGACGTCGCCGAGCTGCTGCTGCGCGTAGTCGGTGATGCCGACCTTGCCGCGGTCGCCGGCGAGCTCGATCCACTCGTGATCTTTCGTGTATTTGAAACCGGCCGGATACGCCATCGACTCCTCGCTACTTTGCCCGCTTGTAGAACGGCATCGGCACGACGCGCGCGCGCGTACGGCGGCCGCGGATGTCGACGTCGAACTCGGTGCCGGCGGCCGTGTGCTCGACCGGCAGGTACGCCATGCCGATCGCTTTCTTCAGAAACGGCGTCTGCGTGCCGCTGGTGACCACGCCGGCTTTGGCGTCGCCGACGTAGGCGTCGTAGCCGTGGCGCGCGATGCCGCGCTCCAGCATCTCGAAGCCGACGATCTTCCGCGTCGGCGCCGCTCGCCTTCTGCTCGCGCAGCGCGGCGGCGCCGACGAAGTCGTCCTTCTTCCAGCCGACGATCCAGTTCAGGTCGGCTTCGACCGCGGTGGTCGTCTCGTCGATGTCGTTGCCGTGCAGGCGCATGCCCGCCTCGAGCCGCAGCGTATCGCGCGCGCCGAGGCCGCACGGAATGACGTCCACGGCCTTGCCGGACTCGAGCAGCGCCAGCCACACCCGGTCGGCCGACTGCGGCGGAACGAAGATCTCGAAGCCGTCCTCGCCGGTATAGCCGGTGCGCGAGATCGTCGCGCGCACGTTGGCGACTTCGCCGTGCGCGAACCAGTAGTACTTGATCGTCGCCGAGATCGACGCCCGTGAGCGGCTGCAGGATGTTCTAGCGCCTCCGGCCCCTGAATCGCGAGCAGCGCGTAGCGCGAGCTCGCGTCGACGGCGACCGCATCGCCCGCCGGCTTGATCTGCTCGGCGATCCAGGCGTAGTCCTTCGGGATGTTGCCGGCGTTGACGACCAGCAGGAAGTGCGACGCGGCGAGGCGGTAGACGAGCAGGTCGTCGACGAACGTGCCCTGCCGGCGTGAGCAGCCCGAGTACTGCGCCTGACCGACGGCAAGCTTCGACGCGTCGTTGGACGAGATGCGCTGCACGGCGGCCAGCGCGTCCTTGCCGGCGATTTCGATCTCGCCCATGTGGCTGACGTCGAACAGCCCGGCGCGGGCGCGGACGGCGGTGTGCTCGTTCGACAGGCCGGAATACTCGACCGGCATGTCCCAGCCGCCAAACGGCACCATCTTCGCGCCGGACGCGCGATGGCGGGCGTTGAGCGGCGTCTTCTTGAGAGGTGCTTCGGTGGCCTGTTCCATGTGGGCGGCGCGTGTGCGAGCGGAACAGGTAACGGTACTATGCGCCTTCCGGCACGGTCAAGGAACCATCGAGGCGACGAACAGTCCAGCAGCCTATCCGCCACTGACGGCCGAGGCCGTCAGCGCGCCCGCCACGCAGCTGACGACAATGACGCCGGCGCCGATGGCCAGCGCGATCGGAAACAGCGTGCCCGGGCCCGTCAATGCCAGCACCACGCACATCGCGACGATGGCGCCGGCCGAGAGATTGCCGGTGGCGAGCAGCGATTCCCGCCTGCCTCCCCTGGTCGTGAGCCCGACGAAGGCACCCGCAATGAACAGCAACACCGCCGTCAACACGACTGCGCGACCCGAGTTCAGGAACCACGGCGGAAAGTCGCCGCCCGGCCGGAACCACTCGCGCCAGCCCGCCATCAGGACCAGGTGCGCCGCGACGAACACCACGGCGCCAAGCACTGCGTTCTTCCACCGAATCATGGTCGGCCCTTGCTGAAGGTCCCGACGATCCGTCTGGGCCGTACGAATCGTCGGGACGCGGTGATTACTTCTCGATGCCGTGCAGCGAGCCTTCGAACGCGCCCGCAAGGAAACAATCGATCACCCAGGCGTTGCAGAAGTCGCAGCGCCAACTGGTCCAGAACTGCCACCACGACTTCGACGAACACCCGCTCTGGCTATAGCAGGCGTCGTGGACGTCGCAGCAGAACCGATAGACCGTCCCGTCCAGCCAATGGAGGCCGTCGCACCCCGGCTCGTTCGCCGCCAGCGTCGGCGCGAAGAATTGCAGCACCCGCGCGGGCCATCCGCGGTCGCTCTTCGCGACGAAACCTTTCTGCACGAGCTCGGTCTTGTAGTGATGAAACGCGGACACCTGCAGATTCATCCAGGCCATATCCGGCGCGAACGGCCAGCCACCGTAGTCCTTGAGATGCTCGGGGGCGATGTAGCCCTTCGTCAAGCCAGGGAGATCCCAGATCAGGACCTGATTGTCCGGAAACCAGTTGAGGATCCCGATCTCGACGCCATCCTTGGCAAGGCGGCTGACGAACACCTCGCCCTGCAGCTTGCGTCCGGCAATCAGGTCGCGGTTCTGCGCTTGTTTGCGAATGGTCCTGGCCGTCATGCCGTTCGCCCATTCGGTGCGGAGTTCGAGAAGGTCCTTCTGGAAATCGCGTTTCGGCGCACCCTTCCGTCGAATCAACTTGTCGCGCCATTCGAGGCTTGCGGCATCGGCATCGGCCTGATCCTTCCACAGGCTGTAAGCCTGATGATTCGCCCAGTCGAGTGTCGGCCGTGCGCTCGGTTCGCTGAACACCTGCAGCGTCTTGCCGGCGCTGCCGGTGTATCGCAACACGTCGTTGACGCCGTCGATGCGATCGGCCTTGAAGCGCGCGAGCTCGTTGCCGGCTGCGTCGCTGAGCGTCGTGATCAGGTCGCCTTCGAATGTCCGCTCCCCAACCGCCACGGCGTCGGCAAACCGCATCGTGACGCGCGCGGTCTGCGCCTCGAGCGCATAGTAGGTGGCGCCCTTCTCCCCGGCCTGGCTGCCCAGTCGCTGTCCGATCGGCGCCTGACGGACCGCCGGTGCGGTCTGGCCAGTCGGATTCGCGCGCACGCGGGTTGTCCACCACGGCCCGACGACCAGAACGCCGAGCGTCAGACACACACCCCATGCGATCAGCCTCTTGCGATGTGTTTTCATCGCCCTCTCCCACGTCAAGGGCGTACGCGCGACCTCGCAACGTTGTGCTGCCCCGCCTCGTTCGCCGAATAGCCGGAGACACCCGGCTCTGCGCGGCGCCACAGGCGCCGCCGCCTTTCAGATCGCCTGCTCCGCGGTGTCGAGACACGCTTCGTCCGAGGAGTGTTCGGCCATCGGCCCGTCGGTGTCGCTCCACGCGGGATCGGCCGCCGGATACCGGAGATACGCCTGCAGCGTGTGGTAGCTGATGCCCAGCACCCGGCACGCCTCACGTTTGTTGTCGCGGCAGCGAACGAGCACCAGCCGTGCGTAGCGGCTCGCCCACGTCCGCAGCGTGTCGTCCCGGCGCAACGAGGGTCCGAGGACCTCGGCATACTCTCCCCGAACCTTCGGCGGCAGGTCGTCCAGCTCGATGACCTCGGATTCTGTCAGTGCCACGGCGCGCTCGATGAGCCGCTCGAGCTCGCGCACATTTCCGGGCCAGTCGTAGTTGAGAAGCGCCTGTGCCGCAACAGCCGACAGCCGCAGCTGACGCGCGCCTCGATGCCGGTGGAGGAAGTACTGCGCAAGCTCCAGCACGTCGGGCCGTCGCTCGCGCAACGTCGGAACACGGACGTCGACGCCGCTGAGACGATAGAACAGGTCCGGCCGAAAGAGCCCACGCTCGACCAGCTCCGCGAGGCTCCGGTTGGTCGCGGCCACAATCCGGATGTCGACGCGGTGCGCGCCCTGGCCGCCGACCCGCTCGATCGCGAGATCCTGGATGGCTCGGAGCAGTTTGGCCTGCGCCGACAACGAGAGGTCCGATACTTCGTCCAGGAACAGCGTGCCGCCGTCTGCCGCCTCGAACTTGCCTCGTCGTCCTCGGACACCGGTTGCCGTGCGATCTTCGATGCCGAACAGCTCGGCCTCGAGCAGCGTTTCGACGAGCGCGGCGCAATTGATGGCGACGAAGGGGCCGTTGCGTCTCCGGCTCAATTCGTGGATCTGGCGCGCGACCAGTTCCTTGCCGACGCCGCTTTCGCCTTCGAGCAACACCGCGAAGTCGGTGATCGACACTCGCTCGATCGACCCGCGGAGCGCGGCCATGATCGGCGTCGACCCGATCAACGGCGCCGCGCCGTCGCGCCGCACCCTCGTCGGCGCCCACAGCCCGGCGCGCGCCAGCTGCACCCTGGACCGCTCGATTTCCAGGACCAGCGCGCCCACATGCGCGGCCATGCCGAGCACTTGAAAGTCCCACTCTCCGAGTCCAGATGAGGGGTCGAATGTCGCTTCGAGCACGCCGGCATTGACCGGATCGGCGCCGGGCACTTCGACGGCGAACGATTCAGCGCCACACACCGTCGGGACGGCCGATCCACCGGCTGCCGGCTTCTCGCAGCTGAATCGTGCGGACCGGCACGGCCCGCCGCATCAAGTCCTCGAACGCCCCCCGCATCAGCGAGATATCGTTCCGTCGATCCATCGCGCGCGTGAGGCCGGCCAGGAGATCCGCGAACGCCTGCCGCCGCTCGCGCTGTCGCGTCGTGGGCTGGAGCATGGCGCCGCCCGAACCAAACCCAGTGCCACCGGCGGCCGCGTCGTCTTTCGAACAAAACTCCGGTAAATCGAAGACATTGGTGGCCATTTCAAATCCCCAGCGGGGTAACGTCGCCCCCGAACGGAACGTCATACCCCGGCGTGTCGCCAAACCACGGCAGCTGCCGATCGAAAGCAATTGCGCCGCGGTAGCTGATGGACGCCGGCCGAACACGTACAACGCAGCAGCGCAGGACACTCCCGCGCACCGTGGCTTGCCGATCCTTCGCCTGAAGCTGAAGTTCCACCGCCGATCCAGGGAGCATCCGACGATCGGCCTCCACCAATGCACCGCCCGACGACAGGTCGATCAATTGCACCTGGTGTCCTGGCCGGATCCTTGCGGTCGCGCCGTGCTCCCCGGCCCTGTGTCGTCTCGTCCTGCGCCGTTCCAGTGTGACGCTCATAACGGTTTCCACTGATTAGCCGGCCGGTCGAACTTGAGGATTCGCACCTTCCCGGTGGCGCCGAAGATACGAACGACGTACTGGGCGTGACGGCCGCGGATGTACACGCTGCCCGAGGTGGCAGTTCCGTTCGACGAAAAGCTGGCGAGGTTCGACGCCCCGAGCCTGATGGGATCGCCGCCCGGCGGCGCGCCTCCGTCCACCGCCGGCACTCCCGACTTGAACGCCGAAGTCGACGGCCGTGAAGTGATCTGGCAGCCGTTCAGCCGATCCGACAGGCGGATCGGCTCCGGTTTGGATGTCTCTCGTGCGGACGCCGTTGTGGTTGCCATCCTGGTACGCCGCGTATGTGTAGCCGCTGCCAGCTTGCGTAAACTGCATCGCCACTTCGGTGGACCGCATGACGGCGTCCATCCGGGCACGTTGCATCCGAGCCGAGATGTATCGCGCGGCGCCCGCCGTGCGATGGTCGTCCAGCCCGCTCAGGAGCTGCGGCGCGGCCATGCCGCTCACGGTGACGGCAAGTCCCGCAACGAACACCAGCTCCACGAGCGAATAGCCAGTGCGCCGGCCGAGGTGAGCCGCGAGCACCTGCGGGCTTGCCTCGCCGAAGCTCGGAATCCTGTCTGCGAGCGAAGGCGGGCCTGGCCGCATGGAGCGGCCAGGCCTCGCGGTCTCAACGCTGCGGTGGCTGATCGTGATCGGCCTTGGCATTGCCGACGCTGACCTGATCCTTCAGCTTGAGAAAGTTCTTCTCTCCGACGCCACGAACGTTCATCAGCTCTTCGATCTTCTTGAACGGTCCGTTCTTCTGCCGGTACTCGACGATGAGCGCGGCGGTCTTGGCGCCGATACCCGGCAGGCCGTTGAGCTCGGCCACCGACGCGGTGTTGATGTTCACGACTTTCCCCGTGGCGGGCTTCGCCGTTGTCGTACGCGACGCCGGTTTGCTCTGCGCGGCGGAAAGCGTCGGCGTCTGGACCGCCAGCAGGCACACGGCGGCAGCAAATGGAACCATCATGCGGAACATCACGATCCTCCTTGTGTGAGTGATGACTCCGGAGCGGCGGAGATGCTCGAGCAGGGAGGTCGGGCCCACCGCGCAGAACATGAGGCCGTTCCGGAGTCGCCATGTCGGGGGGCAAAGACGACGCCGTCGGCGGCCTGCGAGCGCGTCGCGCTATCGCGCTGCGCGGCCACGAGTTGTTACACGGCGGTTGCAGTTTCGTCGATCGCGCGTGATTCGGCGGACAAAACTGACTCCTGGCGTTGACGTCAGGGACACCGCGTCGGCTCGGCCGTATCGCACGCAGGACGTGGTATCGAGCCTGCACGACCACGACCCGTCGCAACGACGAACGTCACGCCGGTTGTTGCCGCAATTAATTGACGACGCGCGACTTCATGCACGTCGAGGGGCTCGCGTCATATCCGCCGAAGGCGCCGAGGACACGAACTAATGGCAACCCCGACCGTGGTACTCGGCGACAGTCTGTACGCGCCAACCCCGCCGCCAGTCGACGCCACGGTGCGAGACGAGGGCCGCGTCGTCAGCCGCGCCGGATGGCTCGTACGCCAGGCGCTGTTGGCGAGTCTCCTGCTGGGCGTCACGGTCGGATTGCAGGTCGCCGCGGGCGCCTATCAGAGCGAGCGAAACAGCTACTCCGACGAGGCGGCGCACTTCATGAACGCGCTCGTGCTCCGCGACTACATTCGCGAGGGGCTGTCCCAGAATCCGCTGCGATTCGCCGAAGACTACTACCGCCACTACCCGAAGATCGCTCCCGGGATGTGGCCGCCGCTCTTTTCAACGGCGGTTGCGGTGCTGATGTTGCTCGGCTTGCCACCACAAGCGGCGACATTCGCGTTCCTCGCGCTGATCAACGCATGGGCGGCGTGGCGTCTCCATCGGTTCATCCGATCGTTCAGCACGTCGGCGACCGCGGCCATCCTCACGGGCGTCTTCTGCGTCATTCCCGCGATCGTGGAATTGACAACGGCGGCGATGGTCGACCTGCTGATTCTGGCGCTCGCGCTCGAAGCGACCTACTGGCTCGCACGGTTCTTCAGCACCGGTCGAACGCCATTACGCCCTGTTGTTCGGTCTGTTCTCGACGCTCTGTTGTCTGACGAAAGGGAACGGCCTGGCCCTCGCCTTCCTTCCGCTCGCGCTAGCCGTCATCACGCGTCGCTACGATCGGCTGGCGGCGCCAGATCTCTACGTCGCCGCGGCGATGGTCGTCGTCGTCGCCGGTCCGCCGATGGCCGTCGCTTTCCGGCTCGATGCCGCGATCGGCGACTTCGGGCCGGTGCATGGCCTCGTTCATCGAGCGGCTCGTGATGTACTCGATGAGTGTGTGGCGTCAGTTTGGCCCGGCGCTCGTGGCCCTCGCGTTGATTGGGTTCGTCGCGGCTGTCGTTCCGGGACGCCGGGCAGCGATGTCTGAGGCGTCTGCGAACACGGCGGCGCTCGCCGCCCTCGTGGTCGCGGCTCTGCTCTTCCATCTCTTCAATCCGCATCTGGTTGCCGCGCCTCGATACATGGTGATGGTGTATCCGGCGCTGCTGGCGCTCGTTCCCGTGGGAATCGACGCCCTCGCTTCGGTCGTCCCGTCAGCGTTCGCGCGCCAATCGGTTCGGATCGCGATACTGCTCGTGGCTGTGGCAGGATTCGTGGCCGCTACTCCGGCGGTCCCTTTGCGACAGTCGCTGGGAGCCACGGCCACAGTGGACTTCATCGAGCAATCTCGTGGCCTGCCGAATTCCACGACCCTCGTGGTGAGCGATGAATACGGCGAAGGGGCGATGGTGTCTGAAGTGGCGCGCCGCCATCCGACACCGCGCGCGACGGTTATTCGCGGCTCCAAATTCATCGCGACCGAGGATTGGGCGGGCAATCGGTTCCGCCTGTACTACGAGTCGCCAGCGGCGTTGCTCGCTGACATTGAAGCCCTGCACATCGACTTCCTGGTGATGGATTATTCGCCGAACGCGGCCGGGCTGCGGTTCGGGAACCTGGTCCGTTCGATGATTGACACCAGCCCAAGCCGTCTGGAGCCAGTATTCGAAACGAGCGCCGCGCGCCGGCTCGTCACCTATCGTCTGAAATACCGAACGCCCGGCGCGTCCAAGGCGCTCGAGGTCCCGGTGTTGTATTCCCTGGGGCGTGTGCTGAAGTAGTCCGGGCCGGTCGCCGCCTGACGGAGCGGTTGATTCATTTCTTTCGCGAGTTCTTCTACATTCGCTTCCTCACCGATACCGGCGCCGATTCGGTCAAGCGCGCCGTCGTCGGCAGCGTCTCCGGATTGCTGGCGCTCTCCATCCTGTTCGCGTAGTTCGTCGTCGGCCGCTACGCGAGGATGGCGGACGGTCGAGGAGAACCGGCGATCGGTCCACGTCCCGCTCGAATTCAAAGCTCGATTCCAAAGACAGCCTGCCAGACGACGTCACGGCCATCCCGTGGTCGTGATGCCAGCGGCTACTGGCGGGCGACGATGCCGTGGCTGCTCAAGAGCGTGGTGATGACGTCTGGTTGCCGCAGGTCGCCGACGACCACGGTCCGGTGGTCGAGATCGCGCGCATCCTGCACGATGAGCATCGGTGTGAAGAACACGCGCTCGTTCTCTTCCGCCTCGTCGGCGTCGCGTACCTGCACGATGACCTCGTCGGGGTCGTAACGGCGAGTAATCGTGTCGACGTTTTCGAGTACGGCCTGAGTGTATTCGGACCGGCCGCTGACATAGAGCCGCAGCAGGACTTGGGGGCGATCTCCCGCGCGGCGCGCGGGCTTCAAGGCTCGGGTTCGATCCATTCGACGAACGAGACCGCCGCTATCTAGCTCTGGCGTAGGCAGTTACTGGTAGCCAGCAACCGCCTCACTATCGCATCCCGCTTTCTTGATGTCAACTGCATATCATGCTACATAGACATCCATTGCTCAGCTGGTGCGTGCTCGGCTGGCACCGTTTCTTGCAGTAGCTGGAGTTGACGATGGCGACGAAAAAACCATCTCGACCGCGCGGGCGCCGGCCGGTCGGCCTGCACGGCGAAAAAGTGAGCGAGTACCCGCAGGTGATGATCCGTCTGCCCCACCAGACCAAGATCACCCTCGACGCGCTCAGCGGCCTCACCGGCACGCCGATCTGGCGGCTCGTCGATCAGGCGGTGGAGGTCTACGTGCAGGCACTGCCGGAAGGCGAGCGCAAACTGCTCTCGGGCGTCCGGCTCCGTCGCGTCTCGTTGGCCAACGGTAAGAAAAGCCGCGCCTAACCGCTCATCTGCGGCGATCGATCGCGATCAGCCGCTCCCGTGCCCGCGCGGCCACCGCCGCATCGTCCGCCATCACTTCCAGCAGCACCGCGCGCGCGCGCGTGACGTTTCCTTCGAGTACCGACACGTCGGCGTCGCGCAGCCGAAAGTCGGGCCGGCGAGGCTCCAGCGCCAGCGCGCGATCGATCGCGGTCCGCGCCTCCGCCAGCTGTCCAATCGACATGTGGGCGTAGGCCAGCCAGGCGAACGCGCTGGCGGACGAGGGATCGCTGGCGACCGCGCGTGACAGCGACGCGAGCGCGTCCGCGGTTCGGCCCTGATCGAGCTGCAATCGTCCGAGCGCCAGCTGGATCGCGGCACTCTTCGGATCGCTCTTCAGGGCGTCGCCGATGCGAACGGCAGCGTCGGCTGGCCGGCCGATCCGGCGTTGGAGATCGGCGAGCCACGCCGCTGCTTCTCCCTGCGTCAGCGTGCGCGCGGGTCCTGCCTCGGCGTCGAGACGCGCCGGCAAGCTGTAGATCCGTGACTTGAAGGTCCGGTTCTCGACGTACGCCTTGAGCCGCGGCTCGAATTCGGCCGGCGTCATGCCGAACGCGTCACGAAACCGTTCGTCGGCGGCACGATCTGCCGCCGGCTCCGCGATGTACCGCGCGATCGCCGCCGGGCCTTCCGGCATCTCCGTCAGCAGATAGTGCGTGAGCGCCCACGCCTCCGCGTAGAAGACCGAGCGGCGTTCGCCTTCGTCGTACAGCTCCGATTGCGCGCTCACTGACAGGACGGCGGTGACCGGCAGGAACCGCTCCCGCAGCAGCCGGACGTGCCGCGAAACCGGTCGGCCGATGTCAGCCGTCCGGCCGCGCGCGGTGAGCGCGAACGTACTGAAGTACTCGGCCAGGCCCTCGTTCAGCCAGATCGGCAGCGTGCGTCCGCGTTGCAGCAGCAGGTGCGCGTATTCGTGAAACACGATCGACGACTCTTCATCGTGATCGTCGACCGACATCGCAATCGCATAGCCGTCAGCGTCGCGGTGAAAATAGCCGCGCAGGGCCGCCGGGCGGCCGTCGCGCTGCGGCAGGAACGGCTGAAGCGCGGAACGGGAGCCGAACACGTACGCGAGCGTCGGCAGCGTGGGCGGGCGTTGCGCGTCAGCGACGACACTGCCGAGCGCGAGCCGGAATTGCTCGAGGCGACGGGCGACATCGCGAAGATCGCCGGGACTGGTATCGCCGATGACGGTGAGCGACTCGCTGTGCACGAACGACCATCGCGGCGCCGCCGTGATGGCGCTGGTGACGGCCACGAGACCCGCGACCAGCAGACCGAGCGTCCGGCGATTCAGAACAGCGGCTTCGATTTCCACTCCGCGTCGTTCACGAGCGCATCGTATTCCTCTCCGGACATCGAGCGCTTCGCGTAGCTGCACGACACGATGAACAACTCCCGTTCGTCGCTCCAGTCCGACCGCGTCACCGAGCAGTCGAAGGTCTGGAACGGACCGGCCGCCACCTGCAGCACTTCGCCGGCCTTCGGCACCGCCGGCACGTCAATCAGCCGGGTGTAGCGGATGGCGCTGTTGTCGATCACCTGCGCGGGTCCGTCGGCGGGCCGCAGGGTGACCCGCGGGATCTTGAGATTGACCTCGACTTGGATAGGCACGTTCAGCGTCCGCTCTCGGATCTCCCGCCCACGGGCGGCGCGGGTGCCGTCGGTTCGGCCCGGCACCACTCGATGGTGCGCCTCAGGCCTTCCTCGAGCCCGACGATCGGCGCGTAGCCGAGCAACGTTCTCGCCTTGGTGATGTCCGCCTGCGAATCCTTCACGTCGCCCGCCCGTTCCGCTTTGTAGATCGGCGCCACCCGGGCGCCGACGAAGCCGCTCATCACGCGCAGCAGCTCGTTGAGCGAGATGCGGCCGCCGGTGGCAACGTTGATCACTTCGCCGGCGACCTTCGGCGCCTCGCAGGCCCGCAGCACGCCGTCCACCACGTTGGCCACGTAGGTGAAGTCGCGCGTCTGCTCGCCGTCGCCATAGATCGTCGGCTGGCGTCCCTCGAGCAGCGCCGTCGCGAACAGCGAGATGACCCCCGAATACGGCGACCCCGGATCCTGACGCGGACCGAAGACATTGAAGTACCGGATGGTCACCGTTTCGAAGCCGTACAGGTGTGTAAACATCTGGCAGTACTGCTCGGCCACCAGCTTCTGCAGCGCGTACGGAGACAGCGGATTCGGCGGCATGTCCTCGCGCTTGGGCAGCGTCGGCGCGTTGCCGTACGCGGCGGACGAGCCCGCATAGACCAGGCGCTTGACGCCGGCGTCGCGCGCCGCGACCAACACATTCAGCGCCGCGTCGACGTTCGCCCGGTGCGACGTCATCGGATCGGTGACCGAGCGCGGCACCGACGGGATCGCCGCCTGGTGCAGAACGTACTCCATGCCGGCGACGGCCCGCACCGCCACGTCCATGTCGGCGAGGTCGCCTTCCACGAAGTCAACGCCGTCGATGTGCTCGAGGTTGCGCCGTTTTCCGGTGATCAGGCTGTCGGCGACGCGCACGCGATGGCCGCGCCGGACCAGCTCCTCCGCGAGGTGCGATCCGATGAAGCCTGCGCCGCCGGTGACGAGATAGGAGGCCATGCGTCTCAGCCTGGAAACGCCGCGCGCGGCAGACCGGGCGCGACCTTCAGCGCGTTCTGGTAATAGAGCTTTTTCAGCACCTGGTCGGGAAGACCGATGCCATAGAGCTTCCAGAAGGCGTGGTAGTCGCGGTAGTAGTCGAAGTACTCGTCGTTGGTCTCGAAGACGCGCCAGTAGTACGGGTACTCATCGGGCTGATAGCTGTCCTTGCCGAACAGAATCCGGTCCTGATACTTGACGAAGAACTCGTGCGCCGCCTTGGGCTGGCGGCCAAAGTCGTATAGCACGGCGGCGACGTCATAGTACACGTTCGGGTTCGCGTCGAGCAGCTTGCCCGCACGCGCCAGATCGTTGCCGTGCCAGCCGAAGTGCGCCAGGATGTAGCGCGTGTTCGGATGCTTGCGGACCATGTTGTTCCGCTCGGTCATCAGCTCCTCGAAGCGAACGCCGGTCTGGTGGCGCCGATCGGGATAGAGCGCGAGCTCGAGCCAGCGCTCGTTGTTGTAGTCGAGCGGTTCGAAGAAGGCCGACGGCTCTGCCACATGAATGAGCACCGGGATGTTCAGCCGGGCGCAGGTGTCCCAGACCACGTCGAGCTCGGGGTCGTCGACATGCAGCCGGCTGCCGTCGGCTTTCCGCACGAACATGCCGAGGTCCTTGAAGATCTTGAGTCCTATCGCGCCAGCCTTGACGTCCGCCTCGAGCTGCGCGGCCGCTTTCGCGCCGAACCCCGGACCCACGGTGTCGCGGAAGTTGATGTTCGCGAAGAGCACCATCCGATCCTTGTAGCGGCTGGCGCGCAGCGCCTCGACACCCTGCTGCAGCCGCGAGCCGGAGGACCCGCTCAAGTTCACGAGGATCTGCAGGTTGTTCGCTTCCATGCCCTTCATGACGCGGTCGAACTCGCCGGCGGCGATCGGCGTCGATTGATGGCTGTGGATGTCGATGACGGGAAATTTCGCGCGCGGCACCGGATGCTGCGGCGTCACGAGCGTCGACTTCGGCCGGTACTCGCGAATCGTCGGCGGTTTGAACTCCGGATCGCGCCCTTCGGCGGGCCGCGGCCTGACCTGTCCCGGAGTCTGCGCCGAGACACTCACGACCGCACAACAGACACACAGCAGCTTTTTCATAGAAGAAAGCGTCGCAGCGAGCCGTAAGCCGAATTCTGTCCCCACCGTCGCTCGCCTTGCGGCGCGCTTCGGCGGATGATGATCATTCCTCTAGCCCCGCCATCGCTGGCGGAGTCAAGCGACCTACCCGGAGACTGCGGACGGGCCGTCCGAATGACGTCTCCCTATTTGGTCTTGCTCCGTGCGGGGTTTTGCCTGCCACCCGTGTTACCACGGGCGCGGTGCGCTCTTACCGCACCTTTTCACCATTGCCCGCCTCCGCCCTTGCGGGCTTCGGCGCGGCTGGCCTTGCGACCTGCCGTTGGCTGTGTATTTTCTGTGCCACTGTCCTTCAGGTTGCCCTGACCGGGGGTTACCCGGCGCACTGCCCTGCGGAGTTCGGACTTTCCTCCCACCTCGCCCTTCGAGCTCGCTCGGGGCAGGCCTGCCGTCGACGAGCGCTGAGCGAGGCGAGGCGAAGGCGATCATCTGGCTCGCTGCAACGATCGATTCTACTCGGCAGGACGGGCTGGATGCCCCTCCTGCCTATCCATCCGTCTCCTGCGTGATCTGGTACTGCTCGAGCTTCTTGTACAGATTGCTGCGCGGCGTGCCGATCACTTCGGCCGTCTTCGAGATGTTCCACCCGTTCTCGCGCAGCTTGCCGACCAGGAAATTGCGCTCGGCGTTCTCCTTGAACTCCCGCAGCGTTCCCGCCTTCGTCGCCTCGCTGTCGCCCGAAGCCTTCGGCGAGGCCAGCCCGCCGCCCGATATTCGGATCGGACGGTTTCGGGCAGGTCGGCGACGTCGATCGTGTCGCCGCTCGTCATGATGTTCAGCCGCTCCACGGTGTTGCGCAGCTCGCGGATGTTTCCTTTCCAGCGCGAGCGCGACAGCACGTCCATCGCCGCCGGCGTGATCCGCTTCGGGCGGACGTTGCTTTCGCGGCTGAAGAAGTCCATGTAGTGCCGCACCAGCGCCGGGATGTCCTCGGGCCGTTCGCGAAGCGGCGGCACGTGAATCGGAATGACGGCCAGCCGGAAGTAGAGATCCTCGCGGAAGTGCCCCTTCTCGATCTCCTCTTCCAGGTTCTTGTTGGTGGCGGCGATGACGCGCACGTCCACCTTGATGGTGCGCGCCGATCCGAGGCGCTCGACCTCGCCTTCCTGCAGCACGCGCAGGACCTTGGCCTGGGTCTTCGCGCTCATGTCGCCGACTTCGTCGAGGAAAATCGTGCCGCGGTCGGCCTGCTCGAACTTGCCGACCTGCTTCTCGGTCGCGCCGGTGAACGAACCCTTCTCGTGCCCGAAGAGCTCGCTTTCGATCAGCTCCTCGGGAATCGCCGCGCAGTTGACCTGCACGAACCGCTCGCGGCTGCGCAGGCTGTTGCGATGGATGGTGCGCGCCACCAGCTCCTTGCCGACGCCGCTCTCGCCCTGGATGAGCACGGTCGCGTTGGTCGGCGCCGCGCGGCCGACGGCGGCCATCACCTGCTTGAGCGAGGCGCTGTCGCCGACCATCTGATGACGAACTTCGACCGCCTTCTTCAGCGATCGGTTCTCGTCGCGCAGCTGCCGGTGGTCCAGCGCATTGCGCAGGCTGACCAGGACGCGCTCGCTGGCGAACGGTTTCTCGATGAAGTCGAACGCACCTTTCTTCGTCGCTTCGACCGCGGTACTGATCGTGCCGTGCCCGGACACGACGACGACCGGGAGCGACTCGTTCATGTGCCGCAGCCGCTCGAGCACCTCGATGCCGTCCATGCCGGGCATCTTCACGTCCAGCAGCACGAGGTCCGGCGCTTCACGCTCGGCCAGCGCCAGCCCCTCCTGCCCGGTGGCGGCGCCGAGGAATTCGTAGCCTTCGTACTCGAGTGTCATGCGGAGCGAGTCGCGGATGGCGGCCTCGTCATCGATGACCAGGATGCGTGACTTGGGCATTAGCGGTCTTCGACGCGGATGGTCTTGAGCTGGCGCTGGTCCAGCTCCGGCGCATAGAGATAGAGCGTGAGGATGTCGCCCGGCCGCGCGAGCCGCGCGATCCGCCGATAGTCCGCCGCGGTCTCGACGCGCCGCCGGTTGATTTCGAGCAGCACGGTGCCCCGTTCGATGCCGCCATCGAACGACGAGCTCATCGCTTCGACACGCGTGATCAGGACGCCGCGCGTTCCCGCGGGCAGGTCGAAGCGATCCGCCGTCTGACGATCGAGATCCCGCACGGTGAGGCCGAGCAGGTTCTCGGGGTCGCTTCTGCCGCGATCCAGCGCCGGCGCCTGCCCGCGCGCATCCTGCGCGCCGCCCCCTTCGCGCGCCGGCCGTTCCGTCAGCTTGACCGTGACCGACTCCTGGTGGCCGTCGCGAATCAGCTGCAGCCGTGCCGGCGAACCCGGAGTACGGCCGGCGATCTCGCGTATCAGCTGATCGTCGTTGGCAATCGGCCGGTCGTCGAGCGACACGATCACGTCGTAGGGACGAAGCCCGGCCCGATCCGCCGGCGATCCGCGCGTGATGTCCTGCACGACCGCGCCGTGGTCGACCGGCAGCTGCAGCGATCGCTCGAGGTCCTGATCGACGTCGCGAAGGCCGACGCCCATATAGCCGCGGCTGACCCGCCCGCGCGCCCGCAGCTGCGGCAGCACCGCGCTGGCGCCGTTGATCGGCACGGCGAAGCCGATGCTGCTGGCGCGCGAGCTGATCGCCGCGTTGATCCCGATCACCTCGCCGCGCGAGTTGATCAGCGGCCCGCCGCTGTTGCCGAAGTTGATGGCCGCGTCGGTCTGAATGTAGTCGTCCAGGCTCATGTCGAAGAGCTTCCGGCCAAGAAAACTGACGACACCGACCGTGACGCTGTGCTCGTACCCCAGCGGGTTGCCGATCGCGCACACCCACTCGCCCATGCGCAGCGTGGACGAATCGCCGAGCGGCGCCACCGGCAGACCGGTCTGGCCGTCGACTTTGATCAGCGCGATGTCGGTGTCGGGATCGGCGCCGATGACGCGGGCGCGAAACGTGCGCCCGTCTGACAGCTTCACGATGATGCGTTCGGCGCGCTCGACGACGTGGTGGTTGGTCAGGATGCTGCCGTCAGCGTCGATGATGAAGCCGCTGCCTGCGCCGCGGCGCGGCGTGTCTCCCCGCGGCGGACCGAAGTCCGGGCCCTCGAGCGGATCGGGGCTCTCCGGCGGTCCCACCCGGCCTCGCCGCCGTTTCGGGTCGCGCCCCCGGCTCGTCGCGTCGATGTTGACGACAGCCGGATTGATGCGCTCGACGATGTCGGCGAAGCTGAGCGGCGGCGCCGGCCAAGGGCGCAACCGACGGCCGGACGCCGTAGCGTCCAGCCGGCGCCGGTGCCGCGGCGGGAGCGCCGGCCGTGATCGTCGAACGCGCGGAACCGCCGGCCAGGATCGCGCCAACGAGGAAAGCGACGACAGCGGTGAGCGTAACGGTGACGAGCGTGAAGCGCCGCGACATGGAGTGTCTAGCCGTTCATTATAAGCTGCTGAAACGCCGCCTCATCGAGCACCTCGACGCCGAGCTGGCGCGCCTTCTCCAGCTTGCTGCCGGCGTCGGCGCCGGCGACGACCGCGCTCGTCTTCTTGCTGACCGATCCCGATACCCTTGCGCCGAGCGCTTCGAGCGCCGCGGTCGCGTCCTCGCGCGACATCGACGCCAACGTGCCGGTGAGGACGAAGGTCTTGCCAGCGAGCCGACCCACCGGCTCGATGGCCGGTTCCGGCAGCGCCGTCGCCATGTTGACGCCGGCCTGCTGGAGGCGGGCCACCAGCTCGCGGTTGTGCGGCTCCTCCGCAAAGGCACGCACCGACGCCGCCACCACCGGGCCGATCTCCGGCACGGCCTGCAGCGTCTCTACCGTCGCGTCGAGCACGGCGTCCATCGTCCGCAGATGCCGCGCGATCGTGGCGGCGGCCTTTTCGCCGATGTGACGGATGCCGAGCGCGTAGATCAACCGCGAGAGGTCGTTCGCTTTGCTGCGCTCGATCTGCTCGAAGACGTTCCTGCCGACCTTGCCGAGCTTGCGAGGCACCGCACGGTCCGACTTCGGGTCCTTCGGCGCCACGACCAGGTTCTCGAGCGTGGACGCCTCGAGGTGGTAGACATCGGAAAAATCGCGCACGAGCGCCTGCTCGATCAGCTGATCGACGAGCGACGCGCCGAGCCCCTCGATGTTCATGGCGGATCTCGAGGCAAAGTGCTCCAGACTGCGGCGCAGCCGGGCCGGACACGACGAGTTCTCGCAACGCCAGACCACTTCCTCTTCGTCACGGCGCAGCGTGCTGCCGCATTCGGGACACGTGGTCGGCATCACCCACGGCTCGGCGTCGGCGGGCCGCAGGCTCGCGATCGGCGCGACCACCTTGGGAATGACGTCGCCGGCCTTCTCGATGACGACCGTGTCGCCCTCGCGAATGTCCTTGCGGGCGATGTCCTCGGCGTTGTGCAGCGTCGCCATCGAGATCGTCGAGCCGGCGACGAACACCGGCTCCAGGACCGCGTAGGGCGTCACCGCGCCGGTTCGCCCGACGTTGACGTCGATCCGCAACAGCTTCGTGTGCGCCTGCTGCGCGGGGAACTTGAAGGCCGTCGCCCACCGCGGGAATTTCGCCGTGCGGCCAAGCTTCTCGCGCAGCGCCAGGTCGTCCACCTTGACCACGACGCCGTCGGTGTCGAAATCGAGCGATCGACGGCGATCCGCCCATTCCTCGCAGAAGGCGATCACCTCGTCGACGCTTCCACAGCGTTTCCAGTGCCGTTCGACCGGCAACCCCCATGCGGTCAATGCCTCGAGCGTACTTGCGTGACTCTCGTAGCGCAGCCCTGTCCCCTTCAGGGCTGCCGCCGTCGGCCGGGCGTCGGTGGACTCACAAGTTGGTAGACAAACGCTCCAAGCAGGCGCTTCGAGACGAGCGCCGGGATCGAGATTCCTCATCGTCCCCGCAGCGGCGTTGCGCGGGTTCTGGAACAGCGGCTCGCCGGCCTCCTCCCGCTCGCGATTCATGCGCTCGAACGACGCGCGCGGCAGATAGACTTCGCCGCGGATTTCCATCCGCGAGTCCGGCGCCTGCCGCAGGGCGAGCGGGATCGCGCGAATCGTCCGCACGTTCGCGGTCACCTCTTCGCCGCGGGTTCCGTCGCCGCGCGTGGCGCCGCGGACGAGCCGTCCGCCCTCGTAGGTGAGGGCGATGCTCAGGCCGTCGATCTTCAGCTCGGCGACATACGCGACCGGCTGATCGCCGAGCCCCGCCGCCCGCCGGACCCGCTCGTCGAACGCGCGCAGCTCGGCCTCGTTGTACGCGTTGTCGAGGCTGAGCATCGGCACCAGATGCTCGACGGTGGCGAATCCTTCGACCGGCCGGCCGGCCACGCGCTGCGTCGGCGAATCGGCGGTGACCAGATCCGGGTGTTCGGCCTCGAGCCGCTCGAGCTCGTGCAGCAGCCGATCGAACTCTTCATCCGAGATCTCTGGCGCGTTGTGAATGTAGTACCGCTCCTCGTGGTGGCGGATGGCGTCGCGGAGCTCGTTCAGCCGTTGTTGAGGGTCGGTGGACATCGCCGTAAGCCTAGCGCTACGCAGGGCGCGCTGCTCGACCGAAGGAAACGCGATCAACGGTCCCGCGACAGGACGTAGTCGGGCAGCGCCAGCAAGGCGTCGCGTTCCGAGCTGGGCGGAAACGCGTAGAGCGGCTTCTTGGCCCGCTCGGCGTACTCGACCGCTCTCCGGTACGCGTAGTCGATCGACGCGTGCTCCTTGAGCATGCGCAGCAGCGAGGCCCATTGCTCCGACGAGACACTGTGCGATGCCACCGCGTCGCGCACGATGCGCGACCCCTCGCCGTCGTTCGACTGCCGCAACAGATGAATCAGCGGCAGCGTGACCTTGCCTTCGCGAAGATCGCTCGCGATCGGTTTGCCCACGGCCTGCGCGTCGCCGGTGAAGTCCAGGAGGTCGTCCACCAGCTGGAACGCGATCCCCAGGTTGAACCCATACTCGCGGAGCGCCTGCTCCTTCTCGCTCTCGATCTTTCCGAGCATGCCGCCGATCTGCGCGCAGCCGCCGAAGAGGTAGGCCGTCTTCCGGCGCATGATGTCGAAGTGCTCGTCCTCGGTAATGTCGGCGTCGCCGTTCTTCGTCAGCTGATACAGCTCGCCTTCGATCATCTTCAGCGTGACGTCGCACAGCACGCGCACCAGGTCCAGGGTGTCGTGCGTGAGCGCCAGCGCCATCGACTTGATGTACAGGTAGTCGCCGAGGAGCACCGTGATGTCGTTGCCCCACCGCGAATGCACGGCCGCCCGTCCGCGCCGCAGGTCCGCATCGTCGATGATGTCGTCGTGCACCAGCGTCGCGGTGTGGATGAACTCCACGACCGCGGCATACAGGACGGCGCGGTCGCCTTCGTACCCGGCAAGCCGGGCCGCCATCAGCAGGACCGCAGGCCGGATCCGCTTGCCGCCGGCATTCTGGATGTACTGACCGATGCGTGGAATCAGCTCGACCTGAGACTGCACGTGCCGGGCGAACTCGAGGTCCACTCGTTCGAGGTCAGCGCGGATCGGCTCGAAGATTTGCGACAGGGCGAGCGACGATTTTTCCACGGCGGTTCAGCTGGAAACTTTATCACGGCCGGAACAGGGTGTGGAAATTCGCGGCCGTCTGTCGTGCGAGGTCCGCGGCCGGTTTCCCGTGCAGCGCGGCCAGCGCGTCGACCACCCGGGCCACGTGGGCCGGCTCGTTCCGCTTGCCACGGTACGGGACCGGCGCAAGGAAGGGACTGTCGGTTTCTGTCAGCAGTCGATCGAGCGGGACCCGCCGCACGGTCTGACGCAGCTCCTCGGCCTTCGGGAACGTAATGATGCCGGCCAGCGAGATGTAGAAGCCGAGGTCGAGTCCCGAGTCGGCCAACGCCGCACCGCCCGTGAAGCAATGGAGGACGCCGCGGAGCTGCCCGCCGCCTTCCTCGCGAAGCATGGCGACCGTATCGTCGTCGGCTTCGCGAGTATGGATGACCACCGGCCGGTCGAGCTCGCGCGCCAGGCGCAGTTGCGCCCGGAACACGGCCTGCTGCACGTCGCGCGGCGAGAAATCATAGTGGTAGTCGAGACCGATCTCGCCCACCGCGCGCGCGGATGGCGTCGCCGTCCACTGCTCGCGCACGACGGCCGCGGCCCGATCGGGATCCGCGGCGTACTGATGCGCCTGATGCGGGTGAACCCCTATCGAAAAGCGCAGCTCCGGCCAGAGCGCATCGAGGCGAAGCGCCTGCGCGGCTTCCTTGGCATTCCCCGCTTCGAGAATGACCATCGCCCGTTCCAGCCCGGCATCGCGGGCGCGACGGACGACGTCGTCGAGATCCTGCGCGAACGTCTCGTCCGCGAGGTGGCAATGACTGTCGATCACAAAAGTCGGCTTTCAGCTTTCGGCATTCAGCTCTTGGCTTTCAGACCTCGGCTTTCAGATCGGCGACGCGCGCCGAGAGCTGATCGGTAACAGCTGACAGCTATACTACGTGCGCCCGTTGTACAACGCACGGAAACGCGGTACGATTGGCGTCCGACAGATGCCCTGTTCATGCTGACGCGTCGAGGTTGCCTGTTTGCGCTCGCGATCATCACGGGCGCGGGCGCGTGCCTTCGCTTCTACGGCCTCTCCAAGGGCGCTCCCTACCATCATTTCCACATCGACGAGCATTTCGTGTTCGCCGGCGCTGATTTGCTGCGCCAGAGCATGACCAAGGCCGCGGAGAGCCAGAAGTTCTTCATGTACGGTCCGCTGCCGATGCATCTGGTCAACGTCGTCCGCAGCGTGTACGAATGGGTCAGCGGTCCGCTGACGCTTTCGGCCCGAGACGACGCCACGACCTACATGCTGCTGGGACGCAGCATCTCGGCGCTGCTCGGCACGGCGACCATCCCCGTGGTCTTTTTGATCGCGCACCGCCTGGCCGGACGGGCGGCGGGACTGATTGCGGCCGGCCTGCTCGCAAGCGCCGTCCTGCACCTTCGCGACTCGCATTTCTTCACGGTCGACGCCAGCATGGTGTTCTTCTGCGTCGTCACGTGGGCGGCGGCGGTGGCGGTCGCCGACCACGGCAAGCCATCCGCCTACATCATGGCGGGCGCGGGGTTCGGTGCGGCCCTCGCCTGCAAGTACACGGCGGTGTTTCTCGTGCCGCTGATCGTCGCCGCGCACCTCTGCTCGCCGGGCACACCGCGATCCATCCGCCCCTTTGCCCCGTGGCGACGCTGGGTACTGCAGGGCATCGCTCCGCTGGCGATCGGCGCCGTGGTCTTCCTGATGCTCGACCCGATGGTCGTGCTGTATCACCAGAAGTTTCGAGACGATGTCAGCGATCAGATCTCGAATCCGCTCCTTGGCGGATCGCGGCCGTTGTGGAATGCGAATTTCCGCGACGTGCAGCCGCAGCTGTACTGGTTCACCAATCTCCTGCCGTGGGGGATCGGGCCGGCGTTCGCGGCCTGGGGCGTGGCGGGCGTGTTCTGGCTCGTGACGAAAAGGACGCGGCTGGCGCTGGCGGTGGCCGCGTATCCCCTCGCGTACTACGCGATTGCCGGGCAGACCGTCACGCCGTTCATCCGCTACTCGCTGCCGCTGATTCCGGGACTTGCGGTCGCCGCCGGCGTCCTGTGCGGGGATCTGCTGCGTCACACGCGCTGGCGTCGCGTCGGTATCGCCGCCACGGCAGTCGTCGTGGGGTCGACGGCGCTGTACGCCGCCGCGTACATGAATATCTATGCGCGGCCCGATGTCAGGCTGCAGGCGTCAGCCCTGATCAGTGCGATGGTTCCACCGGGCGCATCGATCGTCGTCGAACCTTCGCACAACATCCCGCCGACCGGCCGATACCTCCAGGAACCTGATTTCTACAAGGACTACGTCGCGTGGGGTGCCCACATGACGAGGGCCGACCAGTACGTGCTCCATACGCTCGACGTCTACCGGTATTTGTACGACACGAACGTGCCAGATGGGGAGAAGCGCAAGTACATCGAGCGACGACTCGCCGGGGCGGACTACATCCTGATGGACGACACGTTCGTGGAGCTCTACGACCACCTGTCAGAGGCGGAGCACGGCGTGGTCTCGGACTACTACGACGATCTGTTCAGCGGGCGCCTGGGCTTCGAGATGGTGCTCCACCTGAAGACATCTCCGAGGCTATTCGGATTCTCAATCAACGACGAGCCGGCCGAGTTCACCTTCACGCTGTTCGACCACCCGGAAATCTTCCTGTTCAAGCGCACGCAGCCGAGAAGTTGATCGCCTGAACGGAAGGCCTCATTCGGGCGCCGTCGTGGGGCGCGCCGCCTTCGAGATACCGCCTTCAAAAGCGCGGAACGCCTTCTCGAGATCCGTCTTCAACCGCGTCTTGGTGGCCGGATCCGCGAACGAGTACTCGATCGAGTTCCGGACGAGCGCCTTCATCGTCCGGTAGTCCAGGCCCTGTTCGTCGACCGCCTTCATGAATTCCTGCGTGTGCGTCGATCGCGAGACGCCCATGTCGTCGGTGACGATCGCGACCGGCACGCCGAACGCCAGCAACGTGCGCAGCGGGTGGCGATTGCCTTTCACCCCGAGAATCTGATCGGCGCTGCTCAGCGCTACTTCGACCAGCACTTTTTGGGCGGCCATCTCGCGCAGCAGATCGAGCGCCGCGTCCTCGTGCATGACACCGGTCGCATGGCCGATCCGCCTGGCGTGGCCGCGCCGCATCGAATCGCGGACGTGGAACCGCATGGCTTCCGGCGCGACCATGCCCGGCGCCAGCTCGTCGGCGTGCAGCGCGATCGGCACGCGCGGATACTGCGCGTGCAGGAAATCGATCATCGACATGTGGAGCGGGAAGTCGCGGACCGCCGTCGGATTGTCCTCCGGCTGGACCAGATTGAACGACACCACACGAGGATCCGCGGTGGCCGCTTCGAAGCCGCCGAGAATCTGTGCGAACACCGCCTCCGGTGGTCCGGCGCGGGCCACCTGCGAGATATAGCGAATCGTGACCAGACATCCTGGATCGGCCTTCGGCGTGCCGCAGGCGAGCAGCTGATTCCGCCGCGCTTCGGCCGCGTCGAGCTGCTTCCGCACTTCGCCGACGACGGCCTCCCTGAATCCGGCGGCCAGGAGTTTGTCTCGCTGTCGGCCAAGGTCCGCGTCCCATCCCGCCGCCCTTCCCAGCCGAGTGGCCATCCCGCCGTCGGGCGTGATCATCAGCTCGAGATAGCTCACATGTTCCGCGGCGGCGCGCGATGCGACCTCCGCGACCATGTCGCCGGTCCGCGCGTTCGAGGGAAGGTTGAACCGTGAAAAGCTGGCGAAGAAGTGGTCGTGGCCGTTCGATGCCGGGTTCCAATTGCGCATCGACATCGCGTCCACGGCTTGACCGTAGAGCGTGGCGTTCTGCAATACGGCGCTCACGGCCGGCCGATCCGCGCTGGCGTCGCACGCACCGCCCACGATCGTCATCGTCGCCGTCGCGATGCAGAGTCCATCCTCGGCCGCCCAGCGGAGATAGCTCTCCGCGTAGATCGCGCCCGACAGATGATTGTGGAGGTCGCCGCCCTTCGGCATCTCGCGCAAAAAGGGCCAGAGGCGCGCCGGGTTCGAGCGGATCAGCGCAAAGCTCCGGGCGGTCGCGGCTTCCGGTGTGTCGATCGCGGCAATCGCCGTGGCGCAGCACAGCCCCGCAAGAAGAGCGCCGAGTCGCCGCGTCACGTCAACGAACTCGCGTGCCGGGATCCGGAGCCACGTCGAACGTCACCACCATCGGCTTGCCACCGTCCGGGCTCGCCGCCAGCACCATGCCGTTCGACTCGATGCCCATCAGCTTGGCCGGCTTCAGGTTGAAGACAATGACGACGGTTTTGCCCACCAGCGATTCGGGCTCGTACGCCTCGGCGATGCCGGCCACCAGCGTGCGCTGTTCCGTCCCGACGTCGACGGTCAGTTTGAGCAGCTTCTTCGACTTCTCGACTTTCTCGGCTGTCAGCACTTTCGCGACGCGGAGTTCCACCTTCATGAAGTCGTCGATGGAGATGCGATCCGATCACAGCCGGTGCCAGCGGTGCTAGGTGCTACGGTGCTAGGTGCGGTGGTGCCAGGTGCTACGGTGCCAGGTGCGGTGGTGCTAGGTGCGGTGGTGCCAGGTGCCGCGGTGCCAGGCGCACCTGCCGCTGTCGATTCGTTGTCGGTCACCGTCGTCGTCTCCTTTGCCCCAAGCCGCGGCCACAGCGGTCCGTCCTGCGCGAGCACTCGCTCGCCGTCGTTCCGCCATCGGCCGTCGCGGTCGAAATTGAGTCCTGTCGCGGTCGTCCCGACACGCCGCAGGATCTCGCGGCAGGATGTCGGCATGATCGGCTCGAGCAGCACCGCCGCCAGCCGGATCGCTTCCGCCGCGTCGAACAGCACGCGGGTCAGCCGATCCGCCTGTGCCGGATCCTTCGCGAGCGTCCACGGCGCCGTCGCGGCGATGAACTCGTTGGTCGCGTCGATCAGGCGAAACGCCGCCGCCGCGCCTTCGTGCAGCGCAAAGGCGTCCATCGATCGGCGATAGTCGACGACGACCTGCTCGCCCACCCGTGCCAGCTGATCCGAGCCCTCGTGCACCGCGGTCAGCCGGCCGTTCCGATAGCGTCCGGCCATCGCCGACACGCGGCTGACGAGGTTCCCAAGGTTGTTCGCGAGATCGACGTTGTACCGCTCGTCGTAGCGTTCCCAGGTGAAGTCGCCGTCGCCGCCGAAGCTGACTTCCTTGACCAGGTACAGACGAAGCGGATCCTGTCCCTGCGGCCCCAGCCGATCGGCCGCGACGATCGGATCGACGATCGTGCCGAGCGTCTTGCTCATCCGCTGGCCGTTCATCGTCATGAACCCGTGGCCGAAGATCTGCCGCGGCAACGCGATCTTCGCGCTCATCAGCATGGCCGGCCAGATGACGGCGTGGAAGCGCGTGATGTCTTTGCCGATCACGTGAAGGTCCGCCGGCCACCAGCGCTCGAACAGATCCGGGTCCGCGCCCAGGCCCACCGCGGACGCGTAGTTGATGAGCGCGTCGAACCAGACGTAGACGACGCTCGACGGATCGAACGGCAGCGGAATGCCCCACGATTGCCCGGCGCGGCTGACGGAGATGTCCTGCAGTCCGCCCTCGATGAGCCGGAGAATTTCGTTGCGACGGTTCGTCGGGCTGCAGGAACTCCGGGTGCGCGGCAAAGTGGTCCAGCAGCGGCTGCTGATACTTCGAGAGGCGGAAGAAGTAATTCTTCTCGCGGATCCACTCGGGCTTCAGCGTCGGGTGAAGCGGACAGTGTGCCGTCGACGAGGTCCTTGTCCTGTTTGAACTCCTCGCAGCCGACGCAGTACCAGCCTTCGTAGACGCCTTCGTAGATATCGCCGGCGTCGTGGATGCGCGTGGCGAGGTCGGTGACCCCGATCCGGTGGCGCGCTTCGGTGGTGCGGATGAAATCGTCGAATGAGACGTCCAGCCGACGCCACGTCAACCGGAACTCCTGCTCCATCCGGTCGCAGTACGCGAGCGGATCGAGTCCCTCCTCCAGCCGCCTTCTTGAACACGTTCTGCGAGTGCTCGTCGTTTCCCATCAGGAACCGCGTGTCGAACCCGCACAGCCGCTTGTAGCGCGCGATGACGTCGGCGCACACTTTCTCGTATGCCGTGCCGAGGTGGGGCCGGCTGTTCACGTAGTCGATGGCGGTCGTGATGAAGAAGCGGCTCACGGCTTGTAGGACCTCACCGCCAGCGCCTGCACTTCCTTCACCGGCAGGTTGTGCGCGGCGGCCAGCTTGGCGCAGTCCTCGAATTCCGGGACCGCGTTGATCACGCCGCCGCCGCGCGAGGCGATCTTGAACCGCACGGTGCCGAGCGGCGTTTCCACCGGCACGATCTCGCGCTCGAGGCACTCCCGATCGACGTCGTGAGTACCGCAGGCCGATCGTGGTGGTCTCGCGAAAGATGACCTCGGTCATCCGCGACCGCTGCTCGGGCGGCGCGACGACGGACAGCAGCGTCCCGGGCCGGTTCTTCTTCATCTGAACCGGCACGTAGAACACCTCAAGCGCGCCAGCCGCGTACAGGCGTTCCATCACGACGCCGAAGATCTGCGGGTTCATGTCGTCGATCTCGCACTCGATGACGCTGACGCGTTCGGTCGACGCGCCGGTCTCGGCCGCGGCCAATCATGACGCGCAGCACGTTCGGCGTGGCCGGCTCATCGCGGTCGCCCGCGCCGTAGCCCACGCGCTCGATCGACATCGCCGGAATCGGACCGAACGACGAGGCGTACGACGTGGCAATCAGCGCGCCGGTGGGCGTGACGAGCTCCTTCTGGACCGCTCCGCTGTACACCGGCGCATCGCCCAGCAGCGCCACGGTCGCGGGCGCCGGCACCGGAAACCGCCCGTGCGCGGAATCGACCATCCCCCCGCCGACATTCAGCGGCGAGCACACGACCCGATCGGCCGCCGCCCACTCCATGGCGAACGCGATGCCGACGATGTCGATGATCGAATCGAGCGCGCCGACCTCGTGCAGGTGAACTTTCTCGAGCGGCATCTGATGGATGGCGGCCTCGGCCTCGCCCAGCCGGTGAAACATCTGTTTGGCCCGCTCCCGGGCCGTCGCCGACAGCGCCGAGGTATCGATCAGCTTGTTGATCGCCGACAGATGGCGATGAGGATGCGCCGCGTGCGGTGCGGATCCATGGACGTGGTGATCCTGATCGTGGGAATCCTGCGCGTGCGGAGCGTCGCCTCCAGCATGTTCGTGGACGCTGAACTTCGTCGCCGACACGCCGGCGCGCAGCACCTTCCTGGCGTGGACATGAGCGTCGCCGAGCGCGAGGCTGCCCAGCGCGGCCTTGAGGTCGTCGAACGGCAGCCCCGCATCGAGCAGCGCGCCGAGCGCCATGTCGCCGGAGATGCCCGAGAAGCAGTCGAAGTACAGCACGCGGCTCACAGGCGCCCCGCCTCCTTGAAGCTCCAGGACCCGGACGTCGCCCAGCACCACGTGATCGATCACGTCAATCCCCATCAGCACACCCGCCGCCGCCAGCCGGCGGGTCAACTCCATGTCCTCTGGACTCGGCACGGGATCGCCCGAGGGATGGTTGTGAAGAATCAAGACCGAAGTCGAAATCGATGGATTTGTTGAGCAATTCTGCTCGCACGCCACGATGCTGGCTCTGTGGGGTGGCACTGGGGTGGCAACGCGTCAAACACCCTGCCAGTATCACCTACCGGAAGCTCGGCTTGCCAGTTGTCGTCGCACACGTTTCATCGTCGAGGCAGCCCAAATCGTAGCGCATGGCCGTTCGACAAGACATTGATTCCGTGCTGTGCAGGCGTTGGCGATCTGTTTGTTTCGGGGCGGACACACGTTAATACAGGTGACATGGTCCGTGACGGTTGCGCTATGGCACAATCTCCGCGGTACAGCGGCCATGGCGCGATAGACCCGGTAATATCGTACCATCCGTCGTCAGCCCATCAGACGACGTTGACACGACTCCGCCACTGGTAGTCATGTCATTTCACCGACGCATCGCGTGCACGAACTGCACAGACTGGAGACGATCGTGGCCGACCTGAGCAAAGGTGTCATCGTCATTCTCTCGGGGGGCGGGTTCGACGAAATGAATCCCCAAGAGGTGCGCGATCGGATGGATGAGTGCATCACGCACGTCAACAACGATCCGTTCGTGCAGGCAAACTCCGGCGGCGCTGGCCTCACCTTTCATCTGCTCGCCGGCCAGACGACGAAGCATCTGCACCAGACGAAATGGCGGGCACTCTGCGACGCGATCAAGCTGCTCGACGCCACGCCGCTCATTATCGTGGGGCACTCGAATGGCGGCGCCGCCGCGGTCAGCCTGTCGCGGTGTCTCAACGCGGTGAACAAGACCGTTGATCTGTTATTTACGGCGGATTCGGTGGGGACGCTCGATGATCTTGGCGATGACGACGAGATCCCGCCGAACGTCAGGCTCAATATCAACCCGTACACCAAGGTCACGCCGGCATGGTTCCTGGCGCCGTTTCCGATTGGCAAGAAGAACCGTCGCGAGACGGATCATTCATTCAACGGTGTTCTGAACGCTGGCCTGGCCTGGAACCTGCCCGGCGTCCTGGGGCACCGCAACGCGTTCTACGATCTCGCGGGGGGGACAAGACGAGCCCGACCACGTTCAAGCATCCGCTCATCCTCCAGGAGTCGATCCTCGCCTCCTTGAAGGGCAACGCCAACGCCGCGATCATCAGTGCCGCCATCGCGTCGTTGCAGATACTCGCGACCCAAACCCACACCAAGATCGAGATCACGACCGCCGGCTCACACGTCACGCTCCAGCCCTGACCATGCGCAATGGAACCCAAGGCCGACGTCTCCTGAAGCGCGTGTCGGCGCTGGACGCCGACGCTCGTGCCTGCAGCCATTTTCCCTTGCCACTTCGTCGCGAGCTGCCGCAGAATCGAGCGCGGACAACGGCCTTGTCCGCGCTGTCGAAGGGGTAAGGGCTGTCGAGGGACCGAGAACGACGTTATGTGAAATTCCAGAGCCCGCCAGCGCGGCTGTCCCGCGGTTGAAACTGGACGCCGACCGCGTTCAGCCCCGCGACGAACGTCTTTTATTTGTTCGTGGAAATCGTGCGCGATCTACACTGATCGACATCCAAATCTCCTGAGGATGTCGTGTGATGTGGACCGATGACAGACGTGAGGTGGGAGGAGAATCAAAGCTCCGGTCCGTCTAGGAGGTTGCATGCACTGTCTATTACTCTTTGCGGCCTTGCTCGGGTTGCAGCCGTCGCCGCCAGCAAGCGCCAGCGCTCTGGCCAACCTCTCTTCTTTCGTCTTCCGTGGTCGAATTGTCAAAGCAGCAGCGGCCACCATGCCTCAGGTCAAGGCTAACAGGCTGACCGCCGTCGTCCTCGTCGAAGAGGTCTACAAGGCCGGCGACGCCATCCGCAACGTGAATGGCATGCCGATCACCGTCGCTCTCAAGCAGCCCGCCGTGGAGGGACGCTCGTACATCTTTTTCACAAACGTCGTGCTCTACGGGACCAGTCTTGCCGCCCGTGAATCGGGACGGCTTGCCGCCACACAGGATCGCGAGTCTGCTCGCAAGGCAGTAGACGCCGCCTTCCAGGAGAAGGATGACCGACTCCTTGGACAGCGGATCGCGCGGGCTCAGCTGGTCGTGGCGGGTAAGGTCCTCCGAACCCAGGCCATGCCGCGCGACCCTCGTTGGCCCGTGTCGGAGCACGATCCGAAATGGTGGACGGCAGTCGTCAGGGTAGACACCTATGCGAAAGGATCCGGCCCCACCGAGCTGACCGTCGTGTTCCCAAGCAGCGACGATGAGCTCTGGAGCGATTCGCCGAAGCTCAAGCCGGATCAGGACGGCATCTGGATCCTTCAGAGAAATACGAAGGAAAAGGTCGCTACGGTGTATGCCGTTCAAGGGCTCACCGCCCTCGATCCTCGCGATTTTCAGACCAGGGAGAACTTGGACAAAGTGCGCCGGCTCGCCGGTCGACCACGATAGATCCATCCGATGCAGCTCGGTTCCGCATGAGCAAGAGGAACGCCAATGCGACTTCCGACCCTCACTCTCGGCGCTCTTTCGGGATTGGTTCTGACCCTGACGGCTGCGACTGCTGCTGGCCAGGTGAAGGTCGTGAACATGATCCCGAATTCCCTGAGTGCCGAGACGCAGCGGGACAGCGAACCGAACGTTGCGGTCAACCCGGCGAACCCGTTGCGCATCGCGGCTTCGGCGTTCACACCAGATCCAAACAATTCGGGCAGCGCGCCGATCTTCGTTTCAACCGATGGTGGCAACACCTGGGTCCTCAACGTCGTGCTGCCTGGCGGCAACAAGACTGGCGACACGTCGATCCGGTTTGGCGGGACGTCGGGAGTCCTGTACGGCGGCATCCTGAGAAGCGATGCGTCCCTTCGCATGAACATCCTTCGCAAGTCCGACTTCACGTCGGTCGGTCTGATGGATGTACTCGTCACTCGCGACAACGAAGATCAGCCGTGGCTCGAGGCAGCCACCGCTGCCGCCCAGGATCGGGTGTTCGTGGGGAACAACAACCTCGGCGTCGGCACGTCTCCCCGCCGGACCGCCAGCGTGGATCGCTCTCAGAACGCAGCCACGGCGGCAGCACCTGCCGGATTCTCGACGACGGTCGTCGAAGCCAGGAGCACGGGCACCGCCAATCAAGACGGACCGCCGGTTCGCACCGCCCATCACTCCAGCGGCAAGGTGTACGCGGTCTTCTATGGGTGGACCGCCTCCTCCGGAAGTACGACGACCTCGGACATCGTCGTGGTGCGCGACGACTCCTGGGGTTCAAGTGCGACGCCGTTCGCGGCGTTGCAGGATGGCGGAGTGGCCGGCATGCGCGTCGTGACCGGCACGACCGTCGTCTTCAACCAGCTGCTCGGGAACCAGCGCACGGGCGGCCAGGCCGCGATTGCCGTCGATCCAAACAACAGCAATACCGTCTACATCGCGTGGGGCGACGGGACGCCCTTCACGCTTCACCTTCGACGCTCAACGGACCAGGGCGCGACGTGGAGCGCAGACCTCCGCACGGTCAGCAGCGCGACCAATCCAGGTCTGGCGATCACCTCCACCGGCAAGGTCGGCTTCATGTATCAGCGGCTCACCAGTCCCAGCGGCGGCAATCGATGGGAGACCCACCTGGAGCAGTCGACCGACGGCTTTGCCTCGGCGGTGACCGACATCATTCTCGCCAATGTTCCTGACAGTCTGGGATCCTATTCTGGCCCTAATCCGATCGGAGACTACGCGAACCTCGTCGCGGTAGGAAAGAACTTCTACGGGGTGTTTTCCGCGTTCAACACGCCGGCCACCGCCAACTTTCCGGCGGGCGTGACCTATCAACGCAACGCGAATTTCACCACGAACCAGCTGCTGGCCCTGGATGGCACGACAGTGGTGGCGGGCTCGATCGATCCCTTTTTCTTCAGTGTCTTCGAGAGCGGGAATATCGTCGTGCCGTCCGGCGTCGCGTTCGGGCAGGTGTGCGCCGGGACCGTCGGTCACGCCACGCTCACCGTGTGCAATACGGGCGCAGCCGATTTGTCCGTGACTGGCATTGCGTCATCGAATCCCGCCTTTGCGGTCACGACGCCATCTGGAGGCTTCCCAATCAAGGTGAGTCCCGGCGCGTGCTTTCCGTTCGACGTGACCTTCACTCCATCCGGAGTCGGACCACAATCAGCCACGCTGACGGTTTCGAGTGATGATCCGGCGCATCCCTCAGTCGGCGTGACGGCGACCGCGCAGGGCGCGGCGGGCGCGCTGGGCCTGTCTCCCAATCAGCTGTTCCCGCCGACGGTCATTCAAAGCGTCGGGATGTGCGCGTCCCCGAGGCCATTCGTGATCTCGAACACCGGCACGTGCAATCTGACGATCACCAACGTGGCAATCGGCGGCGCCAATGCGGGCGACTATGCGCTCTCTGGCCTCCCCGCGTTCCCGATCACGCTGCAGCCAGGACATCAAGTCGGGTCGGGGGACCTCAACATCGATTTCAAGCCGACGGCATTGGCGCGGGAACGGATTGCCACCGCAGCTGTCACGTTTGTTTCCGATCCAACCAGCGGAGCGACCAGCGTTCAGACTCGCGAGTTGTGCGGCGAAGGCGTGCGCACTGGAGCGCGAGTGCTGGTCACACAGGGTGGCACGCCCGTGACAGTCGCGCATGAGATCAGCCTCACCCGCTATTGGGGTGGCTGGTTCGGATTCTCGAAGCGAGTCGAAGAGGTCGAGAACGCACCGCTGCAAACGGTTGCGCCGACTCCAGGCACGGCGTGCGGACCGATCCAGTTCCATCGAGAGTACGGCGCGGCGTCGAATACGGCGCAGTTGGTGCCCGGAGTCTACAAGCTCAAGGTGGAGCTCAAAGTCGCTGGCAAGGAAGTGAGCAAGACGGTGTGGTTCAACGTTGACACTTGTGGCTTCAACGGCACCATCGTCGTTGACTTTTAGAGGCGTCCGCACGTCCCTGTCGTCCGGCGGCACTTCAGTCGGATAATCGGCGCTTCAAGCTCCGCCGGCAGTCGATTCGCCTTGGCGGTACGGGCGCCACCGAAAGGAGCGACGGGCACGTGTTCGCCAGTGCTCCTGCGGCATTGTCTGCGTTGAGGCTGGCGCAATTACGAGAATTGCACCCCGGCACCCCTAACCACCCGCCCCAATCCTCCCCAGCACATTCGACGCGATGCTGGCGATCCACGGCTCGATGCTGTCGTTGATGGCGTTCGACACATCGCCCATGAAGTTCGTGTCGGGATGGCATAGGGGAGAGTTTGCGAGCACGACCAGTTCCATGCCGCGCGGCAGGAAAAACGCGTTGCTCTGCTCGACTTTGCCTTCGTCAGACCGCCACCAGCCGCCTTTCGCATACAGCGTGCCGAGCATCGTGTCGCGGCGGAAATCGAAATCGAGTCCGATGCCATCCTCGAGCATCCTCTGTGCACGCCACGCAGCCACGATCGTGCCGCTGCGTCGATAGGTTGCCATCGCGCGCAGCAGCTCATTGACCGTCAGGTGCCAGCCGATGGCGCCGCTGCCGGATTGTTTGTCACCAGAATTCCAGCCTGGGTTGTTATCCGCCGCGGTGAAGTAGGCTAGCGCCGCGTCGTCGGGATGGTTGAAATCACGCGCCGCCACGCCGGAGGGCGCGAAGATGTTGTCGTTCACATATTGCGAGTAGGCACGAATCGATATCGTATCCCACACCGAATCCCGCAGGAGAAACAGCGGCGCGAGAAAGGGATCCAGGATGCCGTCACCAGCATCGATGGATACGCATCGCCGTTGATGGTGGCTAACAAGACGCGACAGAGCGTGTAGTTGACGTTCTTGTAGTCGTAGGTAGCAAGATCGGTGGTGCCGAGGCTGATCGCGTCCTTCATCGACTGGTAGTCGAAGGGGCCCGCGTCGTTCTTCTTGAAGGCAAACAACCCCGAGGTGTGAGCTAACAAGTGCCGAAAGGTGAGGTTCTGGATATTGCCGCCGCGCCGCCAGTATTGCGGCAGCCAAGGCTCGATGCGGTCGTCAAAGGAAATCTTGTGGTCACGCAACAGTTGCGTCATCGCCATCGCGGTGATCAGCTTGCTCGTGCTCGCCAGATGCATCGGCGTGTCGAAGTCCCAACCGTTCGGGCCATCCTGGTAAGACTTCGCGAAATGCCATTGCTCGTGGAATACGGTCTTGCCGTAGGAACGCAGCTCCAGCGCATAACCCATGAGGCAGGGGCTCAGCAGGTTGTGCAGGGCTTTGGCCAATTTGTCCGTGTTGAGCGTGTACAGGAACGAGAAGATCTGGCTGAGTCCCGAGCGCGTCGGATATCGGGAGGTCGGTGAGTCGACCACGACCTTCGAATCCCGCACATGCGGAGGATCGATGACGTGCGCGTGCACATCCGCGACGGTCAGCTGCAGCTTGCGCAGAATCTCGAGCGGGTTGCGCGGATCCTGAGGTGCGGGTTCATTCATTCGCGTCCTGTCGTCGCCAAATCCTGAACGTTATCCACGCCTGTTGAGTCTGCGATCGATTGCGCGACAGGATAGCGTATGCTGGCCGCGCTGGTCTTGTTACTCCGATTTTCGGGCGGATCTACGCCGCGCCACCCGTCGGCCCGAAGTTATCGTTCAGATACGGACAACGCCGCGGCCGCGCTCGTAGGCGATGGACGTGCCGTACGGCTTCGACTGGGCGCTCATCCGGCTCACGATCCGTTCGGCCGTCTCGGCGGTCGCCATCGACGGCGTCCCACGCTCGTAGCGTGGCAGCGACATGTCGCACGCCACCGGATGCAGGATCATCTGCTGCAGGCCCGATTCGGAGAACGTCATCATCGGGACGACGCTCTCCCACAGCGATCGATCCTTGGGCAGCGCGATGCGGTCGCTCGCGAGCGAATGGTCCGGCGACTGCGGATCGAGCTTGAACGCTTCATACGTGTCCGCGGCATAGCCGCGCACGCTCTGGAACTGGAAAACGAAATCACCCAGGCTGTAGCAGATCGGCCGGGCCTTGTACAGCTCGATGCCCCAGGTGACGTGTGGACCCGCGCCGAAGAAGGCGTCCGCCCCGGCGTCGATGCACGCATGGGCGAGCGGCTGGAGGAAGCGAGCCGGCGTGTCGAGGGTGCGATACGAGTCGTGCGCGTGAATGCTCACGAGCACGAGCCGCGCGTTTCGCCGCGCGACCTGAATGGCCTCGGTGAGCCTCTTGACGTCGGCGGCCGCCGCTTCGCTCAAGAAATCTGACGTCGGGCCGGGGACGAACGTGTTGCCGAGCCATGTGATCTCGCGTTGCCCCTCGGGTGGGAGAGGCGAGCCGAGCGACCGCGCCGCAGTCTCCACCCCGGCAAACGCCGCCGGCTCGAGTTGATAGCGGCGCTGCACGCGAACAGCGTTCAGACCGGGTACGCCCTTGAAATCACCGCGCGCATAGACGGCCGGCGACCACGCCGCAAAAGTGGACGCGCAGTTGATGAGGGCGACGCGGCCGCCTGGAGTATCCGCATATCCCGGCGCGGCTGCCTGCTGCAGGTTCATGCCGGTCCCGGCGTAGCCGATGCCGGCGCGCTCGAGGTTCGCGATTGTCGAGCGGACGCCCTCGACTCCGTAGTCGGTGGAGTGGTTGTTCGCCGTGCCCATCAGATCGTAGCCGAGCCAGGCGAGCTCCTCGGCCATCTTCGGATCGACGACGACGCTCAGGCTGCTGCCGGCCGCTGTCGGATAGCCCTGGTCGCCCGCCGCCATCACCAGCTCGCAGTTGCCGTACGCGCAGTCGGCGCTGCGCAGCAATTGCACCACGTCGAGGAAGCCCTGGTCCTTCAGGTGCGAGACACGGCGGCTGAGGATGCAGTCGCCGGTGGCGGCGACGGTGATCGGGGACGCCGCCGCGCCCTGAAGCGGATGGCCGCCAAACATGGAGTACGCGGCAACGCCACCAGCTCCGGCAAGAAAGTGGCGGCGATTCATGGCAGGAGTTTTACATCACCGCCGGCGGCAGAGGTGTCTTGAAATGTAATAACTTATGCTGTCGATCCGTGGGCTTTCTCTCCTGCCCCGACGTCATCCGGACCGACAAAGACGTGTCGGCTGGAACCGATCGACAATCCGTTCACGCCGAAAATGTTACTGATGTCCTCGGAATGAACTGCCATTCCATCGACCTTCTCAACCGGCTGATCGATTATCCAACGCAGCGTCTGTGAACGGATTGCAGAGCGCCTCGCCAATGCCGACGTCCTGACGCTATAGAAGAAACTGTCTCGGGCGGGGGACGCTGGTTCGAATCCAGTCGCCCGACCAATTGTTCACAAAGGGATGTTTGAGATCTGAATCTGCGCAGCCCTGGTCCGAGGGTGCAGATACGAGCTCGAGGACTCGCTATTCAGTCGCGAGCGCGGCCGCGCCATACGCGTCAAGCCGACGCGCGGCGTCCCGCAGATCATCGGGACTGGTGATGTTGTAGCGCTCGAACACCGCACGCGTCTTGTGCCCTGTGAGCTCCATCGCGACGCGCTCGGGGACACCGGCTGGTACCAGGATTGCGAACCGCAGTCCGTCGGAAATCGTGCGGAATGCGGCCAGGGCAACCGGCCGCATTCCGCGTTGTGCTGCCACACCTTGTTGAGGCCGCGCTATTCCTTCGTTCTTACGCGGGCTGCTCCACGGCGGGCTCGGTTCACTGGATGGGGCATCGTCTCAGCGGCATCGACTTGCGCAACGGCAACATGGAACTACGCCCGCGAAATCACGGCGTCACGACTCGCAAGGCTGGCGACGGGTTCGACCACCATCCATGACCGATCGCTCACACCCAAACCGCCCGCCGGCAGGAACCGGTCGGGCGGCATGTGGTAGGACGCTAACGGACGAATCGGCGGTCTATCGCCTCGGATGCTTCTCCCGGTATTCCGCGCTGTTGCGCAGCTCATTTTCGAGCTGCTGCTGCGACCAATGGTCGTTGAACACGCGGTTCACCCAGCCGGCACTGGCCGGATCCGGATCGCGGCCGAGCACATTCTGGTATGCGGATCGCACGATCGCTTGCGCCTGCTCCCGCGTCATCGGTCCATTGGACCCATTTGATCCGTAGCCGCTTTGAGCGTCCCCTCTCGTAGGCGCCGCTCGTGCCGCGCGGATTTCCTTCTCCGTAACTCCAGCGCTCATCTCGCTGCCTGGATTGGTCCCAGCCATGGTAGTGATGGACATCGCCTCGACGGCCTTCCCAGTGACCCGGTGTAGTACTGGTTGCTCTCATAGTACGGCGCCACCCAATACGCATCAGGATACGGGGGGCGCGTCCAGTAACCGTTGTGCCACCGATACTGACCGTTCACCGGGTACCAATAGCCATCGACCCACACGTAATCGGGCCCGGGCTGCGGCGGGACGCGGTACGCGCGAGGCGCAGGAGGCGGCGCGCCGATGTGAAAGTCGAACGAAATCTGCGCATGCGCTGCGGGCGCAAGTGCGAGCAGCAACGCTGAGAGTGACAGTCCTTGAAGTACTCGTCTCATGCCGAGGTTGGAGTGCAACACTCAAGCCAGAATATGCATGGGTTGGAAGCCCGGCTGTCGGCAGGGCCTCGGCGCCTGGTCGAGCAGCATCCCGTTCATCTCTCGCCGCCGTGTTCCGCCCACTGGCGCGCGCGGAACCGTCCTACCGATGCAGTGTTCGTTCGAGGCTAGTTCGTGGGATGTTCATCGGGCGTGAATGTATTCGGTCTGATTCAAGAAGCACCGGAGGAGGACACATGCCCGATTTGATAAGGACATTGCGCTTCTTTAAGCGGCTATCGTGAGCACGCCGTTCGAGAACTGCGTCGCGTACTGCCGCAGCGACACCGGCGCCGGACCCATCAGCACATGCCCGTTCAAGTCGAACGTCGAGCCATGACACGGACACACGAAGTTCTGATTCTGGAAACCGTTGATCGTGCACGTTTGGTGCGTGCAGGTCGCGGTCATCGCAGAGTAGGTGTCCTGGCCGGTATGCGCGACAAGGAAATCGCCGACCGATGTTTGCACCAGTGCGGCGCTTCCAACGGATGCAAGCGGCGAGGACGAATCAATCGTGAGCGTGATGCCGCTCGCGGTCCGCGTCCCGTTCACGGTCGGCAGGGACGGCGCATTGCTGGGCCCCGTCGGACTGCCACTGCATCCTTCGAGCAGACATCCCCGCTCCGCTGAAGACCGCGAGCGTGACGGCGTGAGCACAAAACGAACGGCGAGTCGGCCTGTCGAACGTCTTCTCTTTCATCGTTGTTATCCTGCTTGCAGGCGACTGCCGGATATTCGGCAACTCACGTGATTGTGGTTGCACGGCTCCTCGTGCAACGCTCGTACCGGCAGAAACATGACGAACCGGCTTGCGGTTCTCGCTACGCGATAGACAGGCACGTCCTCGTATAGGGACGACTGCGGCGCACAGATTAATCTCTCGTTCATCTTCGCGAGGGCGCTCGCAAAGATTGCCGGTGACGCGGCATTCTATAGAGACTCCCGTGCGCATCCTGCTCGTCGAAGACGAACGCTCCGCCGCCCGGATGATTGCAAAGGGCTTGCGGAGAACGGACACGCGGTCGACGTCGCGGCTGACGGTGCATCGGCTGTTCAGGCGTGCTCGGGCGCGACCTACGACGTCGTCATCCTCGATCTGCTGCTGCCGCTCAAGAGCGGCCTCGAGGTATGCCGCGACCTGCGGGCGTCGGGGAACGCGGTGCCAATCCTGATGCTCACGGCTCGCGACGCCGTCGACGATCGCGTGGCGGGGCTCGACGCCGGTGCGGACGATTACCTGACGAAGCCGTTTCACTTTGACGAACTGCTGGCGCGCATCCGCGCGTTGACGCGCCGCCGCGCGCTGCCGCCGTTGGACGAACGCGTGGAGTGCGGGCCACTAACGCTGAACACACGAACGCGCGAAACGATGCTGGACGACCAGCCACTCGATCTGACGGCCCGGGAGTACGCGTTGCTCGAGTATCTGTGCCGGAATGAGGGTGCAGTCGTGTCACGTCAGGAGATCGCCGAGCACGTCTGGGACAACCGATACGATCCGACGACGAACGTGATCGACGTCTATGTCCAACGTCTGCGCCGCAAGATCGACCGCGAGCCGGAATCGTTCATCCGAACCCGCCGCGGCGCCGGCTATCAGCTCGTCCGTCCGCGCTCTCGGATCAAATAACGATGTCGATTCGACTGCGACTCGCTCTGTGGTTCAGCGCCGTGATGGCCATTGCGCTGACGGCATTCGGCGCAGGGGCGCTGTGGCTGCACACGCGATGGGCAGCGGCGCAGTTCGATTCCGAGCTCGACAATCTCGGTGCCGCGGTCGCGCGGGTGATGCAGGAGGAGCTCGGGGAGAGCGGGAACCTGCGACGCGCGGTTCACGAAACGCGCAATTCAATCGACGTCGCCGATCGTGCCACCGCGATTCTGGACGTCGACGGCCAACCGATCGCGGCGCACTGGCACGGCTTCGACGCCGCCGGCGTGTTTCCGCCGCACGACCGACTACAGCATCCGACGATGGTGACCATCGCGCAGCACGGAAAGGCGTGGCGCGTTCTCCAACGGCCGGAAGCGTCGCCCGCTGGCGATTACACGATCGTGGTCGCCGGACCGCTCGACGGGATCGCAATCCAACGTGTGCTCCTGTTGCGCGTGCTGGTCGTGGCTGGTTCGATCATCATCCTGACCACCGCAGGCATCTCGTGGTGGGTCGCCTCGTCGGCTCTTCGGCCGGTCAGCACGATGGCGAGCGAAGCGGCGGCGATATCGGCGAAATCGGCGGACTGGCAGTTGAACGCGCCGAGCGACACTGACGAACTCGGACGGCTGGCCCGCGCCTTCAACGATCTCCTCGCCAGGCTACGGCGCCGCATCGCGAACCCAGCGTCAGTTCATGGCCGACGCGTCGCACGAACTGCGGACGCCCGTCTCGGTGATTCAGACCGCCACCGAGGTCACGCTCAATCAGACGGCGCGCAAGAGGCGGAATACCGGGACGCGCTGACGATCATCGGCGAGCAAACCGCGCGTCTCAGCCAGATGGTCCAGGACATGTTCGTGCTCGCCCGCGCCGACGCCGGCGGGTATCACGTACCGATGCGCCGGCTCTATGTCGACGAAGTCGTGGACGAAGCGGCCCGCGCAGTCGCAGTGGTCGCGGCGGCGAAGGGACTTCGCGTCACCTCGGACATTCAGCCGGACATCGCCATTGATGGGGACGATGGGCTGCTGCACCGGATGATGACGAACCTGCTCGACAACGCCGTGCAGCACACGCCGGCGGGCGGTTCGGTGAATGTCATCCTCACCGCAGGCGAGGGGACCGTGACCATCGCGGTTGCCGACACCGGGCCAGGAATTCCAGACGCGGATCGCGAGCGTGTGTTCGATCGGTTCGTCCGGCTCGATCCGGCGCGCTCGGCGGAGTCAGGCGGCGGGCTTGGACTCCCGATCGCTCGATGGATTGCCGAACAACATCACGGCACACTCGCTCTAGATCCGTCGCCGCGCGGCTGTGTGTTTGTCGTACGGTTGCCGCTGCCATCGCCAGCAACGAGCAACCACGGCCCGGCAACACACCGCGACCGAGGGTCGGAGGCGAAGATGAACGTCACGTGAATCGCGGACAGTGGTTCCTCTCGAGAGGACAGCGCAGCAATACTCCGACGGCTGATTTAAGCATCGCATTCATGCTCGGCAGAACAATCGGTCGATGGTGACGAATGATCAGACGGTACGCTTCATAAATATTAGATATCCCCGCTTGTTGGCAGGAATTGTGCTTCGAGGGAGACTCGACATGTCCAACACGCTTCGCGGTTTCGCGTTTCTGTTCGTGGTGTTGTTCGTCGCGGCGCCGGCGCATGCGCAGGGCGCGGATCCGCCCGATCAGGATCAGACGCCGCGCCGAAGGCGATCGAGTACAGCGAAGGCTACGAGACGCGCGCCAAGATTCACAAGTACGCCAGCTTCGCGACGCTGCCGCTCCTCGGAACGGAAGCGATTCTCGGGCAATCCCTGTACAACGATCCGTACAGCCGCACCAGCGCGAAGCGTGGCGCTCACATCGCAGTCGGCACGGCGATTACCGGGCTCTTCGCGGTGCAGACCGTCACCGGCATGTGGAATCTCGTCGAGGGCTGGAAGGACCCGAACCACAAGAAGCTGCGGCTCGCGCACGGCATCATGATGCTCGGTGCCGACGCCGGCTTCGCGGCCGCATATGCGACGGGCCCAGGCGGACGCAATCTCGTGAACTTCGATCAGAACAAGAGCACGCATCGCACGGTCGTGTTCACGACCATGGGCGTGGCGACAGCGTCTTACCTGCTGATGCTGTTCGGAAACAAGTAATGACAGACTTATTACAAACCTGGGGTTCGTTCTACGCCAACCACGCGGCCATTCGCACGCTCGTCGCGTTCGTGCATGTCGGCGCCCTGATCGCCGGCGGCGGCCTCGCCGTCGCCACAGACCGCGCCCTGCTCAAGGCGATGCCCAACGACGAGTCGTCGCGCCGCTCGCTGCTCGAGACGCTCCAAAGCGCGCACAACCTCGTCGTCGGATCGCTCGTGCTCATCACGATCAGCGGTTTCCTGCTGTTCGCGTCGGACTTCGAAACGTTCCTCTACTCGAAGTTCTTCTGGATCAAGATGGGACTCGTTGGCCTGCTCGTGATCAATGGCCTGGTGCTCTGGCGGGCGGAGCGCCGCGCGCTCTCAGGCGATCACCACGCGTGGGTTACCTTGCGCCGAACGGCGATCGCGAGCATCACCCTCTGGTTTCTGACGACGCTTGGCGGCGTCGCGCTTCCCAACATCGGATAATGGGTTGCACCGATTGCCCGTCCCGCCGTAGTTTTCTGCAGATCGTCGCGGCGCTCGGGTTTGCCGCCTTGCCCGTGCTGTTCGTCGACGGCATTGAGGCGGCCGGCGAGCAGAAGTATCCATTTCCGGCCGCCGACGGCGTCACGATCGATCGCAAGCAGCAGATCATCATCGTGCGGACGCAGGGCCATGTCTACGCGTTCAACCTGTCGTGCCCGCATGAGAACACCGCGCTGAAGTGGCTGCCGAAGGACAACCGCTTCCAGTGCCCGAAGCACGAGTCGAAGTACCAGCCGAACGGCACGTTCATGTCCGGCCGCGCGACGCGCAACATGGACCGCCTGCAGATCCGTCGAGATGGCGACGCGCTGTCCGTCGATCTGTCGCACATTATCAAGTCGGACACCGATCCGGCCGGGTGGGCGGCGGCGACGATAGCGGTGTAATCGGATGCGGGCGGCACTGGCACCAGTCCGATGTGTGCCTCGAATCGGGGCGCGAGGCGCGGGCGTGGAATTGTGAGCCGCAGCGGTTACAGAGCCTGCGGCATGCGGCGCGCTGCCTGTTCGGTGCTCAGCACGCTGTTCTTGAAAGCGAGAGTTTCAGGCCCGGCCGCCATGCGCTCTCGGCACTCAACTACGGCACCGTGATGCGCCAGGCGGTGGCGGGAAATGGGATGTTGTCACGGAGACGACGGCATTCGCTGCCGCAGCGCGAGGCCGAAGCGGGCCATTCCGAGGCGGACGAGCGTTTAAATCCCAGAACGCCAGAAGGCACGAACAACTTGACAACGGCGGCGCAGGAGGTCGGCAGACTTGTGGGACGCGATGCACACGAACACTGTTCGCACACTTTCAGTGCCGGCTTTGCCGTATGTCGTCGTAACCTCTCCATCTGGGAGGGTACGGCCGATGGATTCGACGGTCTTGAACGCGGTGCCGCGCGGCATGTCGATCCTCGTTCTGGCAGCCGGGATGATCGCACAAGCGCCGAACGGCCGCGCGAACACTGTCGCGCAAATCGCAGCGGCCGTGCGGCAGGCGCTCGCGCCCGGCGGCAAGCTTCGCGTCGGCGTCTATCCGGGCAGCCCGACCTCGATGATCCGGGATCGCGCATCGGGCGAAACGAAGGGCCTCGCCTATGAGCTGGGACAGGAGTTCGCGCGGCGGCTGAACATCCCGTTCGAACCGGTCGAATTCACCCAGATTGCCGACGTGCTCGATGCGCTCAAACGGGGCGCCGTGGACTTCACGGTGACGAACGCCTCGCCAGCCCGCGCGAAAGACGTCGACTTCACCGCGCGGAATCCTCGGCGTCGAGCTTGGTTATCTCGTGCCGCCCCGTTCGTCGATTGCCACACTCGCCGACGTCGATCGTCCGGGTGTTCGCGTCGGTGTCACCGCGGGCGGCTCTTCGAACGCCACGTTGCAGCGCGAGTTCAAGCACGCGACGGTGGTGCCGTCGCCGTCGGTCACCGCCGCGGTCGAGATGCTGGCAGACGGTAGAGTCGACGCCTACGCGACGAACAAAGCGATCCTCTTTGAAATGTCGGATCAGTCGCCGGGGTCGCGCGGCCTCGACGGCCGGTGGGGATCGAGGTGTTCGCAATGGGCATCCCGAAGGGCCGGGAGGTTGCCATGCCAGCGGTCCGAAGATTTGCAGACGAAGCGCGATCCCAGGGGCTCGTCAAGCGGGCGGCGGAGCGCGCCGGGCTTCGCGGAACCGTCAATGTCGAATAGATGAGAAGGGTTTGCATGCAAATCAATCGCTTGATGTCCTGGCGCTTCTACAGACTCGGCACACCGCCGGGGAAACCGCGAGGATCCCGACGGCGTTGACGGCGGCAGTGATTCTGCGCATGCGTTACCGAGCGCTCGGCCTGTTCCACCAGGTCAGCAGACCGCTGATTGCCATGACGACCGTGAGGGCGCTGGCCAGCGACATGACGATCTTGCTCGGCATACCCAGCACGTCGCCGGTGTGAATGGCACGATTCAGAATCACCGCGCGCGTGCCACCGGGCGCGGAGCGCGATCCTTCCGCGAACACAACCTCGCCCGAGTACGGATCGATCTCCACGCGGCTCCGTCCACCCGGCGTGAGATCTTCGGGAAAGTGCGAGCGAATGGACATCGTGCCGCCAGGTTTCGCGGGGAGCGCGAGCATGAACGGTGTCGCGCCGGGAATGGCGTCGCGCGCGATCGCCATCGCGCGATCGGGCGAGATCATGCCGGCCGCCGTCGGCATCACGGTGTGCGGTGTGGGACGCGATGGTTGAGACGAGGTGATCGCGTAGAGCCAGTCCTGGGTGAGATGGTCGAAGCCGATCAACGCGCCGGTGAGGCCCGCGAGCAGCAAGAACGTGAATACTGTGATGCCGGTCACCGCGTGCACGTCGAGCCAGCGGCGGCGCGTCGACAGGTGCCACGTGATCGTGAATCGCTTCAGCGGCCACCAGAGGTACAAGCCGGTGGCGAGCAGGAACAGCATGGCGATATCGGCCCAGCTGACGATGGATTTGCCGAGCGCGGGCTTCGACATCCAGTTCAAGCGCAGGTGGAGTTGATGAATCTGTGCGAGCAGGTCGGGGTCGGCGGCGCCCTGGCCGATGACCGCACCGGTATACGGATTCACATAGAGCACCTTGCCGCCGAGGACGATGCGAGCGGCGAGGTCCGGCGCGCCTGAGACGTAGAACTGCGAGATGGCTTCACCCGGATACGCGGTCTGAATCTTCGCGGCGAGTTGCTCGAGTGACAGCGGTTGGCCCTGAGGATCCACGTGCCAGAGGCTGCGATGCAGCACGTGATCGAGCTCCGGCTCGAACGCCATGATGCTGCCCGTGACGCCGAGGATCACGACGAAGGTCGCGGCGACCAGCGCGACCGAGAGATGAAGGGTGCGGATGACGTTGCGCATCGGGGCGCATTATCGATCAATCCTCTTGGCTTTCGCGAACCAAGTGACCCCCGTATTGTCCCAGTTCTCGGCCGAGCCGCCGATCATGC
>CAWBVG010000036.1:0-43465 GCA_963792175.1 uncultured Acidobacteriota bacterium
GGCGCATAATAGCGCGCGTCATGACCCACCAGCGGTTCCGCGTCGTTCGCCTGCTCGGCGCTTGTCTCGTGGCGGCTCTGGTTGCGCTGACGGCGCACGTGGTTGCCGCGGCGGTCCTGCGCGTCACGGTGCTTCCTATTTCGACGCCGACGTCGGTTGCCGGCGCACGCTTCGGCGAATCGGTCGCTGGCCTCGGAGACGTCAACGGCGACGGCGTCGGCGATCTGATCGTCGGCGCGCCTGGCGCGGATCGCGTTTTCATGCTGTCCGGCGCGACGCTCGCCGTCCTCAGGACGATGGTCGATCCGAACGGAACGGGCCATCTCTTCGGCCACACCGTGGCGAATGCCGGCGACGTGAATGGCGACGGGGTCGACGATATCGCCGTCGGTGCGCCGGGTCCGGTGCCGGGGCCGCTTCCGCTGCCCTGCGCGCTGCCGCCGTGTCCGCCGCCGGATCCCGCATTTGGGCGCGCGTTCATTTTCTCCGGATCGAACGGCGCGCTGATTCATACGCTGATACCGAGCGACGAGTTCGCCGGATTCGGCGTCTCGGTCGCGTCGCTCGGCGATGTCAACGGTGACGGCGTTCCAGATGTCGCGGTCGGCATGGTGCCGACCGGGTCGCCCTCGTCCATTGGCCGCGTCTACGCGTTCTCGGGCAGCAACGGCGCTGTGCTGTGGGAAGTGGACGAGCCCGGCGGCAAACAGTTCCCGTCGTTCGGAGAGCGACTGGCGTCGATTGGCGATCTGAACGGCGACGGCCGCCGCGATCTGCTGGTGTCGGCGCCGTTTCATGATGTGAATCCCGACCCGAACGTCTTCGTCCTCGCCGGCAGGGTGTATCTCGTCTCCGGCGCCACCGGCGCCATCTTGCGGACACACGCCGATCCGACGCCAGCCGACCAGGATCTCTTCGGTTCGGGGATTGCGGCGGTCGGCGATCAGAACGGCGATGGATTCGAAGACTACGCGATCGGCGAGGCTGGCAAAGGAATCGTGCACCTCATCAACGGCAAGACGGGCGCGTCCGCCGGAACGATCTCCGCGCCGGCAGGTGTTGCGTCGTTCGGCTTCACGATCGCCGACGTCGGCGATCAGAACGGCGACGGCCACGCCGACTTCTGGGTCGGCGCACCGGACAGCGGGAGAATCTATTTGCTGTCGTGGTCGGGTGCCACCCTGGCGTCGGTGGTCGATTCGGGCCCCGCGTCGACCGACGGCGGGTTCGGATGGTCACTCGCGGCGACACACGATCTCGGCGGCGACAGCCCCGACGATCTGATTGTCGGAAAGCCGGCCGGCGGCAGCGGTGCAGCGTCGATCGTCCTGCTCGCGGCGAACAAGCCGCCCATCGCGCGCGCGGGCGCCGATCAGACACATGAGTGCACGGCGTCGACGGGCACCGCTGTCACCCTCGATGGCTCCGCGTCGAGCGATCCAGACGGCGACTCGCTCACGTTCGAGTGGCGCGACTCGAACAACGTCGTCGTCGGCACGACGCCGATCGTCCACGTGACGCTCGGCCTCGGCACGCACACGTTCACGTTAACCGTCTCGGACAACTTCGGCGGCAGCTCGACCGACGCGGTGAACGTGACCGTCGCGGACACCACGCCGCCTGCGCTGTCGGTATCAGTCGCGCCATCGACTCTGTGGCCGCCGAATCACCGGCTGGTGCCGATCGGCGCGACGGTCACCGTCACCGATGCATGCGACGCGGCGCCGTCGATTCAACTGATCGCGGCGATGAGCAACGAGCCCGACAACGGCCTCGGCGACGGCAATACGAGCGGCGACATTCAGGACGCGGCGGTTGGAACCGACGATCGCGCGTTCCTGCTGCGCGCCGAACGATCGGGCACCGGTGCCGGCCGAATCTACACCGTCACGTACCGCGCAACCGACGCTTCGTCGAACGTGACGGTGGTGAGCGCTCAAGTTGTCGTGCCGCATTAGTCGCATCGCGAAGAGCTGACGCGAGATGGGTTCTAGTGTCCCGCACTCGGCCGACTCAGACGGCCCTCGCTGCGTGTTTCGCGAACTCGCACAGTGCGCGATAGCGGACAGTATCGGGCTCGCGAGGGTTGGCGTAGCATGACGCGACCATGGATTCCTTGCTGCGCGACCTGCGCTACGGCTTCCGCCGCGTCATCGCGACCCCTGGATTCACCGCCACGGCGATTCTGACGCTCGCCCTCGGCATCGGCGCGAACATCGCGATCTTCACCGTCGTCAACGCCGTCCTGCTTCGCCCGCTGCCTTTTCCGAATCCTGATCGCCTCGTCCGCATCGCGGCGGACGCGCGCGCGACCAACGGCCGCAACATCGGCATCTCGCAGCCCGAACTCGACGACCTGCGCGATCGCGCCGGCATCTTCGAGGGCGTGACGGCGCTGTGGCCGGTCAGCGCGTCGTTCGTCGGCGGCGAACGGCCTGAGCGGATCGAGGTGATGGTCACGAGCGCCAATTACTTTCAGCTGCTCGGCGCCGCGCCCCAGCTCGGACGCATCTACGGGCCCGAGGACGCCGTCCCCGGATTCTCCGACGCAGTCGTGATCAGCGACGGCCTCTGGCGCCGTGCGTTCGGCGGCTCGCGCGAGGTGATCGGACGCAAGGTCGTCATGGACACCGACACCTACACGATCGTCGGCGTCATGCCGCGCGACTTCCGCCATCCCGGCGAGACAGTCCGCGGCGACGTGGACATGTGGAGCGCGTGCGGCTTCGCCGCGGCGCCGTTTACCAGCCCGCCGCAGCGCCAGCAGAACTTCATACCCGGCATGATGGGACGTCTCAAGCCCGCCATCTCTTCGCGACAGGCGCAGGATCGTCTCGACGCGCTGGCCGCCAGTCTTCGGGCGGCTTATCCGGTGAACTATCCGGCCAACGTGCAGTGGGCGCTGCGCCTCGAGGGCGTGCAGAGCGAGCTGACCAGTCGGGTCAGACCGCTGCTCGGCCTGCTGATGGGCGCGGTCGGACTGCTGCTCGCCATCGCCTGCGTCAACATCGCGAACCTGACGCTCGCGCGGGCGTCGAGCCGCGTGCGCGAAATCGCGGTGCGGCGTGCGCTCGGCGCGACGCGCGGTCAGCTCGTGCGCCAGCTGCTCGTCGAGAGTCTCGTCGTCGCCGTCGCCGGTGGGGTCGGCGCGCTCGCCGCGCTGGCCTGGTCGCGGGACTGGATCGTCGCGATGCTGCCGGCCGATCTGCCGCGGCTGCCGGAGGTGCAGTTCGACGGCGGCATGGTTGCGATCGCCCTCGCGCTGTCGATGGCGGCGGGCGCCGCGTTCGGCATCGTGCCGGCGGTGCAGGTCTCGGGCGTCAACCCTGGCGACAACCTGAAGGACGCCGGGCGCGGCGGCGGCGCGGGGCGCCGGGAGCGCCGCTTCCGCGGCGCGCTCGTCGCCGCCGAGATCGCGATCTCGCTCGTGCTCCTCGTCAGCGCCGGCCTGCTCGTCCGGAGCTTCTGGAGCATGCTGCAGGTCAAGCCTGGCCTCGATCCGGCGCGCGTGGGGTTCGCGCAGATCTGGATTCCCGTCCCGAACGATCCGTCGAAGAACCCGTATGGGACGCCGGCGCAGCGCAATGCGTACATCAACGAAGCGCTGAGCCGTGTCGCCGCGCTGCCCGGCATCGAGTCTGTCGGGATGAGCGCCAGCAACCGGACGCCCTTCAGCGGATCAGGTGTGACGCAGCGCTTTACGTTCGCCGGCGAATCGACGGCGCCCTCGGATGTCCGGCGCGCGCAGTTTCAGGTCGCAAGCCCGCAGTACTTTTCCACGCTGAAGTCGCCAATCCTCAGCGGCCGGGCGTTCACCGCGGCCGACACCATCGGGACCGAGCCGGTTGTGATCGTCAACGAGACGCTGGCGAAGACGCAGTCTCCGGGCAAGGATCCGGTCGGCCGCAGCATCGCGCTCGGCCGCCAGTCGGCGCGGATCGTCGGCATCGTCGCCGACATTCACGACGATGGACTCGACGTGCCGGTGGCGTCGCGAATCTACTTCCCGCTGTTCCAGCGCTCGAACAACGCGCTGACGGTCTACTACCGCTCGTCCACCGACCCCGCGGCGCTCGGCACTGATGTGGAACGCGCCATCCAAAGGATCGACCCGACGCTGCCGGTCTTCGGACGGAGCACGATGGAGAGCCTGCTCGCCGACTCGATGGTGCGGCGCAAAGTCGTGCTGGCGTTGATGGCCACGTTCGCGATCGTCGCGCTGCTGCTGGCGGCGATCGGCACCTACGGTGTGATGAACGTCGCGGCGAGCGAGCGCGTGCGCGAGATTGGGATCCGGATGGCGCTCGGGGCGCAGCGGCGCGACATCGAGCGGCTCATGGTGCGTCCCGGCCTCACGCTCGCCACTGCTGGCGTTGCGCTCGGCGTCCTCGGCGCGGCGTTCCTGACGCCGCTGATGAGCGCCGTGCTGTTCGCCGTCACACCGACCGACGCGGTGACGTATGCCCTGGTGTCGCTGCTCCTGATCGTTGTCGCGCTGGCGGCCTGTTATGTGCCTGCGCGTCGGGCCACGAAGCAAGATCCCCTGGTCGCGCTGCGGACCGATTAGTCAGATCGCCTGTTGTGGGATCGAGATCGCCTGAGGTCAGGGAAGCGGCCGCATGACGAGCTCCGGCTTGAAGCCGACGGATATTCTGAATCCTGACGTCTTCGATCTCGCCTTATGATGGCGCGATGGGTGATTCTGGCTCGCCGGTCCTCACGCCAGCTTTTGCGCCGATCGCTGGCGGCCGGTTCACGATGGGCACCCAGCTCGGCTTCGAAGACGAGCGCCCGCCGCATACGGTCTTCGTTGACAGATTCGAGTTGGGTGTGTGTCCGGTGACTCGCGCGGAGTACGAATGCTTTGTGAATGCCACCAGCCACGAGTTGCCCCGCGACTGGTCGCATCCGCCATTTGCGCAAGCGGATCTCCCCGTCGTGGGTGTGAGCTGGATCGACGCGGTTGCGTATTGTGCGTGGCGTTCCGAGCAAGATAATCGCCCAGTCCGGTTGCCGACCGAAGCTGAGTGGGAATTCGCCGCGCGAGGACTGCAAGAGACACTCTTCCCGTGGGGTGACGTGATGCCGGAGTGGATTCCGAACGGCGGCCACGGTCCGTTACAGGCACCGTGGCCGGTGACACTGGGCGAACCGACCGACTTCGGCCTTCTTGGGATTTCGACCAACGTGCACGAGTGGTGCTCCGACTGGCATGACAAGGACTACTACAGCCGATCACCGGAGCGGAATCCCGCGGGCCCCGACCAAGGCCTGCGACGCGCCGCGCGCGGCGGAGCGTGGCGCCACGCGCACACCATGTGCCGTGTCACGTTGCGCAGTAAGCTCGATCCGTCCTTCCGCTACAACGACTTTGGATTTCGCCTCGCGCGAAGCCTCTGAGACGAATAACAGCACGGGCCTGACGCGCCACGACGTTGGCATCACCAACCGCATGGTTGACCGTCTGGATGGCAACCACGGCCAAGTGAATTGAGCTTGACTCACTCCCGCCAAAGCGTGATTCTTCGCGCCAAGCCAGCGGCATGAACGCCGCCGGTTCCCAAGGGGTAAGAACCATGCATCGAACGACGCGTTTCTTCCTAGCCGTCGTCGTGGGGCTGCTAGCCGTCACGATTCCGGCTTTCGCCCAGACGGCACTCGGCACGCTTCGAGGCACCGTGCGCGATCAGCAGGGCGGCGCCCTCCCCGGCGTCACTCTGACCGTTCGTCAAGTCGAGACCAACACCGCGACGACAGCAGTGACGGGCGCAGAAGGCCAGTTCTTTCTGCCCAACCTGCGGCCGGGCCGCTACGAGGTGACAGCGGAGCTCGCCAGCTTCGTGCCCGACAAGCAGTCGTTGGAGCTACGCGTGGGGCAGGACCTCACAGTGAGTTTCTCGATGAAGCTTGGCGGCGTCGCGGAGACGGTCGACGTCGTCGCTCGCAGCGTGCCAGTGGAAACGCAGAGCACGCTGGCGACGATCATCACCAACAAGCAGATCGACGATCTGCCGACCATCGCCCGTAACTTCAGCGCGCTCGCCACGCTCTCGCCCGGCGCGACGACGTCCACGGCCACCGGCACCGGACAGGGCACGGGCGTGTCGATTTCCGGCCAGCGCCCGTTCTCGAATGGCATCGTCGTCGACGGCGCCTCCAACCAGATGCAGTTCTACGGTCGGCAGGCGAACGACTTTCCGCAGGACTGGATTCAGGAATTCCAGGTACTGACCAACTCCTTCAGCGCGGAGTTCGGGCAGGCGGCGGGCGGCATGCTCAACGTCATTACCCGCAGCGGCGCCAACCGCACGAGCGCACGCGCGTACGGATTCTTTCGTGACGACAGCTTCGACAAGCCGCCGTTCGCCGGCCGCTACGACGCGAACCTGCAGCCCGATCTTCCTCGACACGACGCCACCCTTCACGCAGCAGCGCTGGGGCGGGTTTGTCGGCGGCCCGATTGCCAAGGACAAGCTGTTCTACTTCGGCGGCATCGAGCGGCTCGACCTCGACCTCGTCGGACGTGCTCGGCATCTCGGACTACTGGAGGCAGACGGTGTCGCCGACGGTCATTCCCACAGGCGAGAAGGAAACCGTAGGCATCGTGAAAATTGATGCCAACCTCAATCAGAAGAATCGCGGCTACTTCCGCTATACCAACACGTATCGGCGCGACGCCAACGTCGGCGGCACGTCACCCGGCGCCGCCGCGCCGCTCGAGACGCTCGAAACCCGCCAGACCTTCGGCGGGCCGCTGTGGAACGTGCTGGGCAACTGGACGACGACCTTGTCGAACAAGGCGTTCAACGAGCTGCGGGTGACCTACGGCATCAACAAGCCGTGGATTCTCGCCAACATTGCCGGCGGCCTTGGTGGCTCGGACCTGCTGGCGGCGGCCGGCTACAACACGTTGGTGGGAAACCCGACCGGCAAGTTCGCGCGCATCAGCTACCCGGGCGCGAACTTCGGCGGGACGTCGTTCACCGGCCTCGAGGGCGAAGGGAATCTGTTCATCATCGACAACTTCTCGCTGGTCTCCGGCCATCACCAGTTCAAGTTCGGCGGCATCGTCGCGCGGCAGCAGATGTACATGGACGTCGAGGCGGCGCACAAGGGGGCGTTCACGTTCACGCAGGACAAGCGTTCGACGTCAACGATCCGTCGACCTATCCGACCAGCTTCAGCGGCAACATCGGCTCGGGCGCGGCCACGCCGTCGGTGTGGAACCCGTCCGTGTACATCCAGGACACGTGGCAGCTCGGCAGCAACCTGACCCTCAACCTGGGCGCGCGCTACGATCTCGACCTGACGCCGACCACGGTGAACTCGTATATCGATGCCTACAACGAGCGATCGTGTCGCGACGCGGCGGCGCGGCGCCGCTGCAGAAGTCGGTGGCCGACAGGAACAACATCTCGCCGCGGCTCGGCGTCGTCTGGGCGCCGACCGCGGATCGCAAGACGACGCTGCGCGGCAGCTTCGGCTTCTACTACGACCAGAACCACTGGAACCTCACCGACATCTATCTGAACGAGACGCTGCTCGCGCATCCGTCGCGTCTCGTTGAACGCGAACACCCAGGCGAACAACCCGTTCTGGACGCCGGCGAACACCGCGATCGGCATCGCGCAGATGCGCGCGTTTCTCGCGAAGAGCTTCCCGGCCTATCCGGATCTCAACGGGCTGCCGTTTCCCGCCGACACGATTCTCGGCGTGCAGCCCGACTACAAGATTCCGTACTCGAAGAACATCGCGGTCGGCATGACGCGCGAGCTGGGGCCGTTCAGCGCCCGCCTCGATTACGTGTACACGCAGGACCGACGACGCGAGCATCGGCCCCGATACCAACTGGGTGCAGAACGCCAACGGCACCTATTCGCGCCGCGATCCGCGATACGGCAACATCACGCTGGTCGGCAACGGCGGCTCGATCTGGTACCACGGACTCGAGAGCGCGGGTCGAGTACCACCCGAAGGCCAACGGCCGCGCCGGGCTCGTCCTATACGCTGTCGAAGACGACGGTCCAACACCTCGACCGGCCTGAGCACCGGCGGCACCACCAATCCGTTCGACTTGAACGAGGATCTCGGTCCTGACGACAACGACCGCCGCCACAACTTCGTGCTGGACGGGTCCTACCTGGTGCCGAAGATTGATCGTGCAGCTGGCCGGGCATCACGACCTATCGCAGTGCCGTTCCCTACAGCGTCAGCACCAGCGTCCAGCTCGACGCCGATCCGTTCACCGATCGGCCCGAGCCGCGCAACTCGCGCCGCGGGGCGACGGAGAAGAGCACCGATCTGCGCGTCAGCAAGATCTTCCGGCTGCCCGGCCGACTGACCGCGACCGCGTTCTGGGAGATGTTCAACGTCTTCAACGTCGACAACTGGCTGCGCTACCAGGGCAGCCTGCAGTCGGCGCAATTCGGCCTGCCGCTCACCGAGGGGCCGAAGCGGCGCCAGCAGCTCGGGTTCAGGTTCGATTTCTAGGTTGGACGATTCATTGAGGAGAGACCTGATGTTCAAGCGCATCGTATTGACGACGGCCCTGGCCGTCCTCGCCCTTGCCGGGAGTTCCGCGGAGGTGCTCGCGCAAGGTGGACGCGGCGGGGCGGCCGCCGGGCCGCAGAAGCTGACGGCGATTCGCGCCGGCCGTCTGGTCGATCCGGACAACGGCAGCACGGCGACCGAACCAGATCATCCTGGTCGAAGGGGAGCGGATCAAGGAGATCGGCCCGAACGTCACGATTCCGCCAGGCACCGAGGTCATCGACCTGTCGCGGCTGACCGTCGTCCCGGGGTTCGTCGATACCCATACCCACCTCGCGATGACCTACAAGGAGGTGCCGGAGAACAACATCTACTACTACACCTACGTCGCGGACTCGACCGCGCTGCGCGCGATCCAGGCGGCGTCGAACGCGATGCAGGTGCTCGGCTCCGGCTTCACCGTGATCTGCGATGTCGGAAACAACGGGAACTATGCCGATACGGCGCTCCGTCAGTCGATTGAGCAGGGATGGATCCCGGGACCGACCATCATCCCGTCTGGATTGATCATCAGCACCGACCGGCGGCCAGTTCGCACCGACGCCCGAGATGTACAAGGGTCACAACATCGTCTATCCCGAGTACCTGGAGGCCAACAGCCGCGACGAGATCGTCAAGGCGGTCCGCGAGAACCTGCTCTTCGGCGCCAAGGTGATCAAGATCTGCCTCGACTGCAAGGCGTGGGGCTACTCGGTCGATGACATCAAGCTATTCATCTCCGAGGCCGCGAAGGGCGGCGCCAAGGTGAACGCGCACGTCCAGACCCGCGACGGCGCGCAGCGCGCGATCGACGCCGGCCTCCACATCATCTCGCATGGACAGCAGCTCACGCCCGAGCAGCATGCCCAGATGGCGCAGAAGACGATCTACCTCGCCGAGCACGGATACGCCCTTCACGCCGTATCACGGATCGGCGCAGGGCCAGAAGCACGCCGCCGACCAGCTCAAGTCGGCGTGGGAGAAGGGCGTGCCGGTGACCTTCTCGACCGACATGGACTACTGGAGCGAGCAGTTCAAGAACGCCAAAGGCGAGTGGATGAACCGCGGCGATCTCACGATCAATTTCCTGCTGACATGGAAGGCGGCCGGCATTCCGGCGAAGGACACGCTGAAGGCGCTGACGATCAACGGCTACAAGGCGGCCGACGTGTACAAGGATCAGCGGGGCCCGATCAAGGTTGGCTACTATGCCGACATCGTCGCGGTCGAGGGCGATCCGTTGGTCGACATCGATGCGGTGCGCCGCGTGCAGTTCGTGATGAAGAACGGCGAGGTGTTCAAGCGCGACGGTGTCATCACCGTCGATAAGCTCCTTCATCCGGGCCCTGTCAAGGGCTTCAGGAGGCGATAGCGCGACGAAACGGCGGTGAGTGGCTCAACGCGAGGACGGACCGAACAGCCCGTTCACAAACGAAAAGGCCAACGTGGCGGCGCCAATCACAGCACACGTCGCCACGGTGCGCCACAGCGCGTCAGTTCCGGTGAACTGCCAGATGGCCAGAATCGCTGCCACTGTCGCCACCACGATGCAAGCGGTCGTCGTCCAGAACGAGAACGCCAGAACGACCCGAGGGTTGAGAAACCCCTTCGGCTGGGAATCGGCCATCGTGTTTCAGCGACACGACGCAAGACAGATGCCGTCGAAGCGCTTGCCGCCGCAGACTCGCTCGGACTAGGCGCTCTTGCTGACGGGCGGGTCAGCAGTGGGCGTCGCGTCGCCGTGTGCAACGACTTGAGTCGCCGCCGCTTTCGAGCGCTGTTCGTCCGCTTCGATTTCCTGTTCGAGCGTGTTCTGCAGTTCGTTCGTCGCCTTCTTGAACTCGGCAATGCCCCGGCCGAGCGACCGGCCCAATTCAGGCAGCTTACGAGGGCCGAAGACGATGAGCGCAATCACGAAGATGACGATGAGTTCCGGCATACCGAGGGAACCGAACATGGTGTGCTCCTGAGTGAGATGTAACCAAAACCATCATCACACATGGGCGGGAGGAAGAGGCGTAAAGAAGTCACGAGAGGTGGCTCGGGGAGCCGCTCGTCCCGGCCTTCCTCACTCGGCGACGCAGTCACCGCTTTTGGCTGGACCGCTGGTCTGGCCGCCGACCCACCTGATGCCGATGTCCGCCGCGGAACGGAGACGATCCGCGAGCTGCGCGCCGTGATGCTGGATGTGACGGAGGTTCACCAATTGATGCTCCAGCTTCGACATGCGGTACCAACTGAAACCGCTCTCCGCGCTGTCGAGATCGAGCGCGTCCACCGCATCATCGACGATGCGATCGCAGAACGACCAGTACCTCGAGCATCTGCGATTGCGTATATGGGTCGCCGTCGATGCCGTCATCGTGGCCTCGATGCTGCGCCCACCGCTGAAACGCCGCTTCGTCGCGCTGCAAATACAAGTGCGTAAAGAACAGCGTGTGATATGCCACCTGCCAGAACGCGTTCTTGTGATCGGCGTTCGACCACTCGTCTGGAGGACAGCGCTCGACGGCCTCACGCAGCATCGCGAGCGCAGCGTGGTACTGGCTCTTGAGAACGGATCGGAACATGGCATCCGTCATCGCGCTTCACATGCTACATCGGGAAGCCATCGAGGGGCCGGTCGGCCAGCCGATGGTCGGCTCCAAGAGGTGACTCGTGCGGGCGACGCAACTCGACGCGGCGATCTACCGCACGATGTCCGGCATCAGCGTGACGCGGACGTAGCGAGCGGGATCGAGGTACTTGACGGCGGCGCTGCGTGACCGCGTCGCCGGTGAGGGCCATGATCTCTGCCGCCTGCTCGCTCACGACATCGCGATTGCAGAGGCTCGCCGGTTTCGTAGCGCCGCAGAATCTGGTTCAGCAGATACGCGTTGTCCTGGCTGCTGCGATCGAGCTCGCGCTGCAGGTAGTCGCGGATACGCGTCATCTGATCGTTCGGTCAACGGCGTGTCTCGCACGGCGGCCACTTCCTGGAACACGCGCTGCACGAGGCTCTCGACCTGGGCCGGATCGCACGTCCAGTCGATCGTGACGCGATACTCTGGCCGCGGATACCGGCTGGTCTCCGATTCGGCGGAGATGGCGTAGGTGGCGCCGAGTTGCTCGCGAATCGCGTCGCTCAAGCCGCGCCTGCAGCAGGAGCGTCGCCGTCCGCAGCGCGAGCCGCGCCGTGCGGCGTGAACTCGAACGGTCCGCTGAACACGATCGACACCTCGCTCTTCGGCGCGATCCCCTTCCGCACCGTCGTCTGGACGACGCCGGCGGGCGGCCTGACGCCCAGGTCGCGCCACGTCTCGTGCGCGCGCGTCGCCGGCAGGCTCGCGAGGTAGGTTTCGACGAGCGGCCGCATCGTCTCGAGCGTGAAGCTGCCGACGAAGACGAACGTGAAGTTGCTGGCGTCGGCGAAGCGCGCCTTGTAGAACGCGAGCGAGGTGTCGAGATTCCACTTCGCCACCGTGTCCGGCGTCTCGGGCTGACGCCGCGGATGGTTGCCGCTCAGCGCCGAGGCGAGCGTCTGGTTGAAGAGCACGTCCGGGCTCGCCGACTGGTCGGCCAGCATCGCGAGCGCCTGCGCCTTCATCGCGGCGAACGCCGTCGGATCGGCGCGCGGCGCGGTGAAGCGCAGGTAGATCAACTGGAACATCGTCTCGAGGTCGCGCGGCGCGCTGCCGCCGCGCATGCCCTCGCGGATCTCGCTGATGAACGGCTGGACGGCGAGCGCTTTGCCGTTCAGCAGCTTGTCGAGGACGACGTCGGAGAACGTGCCGACGCCGCCCGCCGGGATCACGTCGTCGGCCGACGCGCGCGGCGAAGAAATCGGCATCGCTCGCGAGCGACGTCCCGCCGGGCGCGCGTGGCCGTGAACAGGATCTGATCCGCCTTCAGCGTCGTCGGCAGGAGGACCACGGTGGCGCCGTTCGACAGCGTCCATTCGGTCACGTCGCCCTTGACGGCGGTCTTGACGATGCTGCCCTTTCGCCGGCGGACGTTCCATCAGCGCCTGCCCGGCGCCGGCGTCGACGTAGGCGGTCACGCGCTCTGGCCGACGGCGGTTTCGACGGCGGCGGCCAGCTGCGACTCGGTGGGCAGCGCCCGTCCCGCCACATCCGGCGCCGACACGACGACCAGGCGATTCGCCTCCGGAAACCAGTCCGCCGCCAGCGCGTTCATCTCGCTCAACGTGATCTCCGGCAGGAAGCGGCGATGAAACGCGAGCTCCTGCCAGATGGTCGGCAGCGCTTCACGCTGGAGGAAGTTGCGCGTGTATTCGTCGGCGCGGCTCGACGATTCGCGATCCGGGCTCTCCTCGGCGACGCGCTCGGAGGCGGCCAGGTTCGCCTGCTTGGCGCGATCGAGCTCGGTGGCGGTGAACCCGAACGTCGCGACGCGCTTCAGCTCGGTCACGAGCGCGTCGAGGCCGCGCGTGACGCCGTCGTTCGGCACCAGCGCCTGCAGCGTCGCTTCGTCGCGCGTCTTCGGCGCCGGAAACAGGCCGCGGCCGGCGGCGGCGCTGCAGGAACGGCGGCTGGTCGCCCTGCGCGAGCTCGTCGAGCCGATCGCCGAGCATCTGCGCGAACAGCTGATCCTTCAGGATGTCGCGATAGCCGCCGACCGATCCCTGATTGCGCGCCGGCCGCAGGTTGCTGAGGCTCACGACGGTGTTGGTGCTCTCCTTGTCGGTGACGATGGCGTAGCGCGTGCCGGGATGCTCCGGCACGTCGAAGATCGGCCGCGGCCGCTCCGGCTCCGGATTGGCGAGCGACGAGAAGTGCTGCCGGATCATCGCGGCGACGGCGTTCCGGTCGACGTCGCCGACGACGATCACCGCCATCAGATCGGGCCGGTACCAGTCGCGATAGAACCGCACCAGCTGTTCGCGCTGCGCGGTCTGGATCACCGCCGGGTCGCCGATCGGCGACCGGTCGGCGTAGCGCGATCCCTCGAGCTGCACGCGCCGCATCTTGTCGGCGGTGCGTTCGCTCGGCGCCGAGGTTGCGGCGCCACTCGGCGAGCACGATGGCGCGCTGGCGCTCGATGGCGGCCGGCTCGAAGAGCGCGCCGCCGGCCCAGTCTTCGAGCACCGTCAGCGCCATGTCGAGGACGCCGGGCCGATCGGTCGGCACGCGCAGCGTGTACTGCGTGTCGTCGAAGCTGGTCTCCGCGTTCGCGTCCTCGCCGATGCTCAGGCCGAGCGACGCCAGGAAGCTGTCGATGCTCTGTCCCGGGAAATGCCGCGAGCCCTGGAACTGCATGTGCTCGACGAAATGCGCCAGGCCGCGCTGGTCGTCGTCTTCCAGCACCGATCCGGCCTTCACGACCAGCCGCAGTTCGGCCTGGCGCGCGGGCCTGGGGTTCGGGCGGATGTAGAAGCGCAGGCCGTTGGGCAGGCCGCCGATCAGCACCTCCGGATCGACCGGCATGTCGGCCGAGAGCGGGTGGCCCGCGACCGATGCGGCCGTTGTCTCGCGGCCGCTCGCGACCTGCGCGGACGGCGTTCCGACCGCGCAGCAACGAGCAGACAGATCAGCAGACGCGTGGTCGCGTGCCGAAGCGGGCGGAAGGCGATTGGCATAAGCCTGAATCCAGCGTTGCTCTATCGTCGCATGGAAGAACCCGCCATTGGCGGCAAAGCGGGGCGCTGGCGTCCCTCAACTCGGAATAGAGGGACCGCTACTCGGATGTCTCGAAGGTCACAGCGATGGCAGCTTCGTCTCGAGCCTGACCAGATAGTGGTCGTTCCATCGAGTGATCCTCGATCTTCTCGATGCCGCCTTTCAGGATCTCGGCGGCTCGGTCGCGGAAGGCCTTCTCATGCTCTTCTGTGAAATCACCCGTGATGACGCTCTTGAGGCTGTCCGTCACGAGGCCCGCCACCTGTCCAAGAACGTTGAGGTTGAACGCGCCCTTGGCAAACGTGAGCGCGCCGGTCAACGTCTCCACGGCGGACTCGGCATTGCTGGCCTGGCCGGCGTGATCGAAGGACCGCTGGCCGCCGTAATGACAGAAGCCCATCGTGAACAACGGCACTCGGGGCACGATGTCGCGGTCGTTGACGAAGCGGAAGATGCCGGACCCGAGCTTCGCATTGAGCGCATCGGCAAAGTCCTTATCCCCGACGCGCGGCTGCCCGAACGTATAGACGCCCTGCACGGGGACGTTGCTCACGAACAGCGCCTGCGCCGCGCAGAGCTCGGCGAGCGCGCCGCCGAGGCTGTGCCCGGTGATCCAAATCGTCTTGTTGCCCCGATTCAGCAGACGCCGCGGCAGGATCTCTCCGTTGGCGAGCGTGACGCCCCAGACGTTGCGAAGGGCACGGTAGAACCCGTCGTGCACGTGACCGACGCTGTGGGCCCAGGCGCCGCGAGTGGCGCGGAAGTCGACAAACCAGTCCATCGGACGATTCGGCTGCGTGCCGCGGAAGGCGACGATGATGGCGTCGGGACTTTCGGCGACGAAGCCCTGCGTGTCGGCGTTGTCGAAGAAGTCGAACGGTCCAGTGAACCCGCTGACCGCCGCCCACTTCGGGCCTGTGCCGGTTGCCGGTAGGCCATGGCCGACGCCTGGGCCAGGATCTGAGCATTGGTCTTGGAGAACGACGTGGCGCGTGGTTCGAATGCCATGATAGTGGTCCTATTCTCGAGGTCAGCAGGAGCAGTGTGCGCGGCCCGCATTCTGCTCCGAGCAGGTCACCTCTTCGTCGTCCACGTCAGCCTCGCCGCGCCGCCTCATGGGCGTCCTTGTCGAACCAGAGGCAGATCGTGTTCGTTGGCTTCATCTTCGTGTGCTCCTTACTTCCGCGACCGGCCTTTGCGGATGCGACTGATGGTCTCCGGCGAGACGCCCAGGTATGACGCCACCATCCATTGCGGCACGCGCTGCGCGATCGTCGGAAACGTGTTCATGAAGTCCAGGTAGCGCTCCGCCGCGGTTGCGCTCAATGCCTTGACGATGCGCAGATCCTTGGCGGCGGCGTGCTTCTGAAGGCCGGCGCGCATCGCCGCCGAGTAGCCCGGGACGCGGTCGACGATCTGCTGCTGCGCCGGCGGATCGATCAGCAACAGATCGGACTCCTCGATCGCGGCGAAGAAATACTGAGACGGGGTGCTGGTGTTCAGGCTGATCGCGTCGGCGAGCCACCATTGCTCGGGTGCGAACTGGACGACGTGTTCCTTGCCCTTCCCATCGATGACGAAACTGCGCAGACAACCGCGCACGACGAACGCGGCATAGCGCGCCACGTCGCCGGCGCGCTGGAGGAACTCCCCCGCGGCCAGCCTCCGAGGCACGAACATCGTCTCCATGAAGGCGAGTTCCTCCGCGGAGAATGAAGCGCGAGCCAGCAGGTATGCCTGCAACACGTCGAACGACGAGTGGTTATCTGCCATGAGAAGCAGCCATTCTGGCCCAGGCGCCAGTCGCGCGCTGGGGGAACGAGCTCATTCGAAAAGCATACCCGCACCGGAGACGCAATGAGATATCGTTCGCGGATGGAGGAGCGATGGGCGTACCACGACCTGTCACGTACGTAGTATTGGCGGCGCTCGGGATGGCCGGCCTTTTGGTTTCGCGCAGCGGTGTGTCCGCCCAGGCTCAACGGGAGATCCTCGCGTGGGCGCCGATGCCAACGGAGCCTTCGAAATGGATCGCGCCAAACCGGCCGCACTGGAAGCTCTCCGAACTGCTCGCCAAGCACAAAGGCGAGCCGAACTGGAGCGAGTCCATCGTCAACGACGCCACGCTGCGCGCTGAATACATCGCGATGGCGCCGGGTGCGAAGACGCCGCGCCGGCTCCATCCCGACACCCGCGCGTGGTGGATCGTCCAGGACGGACAGATCCGCTTCACGATCGACGGTCAGGAACCATTCGTGGCCAAGAAGGGCTTCCTGGTCCAGGTGCCGTACCGCAACATCTACAGCATGGAGACCGTCGGCGACACGCCGTCGCTGCGGCTCGAGGTGAACATCGGCGGCGCCACGACGATGTATCCGGCCGACGAGAAGCCGGTGTCATTGCCCGGCTTCGACTTCGTGAAGGTTCGCATCGGCGGCAAAGGTTCGTACGATGCGCGCAACAAGCCGTACGTCGACTTCAACGCCGTCGCCGCCGGCACCGATCCGACGCGCCGATTCATCGCCGACGATCGCGCGGTCGCCAACATCATTCGCGGCAAGCCGCAACAGCCCGGACCGAACGACAAGGGACACTTTCATCTCGAGTCGTCGGAGTTCTGGTTCATTCTCGAGGGGCAGATCCGTTACCGCATCGGCTCGCTGCCGGTCTTCCTCGCCGACCAGGGCGACATCGTGTACGTGCCGAAACAGACGTGGCATCTCGCCTCCCACGGTCCGACACCGATGTCCACGCGGCTGGCGATGAACGGCTACCAGGATCTGTTGCACAACTGGGAGCCGACCGAGGAGCAGACGCGGCGCTGACGTGAGGGGGATGAACATGAGACTGACGCTGCTTGCCGTTCTCGGGGCTGCCATCGGCGCCTCTCTCACGGCGCACGGCCAGGCCCAGACACCGAAACCCGATCGCGCGGCGCTCGCCGCGACCGGCATTCTCGAGCGGCTCGCCGAGCGGTCGGGCGTCTACGGCGTTCCGCCGACGGCGAAGACACCGGGCTTCATCGCCGATGCCGGCTGGCCGCAGAAACTGCCGAACCACTGGATCATCGGACAGGTGGGCGGCCTCTACGTCGCGCCCGACGATCACGTCTGGATCTACCAGCGGCCGCGCACGCTGACCAACGACGAAGCGGCGCTGAGCGAGGCCACGCACAAGGACAAGGACGGCAAGCCCGTTGACGTGCTGGGTTTCCCACGGCCCTACGGCGTGCTTGGCGACTGCTGCGTACCGGCGCCGTCGGTCATGGAGTTCGACGCGTCGGGCAAGCTGCTGCGCGCCTGGGGCGGTCCGGCCGATCCGGGGAAGTGCCGGATGGAAGACGGCTGCGTCTGGCCGGCCAGCGAGCACGGCATTTTCGTCGACCACAACGGCTTCGTCTATCTCGGCGGCAGCAGCCGGAACACCGATCCGAACGGCTCGGCGTGGGCGTCGAACAACGGCGCCGACGGCATGATCCTGAAATTCACCAAGGACGGGAAGTTCGTGATGATGATCGGCGGCCACGGCGCCAAGGGCCCCGACAGCAACAACCGGGACGGCGGCAAGAACCGCACGCCGCTGTTCTATCTGCCGGCGGACATCACGGTCGATCCGTCGACCAACCGCATGTATCGTGTCGGATGGCTACGGCAATCGCCGGGTGGCGATCGTGGACGCCGCGACAGGAAAGTACATCGGGCATTTCGGCGCATACGGCAACAACCCGATCGACGACAACGCCGCCGCCGCCGCGGGGATCTGGATGAACGACCTCGCCAAAGGCAACATGAAGCCGGCGTTCTTCCGCACGCCGGTGCACTGCGCGAAGATCGCCAAGGACGGCCTGCTCTATGTCTGCGATCGCGGCAACAACCGCCTGCAGGTGTTCAACAGCCGCGATCCGAACCTTGGCCAGGAATGCCGCAATCCGTCGGGCGAGATCGGCAAATGCGGCTTCGTGAAAGAGCAGTTCGTCTCGGTCCACACCAACGGCCTGCCGGGGTCGGCGGTGTCGATGAACTTCTCGACCGACGCCACACAATCCTGCCTGTACGTCGGCGACAACTCCAACATGACGATCTACGTGCTGAAGCGCGACACGCTCGAAGAGCTCGGCCGGCTCGGGCGGAGCGGCCGCGAGGCTGGCGAGTTCCACTGGCTGCATCAGGTCAGCCTCGATTCTCGAGGGAATATCTACACGGCCGAAGTCGATACCGGAAAGCGCCTGCAGAAGTTCCTTCGCTACGGCGAGGAGGGGTGCAGCGGCGCCGGCCGGACGACTGTCGGCGGCGTGCTGCGATAGCGTGGACTCTGAATGGGACGTCTACGTTCGTACGCGTTGACGTTCTTCGACGACGAGTTCGCGAACCTCGAGGTGTCCGATCGAAACCTCGTCGAGCAACAAGCCGCGAACGCGGCCATGCCGGACTGCGAGCGCGCCAATGGCCAGCCGTCCGATCGCGAGTGCGCCAACCGCGCACGCACCGATGGCGATGGCGCCGGTGGCCATCGCACCAAACGCCATGCGTTTGGGAATGGATGGTGCCACCCCGCACCGCCGCAACGTCGTAGACGTGAGGGTCGACGTTCGTTGCCAGTTCGGTCGCCTCCCTCAAATGCGGCATCGCTGTGGTATGGCGAACCATCGCCTTGAGATCCGCGCGGCTTCTCCACTGAGCGTCGTCGGTCACACGCACGCCATCGACGCTGCGGCGAATGTTGTGCCAGATGAGTCCTGTCATATGCGGAGCATGCGTCTCCTCGGAATCACCCGAGTCGGCATGCAGCTGGAGGGCAGCTTGTCGATGGGCTGGCCTTCGACAGTGAATTTCATCGATGAAAGGACGAGCGTTGCCTGCGCGCCGCGACGGCAGTCGGCGTTGGGCCATCGGCATCGCACCATCGCCAGTCCGACGACGGCGCCGATTATCACTGAGCGCTTCATTTCAGAACTCCCAGGCTATAGGCTCGCTAGCGTTCTCCGCCGACAAGGTCAAGGGCCTCTACTCGATCAGCACGCCCTCGCGTATCATGAGCCACCACGCCAGCGTCAATGATCTTGCCGGTGTCCGTTCAGGTTTCGACGATCTCGACCGGTTCCTCACCGCGCGGAACCCGCGCGACCAGGGTGGTTCCGCGTCCGGGCTGCGACTCCACCGTGACTGTGCCGCGCACGAGTCGCACGCGTTCGTCGATGCTGCGAAGCCCCAATCCGCGTGGAGCGATCGTCGGCAGCGAACCCGATGCCATCGTCCACGATGGTCAGCTCGATGCTGCCGTCGTTCGCCGCGACATGCACTCGAATGTTTCGGCGCGCGCGTGCCGTACGGCGTTGGTCAGCGCCTCCTGGGCGATTCGGAAGAGGCAGAGCTCGACATCAGGGCCTGGCGAGTCGACGTCGTCCGCCGCGCTGAACTCCACCTTCACCTGGTGCTGCCGTTCGATGTCGGCGCAGTGGCGCTTCAGCGTCGAGTTCAAGCCCGTGTGCCGCAGCACATCGGGATGCAGATCGTGAGAGATATTCCTGACTGAATTCGCGAGCGCGGTGTTGCGTTCCTGCAGCGTGTTGACGGTCTGAACCAGCGGCTCCTGCAAGCCTGCCTGCCCAATCTTGCGCTTGAGGACGCTCAATATGATCCCCACCCCCGCGAGTTGCTGACTGACGTCGTCGTGCAAGTCACGCGCGATGCGTGCCCGCTCTTCCTCCTGGGCTTTGATCAGGCGGCCGGAGAGATCCTGGTTCTGCTGAGCGGCCACCCGATAACGTCGCTCGCTCTCCCGCAGGCTGCCCTCGATGCGCCGACGGTGCCGCCGTTGAACGAGAAGTCCCCCGATCAGCGCGGATTGCAGGAGCATCAAGGCAACGGCGCCGAGGACATAGCCTTGGTATGCCTCCCAGAGGCCCGGTTCGCGGAAGAGGATGTGTGTCCCCGCCGGAATCCTGCGCGGATCGATGTTCCAGCGCTGTAGCTGTCGCCAATCCAATTGCGCGCTGTAGATCTCGACTTTGCTTGGCGGAATGGCGTCAGCTGACTCTCCATCGAGAAGGCGCATGACGATCTCGGAGGACCTCAACCCCCAGGGCAAGCTGCTCCAGAGACGGCCCCCCAGGGCTCCGCGTCCGAGGTTCGCCTGGGACTGGATGTAGATCGGAACATTGGCGACTGCCGCGATCCGGTCGAGCGCACTCGTTCCTTCGAAACGCCGTTGCGCGCCGTCGAGCGTCATGTTGACGTAGTAAATGATCGAGTCCTGCGGCAAGGCCGGCGACCCTTCGCTCGAGTTCCTCGATCCGTAGCCCGGTCAAGTACGTGAAGTCGAGTCGCGGCTGAAGGTTGGTGAGCTGCTGCCGGGCTCCAGACAGTGACCGGAGATCGAATTCTGAAGCGCCGGTGATCACGAAGACCTGTCTGGTCCGAGGTTGTAATTCAAGCGCGAGTTTCAGGGAACCGTTCCAGTCGGTATCGGAGAACACGTTCGTCCCGTATCTCGGACGCCGGTCGGTGGTGGCCACATAGACAAACGGGATCCCAGGAAACAGCTCCTCGCCGTACTGGTTGAGAAAATCGACCGCTGCCAGGGCGACTGCCACGACAACGTCGAGGGCGATCCCGGTACTTATCGCGCAGATATGTCCGGAACGTCGCCAGATACTCGTCGGTCAAGGCGAACCTGCCGTTATCGAGGTACTCCCGATACAGGTCGAGCTGTCCACCCAGCCGTTGATTGAGATCGGACTCCAGCGCGGAGTCGAAGGCGGCAAACGACGGTTGCCCCTGGCGGGCGGAATACAACACGAGGACGCGCTCCTGGGTGCTGGCGCGGTCGGGACTGCCGATTCGCCGTCGGCTGGATCCATCCTGTTCGCTGGCACTGCACGGCGTGGCGACAGCCAGCAGGAGCAGCAGTCCCGCGAGCGGACCGGATGGTCATTCCACGCTCACCATTCGCCGCGGGCGCCGATACGGAAGATGCGCGGTCCCGTGATGGCGATCGGCCTGAGCCAGGAAGCGCCCGAACTCGTCGTCACCGTCTGCTCGGCGTTGGTGTTGAACAGGTTGTAGATGTCGAGAAACCCCATCACGCGCGTACTGCCAACGCGAAATGTCTTCTCGGTCCGCAGATCGACCAGCGTGATGGTCGGCGTCCGGTTCGCAGCGACCGGTTCCGCCTTGATCGTCGCGTTGCCGTAATTGAGCGTGCGGACGAACGTTCGCGCATACGGCGTGCCCGATTGCGAGCGCACGACGGGGACCAGTCGGACGTCTGCCGGAAGATTCACGATCCCGTGCAGCTTTGCCTGCCAGGTCGTGAAGCGAAGCTGGTCCCCCGTCGCGTTGATGAGTGCGTTGGGCGTAAAGTCGCTGCCGACCCCCAAGGCGGCCTCGCGATTCCAGGTGTGCGTCAAACTGGCGAGCAACGAGCCCCTTGCGGCCCGACGCCAGCTCCCCGTCATCTCCCACGTGTAGTACTCGCTGTCGCTGTTCGGCACATTCATGGTGACGTTCACCGGCGGCACGGCGAGCGCCTCGGGCAGCACGCCATACGCGGTCATCGTCGGGCCGTCGTCTGCGGTTCCCACCCGACCGTCCGCTCCGGGGTCGACAATCGGGACCGGGACTCCATAGCTGGTGAGGGGCCGGTTGATGTTGATGGTGCCGTATGGATGCCGCCGCGCATTGATCACGACACCCGTCCGGATGGCCAGTTCACGTGACACCTCGCGCTCGAGGAACATCGTCGTCTGATGCACGTTCGAATTCACAATCTCGCCGTCCAGACGAGTGGACGTGCTGCCTCCCAACACAGATGTGACGGGACCCTCCTCGCCGGGGTCCCATCGCCCGTTCCCGTTCACGTCATTCGTCCAGGCGTTGGTGCGTGTCCAGCCAGTCGGATTCGGATTGAAGGCGCCCGTGAAGTTGGTGCCCGGGTACAGCCAGAAGTTTCCGTATTGCAGCTTGACGACGGTTTTGCCGTCACCCGTGATATCGCCGCCGATGCCCAGGCGCGGGCCCCAATTGTTGAACGTGATCACGGAATCAATCGCGTCGAACCTCTGGCCGGCCGGTCCCTCTTGTTCCGGAAGACCTGGCTGGTAGCGATCCAGGCGCAGGCCCAGCGATAGCGTGATTCGCCGGTTGACGCGCCAGGTATCGTCCACGAACCCTGCAGACGTCACCATGTCGTTTCTGGACACGTTCGAACCGAGGAGGATCTGCACCTGGGTGGGCGTGCCGTTGTTGAGAACCGAGACGCAGTTGCACGGGTTCCCGTACCCGAACGTCGGCCATTCCACGGAATCCAACATGTACTCACCGCCGATCCGGACGGTGTGACTGCCACCCCGGCCGGATTTCAAGAAGCTGATGGAGCCGTTCACCTGCGGACGGCTGAGACTGCGTTCGTTCGCAAGGGCACCGCCCGTGACGGTATTCGCGCCGACGTCCGAGATCCGCGGGGCGGCGCTCTTGAACTCGTTCACCGCGTTCGAAAAATAACCGCCCGCTCGCGCTTCCAGGTAGACGGCGTCCGTCAGCGCGGCGTTGTATTCGCCTTTCCAGACGCTCGCCGGGAACGTCATCCTCGGCAGTGCATCGGAGGTCTGAAAGGGCTGGGTGGCGCCGACGATAAAATTGCTCGAATTCGTGAACTCCTGATGCTGGACGTAACCGACCAGGGTCTGTCGCGATGACGGCTTGTAGGTGAGCTTGCCAGTCCAGATTCTTGCGGTGAGCGCTGCGGCAGTGTCGAGCAGCCAGGGATAGCGCTGCTGAATCTCGGTATCGCGGTAGGCACCGTACCACCAGGCGACGTTTCTCCTTACGTACCCTCCGAGGTCCGCGGTGGCGTCCCGGAAGCGTTGCAGCTGGTTCACCTGCCGCACGTCGAGACCTGGTCCGCCGGCGAGGCCTCGCCCGATCTGACCGCTGTCGATGTTCGTCGCCTCCCACGCGTCGCTCTGAAAGTCGGCATACGCGCTGCCGTGATACGCATTGCCGCCCGACTTGCTGACGTACCTCGCCATCGTTCCCGGGACCGGCATCGCGGCGGAGTGACCGACGGAGTTGACGGCGATCTCCGCGAAGGAGCCGAAATCGGAGTAGTAGTTGTCGTTGGGCCCGGTGGCTCCGCCAACGCGGATGCCTTCGACCTCATTGCGGTTCATGCCGGTTGTCGCGCGCAAGCCGTAGGCGGCGTACTCCTGCATGCTGAGCGCGGCGTTGCCGCCAACGTCCACTTTGGTCATCGCGATGCCTGGGGTATTGGCCAGGATCGCAAAGCTATCGCGCGCGCCAGGCAAGGTTGCCAGCGTGCTGCTGTCGAAGCGCGCCGTGACCTCGGTGGACGTGAGGTCGATGATCGGCGCACCGCTCACGCTGACACTGTCAACGACGTGACCCGGTCGCAGTTCGGCGTCGACGGTGGCGGTGAAACCGATACCGACGTGAATGCCCTGGCGGACGATGCTCGCGAATCCTGTCAGCTCGAAGGTGAGCGCATACTCTCCTGGCGGCACGGCGGGAAAACGATAGACGCCCGCTTCGTCAGTGAGCGCCGTTTGTTTGGTGATCAGCGTCGGACCAGCGAGCGTGACGGTCACGAGGGGTACGACGGCGTGCGAGCTGTCGGTCACGGTGCCGAAAACCGCGCCGGTCGTCGGGGTGACGGTCTGTCCCGTCGCCGTGGTCACCGCCAGATTGGTGAGAAACGCAACAGCAAGCAGCGCACGCATGACGCGCGGGCGAGGACTTGATGACGTCCATTCTGCCCTCACTGAGTGAACTCCAGTGAACTGCTTTACCGTTCGTAACGCTCAAACGAGCATACCCCATCGTCTGCTCGAGCCTTTCAGCCAAATACGATATTGGTAATCAAATCGCTGGAGCCAACCGGCTCTTCGGTCAGCCACGTTCGCGTCCACCCGCCACCTCGGGGGACACGTACACCCGACCCTGCAACGCTTCGTCGATCGCCGTCAGCAAGTCCTCACCCGCGGCATGCTTGAGAACGAAGCCCGACGCGCCGCCGCGCAGCGCCTCGCTGACAAGCTCTGAATCGCTATACATGGTCAGGAAAATCACCTTGCTGACGACCCCCGATGCCTTCAGCGATCGGAGAGAGTCGATGCCGTTCATCCCGGGCATCGAGATGTCGGTGATGACGACGTCCGGCTGGAGGCGGATCGCAGCCTCGACCAGGCTCCGGCCATCGCTGACGGTGCCGACGACGTCTACCTGCTCCCTCAGTAAACTGACCAGTTCTGCCATGATCAGTTGATGGTCGTCGGCGATCAGGACTCTGGCGCGAGGTGCGTGCTTTTCCAGAACGACCTTCGTTTCCTTAATCTTCGCTGGTGAGACTGACAGGGCCATCTTACGTCCGTGCCGCTGCGAGCGGGACGGGGATGCGGACCATAGACCTTCGTCCTGTTCAGGCGTTGTCACCTGAAGCTCAGCACCAGCGCGCGTCACCGCCAGATGACGACGTGCCGTGGCAGTAGCCGATGCCGTGGACTCGGGCAAGTATTGTTGGCCAAATCGCGCGGTGTACCTCGTGGCACAACTCGTGCTCCTTATTACCCGATGACTATGAGCAAGTCGATTCATATTGTTTTGTTTATGTCAGCGCTGTTTCTCGCCGCGCCGGCGGCGCGAGGCGCAATCGGCCGACGCCGGCGACCAGGATGCCGGGCAAACGGCGCGTCCGCAGGCAATCGAGTACAGCGACGCCTACGAGACCCGCGCCAAGATTCATAGAATCGCGAGCTGGGCGACCCTCCCTCTACTGGGAACCGAAGCGATTCTCGGGCAGAACCTGTACAACGATCCGCAGTCACACGAGAGTTCGTATCGCGGCGCCCACATCGCCGTCGGCACGGCGATCACCGGCTTGTTCGTGGCGCAGACCGCCACCGGTCTGTGGAACCTTGTCGACAGTTGGAAGGACCCGAATCACAAGACGCTGCGGCGCGTGCACAGCATCATGATGCTCGGTGCCGACGCCGGCTTCGTGGCCGCGTACGGGACCGCCCCGGGCGGACGCAATCTCGTGAACTTCGATCAGCAGCAAGAGCACGCATCGCACGATCGTGTTCACGACCATGGGGGTTGCGACAGCGTCTTACCTGCTGATGCTGTTCGGAAACAAGTAATGACGGACGTATTGCAAACCTGGGGTTCCTTCTACGCCAACCACGCGGCTATTCGCACGCTCATCGCGTTCGTGCATGTCGGCGCGTTGATCGCCGGCGGCGGCCTCGCCGTCGCCACGGACCGCATCATGCTCACCGGAGTCGTCGACGACGGGTCGTCGCGCCGCTCGCTGCTGGACAGGCTTCAGAGCACGCACCGACCCGTCATCATATCGCTCGTGCTCATCACGATCAGCGGCTTCCTGCTGTTCGCTGCGGATTTCGACACGTTCCGCTACTCGAAGTTCTTCTGGGGCAAGATGGGGCTCGTCGCCCTCCTCGTGGTCAATGGCGGTGTGCTCTGGCGGGCGGAGCGGCGCGCGCTCTCGGGCGACCACCGCGCGTGGCGGACGCTGCGCCTGAGCGCGATCGCGAGCCTTACCCTCTGGTTTCTGACTACGCTTGGCGGCGTAGCGCTGCCCAACATCGGATGATGAGTTGTACGGATTGTCCGTCCCGTCGTGATTTTCTTCAGATCGTCGCCGCGCTCGGGCTGGCGGCGCTGCCCGTGCTGTTCGTTGACGGCGTCGAGGCGGCCGGCGCGCAGAAGTATCCCTTTCCGGCCGCCGACAGCGTCACCATCGATCGCAAGCAGCAGGTCATCATCGTGCGGGCGCAGGGCCATGTCTACGCGTTCAACTTGTCGTGTCCGCACGAGAACACCGCGCTGAAGTGGCTGCCGAAGGACAACCGCTTCCAGTGCCCGAAGCACCAGTCGCAGTACCAGCCCAACGGCACCTTCGTGACGGGCCGCGCGACGCGGAACATGGACCGCCTCGCCATCCGCCGCGAAGGCAACGATCTCTACGTCGACCTTTCCCACATCATCAAGTCGGACACCGACCGGCCTGCCTGGGACGCCGCGACCATCGCCGCGTAAGCCGGCCCTCAAACGATCGTCACGGCCATCCTCCTTGAGCTGCCGCGGTCAACGTCGGTTACGCGATGAGTTTCTTGTTGTCCAGTTCTTCTCGCGCAGCCAGGAGGCGGTCGTAGATCTGCTTCGTGCTCAACATCGCCTTGTCGTCGCCTTTTGCGACCACTTTCGCACGGCCCCAGCGACCTGGAATGCCATCCAAGGTCAGCGTCCCCATCCATGGCGGTAGAACGGCGTTCTCGACAGAGGTCAGCACATCACCCTTCGGTTCCAGACCGAGCAAGGTTCGGATGCAGAGCATCGGCGACGCGGCGGCCCACGCCTGAGGGAGACAGGCCGTGGGGTATTGCACGGGGTACCGTGTGTTCCCGCGATCGTAGCCAGAGAAGACTTCCGGCAAACGCGCGTCAAAGAACCAGCTCGCTTCGAAGATGCCGGCAATGATGGCTGCCGCGTCCTGGCGGAACCCGTAGCGGGCAAGCCCGGCAGCGATGAAACTGTTGTCGTGCGGCCAGACCGTTCCGTTGTGATACTCGATGGGGTTGTACCCGCCTTCCCCCATGGCCATGGTGCGAATCCCCCATCCGGAAAACATCTGCGGGCTCATCAGGTGGTCTCGCAGCGCCCGGGCCTTGTCGTCATCCACGATGCCGCTCCACAGCAAGAGCCCGATGTTCGAGCACAGGCTGTCGACCTTTCTCTTGTGGCCGTCGAGGGCCAGCGCGAAGAACCGGCGATCGGGGATCCAGAAATCCTGGTTGAACCGGCGTTTCAGGTCGGCCGCCTGCGTTTCCAGGTTGACCGCGAGCGCTTCGTCCTTCCAGATGTCACGAGCCAGACGCGCGCAACGCAGCCTCGCATCATAGGCGTAGCCCTGGAGCTCGCATGTCGCGCGTGGCGTGGGCGCAAGAGTACCGTCGTGGAACAGAATGGAATTCCAGGAGTCCTTCCAGCACTGGTTCTCGAGGCCGAGTTTGGTCTTGCGCTCGTACTCGATGTAGCCGTCGCCGTCGCGGTCCCCGAAGTGGTCCATCCAGTTCAACGCGGCGCGCGCGTTGGGTTCGAGCGCGCGCACCAGGTTCACGTCGCCGGTCCAGCGTTCGTACTCATCCAGCAACACGAGGAAGAGCAGCGTGGTGTCACTGGCACCGTAATACGGCGCCTGGGGCCGTTCGTGGAAATGGGTCAGCTCGCCGAAACGCAGCTCGTGAAGGATGCGTCCGGGCTCTTCTTCCGTCAGCTCCACTTCTTTTTTTCCCTGGGCGGCGGCCAACGCGCGGAGCGTGGCACCCGCCAGTTCCGGCTTGAACGGAAGCATCTGATAACTCGTGATCAGGCTGTCGCGCCCAAACAGCGCCATGAACCACGGCAAACCGGCTGCGGGGAGCGAGTGCTCGGCCAGGGTGTCAGGACGAAAGCGAAGCGCCGCAATGTCCATCAGGCCGCGTATGTACAGGCGGCCAATCTGCGGATGGCACGTGAGGGTCGGCGCCGTATCAATCCAGTCCTTCAGATTGCGCCGCATCGCGTCGCCTTCCTCCGTCGCGAATTTTGGATTGTGCACGGTCTTGCCGGTCACCGGGGTCACCTGGAAGTTTGTGGTCCAGAGAGACTTCGGCAGGAGCGCGAAACGGAACGTCACGTGATCAGGCGTTGCCTCTGTGGGAGGGACGGTCGACCCGATGAGTGTTTCCCTGACCCAGTCTTCGCGCTTGTAGCCCAGGACCTGGCGCCCGCCTCGCGTGGCCTGGTAATAGGCTCCCTTCTTCTTGAGGGCATCCTTGACTTCGAAGAGATCGCAGAAGTCGCACCCGAAGTCCACACGCAACTCAAGGTTCTCCACCTCGCTGCCGTGGTTGAGCACGGTCAGCTCTTCGACGAAGCCGTTGCCAACAAAACGGCGCCGCACCAGTGAAAGGGTGGGGTTCTTGTAAATGGTCCCCGTCGGCGGAATGCAGAAGTGCTGCGCGTAGTAGTACTCGATGGAGTCCGTGGACAGCACATCGAGTGCGATGCCGTTGATGGTGAGGATCCACTTCGACAAGTGACGCGTGTCTTTGAAGAACAGACCCTCCGGCTGGTCGGGCCTGGCGTTGATATCGCCGTTGGGATTCGAGACGAGAAATGTCGAACCGTCGAGAGTGCTAACCGTGTTGTCGCTCATACACAAGTCTCCTTAGCTGCCCAACGGCGAAGGCGACACCGAACATGGCGACGCCGAGCACCGAGGCCCACGAGTAGATGGCGTGAAATGACAGGCCCGCCAGGTCGCGCAGCGGGCCGACGCCGAACGCGGCCACGCCGTAGCCGGCCTGATAGAAGGCGACGAGTTCTCCGGACGTCAGGGCGGCGAGTTTCGGAAACGCCTGTCCGCTGAGGCTGATCGACAGCGGAAAAAACGCCGAACAGCCAAGACCCGACAAGCCGAAGGCCACGATGCTTTCGGCCTCTCCGCTCGCATGCGACACCATTTGAAAGGCCCCGATCAACACGACCGGAAGGCCGGCATAGATCCACGGCACGGTTCGCTCGGAGGACACCGTCGCAAACAGAATCCGTCCGACCGTGACCATCGCCCAGAACGCCATGAGCGCGAAGGAGGCGCTTTCGGCAGACAGCCCGCGCTCGCGGGTCAGATACGGTCCGGACCAGTTGCCGTTCAGCGTCTCAGCAACTCCGTAGAGGAGAACGGCGGTGGCAAAGAGCCAGAAGCTCCCTGGCAGACGTTCAGCAGTCGCGTCGTGTGCCACGTGACCGACTGACGCCTCGAGCGGCACCTTCGTACTCAGGAGAAGTAGTGCGGCCAGGGCGGCGGCCACCAGCAACGGCATCAGCCACCAGACGCCCGCTCCCAGAAAGATCGCGACGAAGAGAGGTGCGAGCGCGGTGCCGGCACCGAGCAAAGCATTGAGCACGAGCACGCTGCGATCCTCGTGGCCCGGAACAAACCTCTGCGCGTAGGTGTTGATGGCCATCACGGTGGCACCGAAGCCGAACCCGAGCGATCCGGTCGCAATGAGGAGCATTCCGTACGCGGCGCCCGGCATATCCACCAACAGCCGGCTTCCGGCCAGCAGGAACATCGCCAGGAGGTCGCCGCTCAAACCGGCCTGAAGAACCCGCTTGAGTGTCCAACGGCGCGCGAGGCCCGGACCGATGCTGGAGGCGAGAATCGCCAGAATGACTTGCGGGACGAACATCATCCCGTAGCGCGACGCGCCGAACCCGAAGCCGCTGGGACTGGTGAAGATGGAGCTGGCGGCTGGAAACGTGACCAGCGCCAGCCCCTGGACCAGCCCGATGACGTAAATCAGGCGGACTTCAGACCGCGAGGGCATCGGCGACAGACCCGACTTTCGAATGCAACCGCTCTGCGAGATGCTCGGCCACCCTGATGGCATTGGCCATCGCCGTGAGGGCCGGGTTCACGGCGCCGATGCTGACGAAGAAGCTGGTGTCGACGACGTACAGATTGTCGAGCTCGTGAGCTTTGCAGTGGACGTCGAGGACCGAGGTCTTCGGATCGGTGCCGAAGCGGCAGGTGCCGGCCTGATGAGCCACGCCCGCGATCGGGATGTCGGTCTTCAGGTAAGCGTTGCGTGGAATCAAATGGTCCGGGTGTAAGCCCAGGTGACCGAGCATCGACTTCAGCTGCTCGTAGAGCCGTTGTTGAGGCACTTGATTGTTCGGCGTGTAACTCAGCGTGATCTTCCCGTTTCGGTCCACGCTGACCCGATTGTTCGGATCGGGCAGGTCCTCCGTCCCGAGCCAGAAGTCGACGGCGTGTCGTGCGATGTCATTCAACAGTCCGAGCGGCGCGAGCTTGGTCTCGAGCGGTTTCTCGCCTTTGTACATCTCGCCGACCGACTTGCCGACCATCTGGATATTGCCCATCGGAAACTCGAATCCGTCGGTGCCGAAATAGAAGTCGTTCAGCGCCACGGTCTTCTGAAAGAACGTGAGATTCGGCTCCCGTGAAATCGCCAGGACGGCCGTGCTGTTGTGGTACATGTAGTGTCGGCCGACCATGTCGGAGCCGTTGGCGAGGCCATTGGGGTGCTTGTCGTTCGCGGACATCAATAACAGCTTCGCGGAATTGGCAGCACCGCAAGAGAGCACGACGATGTCGCCGACGAAAGACTCCTCTTCGCCATCGCGCTCCACGAGGACTTCCGTGACGGCTCGTCCGCTGGCGTTCGTCACCAGCTTCACGGCCTGTGAATTCCGCAGCAGCGTCACATTTGGATACTGCAGCGCGGGACGCACGCCGAGCACTTCCGCGTCCGACTTGGCGTGAACCAGACAGGGGAACCCATCGCAGGTCTGGCAGCGGATGCACCGACTGTTCTCCATGTGCTGTTCGTCGAGCATGATGCCGCAGGGTGCCTGAAACGGATGAAAGCCGGCGGCGTTCAGATCGTTGAACAGTTGCTGCATCCGCGGCTCGTGTGAGACCGGCGGATAGGGATACGGCGCGCTCGACGGCGGCTCGGTCGGGTCCACACCGCGCAGGCCGTGCACCTGATACATCTGCTCGGCCTTCGTGTAGAACGGTTCCATCTCCTCGTAGCTGATCGGCCAGGCCGGCGAGATCCCGTCGTAATGACGCAGCTCGCCGAAGTCCTCCTTGCGCAGACGGTACAAGGCCGCGCCGTACATCTTCGTGGCGCCGCCGACGAAGTAGTGAACCTGCGGCTGAAATGCCTTGCCGGTGGCGTCGTACCAGACATCAGGAGAGATATAGCGGTTGTCGACGAAGACGGCCTTCGCGTCCCAGTTCAGCGCTTCACGCTTCAGCCAGTCGCCGCGCTCGAGAATCAGAATGCGCTTCCCGGTCGCCGCGAGATGGCGCGCCAGCGTGCCGCCTCCCGCGCCGCTGCCGACGATGATGACGTCGTAGTGTTGCGGCATGAGAACTCCTCCCTCACAGCCCGGGGCTGCTCTGCATCAGGCCGCCATCGGCGAACACCGTTGTCGCCGTGATGTAGCTCGCTCGATCGCTCGCCAGCATCGCGACCACGCTGGCAATCTCCTCCGGCTGCGCCATGCGCCCCAGGGGAATCGCCGCGTCCAGCTTCTCCATCTCGGCGGGGTTGTCCATGGTGGAACGATTGATGGGCGTGGCGACCGCTCCGGGGCCGACGCCCGCGACGAGGATTTTGTGAGGCGCCAGTTCGACGCCCGCCGTGCGCGTGAGCATGCGCATGCCGCCTTTCGACAGGCAGTACGCGGTGTTGCCGGGCATCGGCCAGTCTTCGTGGACCGACGTAATGTTGATGATGTGCCCGCCGCCGCCCTGCGCGATCATCTGTTTGGCGGCCAGCTGCGTGCCGAAGAAGGCGCTCTTCAGGTTGATGCGAAGCACGTCGTCGTATTGCTTCTCGGTGGTGTCGAGCACCGAGGTGCGGCTCTCGATGCCGGCGTTGTTCACCATGATGTCCAGCCGCCCGAACGCCTTCACGGTGGCGTCGACGAGCCGCTGAAGGTCGGCGACCTTGCTGACGTCGGCGTCGACACCGATGGTTCGATCCCCCAGGGCGACGATGCGCCGTTCGAGGTCCTCGGTCGCATCCGCGTGAGACACGTAGTCAATCGCGACGTTGGCGCCTTGTGCGGCCAGCTCGAGCACGATCGCCTTTCCAATCCCGCTGTTGCCGCCGGTGACGATCGCAACCTTGCCCTTCAGAAACATATGAGGCTCCTCACTTCGTGACAGTGCGTTCTGCGTGTTCGTCCCAGTCGATCCGGTCTTCGTACGGGCGATCCAGCACCTGAATCGGCCTGGTCTTGCTGAAGTAGTTCCACGCCCAGTCAATGAACGCTTCGACGCGTGCCCGGACGCCCGACATCAGCAGCGCGTGCACGCCCAGCCAGGCTGCAAACGCGATCGGGCCGTCGAGCTCATGACGCTTCCTGCCGATTTCCGCCACGGCCGCGTCGCGGCCGATCATGGCCATGATGCCCTTGTCGTGATAGTGGAAGGCGGTTCGGGGCCTGCCCGCGATCTCGGCCAGGATGTTGTTCGCCGTCCATACTCCGCATTGCTGCGCGACCGACGCGAGTTGCGGAAGCGGATGGCCATCCGCGCCTGGAACGTTCGCGAAGTCGCCGAGCGCGTAGACGCCAGGGAAACCCTCGACCGTGAGATCGGGCTGCACGTCGATGCGGCCGCCGCGCCCCTTCGGCAGCCCAGAGTGTGCTGCGAGCGGTGAGGCCATCAGCCCGCCGGCCCAGACCACCGTGCGCGTCAGAATCGACGTGCCGTCGGAGAGCCGCACGCGATCGGATCCGACTTCGGTGACGGCCTGACCCAGCAGCAATCGCACGCCTTTCCGCTGAAGAGCGCGCGCCGCATATTCGTGTGCTTCGGCGGAGAAGGGCGCCAGAAGCGTGGGGCCGTGCTCCACCAGATACACCTGCGCCTGTTTCACGGCCAGGTCACGGTATTCACGGGTCATGGAGAGGTTGATCATGTCGGCCAGAGCCCCGGCGAGCTCGGTCCCGGTCGGGCCCCCGCCGATGATGACGAAGTTCAGCGCCCCCTTTGCCAGCACGCTCGGATCACGGTCCGCGGCTTCGAACACCGCCAGGACCCGCGAGCGCAGTCGTTGTGCTTCCTCGAGCGTGTAGAGCGGAAAGCTGTACTGCTCGGCTCCCTGGGTGTTGAAGAAGTTCGCTTGCGATCCGGCCGCCAGGACGAGGATGTCGCCCTGGTAACTCTGGCCGTCTCGTGTGGTCACCGTCCGGCTCCTGGGATCGGCGGCCATCACCTCCGACATCTTCACGTCCACGTTCGCGTGGTCGTGAAGCGACTGCCGAAGCGACGTCGCGACATCGCCCGACCCGACCTCCGCGGTGGCGACCTGGTAGAGCAGCGGCTGGAACTGGTGGTAGTTGTTCTTGTCGATCAACGTCACCCGTACGTCGTCGCGCTTGGCCAGCTTGTGCGCGCACCCGAGCCCGGCAAAGCCGCCGCCGACGATCACGACGTGCGTTCTTGGTTTCGTGGTCTCCACGGTTACACCCTCCGCCATCAGCGCCGAATCGTGTACCCGGCACGCGGCTGCCCGACTCTGCCAATTGTCGAGAGCGTTGAAACCAGCCTGTAACCTGTCGACATGCCTGCTCACGTCCTGCGGCGACACGCCGCAAGACGTCTGCCAGCCCGTTGGTTTTGTCTCCGCAGGTCGAAGGCGGGGAATCACGAGAGAAGGGATATCGTCAAGGCGGCCCTGTCAAAATGTGGCGAGGCTTCGCAGCCGATTGTGACGGCCGCGATCAGGCCCGATCCTCATCGCCGGCATCGTGTCCGGTCGGTCCCAGGATGGCTCGCGCGGCGGGCGACTCAGCGGCGTCGTGCGAGGCGCCCGGCGACAGGTCATCGCCGATCTGATGGCGCAGCCACGCTCCAACCGTGGGCTGTGGCGGATTGCGGTATATATATCAAAACGTTTATAGTCTCTTCAGACTAGGTTCGACCGTGTCGCCACGCGGTGCTTCGCCGGGGTGATCCCATGCCTGACAAGTTGAGAAGCGTCGATCCGCTGGTGCCGCTCAAACCCAAGGTGCTCCACATCCTGCTGGCGGTCGCAGACGGACCCCGGCATGGCTACAGCATCATGCAGGAGGTCGCCGAGCGGACCGACGGCCAGGTTCGTCTCTGGCCGGCGGCGCTGTACGGACTGCTGCGGGAACTCGAAAAGATCGATCTGATTGTGGAGTCGGATAAGCGGCCGGCCGCCGATGAAGACGACGAGCGGCGCCGCTACTTTGCGCTCACGCCGCACGGCAAGCGCGTGCTGGACGCCGAGGTGCGTCGCCTCGAAGCGATTGTCCATCACGCGCGCTCGAGCCGTGCGTTGCGAAAGGCCTACCGCGCATGACGAGCGATCGCTTCTTGCGCTGGTGCGCCAGGAGTTACGCACAGCTTCTCTGGATCCTTCGTGTTCGCGACAACCGGGAGCGTCAGGCCATCCGCGAAGACGGCGAGCGCCTGCTCGAAGCGGCTCACACCCGGGGCATCGTCACGCTCGCGACGACGTGGCTCGCGCTGGTCTGGGATCTCGTCTTCGTCGGCGCACGGCATGATGTCGCACAGGCCCTGCGGGCGCTGGTCCGGGCTCCAGGCGTCACGGTCGGCATCTCACTCCTCCTCGGGCTTGGCGTCGCGGCGACGACCACGCTCTTCGCGTTTGTTGACGCGGTGCTGCTTCGACCGCTGCCCTACGATCAGCCGGATCGACTCGTCGATGATGTGGGAGTCGAACGTCAGCGCAGGATCGCCTGCGCGAAGGCGCCGTCCCCGGGCAATGTCCTCGACTGGGTCGCTCGCAACGATGCGTTCGATGCGATCACCGCCATCGATGACGGTCTCGGCCACCCTGCGGGGACGCGACGGCGGCACGCCGATCGCCGGCGTGCACGTCACGCGCGGTTTCTTCGACGTCTATCGTCGTCAACCACAGCTCGGGCGCACGTTCGATGCGGACGAATTCGAAGGCGCGGCGTCGATCACGTCGCGGCAGGCGTCCAGCGGCGAACCGGTCATCGTTCTGAGTCATCGCCTGTGGCAGACCCTGGGCGCCGATCCTCAGCTCGTTGGCCGGACCGTCTCCGTGGAAGGCCGCGACTGGCGCGTGATTGGCGTCATGCCGGAAGACTTCGCGTGCCCGACGCGGCGGCGCCTTCTGGGCGCCGTGGGATATGCGTGTCGTCGTACCGCGGCCCGCGTTTTCCGCACGGACTCCCTCGCGACGCCCGGTTCCTGCGGGTCGTGGGCCGGATGAAAGCCGGGATGTCCCTCGAGGGCGCCGACGGCGCGGATGCAGACGCTGGCGCAGCGGATTGGAGTCCGAGCATCCGGACACCAACGCCGGTTGGAGTGTCCGGCTCTTTCCGCTCGCCGATGAAATCGCCCGCACGAGCCGTCTGGAGCTCCTCCTCGTCTTCGCGGCGATGTTCTGCCTGCTGTTGCTGGTCTGCGCCAACGTCGCCAGCCTGGCCATCGCGCGCGGTGTCGCCCGCGCGAGGGAGATGGCGATTCGCCTGGCGCTCGGAGCCGGCGGAGGCCGCGTCACGCGACAGCTGATCGCGGAAAGCGTGTTGAGCGCGATCGTCACGACGGTCATCGCCATCGTGCTCACGGCGTGGTGGGTGGACGCGGCCCTGTCCATCGCGCCCGCCGACATTCCGCGCCTGCACGAAGTGGCCCTGAACGCGCGAGTCGCGTCGTTCGCGGCGCGTACTCGCGCTCCTGGTCACCGCCGTCGGCAACGCCGTGCCGACCTTCCGCGCCAGCCGCACGCCGATTGCCGGCGCGCTCAAGGACGGCGCCGCCGTGTCGGCCGGCGCCTCTGGCCGACTGCGCGCGGGACTGGTGGTGGCCGAGATTGCGGCCGCCGTGATGTTGCTCGTCGGAGCCGGGTTACTGGTCCGGACATTTGCGGAGTTGCGACGGGTTGACGTCGGATTCGACACGAGCAACCTGCTCGTCTTGCGCATCACGCCTGATGCGGCGCGGTATCGCACCGGCGCGCAGACGACCGAGTACTACCGCCGCGTGCTCACGTCACTTCGCGAGGTTCCCGCGATTGCAGTCCGTGGCAGCGGTGACGGCCCTTCCGATGAGCACGATCGGCTCCGACTTCACCCGGCCGTACTGGCCCGAGCATGCCCGCCCTGAAGGCAAGGCGGTGTCGGAAGCCAGCATTCGGATGGCGACACCGGGATACTTCGGGACGCTGGGCCTTCCCTTGATCGCTGGACGCGAGTTCACGGACCGTGACGACGCGGACGCGCCCCGTGTGGTGATCGTCAATCAGAAACTCGCGAGACACGCGTGGGGCAGCGAGAACCCGATTGGACGCAACCTGGTTCTCGACTACCAGCGCGGGCCCTATCCGTATGAAGTGGTTGGCGTGGTGCGTGACGCCCGGCACGACGGGCCGCGAAGTGAGCCGGTGCCCGAGATTTTCATTCCGCACGCGCAGAACCCGTACCTGGTCATGAACGTGATCGCCCGGACGGCCGTGGATCCCGTGGCCGTGGCGCAGACGGCTCGTGCCTACGCGCTTCGTGTCGACCCCGATCAACCCGTGCATTCGGTGACCACGATGGACCAGCTGCTCGGCGATGCCGTGCAGCTCGATCGATTCGCCATGCTGCTGATCACGCTCTTCGCGGTCGGCGGGCTCATCACCGCGGCCGGTGGTGTGTACGCCCTGCTCGCCTACACCGTGGTGCAACGGCGCCGCGAAATTGCGCTGCGGATGGCGCTCGGGGCGTCACCGCGGCGGGTCGCGACGGTCGATCGTGATGGAATCGCTGGTGCTCGCCGCCGCCGGCGGCACGATCGGCCTCGTTGGTGCGGCGGCCAGCAGCCGTTTTGCGCGCACGCTGCTGTTTGGTGTGGCGCCGCAGGATCCGGTCACGCTCGTGACGGCGGTTGCCGTGCTCCTGGTCGTGGTCGTGGCTGCCAGTTGGTTGCCGGCGCGACGTGCCGCGCTGATCGACCCAGGGCGCGCGATGAGGATGTGAGGCGGCCGAAGCGCTCCTTCGCCCTGTTCACGGTAGACTTCGGCTCACGATGAGTACCGTCCTCGTGACCGGAGGCAGTGGGTTCGTCGGAAGCCACGTCGTCCTCCAGCTTCTGAACGCAGGCCACACCGTTCGCACCACCGTGCGCTCCATGAAGAAAGAGGAAAGCGTGCGCGCGATGCTGCGCGCTGCCGGAGCGGACGCCGGCAGCCGCCTGATGTTCTTCACGGCCGACCTCACGAGCGACTCAGGCTGGTCGCAGGCCGTGGCCGGCTGCGATTACGTACTACACGTCGCGTCGCCGCTGTCGGATTCGGCTCGGAAGACGGAAGCGGAGGTGATCGCTCCTGCACGCGACGGCTCGCTGCGGGTGCTCCGCGCCGCGCGGGACGCGAAGGTGAAGCGCGTGGTGATGACCTCGTCGTGCGCCGCCGTCTATTACGGCTATCCGCCGCGCGCCGAGCCGTTCGACGAGACGAACTGGTCGCAACCCGGATCGTGGGGACATGAGCGCGTACGTCAAGTCGAAGCTGATCGCCGAGCGCGCGGCATGGGACTTCGTGAAGGCGGAGGGCGGCGCGCTCGAGCTCGCCGTCATCAACCCTGCCGGCATCTTCGGTCCCGTCCTCGGCCCGGACGCGTCTTCGTCGACGCAGATGGTGAAGCGGCTCCTGACGGGGATGCCCGGATGTCCGCGAATCCATTTCGCCGTCGTCGACGTGCGCGACGTGGCGGACCTGCACCTGCGCGCGATGGCCAGCCCCGCGGCGAACGGCGAGCGGTTCATTGCCGTCGCCGAGAACGGCGGCGCGATGTCGATGCTCGAGATGGCGAACGTCCTCAAAGCGCGGCTCGGCGAGGCGGCGAAGAAGGTGCCGACCCGCGAGCTGCCGGACTGGATCGTCCGGGCCGGTGCGATCTTCGATCCCGCCATGCGCCAGCTGCTGCCGATGCTCGGCAAGGTTCGCAACGCGACCAGCGCGAAGGCGCGGCGGGTGCTCGCCTGGGAGCCGCGCCCGCGCGAGGACGCGCTCGTTGCGACGGCGGAGAGTTTATTGACATTCAGAATCGTGTAGACGCACGACGTTCTTCGCTGTCGTCACGATCCTTTGTGATCATCGTGATAGGTTAGACGTGTTTGTCGGCGGAGGTGAGAGATGCGCAGACAATTCCTGGCCGTGTCTGTCGTCGCCGGCGCGTTGCTGACGAACGGCGTGTCCGACGTTCAGACGCCCGCGCCGCCGAGCCTGCCCTATGTCGCGGTCCATGATCCGCAGTTCATCACTGCCGGCGATGCGACGTTCATGAACGACGAGGACCGCGTGATCGGTCTCATGAGCGGTAGGACGGCCAAAGCGTACCCGGCCGCCATTCTGTCGCAGCACGGGCTGGTCCAAGATCGATCGCCAAAAGGACCGATCGCGATCACCTGGTGAAGCTACTGCAACACGGCCCTCGTGTTCAGGGCCGAAGCCAAGGGCCAGCCGCTCGTGCTGGACAACGCCGGCGTCGTCGCCGGCAACGAAGTGTTCAAGGATCGCGGTACGGGCAGCCGTTGGCAGCAGTCGAGTCTCGAAGCGATCTCGGGCCCGCTGCAGGGCGCGCACCTGCAGCTGTATCCGTTTCTGCTGACCAGTTGGCAGGAATGGCGGCGCCTTCATCCTGACACGCTCGTCTTGAAACCGCTGCCCGGCTACGCAGACCGGATCGCCGAGAAGAACAAGATGATCCGCGCGGGGCTGTCAGGAGAGGGCGCGGCGCCGAACGACGTCACGTATCACGATGATCGCCTGAAGCCGAAGACCATGGTGCTCGGCCTCGACGTCGAGGGGGCAAGTAAAGCGTTCCCGCTCGAGGCCCTGCGACAGGTGCGTGTCGTGAACGACCTGCTCGGTGGCAAGCCGGTGCTGATTGTCCACCAGCCGAGTTCCGACACGACGACGGCGTTCGTCGCGCGGTCCGGCGGAAAGGCGCTCACGTTCGAGGCGGCGAACGCCGAAGCGTCCGCCCTGGTCGATCGCCAAACCAACTCGCAGTGGAACGCGTACGGCGAGTGCGTCTCGGGCCGGCTGAAAGGATCGACGCTCGAGGCGTTGGTGCTCGAGCCCGAATACTGGTTTGCCTGGTCCGAGTTTCACCGCGAAACTGCCGTCTACGCTCCGCCGCGCCCCTGACCGGCGGGCCCCTGCGTCGTCAGCGTCGAGCCTTGCTTCGCGAAGATCATCGCGAGGAGCTTCGCGGGCTGCGTCTGGCTCGCATTCTTCGAGACTTCGTGCGTGGCACCGGGCGGTTCGTAGAACATCTGCCCGGTCGTGTACGTCTTTTCCTCCCCCTGCCCCGAGATCTTGGCGATGACGGCGCCCTCGAGGACATAGGCCAGCACAAAGCCCGCATGGTGATGCACGGTGCCGACACGCCCGGGCGGGTAGTCGACGTAGCTGACCGTCACTTCCCAGCCGTCCATCGTCACATTCGGCAGGTCGTGTTTGAAGACCGGCGGACGAGGGGCGGTCGGCGGGGAGGCAGGTGAGGCCTGCTGCGCCTCTGCGAGTTGACCGGACGCGACGAGTTCGGCAACCAGCGCGAACGATGCGACGACGTCTCGGCGGGTGATCATCATGGCGCAAGAGTATAGCGACAACGTCTGGCGTCACGACGCCGGCAGCCCGAACACCAGGAGCGCGTTGCCCGCCGCGATGGCCACGTACTGGTGCCCGCCGGCTTGATACTGATCGGGTTGGACCAGATCGCGCCGCCGGTTTGAAATCGCCAGAGCGGCTGGCCCGACTCGGCATCGACCGCGAAGAACATCCCTTCCATGGTCCCGGAAAACACCAGTCCGCCGGCCGTTGACAGCAGGCCGCACCACGGCGGCGTCGTGACCTTGAATTCCCACTTGACGTCGCCGGTCAGCGGGTCGAGCGCGCGCAGCGCTCCCCAAGGCTCTTCGTCAGGGACGGCGCGCTTGCTGGCGCCCAGGTACATGCGCCCGGGCTGGTACACGGCTTCGTTCCGAAAGTAGATGCCGCCCTTTTCCCGCACGTTCTGATAGAACGTTTTCGTCTGCGGGCTGTACGACGGGCTGAACCAGTTGGTGATGCCATCGTCGTCTGGATAGACGAGTGCGCCCTTCGGGCTTGGCACGGTGTCGGGATTCGGGATGGGCCGGCCTTTCGCGTCGAGTCCTTTCGTCCAGGTCTGACGCGCGAACGCCTTGGCGTGGAGGTACTCGCCCGTCACGCGGTCGAAGATGTAGAAGAAGCCGTTGCGGTTCGCGAAGAGCAGGAGCTTGCGCGGCCGGCCGCGGAAGTCGGCGTCGACGAGGATGGGGATTTCCGTGGCGTCGATATCGTTCACGTCGTGCGGCGTGAACTGAAAATGCCAGCGCAGCGCCCCGGTGTCGACGTCCACGGCAATCAGCGAATCGGAGTACAGGTTGTCGCCCTCGCGAACGTCGCCGATGAAATCGGGCCCCGGATTGCCAGTTCCCCAGTACGTCAAGTTCGTCTCGGGGTCGAACGCGCCCGTGACCCAGGTCGTCGCGCCGCCGCGCTTCCAGCTGTCGCCGCTCCAGGTGTCGTGGCCGGGCTCGCCCGGTCCCGGCACGGTCCACAGGCGCCACGCGCGCTTGCCGGTCGCCGCATCGTACGCGTCCAGAAACCCGCGGACGCCGTACTCCGCTCCTGCCATCCCGACAATCACCTTGTCTTTCACGGCCAGCGGGGCGCCAGTCAGCGAATGGCCCGTTTTGTAGTCGGCGACCTCGACGTCCCACCGAACGCGCCCGGTCCGCATGTCGAGCGCGACCAGGTGCGCATCGATCGTCGCGACGAAGATCTGATCCCCGAGCGCTGCGACGCCGCGGTTGACATCGCCGCAGCAGGCGCGCAGATCGTCGGGCAGCGCGCGCCGATACGCCCACAGCGGTCGTCCGGTCTTGACGTCCAGCGCGACGACGTCGCTCGGCGGATCGGTGAGGTACATCACGCCGTCGAACACCAGCGGGGTGCTCTCGAAGTGATGGCGTCCCTGAACCTGGTACATCCAGACCGGGCGCAGGTGCTGCACGTTCGCGCGGTTGATCTCGTCGAGCGTGGAGAATCGTTGCGCGTCGTAGGTGCCGTGATACGTCAGCCAGCTGCCCGGCTCGCGCACGGCCTGGCGGATACGGTCGTAGGTCAACTGTGCCGACAGTTCGGCGGCGAACAGGAGCGCGAGGAGGATGGCCAGCGCCGCTTTCATCGCGTTCCCTCCAGCGAGACGAGATACGCCACCAGGTCATCGAGCGCGGCTGGTTCGAGACGCTCTCGAAAACTCGGCATCGCCGTTCTTCCGTCGTCCGCGGCGAGCTCCGCCAATTCCTCCTTGAAGAAGGAGTGCAGGGTCCCGCCGGCGTCGCGGAACTGGATCGAGAACGTGTCTTCGTTGACGCGAACGCCGATCAGGCGCCGGCCGTCGCGTGTCACGGCCCGGACTTGCTTGAATCCGGTCGGCACGTCGGCCCGCGGATCGACGATCGCCCGGCGAAGGTAGGCCGGGCTCGAGCGGGCGCCGATATCCGTCAAGTCCGGACCGGTGGGACCGCCGCGTCCACGGATGGTGTGGCATGCCGCGCAGCCGACTGCCTCGTAGACCTGCGCGCCGCGGGCGGCATCGCCCGCGAAGCGGCTCGCGCTTCACCCGTCCCAGGCTGCGAACGAAGGCGACCACCTGCCAGGTTTCACGCGCGCTCATCGCGTTGCCCGGCATGCCGGTGCCGGGAATGCCTCGATTGACGACGCGGAACAGTGCCTCGTCTGTCGGTGCGCGGCGGAGCGCCGCGCGTGCGAGGTTGGCGCCCCTGCCGCCGTCGCCGTCGGCGCCGTGACAGTAGGCGCATTGCGCCTCGAAGAGCGTCCTGCCGCGCGCGACCTCCTGCGCGGTGACCGTTGGACGTGCCGTGGGTTCGACGCGCCACGGTCATCTGCAGTGCCACGAGCCACGAAGCTATCCACATCGCGACCTCCGAATACGAAGTCCGACGAGATGTCTCTGTTCTCGAAACAGTATCACGGCGTCCGAAGGCGCGATGGGGTCAGGGTCTCGATCTGGCGGCAACGTCGCGTGCTGGATGGCGCAAGCGCGCTGGCGCGGCGACTATCCCCGCGCCAGCGGCCTTCCGCTCTCAATCGAGTCTGAGCGATGGGTGTCCCATATCCCGTGAGATCTCGGACACCGTTCCGCGGTTTTCCGTGGCGGTTCAATTGCGGCGATGTCGGCTTGCGCGATGATGCCGGCACAGCAGCCGTCGTCATCTACGACCGGTACACGCCGAATCTGATAGTCCTCCATGGTCGAGATCACCTCGTCGAGCGGCGTGTAGCCAGCCACCGTGACGACCGGTCTGCTCATGCACGAGTCGGCAGTACGGCTGGACGGGTTCCCCTCGGCGACGACCCGGCAGACGATATCTCGATCGGTGACAACCCCCGATGGGATGGTTCGAGCGATCGACGGTCGGGATTTCTCCGCAGTTGTTCTCAACCATCAGCCTCGCGACCTGATCCAGCGTGGTGCCGGGCGAGCAGCAAGCCCAGGTCGTGCGTCGTGACATCTCGGGCGAGCTTGGCCATATCGTCCTCCGCGGATTCATATTGTCCACTGGGATCGGTCGGTGCAAGCCGTGATCCTTCTTGAACGGCGCTCTCGGAAGCGTCCCCGGAATGCCCGCGTCGATCCGCCGCGGCACGGCGGAGGTTGTGGGCTTCCACCTCCCGAGGTCTGGATCTCGAGCGCACAAGGCGAATCTCGTGGGCTCCAATACACACCCGGGGCAACACCATCAGCGGTTAACGCTCGACTCCGCCGAGCTCTGGCCGCGAAGTACGCGAAGTATCCAACCAGCAGCACAGCAATGGCCATCGAGATGGCTCCGAGCAGCTGATAGTCGTTGAGAAGACCCCACATTCCAAGTCCGGACATCAGGACGATGGACGCGGCTATCAACGCGAATGTGGAACGATTTCAAGTCCAGCATATGAAGGCCCGAATGTCTTTTCCCGCAACGATTGTACCGCTTGCGGCACGACCACGCGAACGACCTGAACCGGAGGTTATCCACGAAACTGTTCGGGATTCGGGATTCGGGATTCGGGATTCGGGGTTCGGGGTTCGGATGAGGGATTCGGGGTTCGGGGTTCGGGGTTCGGGATTCGGGATTCGATCGGACGAGTCGCAGGCAACGGTCGCTAGCGGTCATGTAGAGTTCGCGGATTCGGCTCCGACTACACCATGAACGCCCCGGATGGGGCCTTTCAAAGGAGCCGAACATGCTGTTCTCGCCAACCATCGAAGGAGAAATGTCGTGAAATACATGCTGATGATGAATACGCCGGGGGGCGGCCCGTATCAGATCGCGAGCTGGCCCGGCAGAGGACCTCAAAGCGCACATCGCCTTCATGATGCGCTTCGGCCAGAAGCTCTCGGCGGCGGGCGAGCTGGTCGGCGCCGAGGGTCTCAGCGGGCCGGACCAGGCGAAGCTGGTACGAGCGGGTGCCAATGGCGACCCGATCACCGACGGCGTCTTTCCGGAGTCGAAGGAATTCCTGGCGGGCTATTGGATCGTGGACGTCGACACTCCGGAACGGGCGTACGCCATCGCCGCCGAGGCATCGGCGGCCCCGGGACCTGGCGGCAAGCCGCTGAACATGCCGATTGAGGTGCGTCAGGTGA
>CAWBVG010000037.1:0-111068 GCA_963792175.1 uncultured Acidobacteriota bacterium
GGGCTCTCCTTGTCCCGATCCTGGACACGGTCGACCGGTCGGTGTCGCCACCGGGGGCGAATCTCGAACGTTTCTCAGTGCGGGGAATGACGAGACAGCGGATTTCTAAGTTCCGGTCACTCGGTCGGAAACCGAGTGGCCGGCCAAGTTAACGGAAAATTGCCGGCCGAAAAAAGCAACGAGGTCAGATTCCCTAAGAAATCTGACCTCATCGTCGATTCGAATTGGTCGGGGCGAGAGGATTCGAACCTCCGACCCCTCGGTCCCGAACCGAGTGCTCTACCAGGCTGAGCCACGCCCCGACCGGGCGAATCTGTATCTTACCTTACCCCAACGGTGAAGGCCACGGCGTTCTTCGCCACCGCGCGTGTCAGACGGTCGCGCGCGGTCACCTCCAGCTCATACTGGCCCGGTGGAAACGAACCGAGCGCCACGGTCTGCATCACGAACGCCTGGGTTTCCCATGGTGCGGGCGCGGGCAGATCCTGGTCGCCCAGAATCTGCGGCTCGGTGCGGTTGAACAGCGTGCGCTTGCCGTTGACGTCGTGAAAGAAGTTGTACTCGACCGTCAGTTCGGCATCGGGCGCGCCGTAGTTGCACACCTGCAGGACGACCGACAGCACATCGCTGGTCGTGAACGCGGGCGTCGCCCGCGGCAGGATCTCGCTCCGGCCGAACACGTACGGCCGCTCGCTCTGCTGCTGCGGCCCAAGCGGCGCCGGCATCGCGTGCACGTCGTTCACGAAGATGAGGCTGCTGATCGCCAGCTGCTCCCACAGATCCGGCACGGTGACCGTGCGCCGGATCACGGCGGGACTGCTTGTCTTGACGTGCCCGCGATCGATCAGACCCACGAAGACGTCATATTCCCCCGGCGGCAGGACCAGCGCGCGCTCGATCGCTTTGTCCTGGAAGCCCCGGCTCTTCGCGTCAAAGAAGTAGTACTCCTCGAACGGCACGACGTAGGGATCCGGCTCCGGCTTCTCTGCCTTCTTTTTGGCGGCGTCGTCCGCCGCCTTCTGCTTGTCGTACGCGCGCTGCTGGAGCGCCAGCGCCGCGCTGCTCGCTGCGGCCGCGGCAACGTCGTCTCGCCGCGACCTGATCGCCGGGCCACCGACGGGCATATCGCCGGCCGGCACCACCACCGCTTCCTGCGGCCTCGGCCCAACGTCGCGCGCGTGCAGCAGCCAATCGCGCAGGATCGACCGTTCGTCCTTCGCGCGCAGGCCGTCATGACGCGACACGGCGCGGACGTAGAGAGCGCCCGACTTGATCGCATCCGCGAGCGCGCCAAATTCGATCCGGAACGGCACATAGGCCGTGCTGTGCGGCGCCTTCAACACGTGATGCTGCCAGCCCAGCTGATCGCCGGTGACGTCGGTCTCCTGTGCGAGATCGACCGCTTTGATGAGCGTCAGGACGGCGTTCCGCTCTTCGGGACTGAGCGGCCTGCGTCTGGGAGGATCGGCCCCGCGCGCGGAGCCCGACGGCAGGACGAGGAGGAGCGGAAAGACCAGGGCGCCAAGCGTCCAGCTGCGCATAGACCCGACCTCCGGCGCTTACCTTACCTCAGCTGCGTTGTCGACAGAAAGGTCTTCGACGGCCTGGAGGGCGTCGTACGCGGTCAAATCCGGGTGAAGCGGCGTGACGGACACATACCCATCTCGCACGACGTGATAATCCGACCGCTCGTCCGCGTGCCAGGCGTTCTCACCCTCTTCAATCCAGTAGTACGGACGCCCCTTCGGATCGTGCCGTTCGGCTACGGACGTGACGTGATTGCGCTTGGCCTGCACGGTGACCCGATGTCCCTTCGGAAGCCCCTTTGGCACGTTGATGTTGAGAAACGTCCGCAGCGGAAGCGGCCGCCGCAGCACCGCGCCGGCAAACGACGCGGCGGTTCGCGCGGCGTGGCTGAAGTCGTAATCGCCGCGCGTGGCACGCAGCGACACCGCGATACTCGGAATGCCCAGGAGCGCACCCTCGAGCGCGCCGGCCACGGTGCCGGAATACGTGATGTCGTCTCCGAGATTCCAGCCTTTGTTGATGCCAGAGACGACGAGATCCGGAAGGCCTTTGAACACCTGCGTGATGGCGACGTTCACGCAATCGGTCGGCGTGCCGTCGACGGCGAACGTGCGATCGGCGATCGTTTCGAGCCGCAGCGGACGGCGCAGCGTCAGCGCGTGGCCGATCGCGCTCGCTTCTTCGACGGGCGCGACGACGGTGACGTCTCCGATCGCCCGCAGCGCCTCGGCCAGCGCGTGAATCCCTTCCGAGCGATAGCCATCGTCGTTGGTGACCAGAATTCGCGGCATGGAATCCGACAATTATATAGGTCGGCTCGGACGGACCGCGGCAAAGAGCAGTGCGCTGGCCGTCAATGCCAGCGCGGCGCCAAGGCCGAAGGCCGCCGCGGCGCCGTACCACTTCCACACCAGTCCGAAGACGACGCTTGCCATGAGGCCGCCAACGCCCTGCACCGCGTTGTACACGCCAAACGCGAAGCCGCGCCGATCGGGAGGAGCGAGGTCGGCGACCAGCGCTTTCTCGGTGCCCTCGGCAAAACCAAAATAGAAGCCGTACAACAGGAACCAGGCGACCAGCGCCGTCAGGCTGCCGCTGATCGCAAAGCCGGCATAGACGACGGCGTAGACCAACCATCCGATCACGATGACCGCGCGGCGGCCGATGCGATCGGACCAACTGCCGCCAGCCAGGGAGACCACCGCCTTCACGACGTGGAGGGCCGCCCACATCAGCGGGACGAAGCGAGCGCTGCCGGCGACGTCAGTGAGTTTCAACAGCAGGAACGCATCGGTGGAATTGCCCAGCGTGAACAACGTCAGCACGAGCATGAATGCAGTGAATTCGCGCGACAGCGGCGTCGAGGTCCGGCTCACCGTCCTCGGCTCGGCGAAGGCGGCGAGCCGGACTTCGCTTTGAAGCCGAACCTCCTTTTCAGGGATCAGGAAGATCAGCGCGACCGCAATGGCGCCGGGAATGATCGTCAGCGCGAAGAGGGTGCGATAGTGATCCGGGTAGAACCAGAGGAACACGGACGCCAGCGCCGGCCCAACGACGGCGCCGATGTGGTCCATGCTGCGATGGAAGCCATACACCTTCCCTCGGGTCCCCGGCGTCGTCCAGACGGCGAGCATCGCGTCCCGCGGCGCTCCGCGCACGCCTTTGCCGACGCGGTCGAGCACCCGGACGATGAACACCTGCGTCCAGGTCGCGGCCAGGGCGATGAACGGCCGCGCGATCGACGAAATGCCGTAGCCGAACAGCACGAGCGGTCGCTTGCGTGGCGAACGATCCGCCAGGCGCCCGGAGACGATCTTCAGGATGCTGTTGACGGCTTCCGCGGCTCCCTCGAGAACGCCGAGCGATACCGCGCCGGCGCCGAGCACGCGTGTCAGAAAAAACGGGAGCAGCGGGTAGATGGCCTCGGTCGCCGAATCGGTGGCGAGGCTCACCCACCCAAGCAGCCAAACCGGTCTGGGAAAATCGAATAGACGGCTAGCGCCGCGCGTAGGGTGCGAGTGGTCCACCATTCGTGACCTGCACCCAGATCGTATCCTTACTGCCCACGGTCTCGACGTACACCGGGAAGCCGCGATACTCGCCGACTTTCGTGAAGCGGTTCGCGGAGTACGACGCGGACGTGCCGGAGCTGTACCAGCGCACGCCGACGAAGTCGAGCCACACACCATTGGTCCCGCGCCGCGGCCGCTGAATCGTCTCCATCACCGTGCGTGGCGCATGCGGCACGGCATTCGCCGCCCCCACCCCCGCCGGCACGATAGTGCCGGTGGTGCCCACCGCCCGCTCCTCTGCCGGGGCGCTCGCCGAACTCTCTACGGGAAACGACGGCGTACGACTGCCGGTGGTCGCCGCGAGGTCGTGGTCGCGGCGCCGCTCGTAGACGCGCAGCTGATTGCGCGCAACCGGCACGTAGACCACGCTGTTGGGTTCGAGCGTGACGTCGGCGTACACCGGGACACGCTGGTAGACGCCGACCTGCACCATCACCTGCCCATCGAACATCCGGGTGGCGCGGGTCGCTTGAAACAACGTACTGCTGACGATGATCGGCTCGCTGTTGAGCTGCCAGTCAGCAGCAGCGGCGTTCACGACAGGTGGCGCGATCCGATGCGAAGAGCCCTGAGCACTTCCCACTTTGGGAACGATCACAGCCACGAATCACGAAACAGCTGAGGACAAACGTCCGCATCTCGACCTCCGACGATAGCACTCTCTCAACCTGCATGCCACAATGGTCGTAGGTTCATCGCCAACAGCCTTGGGCAGCAGCCATGTCGGAGATCACGCTAGCTGAGGTGCTGGCGCGCGAAACGCGCGAGGGCGACCTCTACGACACGCTGCCGGACGGGCGACTGCGCTGCTTCGCGTGCGGGCACTGCTGTCCGCTGCCGGAAGGGGCGGTCGGCGTCTGCAAGGTGCGCTTCAACCAGGGTGGCCGTCTGCTGGTGCCGTGGGGCTACGTCGGCGGCGTGCAGTGCGATCCGATCGAGAAGAAGCCATTCTTTCACGCGCACCCGGGCGCGCTCGCCTACAGCTTCGGCATGCTCGGCTGCGATCTCCACTGCGCGTATTGTCAGAACTGGGTCACCTCGCAGGCGCTCCGGGATCCGGCGGCGGTGGCGCCCCCGCTCGGCACCTCACCGGGCGATCTCGCCAACGATGCCCTCCGCCAGCAGGCGCGCGTGATGGTCAGCACGTACAACGAGCCGTTGATCACCAGCGAGTGGGCGGTCGCGGTCTTCAAAGAGGCCAAGGCCGCCGGGCTGGTCACGGGTTACGTCTCGAACGGAAACGGCACGCCACAGGTGCTCGAGTACATCCGGCCGTGGGTCGATCTCTACAAGGTCGATCTCAAGAGCTTCGACGATCGCCACTACCGTCAACTCGGTGGCCGGCTCGAGCCGATTCTCGACACGATCCGCCGGCTCCATGCGATGGAGTTCTGGGTCGAGATCGTCACGCTGCTCATCCCCGGCTTCAACGACACTCGCGACGAGATCGAGCGGCTGACGGCGTTCGTCGCCAGCGTCTCACCGGATATCCCGTGGCACGTGACCGCGTTTCACGGCGACTACAAGATGACCGATCCGCAGAACACGACCGCGGAGATGCTGCTCGCGGCCGCCGACATCGGCCAGGCGAACGGCCTCCGCTACGTCTATGCGGGCAACCTCCCAGGGTGCGTGGGCGACCTCGAGGATACCCGGTGCGCCGCGTGCGGCGAAGTCGTGGTCGCGCGCTATGGCTACCATATTCGCGATTACCGAATCACGCCGGACGGCCGCTGCCCGTCGTGCGCCACTCGGGTTCCGGGCCGCTGGAGCCGTCGGTTCGACGGTCAGATCGCGTCGCGGCCTTTCATTCCCGGAAAGCGCGGCATACAATTCAAAGTTCTAAGTTCTGACTTCTAAGTTCTACAGTTCATGAATGATCGCCTGGGTCGTCCGCTGCGCAATCTGCGGGTGTCGGTCACCGACCGCTGCAACCTCCGGTGCGAATACTGCATGCCGGAAGACGACTACGTGTGGCTGCCCCGTGAGGACGTCCTGCACTTCGAGGAAACCAGCGCGCTGGTCGACGTCTTCCTGTCGCTCGGCGTCGACAAGGTTCGGCTCACCGGTGGGGAGCCGCTGCTCCGGCGCGACGCGCCGGCGCTGGTTCGCATGCTGTCGCAGAAAGCGGGATTGCGCGACCTCGCGCTCACGACCAACGGCGTGCTGCTGGCGGACCAGATCGACGCCCTTCACGCCGCGGGCCTTGGCCGCATCACGGTCAGCCTCGACACTCTCCGCCGCGATCGCTTCGTGTCGCTGACGCGGTTCGATCAGCTGGAAGCCGTCCGGGCAGGCATCGCGGCGGCGTCTCGCGTGTACGGCGAGTTGAAAATCGACACCGTCGTCATTCGCGGCGTCAACGACGACGAGCTCGCGGACCTGATCGAGTTCGGTCGATCGGTCAACGCTGAAGTGCGGTTCATCGAGTACATGGATGTCGGCGGCGCCTCGCGCTGGTCGCCGGCGCGCGTCGTGTCTCGCGACGACATCCTGGCAACGCTGACGAAGCGCTACGGCGCCATCGCGGCCGTCAGCGAGCCAGGTTCGTCGGCGCCCGCGGAACGATTGGCCCTGCCCGACGGCACCACGTTCGGCATCATCGCGTCAACCACCGAACCGTTTTGCGCGAGCTGCGATCGGAGCCGGCTCACGGCCGACGGCATGTGGTATCTGTGCCTGTACGCGACCCATGGCATCGACTTGCGCGGACCGCTGCGGCAGGGCGCGTCGCCCGAGGAACTTCGGCAGTTGATTACTGGAGGCTGGCAACGCCGCGACGACCGAGGCGCCGAGGATCGTCTGGCGCTCGGCGATCAGCGCGCGTTCGTGCCGGTGCAGGATCTACTGAAGCGGGACCCTCATCTCGAGATGCACACGCGCGGCGGATAGGCAGGAAGGGCTGGATGGGCGGGACGCTGCGCTACCGATGGGACTCGATGGGAACGTCGACCCGGTCGAAGAGCAGCTGCGACACCGCCTGCAGCAGACCCTGCACGCCGCACGGCTTGTCGAGGAACGCTTCGCCCTCCCACAGCGTCACCTTCTCCTTGAAGAGCCGGTCGCTGAAACCGGTCAGATACAGGACCTTCAACCCGCGCTGTTCCGTTTGACGCAGACGCCGCGCGAGCTCGTCGCCGGTCATCTGCGGCATCATCACGTCGGTGACCAGGATATCGAGCGACTCCATCTTCTTGGCGATGTCGATCGCTTCGGCGCCGCCGCCGGCCGTCGCCGTCTTGTAGCCGGCTTCGCGTAGCACGCGTTCGACGAATTTTCTCACCGGCTCCTCGTCGTCGACGACGAGCACGGTCATCGTCGCCGGCGTCCGCTTCAGGCGAGTCGCGTGATTCCGGACGAAGCTGAATGCGGAGTTCATATGCACGAACCTGCGAAATCCCGCCAGTGCGCGTCAGAGACCGAGTTCGACAGCGGTGTAACGCCCCGAATGTGCAGTTGCGACCGCCGGAGCGTGCGCCAGCGCGCCGAATGCACACATTCAGGCCGTTCTTCCGCTCTCACCCTCTATATCGGTGCCAAACCAGGTGGCGGTAATCTCGGCGCTTCGTCGGACCTCTTCAAACTTCAGACTTCCCCCTTTAAACTTCCCTGAACTGGGACCGCGCCGTCCCACAAACGGACACTTTTTCGGCTGGTCCGCCATTTTTTGCCACCTGATAAGTCGTTCCTGTATAATGACTTAATCTCCAAGTCACGACTGGCGCGCGCTTTGCCCTCTCGTTAGTGCTGATCGTTTTCCTTGTGGTTTCCGTCTAAGCACACACAACAACCATGGATATTGCTCGCCCGTCCAATGCAAGGAAGAAGCGGATTCGTCAAATCATCTACGCCGTCGTCGGCCTGGCGGCGGTTGCGCTCGTCAGTTTCGGGCTGTCGCGGCTGAAGCCGGCGGCGCCGACGGTTGAACGCGCCGTGGTTTGGCCCGCGAAGGTGGAACGTGGACCGATGGTGCGTCAAGTCCGCGGCCTCGGGACGTTGACGCCCGAGGACATTCGCTGGATTCCGGCGACGACGCAGGGACGCGTGGAAAAAATCATTCTTCGGCCCGGTACACCAGTGAAGGCCAACGACGTAGTACTAGAGTTGAGCAACCCGCAGCTCGAGCAGCAACTGCAGGACGCGACCCTCAAGCTGCAGGCGGCCGAAGCGGGCCTGGCCAACACGAAAGTGGCGCTGGCCAACGACCTGCTGCAGTCGCGTGGGGCGGCGGCCCAAGTCGAGGGAGATTTCAACAAGGCGAAGATGCAGGCGCAGATGAACGAGGAGCTCGCAAAAGATCAACTCGTCTCGGCGCTCGTGCTCAAGCAGTCCCAGGTTGAGCGCGATCAGCTCGGTGTCCGTAACCAGATCGCGAAGGAGCAGCTCGACAGCAAGACCGAATCGACCCGCGCGCAGCTTGCCGTGCAGCAGTCGGCGGTCGACCAGGCGCGCGCGCTGCTGCGCCTGACGCAGCAGCAGCGCGACGAGTTGAAAGTTCGCGCGGGCCTCGACGGGATGCTGCAGCTGGTGCCGGTCGAAGTCGGCCAGCAGGTCGCCCCCGGAGCCAACCTCGCCCGCGTGGCGAATCCGAGCCGCCTGAAGGCGGAAATCAAGATCGCGGAAACGCAGGCGAAAGACATCCAGATTGGCCAGAAGGCGGAAGTCGACACGCGCAACGGTGTCGTGCAGGGACGCGTCGCGCGCATCGACCCGTCGGTGCAGAACGGCACCCGCACGGTGGACGTCACGCTGACCGGCGATCTCCCGAAGGGCGCGGTTCCCGACCTGAGCGTCGACGGCACGATCGAACTCGAACGTCTGAACGATGTGCTGTTCATGGGGCGTCCGGCGTTCGGTCAGGAACAAAGCAAGGTGGGCCTGTTCAAGATTCTGCCGGATGGTGTGAACGCCGAGCGCGTGCAGGTCAAGCTCGGTCGCAGCTCGGTCAACACGATGGAAATCCTCGTCCGGACTCAAGGTCGGGGATCAGGTCATCCTGTCCGACATGTCGGCCTACGACGCATACGACCGCATTCGCCTTAAGTAGGGCGGCCCTTTCAGGGCCGCCGCCGCTACGACAGCGCAGGCCCCCAGACGTACGTAGCGCAGGCCTTCAGGCCTGCCAGGAGAAGAAGACGATGGCTGAGAACGGACAGGCGTTGATCAAGCTGGATGGTGTGACCAAGGTCTTCTTCACCGACGAAGTCGAGACGCACGCACTCTCGGGGATCCACCTGCAGATCGACAAAGGCGAGTACGTGGCGATTGCCGGGCCGTCCGGCTGCGGCAAGTCGACACTGCTCTCCATTCTCGGCCTTCTCGACTCCCCCACCGAAGGCCAGTTCACCTTGAACGGCCGGCCGGTCGCGGAGCTCGCGGCATCCGAGCGCGCGCGGGTTCGGAACCGCGAGATCGGATTCATCTTCCAGAGCTTCAACCTGATTGGCGACCTCACGGTCTTCGAGAACGTGGAGCTGCCGCTCACCTATCGCGGCATGAAGGCCGCGGAGCGCAAGCAGCGCGTCGAAGCGGCGCTCGAACGCGTCGGCATGGCCCACCGGGCGAAGCACCTGCCCAGTCAGCTCTCGGGCGGTCAACAGCAGCGCGTCGCCGTGGCGCGCGCCGTCGCCGGCGAGCCGCTCATCCTGCTCGCGGACGAGCCGACCGGAAACCTCGATTCCCGCAGCGGCGAAGCGGTCATGGATCTGCTTCGCGAGCTGCATCGCGCCGGCGCCACCATCTGCATGGTCACGCACGATCCGCGGTACGCGCGCCACGCGGATCGCAGCATCCACCTGTTCGACGGCCGCGTCGTCGAGGAGCGGATGGAGATGGCGGTCACGGAGTAGAAACCTGTAGGGACTAGGGAGTAGGGGCTCAGGGCATTCGTCAGCCCTGGGCCCGCTCACCCTCTTGTGTGCTGCCGCTCCCCAATCCCTACGGCCCTAATCCCTTCCGATAAGCCCAGATGCTTATCTCGCTGCGCAACGTAGAGAAGTCCTATCCACACGGCGTCGGGCGCACCTACGTGCTGCGCCGTGTGAATTGCGACATCAAGGAAGGCGAGTTCGTCTCGATCATGGGGCCGTCCGGCGCCGGCAAGTCGACGCTGCTGCACATTCTCGGCATGCACGACAGCGCGTGGTCCGGCGAGTACTACTTCATGGACCAGCCGGTCCATCGCCTCAATCCGAAGCAGCGATCGGAACTGCACAAGAAGCACATCGGCTTCGTGTTTCAGAGCTACCACCTGCTCGACAACCTCACGGTCTACGAGAACCTGGAGATCCCGCTGTCGTATCGGAATGTCAGCCGCAAGGATCGCCAGAGCATGGTCGGCGACATCCTCGATCGCTTTCAGATCGTCGGGAAGAAAGATCTCTATCCGAATCAGCTCTCGGGCGGCCAGCAGCAACTCGTCGGCGTGGCGCGCGCGGTCATCGCCAATCCGCAGGTGATCCTCGCGGACGAGCCGACCGGTAACCTCCACTCGGCGCAGGGCAAAGAAATCATGGAGCTGTTCCGATCGCTGAACGAGAGCGGCGCAACGATCATCCAGGTGACCCATTCGGAAGTGAACGCGTCCTATGGAACGCGGATCATCCAGCTCCGAGACGGCTGGGTCGTCGAAGAAGAGCCGTCAAACCAGCAGTCGCTGTCGAACGTCTAAAGGACGCGCTTCGCCTGAGTCTGATGACTGGAGACTGATTCAAGGAGACCCTCGTGGCACTCGCACATCGGTGGCCCGTCGATTTGATCACTGACTCCACGCCGACGCGACCAGACGCGGCCATCCCGCGCGTGCTGATCGCCGACGACCAACCCGACGTCCTCGAGGCGCTCCGCCTCCTTCTCAAGGGCGAGGGTTACCGCATCGAATCGGCCGGATCACCGGCCGGCATTCTCGAATCGATCGACGCGACGGAATTCGACGCGGTCCTGATGGACCTGAATTACGCGCGCGACACCACGTCCGGCCAGGAAGGACTCGATCTGCTGTCGCAGCTTCGGTCGCACGATCCGACGCTGCCGATTGTGGTCATGACCGCCTGGGGCAGTGTCGAAGTCGCCGTCGAAGCGATGCGCCGCGGCGCCCGCGACTTCGTCCAGAAGCCATGGGAAAACGCCAGGCTTCTCACCATCCTCCGGACGCAGGTCGAACTGGCGCGCGCGCTCCGCCGGCAGCAGCGCCTCGAAGCCGAGAACCGTTCGCTGAAGCCCGACGTCCGTCCGCTGCTGATCGCGGAAGCGATGTCGATGCGTCCGGTCCTCGAGCTGATTTCACGCGTGGGGCCGTCAGAAGCCAACGTCCTGGTCACCGGCGAGAACGGCACCGGCAAAGGCACCGTCGCGCAGGCGATCCACGCCGTGTCGGGCCGCGCCGGCAAGGGTCTGGTCACCGTCAACGCCGGCGGACTGTCGGAAGGGGTCTTCGAGAGCGAGCTGTTCGGCCACGTGAAAGGGGCCTTCACCGACGCCAAGACCGACCGCGTCGGGCGGTTCGAGCTCGCGGACGGCGGCACGCTGTTCCTCGACGAAATCGCCAACGTGCCGCTGAACCTGCAGCCCAAGCTGCTGCGCGTGCTCGAGACCGGCGACTTCGAGCGCGTCGGGTCGTCGCGCACGCGGCACGTCAACGTCAGGATCGTTTCTGCGACCAACTCCAATCCTCGGCGAAGAAGTCGGCGCCGGACGTTTCCGTCAGGATCTGCTGTTCCGTCTGAACACCATCGAAATCCAGCTGCCGCCGCTTCGCGATCGGCGCGAAGACATCCCGGCGCTGGCGACGCATTTCCTGCGGCAGCACGCGCAGCGGTATCGGAAGAACCTCACCGGCTTCGAGCCGGCCGCGCTGCAGGCGCTGCTCGATCACCCATGGCCGGGCAACATCCGCGAGCTGGATCACGCGGTGGAGCGCGGCGTGCTGATGTCGCAGAGCGCCACCATCCGGCTGGGCGAGCTCGGGCTGCGCATCGATCGCGACTCGACGTCGCGGATCGAGGACATGAGCCTCGAGGAGGTCGAAGGGTTCCTCATCAAGAAGGCGATGGCGCGGTTCGACGGCAACGTCAGTCAGGCGGCGAAGGCGCTCGGCCTCAGCCGCAGCGCGCTCTATCGCCGGCTGCAGCGCTACGGACTGTAGACCGTAGCGGGGTCAGATCTTGATTGTGTGCACGTGAACGTTCCGCGTGCAAAAATCAAGATCTGACCCCGTGACCCACGTTGTGAACGCACGAACTGGCGAGACGCTCGAGACCGCCCTGAACGGCGTGGTCGAGCGCGCCTCGAGCCGTCCAGACTCGCTTCTGCGCTTCGACCAGCGCATCCTGCTGCTCGCGCTCGTCGCCGGACTGCCGGCGGCGCTCGTCGCCCTCATCCTGCTTTGGACCGGGCCGTATACCCCCAAGGTGCAGTGGACGCTGACGGTGTTCATCGTCGGCGTGTGGACCGGCTGTTCGTTCAGCATCCGTCATCGCGTCGTGCTGCCGCTGCAGACGCTGTCGAACCTGCTGGCGGCGCTGCGCGAGAGCGACTTCTCCATCCGCGCGCGCGGCGCGAGCGGCGACGACCCCCTCGGCGCGGTCATGCTCGAAGTCAACGTCCTCGCCGCCACGCTGCACGATCAGCGCCTCGGCGCCCTCGAGGCGAGCGCGCTGCTGCGCACCGTGATGGTGGAGATTGACGTCGCGGTTTTCACGTTCGACGGCGCGCAGACGCTGCGGCTCGTCAACCGCGCCGGCGAACGCCTCCTGGCGCAGACCGCCGAGCAGATCCTCGGCCGGACCGCGGCCGAACTGGAACTGCGGACCTGTCTGGAAGGGCTCTCACCGCGTATCGAGGACGTCGCTTTTCCCGGCGGATCGGGCCGCTATGAAGTGCGCCGTACCACCTTCCGTCAGGAAGGGCGTCCGCACCAGCTGCTGGTGCTGGCCGACGTCAGCCGGCCGCTGCGCGACGAAGAGCGTCAGGCGTGGCAGCGGCTGATTCGCGTCATCGGCCACGAGATCAACAACTCGCTGGCGCCAATCAAGTCGATCGCCGGCAGCCTGGAATCGATTCTGGCGCGCGAGCTGACCGGCTCGGACGCGAAGCCGATGTCCGATCCCGATGTCATCGACGACATGAAGCGCGGGCTCGCGGTCATCGCGGCGCGCTCGGATTCGCTCAGCCGCTTCACCACCGCGTACGCGCGGCTCGCGAAATTGCCGGCGCCGCGCCTCGAAACCGTCCCGGTGTCCGCGCTGGTCCGCAGAATCGCCGGCGTCGAAACCCGTTTGCCGGTCCACATCCAGGACGGGCCCGATCTGATCGTGCGCGCCGACCCCGATCAGCTCGAGCAGTTGTTGATCAACCTGCTCCACAACGCAACCGACGCGGCCCTGCAGACCGGAGGCGGCGTGACCATCGGATGGAAGCGCGAGGGGCGCGGCTTCGAGCTGTGGATCGACGACGAGGGCGCCGGCCTGACGAACGCGTCGAACCTGTTCGTGCCGTTCTTCACCACCAAGCCCGGAGGCTCAGGGATCGGACTCGTTCTGAGCCGGCAGATCGCCGAGGCGCACGGCGGCACGCTGACGCTCGAGAATCGGGTCGAGCGGCGCGGCTGCCGCGCGTACCTCCGTCTCCCCGTCTGAATGCTCACAGGAGATCAGAAGATCAGGAGTTTCTTTTTTCAAAAGCAAGGTCTCGTGGCCTCCTGCCCTCCTGTTAGAAACTGCTCTTGGTCTCCGCGCGGCCGTACTCGGCCTTGAGGTCGTTCGCGCGTTCGTAGAGATCGGATTTCAACGGAAACAACTCACGCAGCACGATTTCGCCGGCCTTCCGCACCTGGAGCTCAGCGCCGGAACAGCACGACACCATCACGCATTCCACTTCGCCAAGGCGCCACAGCTGACGTTCCTCGTCGATCAATGGCCCCCTCCTTGCTTCGACACGCGATGCGACATGCGATGGTTCGCCGCCAGATTCGTCACGTTCCTTGCCTCCCCGGTCGGCGTCATCGTCCTGGCCGCTGCTCGATTCCACCATCTTCGTCTCGCTGCCCTTCGGCATTGACGCCGCGGTCATCATTCTCGCGGCCCGCTTGCAGACGCTCTGGTGGGTCGCGGCGATCCTGGCCACGTTCGGATCGGTCGTCGGCGCCTGCCTCACGTTCTGGATGGGCGTGAAAGCCGGTGAACAGGGGCTCGAACGGTACGTGGCGGCGAAGCGATTGGCCCGCGTCCGCGCCAGAATCCAGCGGAGCGGCGCGGTGGCGCTCGCCGTGCTGGATCTCATTCCACCGCCGTTTCCGTTCACGCCGTTCGTGCTGGCCGCCGGCGCGCTGGGCGTGAACGCCTCGACCTTCTTCGTCACCCTCATCGTCTGCCGGTTGCTGCGCTTCGGGCTCGAAGCGGCGCTCGCCGTGGTCTACGGTCCTCACATCCTGTCGTGGCTGGAGTCGGACCTCTTCCACGATATCGTGATCGGCTGCATCCTGCTGGCCGTCGTCCTCTCGGTCCTCTCGGTCATCGCGCTGGTCAGAACATCCGGCCGCCCAAAGGGACGTCGCGTTCCGGCGTGAGCAATACGACGGCGCCCTCGGCGTCGGGCACGCCCAGGGTCAGCACCTCGGACATGAACGGACCGATTTGCCTCGGCGGAAAATTGACGACCGCGACGACGAGCCGGTTCACGAGATCGCCCTTGACGTAATGTTTCGTGACCTGGGCCGACGACTTCCTGATGCCCAGTTCCGGGCCGAAATCGATGCGCAGCCGATACGCGGGCTTCCGCGCCTCGGGAAAGTCCTGCACGTCGACAATCCGGCCAACCCGGATGTCGACGCGTTCGAACTCGGCGTAGGAAAGGGGTGCAGGTTCGCCAGTCATTGCGCAGAAACATGACACGTTTCGGCGGCGGGGCGCCAGATGAGGCCGTTTTCGCAATGGCAGAGGCGGCACGGGACTTGATTGAGCGCAGGTCATGACGGGAGAGGTGCGCGGGCCCCACGGCAACGTCCTGATCGTCGAAGACGACCGGGACACGCGGGAAATGCTCGCGACACTCCTGGCGATGGAAGGGTTTCACACGGTGGCCGCCGAAGACGGCCTCGAAGCGCTCCACCTGCTTCGAACGGTCCGGCATCGTGCGCCGGAGGTCCCCTGCCTCGTGCTCCTCGATCTGAAGATGCCCCGGCTCGGCGGCAGCGAGTTCAGACGGGCGCAGCTGGGCGATCCCACCGTCGCCAGCGTCCCGGTGGCCGTGATGTCGGGGATCGCCGACCTCGAGGCGCACGCGCAGGCCCTGGGCGCGGTTGCCAGCGTCAGCAAACCAATCGATTGCGATGCGTTGATGGATGTCGTCCGGCGCTACTGCGCGTAGCGGTCGAGGGAGTTTACGGGCGAACGGCTTGCCGGACCGCGCTCGCCAGCACGCCGCCGAGCGCCGCCGCGGCAATCACCAGCGCGCCGGGTGGGCGCTCCTCGAGCAGGTAGCACAAGGCTGCGCCGATGATGGCACCGAGCCCCACGGTCGACAGCCCTTCCGTCATCCGGCTGAGCGGACCTCGGGGGCACCGGTGATTCTCGGTGAGCGCCCCGAAGCACTTAGGACAGGTAGCCAGAGCAATTATTTTAACATCGGTGCTAAAGCGTGAAACTCGGCGCTACGCGTGCTTCATCGCGCCGAAGACCGCAATGTGGCTGTCGACCACGCGCTTGCGTTCGGCCTCGTCGGGCTCGAGCGTCCACACACCGCGCTGCGACGTCCCACCGAGCACGATGCCGTCGCTGCGCGCCATCATGTGGATGCCGAGACTGGCGCCTGGAACCGGAGGGACCCCGCCGTTGGTGTGATAGTTCACCTCCGGCTGCGGCACCATCACCGTCAGCTGGCCTTTGAGCGGCACGAGTTCCTGATCGCCGAACAGATCCCTGGCGCCGAGCCCCGTGCAGTTCATGACGATCGGTTCGCGCAGCGTCATGAGATCGCGAGGCGTGTCGAACTTGCGCATGACGATCTTTCCGCCCCACAACTGGAAATCTCGAACCAGCATGTCCAGGTAGATTGACGGCTCGATGCGGATTTGCGGCGACCGAATCGCGTACTGGGTGCCGAACGGATGCTCGCCGGGGCCGTAGACCTCGCTGCCGATGTTGTATCGCGCCTGCAGATTCGGCCGTTCCGGATCCTGCGGCCGCGGCGGACCCGGCGGTTGCTCGGTCAGAAAGAAGTTATCGAGCCACGACACGCCGAAATGCGGTCCCGCGAGCAGCTGGAGCTGCCGGTACGAGATGTCGGCCGCGCGCAGATACTGCGCATCCCATTCCCGCGTGCGCCGATCGGTCTCTACGAGGCCAGAGGTCGGCGTGAACCCGGCCAGTGACATGTTCGAGGTGACGTTTGGCGGCACCGCGAGCGCGTAAATCGTCACGTCGAATCCGCGCCGCTGCAGCTGCCGTGCGCAGGTCAACCCGACGGAGCCGCACCCGACGACGGCCGCCTGCCGCGCCTGATGTTCGGTGGCGAATTCCGCCGCCATCAGCCCAGTACCCCACGCGAGCGACATGCCGGCGCCGCCGTGTCCGTAGTTGTGGACGACCAGCTTGTCATCCAGCTTGTCCGGCTTCAGCACGAAGCCGGAATCGCGGTGCGGACGCAGGCCGACCGTGGTCCTGATGACGCGATCCCAGGACGCGTTGACCGGCTGAAGATGAAGGGGCGGTTTACGCGGCGTTGCCGCGACCGGCTTCGATCGCGACGCACACGCGGCCGCGCCGAACCCGATCGCAGCGACACCCCCGGCGGCGAGAAAGGCTCGGCGATGCATGTCGCGGATGATAAGCGATCAGAGCGTCACCGCGCAGCCGTCGATCCGCTCTTCGGCTTCATGTTCGCCAGCGCGAACGCCCACTCGTCCGCGAGCTCGGCGATCCGCTTGTCGGTGGGACGGTAGCCGTGCGACCCCTGCGTCTCCACCCGAATCAGCGTCGGTTTGCTGCAGCCTTGCGCGGCCTGCAGCGCCGCCGCGAACTTGAACGAGTGGCTGGGCACGACGCGATCGTCGTGATCCGCCGTCACGACGAGCGTGGCCGGATAGCAGGTGCCCGGCTTGAGGTTGTGCAGCGGTGAATACTTGAACAGGTACGCGAACGCCTTGGCATCGTCGGCCGATCCGTACTCGGTGGCCCAGGCCGAGCCGCCCGAGAACTTGTGATAGCGCAGCATGTCCATCACCCCGACCGCGGGCAGCGCCACCGCGAAGAGGTCCGGGCGCTGCTCCATCACCACGCCAACCAGCAGACCGCCGTTCGACCCGCCCATGATGCCCAGTGTGGCCGGCGACGCGTACCGTTCCTTGACGAGGTATTCGGCGGCCGCGATGAAGTCATCGAAGACGTTCTGCTTCTTCTCGAACATGCCGGCTTCGTGCCAGACCTCGCCGTATTCGCCGCCGCCGCGCATGTTGGCCGTCGCGTAGACGCCGCCTTTCTCCAGGAACGCCGGCACGTCCGGACGGAAGCGCGGCACTTCTGAAATGTCGAACCCGCCATAGCCGTAGAGCATCGTCGGATTGCTGCCGTCTTTCACGAGGCCCTTCTTGTGGGTGATGAAGATCGGGACCTTCGTGCCATCCTTCGAAGTCGCAAAGACGCGCTCGGTTTCATAGAGCGATGCGTCGAACGTCGATTTCGGCGCCTCGAACGCCGTGCTCTTCCCCGACGCGACGTCGAACTGGAACACGGTCGTCGGATACAGCGGCGACGTGAACGAATAGAACACCTCCGGCCGATCGAAACGGCCGAACGGTCCGGTGATCGTCCCGAGAGACGGCGGCGTGATACGGCCCGCCATCGAGCCGTCGAGATTGAACATCTGGACGTCGCTCGCCACGTCGGCCAGCGCGTTGACGAACAGCTTGCCGGCCACCATCGAAGCCGACTCGATCGAGTTCTTCGTCTCCGGAACCACCACCTTCCAGTTGGCCGACGTCCGGCCGATCCACGGGAGCGGCCACTATCTTCTTGTTGGGGGCCTCGCGGTCGGTCAGTAGATAGACGGTGCCGTTCACGACGCCGAGCGGGTTGTAGGCCGCCGTGTGATTCGGGTACAGCGGCCGCACCGGCGCGTCGATCCGTGGAGACAACGGGTCGATCAGATCCTTGACGAACAGCTCGTTCTTGGGACTCGTGCCCTTGTTCGTGGAGATCCACAGATACCGCCCGCTCTCGTCGAGTTCGGCGTCGATGAAGAGCGTCGGTTCTTCCTTCCGGTCGTAGATCAGGCGGTCGGCGGATTGCGCCGTGCCAAGCCGGTGGTAATAGATCTTCTTGTCCTTGACCGCCGCTTCCAGCGTCTGACCGGCCGGCGGCTCCGGATAGCGTCCGTAGAAGAACCCCTTGCCGTCCTTCGTCCACGACAGGCTGCTGAACTTGACCCAACGGATCACGTCGGACAGTTCCTTGCCGCTGGCGAGTTCTCGAACCCGGACCGTCGACCAATCGGAGCCTCCCTCGGACTGTCCGTAGGCCAGGTGCTGCGCATTCGGCGACGGCACCCACGACGACAGCTGGGTCGCTCCATCCGGCCACAACGTGTTCGGATCGATGACGACCGTTTCCGGACCGGTCAACGATTCGCGAGTAAACACCACCGATTGCTTCTCGAGGCCTTTGTTGCGGTTGTAGAACCAATGACGTCCTTCGTAGAACGGCACCGACACCTTCGGGTAGTTCCACAGCTCGCTGATTCTCGTCTTGAGCGCGTCGCGAAGCGGAAGCGCGTCCAGGTACTTGAAGGTGATGGCGTTCTCCGCTGCGATCCACTGCTTCACTGCCGGCGCGTTGAGGTCCTCCATCCAGCGGTAGGGATCGGCGACCTTCGTGCCGTGATAGGTGTCGACGACATCGCCTTTGCGTGGCGACGGGTATGTGATCGCCGGCGTTTGCGCCAGCGCCGGCGCGGTGATTCCGAGGAAGGAGCACACGACGATCAGTTTCTTCATAGAGAATATTCTACGGGACCGCTTCATATTGCTTTCCAATACGAGATCGCGATACTTTGTATGGCGTATCCCATACAACGGGGAGTCGGGACTCGGGGCTAGGGGCTAGCCGATTGGAAACGAGACGATGGCTGACAAAGCGGACGTCTGGCAGGGCACGCTGGCGTTGATGGTGCTGAAGACGCTCGAAACGCTGGGCCCGCTGCATGGCTACGGCATCGCGCGGCGGATCGAGCAGACCAGCGCCCATCACCTGTCGCTCAACTACGGAACCCTCTACCCCGCTCTGCTCAAGCTCGAGCAGGAGGGGTACGTCACCTCTGAATGGGGCGTCTCGGACAACAACCGCAAGGCGAAGTTCTACCGTCTCACGCGGGCCGGGCGGAAGCAGCTCGACAAGGAAGCGCGCGAATGGGAGCGCACGACGGCGATCCTGGCCCGCTTCCTGACGCCGGGTGAAGAGGCCCCATGAGGGCGCTTCGTGCCTGGCTGCTGCGGCTTGGCGCGTCTCTCAGGGGACGCGCGCAGACCGGTGACGTTGCGGACGAGCTCAACAGTCACCTTGCCTTCCATATCGACGACAACATCCGCGCCGGCATGACACCGGACGAGGCCCGCCGCGCGGCACTGCTCAAGCTGGGCGGTTTCACTCAAACCGCCGAGTCGATTCGCGACCGGCGCGGCCTGCCCTTCCTCGACACGCTCTGGCAGGACCTCGTGTACGCGGCTACGCGTGCTGCGCAGAAATCGCGGCTTTACCGCAACCGCCGTCCTCACCTTCGCGCTCGGCATCGGCGCCAATAGCGCGATCTTCAGCATCGTCAACGCGATGCTGCTGCGTCCATTGCCGCTCGCCGAGCCGTCGCGGCTGGTCATGATCTTACGCGACCGAAGCGCGGCGATCGCTGCAGTTCGATGGGGTCTCGTATCCGGCGTTCATCGACTGGCAGGAGCAGAATCGAAGCTTCGAATCGCTGGCGGCGTTCAGCCAATCGAGATCTTCCGCTCGGCACCAGCGATGAAGTTGTGGTCGCGCGGGGGAAAGTCGTCAGCGCGAACCTCTTCGACGTCGTCGGTGTCCAGCCGGCGATCGGCCGCGCGTTCCGCGACTGGCGGCTGGGATCGGCGGACGTCGTCATCTTGAGCAACGGCTTCTGGAAACGCCATTTCGGCGGGAGTCCTTCAGCCATCGGTCAGACGGTTCGAATCGATGAACGTCCGCACACCATCGTCGGGGTGATGCCCCCGGCGTTTTACGCTCGACGGTGATTCCGAGGACTTCTTCCAGCCTCTGGGCGTCGATACGAACCGCGAACCGCGGGTTCCTCCGCACCGTGGGTCGGCTCCGCCGCGGCGTCACGCTCGAGCAAGCGCGCGACGACATGTCGGCGATCACGAGGCGGCTCGAACAGCTGTATCCCGACTCGCATGCCGGGGTCGGCGCCAACCTGGTGCCGATGGCCGGCGCCGTCGCGCGACGAGTCCGGATGGGCCTGTTAACGATCATGTCGGTGGTCGGGGTCGTCCTGCTGATTGCGTGCGCGAACGTCGCCAGCCTCATGCTGGCGCGCGGCGCCACACGCCAGCAGGAGCTGGCGCTTCGCGCCGCGCTCGGCGCCGGACGGTTTCGCCTGGTGCGGCAGCTCCTCACGGAGAGCGCCGTGATCGCCGCAGCCGGCGGGGCGCTCGGCCTGTTCGTCGCGCATTGGACCGCATCAGCGCTCGCCGCGGCGGTAGCCGATCAATTTCGTGTTCCCGGGATCGAGAGTGTGCGGACCGATGGCATGGTGCTCCTCTTCACAATCTGCGTCTCGGCGGCAGCCGGTCTTGGGTTCGGCGTCGCGCCGGCGTTCGCATGCCTTTCGAGGGATCCGAGCGAGCGCCTGCGCGAGGCGTCCCGATCGGCGACCGGTCGTCGTGCACCACGCGCACGGCGGGGACTGGTGATCGCCGAAACAGCGCTCGCGCTAGCGCTGCTCGTCGGCGGTGGAACATTGATCAGGACGTTTCTCACACTGCGAGCCACGCCACCGGGATTCAACAGCGCCAGCTTGATCAAGGCGGATCTCTCGCTGCCTCTGCCCAGCTTCTGGCAACTCGACACGCGCGTGGGCTTCTATCAAGCGGCGCTCCAACGCGTGCGTGCGCTCCCAGGCGTTCGCGCCGCGGCGTTCGTCAGCATTCTGCCGCTCAATAACCGCAACAACACGGAATCCTTTCACATCGTCGGCAAACGCCGATCCAAGCCCAACTCGCGGATTCAGCGCCGTCTTCAACATGGCGTCGGCCGGCTACTTCAGGATGATGGGGATTCCGATTCGTGGCGGGTCGCGAGTTCGAGGAGCACGACACGGCGGGTGCACCCGACGTCGCCGTCATCAACGAGGCCGCGGCGCGTGCGTTCTGGCCCGGCGAGTCACCGCTCGGACGCCAGATTGTTCTGCCCATCAATGACGAGGCGTCGCAGATCCTGACCGTCGTGGGAGTCGTCGGCGACGTGAGACAGGCGAGCCTCGGGATTCCGCCGCGTCCGGAGATCGCCGTCAGCCCCATGCAATCGCGCCTTCGCGGGAGTTCGATAACGATTGTGGCCCAGACCGAAGGCGATCCGAAGGCGCTTGCCGAGTCGCTTCGTGCGGCGGTGCACAGCGCGAACCCGCTCGTCCCGATCTCTCTGATTGCAACCGTTGACGACGTGGTCTCGAACTCGATCGTTGAGCCACGACTCTATGCCACGCTGCTCGGCGCATTCGCGCTCCTCGCGCTGGTGCTGGCCTGCGTCGGTCTGTACGGACTCATTGCGTACAGCGTGTCGCAGCGTCGTCACGAATTCGGCGTTCGCGTCGCGCTCGGCGCAGCGCAGAGCACGATCCTGCGCCTGGTCGTCGGTGAAGGGCTGCACCTTGCAGCGGTGGGAGTGGGAATCGGCCTTGTCGTTGCGGTCGCGGCCACTCGGCTGCTCGTCGGCCTTGTCGTCGGCGTCGAACCGCAGGATCCGGTCACGTTTGCGGCCGTGACGTTCGTGCTGGTGGCCGCCACGCTGCTGGCCACTTACATTCCCGCGCGCCGTGCGGCGCGCGTCGATGCGATGGTGGCACTGCGAGACGAGTAGGCACGGCCATGCGAGGCATGCTGACAATGACTGCTCCCGTCCTGCGATTCGCCGGCCGCTTGGGCGTTTGCCAGCGTATGGCGACGATGGTAGCGTCGTCTCGTCGGCACGATAGCCGCACATCTCCTTCAGGTCTCTCCACGACACAGTCGTCGCTCGGAGAGACCTGAATGGAGACATCATGCCGCCGCAAACCCTTGAACGACGGGTAGAAAGCCTGGAGCAGCGAGTGACGGTTCTCGAGCAATTGCCGGCCCGCGTGGATCACCTCGCTGTGCAGATTTCGCAACTCCGGGACGAGATGCGCGCTGAATTTTCTGCCGTCCGGAACGAGATCACGGCGGGCGACGAGCGAGTCGTCACGACCCTGCGCGAGGAGATCCGCGCCGGTGACGAGCGAGTCGATCACGACCCTGCGCGAGGAGATTCGCGCTGGCGAAGAGCGGGTGCATCGCAACGTTGCGTGAGGAAATCCGTAGCGGCGACCAAAGCGTTATGACCCAAGCCCGCGTCCTCTACGAGGACCTGAAAGCGAGTCTGGTCTTGATTCAGGAAGGCCTTCCCGCCCGCAAGCGACCCCGACGACGAAATAGGTAGAATTCGGGTCCATGCGGACCCGCGCGCGCGTCTTCCTTCTGGTTCTTCTCGTCGCACCGCTCGCAGCCCTCAGCCTCCCGACACCAGAATCGGTGATCGGATTCCGCCCCGGCGCGGATTACAAGCTCGCGACGTACGACCAGTCGGTCGACTATTTCAAGAAGCTGGCGGCGGCGACCAGGCACATGAAGATCGTCGAGGCCGGCAAGACGACGCAGGGCCGGCCGATGTACTTCGCGCTGGTGTCGAGCCCGGACAACCTGGCCCGGATCGATCGGTATCGTGAAATCGCCCGCCGCCTGGCGCATCCGCAGGGCTTGAGCGAGACGGAGGCCCGCCGGCTGGCGCGCGAAGGCAAGGCGTTCGTGCACATCGACGGCGGCCTGCATGCCACCGAAGTGGCCGGCTGGTCGCATACGCCGCAGCTGCTGTACGACCTCGTCAATCGCGCGAATGAACCGGACACCAAGGCGATTCTCGACAACGTGGTGCTGATGCTGTGGCCGACCATCAACCCGGACGGCCAGCAGATGGTCGCCCAGTGGTATATGCAGAACGTGGGCACGCCATACGAGCTCTCCGGTCTTCCGAAGCTGTATCAGGAATACGTCGGGCACGACAACAACCGCGACGCCTACATGCTGAACATGGTGGAGTCGCGGGTGCTCGAGCACACGTGGCGGCAATGGGAACCGCAGATCATCTACGTCCATCACCAGTCGGGACCGTTTCCCACGCGCATCTGGCTGCCGCCGTTCTCCGAGCCGGTCGGCGCCGAGGCGCCATTCATCATGTCGCGCGAAGTGAACATGATCGGCATGGCGATCGCGAAGGGCCTGGAGGAGCGCGGCCAGGTCGGCGCGACGCACATGGGCACGGCGTTCGATGCCTGGTATCCGGGGTACGTCGACTACGCGCCGAATTTCAAGAACATCGCCGCCTTCTGGACCGAAACCGCGCTCTATCAGTACGCGACGCCGCACGAATACACGATCAACGATTTCCCGCAGAATATGCGCGACTCTGCGTCCGCAGAGCCTGTACTCGAGCCCGTGGCAGCCGGGCCTCTGGCGCCTCCGGGACGCGGTGGACTACATGGAGACGGCGTCGATGGCCGTGCTCGAGTTCGCCGCGAAGTACAAGGACTCGCTGCTGTTCGATCGCTACAAGTCGGGCGTCGACCAGATCGCGCTCGGCGGCCGGAAGGCGCCGTACGCGTACTTCGTCCCCCGGGATCAACGCGATCCCGTGGCCGCCGTGGAGCTGGTTCGGCGCCTGGCCTTCGGCGGGTTGCGAATCTACCAGCTCGCGGCTGCGGCCACTGTGGGCGGCGACACCCTCGCCGAGGGCACATGGGTGATTCCCACCGATCAGGAATTCGCGGCGATGGCCCGCGAAGTGCTCGACGTGCAGAAGTACCCGGACCTCCGTCAGTACCCAGGTGGTCCGCCGGAACGGCCTGTACGACGCGGCCGGCTGGTCGCTGCCGCTGCAGATGGGCGTTCGTGTCGTGGCCGCCGATGCGCCGCTCGCGGACGAGGTCCGGCGGACCATGAGACTCGTCGGAACGATCGCCGACTCGAAGGTGAAACCGACGCCGTACGAAGCGGCGCTCAGGAGCGACGCCGCGCCGTTTGACAGCGTCCCTGGGCTCGGTTTCAACAGCGATCCGAATGCGGCGGCCATCCTGCCGCCCGCCGGTCGCGTCACGGGCACGGGTCCGATCCTGGTGATCGATCCGGCGCAGAACAACGCCTACCGCGCGCTGAATCGCGCGTGGGAGCAAGGCGCAAAAGTGCAGGCCAGCGCCGATGCGTCCGGATCGCCAGTGCGCTACGCGATCATGGGGCTCTCCGACGGCGCGCAGAACGATCTCGTCGAGTCGCTCGCGCTGCGCGCCGAGCGGACGCTGTCCGCGCCCGGCCGGGCTGTGCGCAGGCCGCGCCTCGGCCTCTACCAGCCGTGGACCGGCAGCATGGACGAGGGATGGACACGCTGGCTGCTCGAGCAGTACGGGTTCTCCTACGTGCTCGTCCATCCCGACGATTTCAAGTCGCCGTTGACGGACAAAATCGACGTGCTGATCATCGCCGACGACGCCCGTGTGCCGATCGCGGGCGCAGCGGCTGGAGGACGAGGCTCAGGGCAGGCGGGTGGCGGCGCCGGCCGCGCCGTCCGCCCGGAGTACGCGTATCAATTGACGCCGAACGACCTGCAGGGGTTCGAGCGGTTCGTGCGCAGCGGCGGCACGCTCGTCTGCCTCAGCAACGCGAGCGCGTTCGCGATTCAGCAGTTCAAGCTGCCGGTGCGCAATGTGGTCGCCGGACTGCGGCCGGAGGAGTTTTTCTTGCGAGGCTCGATCGTCGAAGTCACGACCGATCCCGCTCACCCGGTGATGGCCGGCATGACGGAGCGGGCGGCGGTTTTCGTCGACGGCAGTCCCGTATTCGAGACGACCGACGGCTTCCAGGGATCGGTCATCGCGCGCTACGCCGAAACCGGATCGCCGCTGCTGTCCGGCTATTTGATCGGCGAAACAGTATCTGCACGGCAAAGCGGCCGCGCTCGACGTTCAGCTGGGCGACGGCCACGTCGTCTTGCTCGGATTTCGCCCGACGTGGCGCGGTCAGCCGTTCGGCACGTTCCGGGTCCTGTTCAACGCCGCGATGTTCGCGCGCTGACGGATCGCTCCTATCTCCCGGCGGCGGCGCGGCCGGCCTTGATCGCTTCGTCCGCCGCGGCTCCCTGTGTCAGCAGCGCGAGAAATCCTTCCTTCACGCGCTTCCCGGCATCCTGGGCGTTGAACGTGAGCATGTCGACGAGCGTCGCGCGCCGGGCTTCGGCCAGCACCTTCTGCGTACCTGCTTCGGCGCCCTCGCGATCGCCGCCGAGCGCCTGGGCGAGGCTGCCGATGCCGCACGCGAGAATGCTGTAGCCCGTCAGGTCGGCGATCTCCCTGGCCTGCGCCACGGCGGCCGGATCCTCCAGCATCAGCATCGCGATGCGGTCGCCGGTGCGATTCGCCGGCGACCAGACGTTCGCCCGCGCGTCGCGGAAGAAACCGATCGCCAGCTTCGCCTCGTCGACGCTGCGGACGTGGGGAATCGTCACGCCGTCGGCGCCGGCATCGAACGCCTCCTTGACGCGCGTCCGGGTCGCGTCAGCGCCATCCTTCTCGATCGGCGGAATGCGGACGATGAGCGTCTTGCGGCCCGCGGCGCTGGCACTCCGCAACCCGTCCGCGATCGCCTTGATCGCGGCGCCGTCGTAGCTGCCTTCGAGGTTGAGAAATACGAAGTCGTAGAGCGGGTTCATCGCCAGCTTCTCGCCGCCTTCGCGGGTGTACACCGCCGGGCGAGGACCTTGTCCGCGCGGACCAGCATTCTCGTTCGGCGCATAGATGCCGAAGGCGGGCTTGCCGCTCATCCAGAGATCGATGATGGCCGGGCGTGGGCCCTGCCCAGCGAGCCCGGTGGTCGTGAAAAGAATGGCAATCGCGAATGTCATCCAGCGCATCGGTGAAAGATATCGGGGCTGGGGGCTTGGGGCTAGCTGAATCCTCGGGCTAGAACCCGATCGACCCACAGCGAGTCCCTAGCCCCTAGCCCCTACCCCAGCTCTAGCCCCGACAGCGCCCCGCGCAGTCGTAGAATCAAGATCGTGCGGCGATGCCTCGCGTTCGTGGTGCTCGTTGTCCTCAGCCGCGCGGGCGTTCGTGCCGAGGACTGGCCCCAGTTCCGCGGTCCGACCGGCCAGGGGCATTCGTCGGAACGCGGGCTGCCGCTCGACTGGAGCGAATCGCGCAACGTCAAGTGGAAGACCCCAGTGCCCGGACGCGGCTGGTCGTCGCCGGTCGTCGCGGGTGGCCGTGTCTGGCTGACAACGTCGGTGAAAGCCAACGGCGCATCGCTGCGTGCCGTCGCCTACGACGTCGAGACGGGCCGCGAAGCGGTCAACGTCGAAGTCTTTCACCTCCGAAGCGCGGACCTCTTGAACGCGAAGAACAGTCACGCGTCGCCCACGCCCATTGCCGACGGCGAACGCGTGTACGTCCACTTCGGCGCCGAAGGCACCGCCGCGCTGACGGCGTCTGGCGAGATCGTCTGGAAGACGCGGCTGCCCTATCAGTCGCAGCACGGCAACGGCGGCTCGCCAATGCTGTACGGCGATCTGCTCATCTTCAGCTGCGACGGCAGCGACCAGGCCTTCGTCGTCGCGCTCGACAAGCGGACCGGCAAAGTCCGGTGGAAGACGTGGCGGCGTCAGCCGTGGGACCAGGCGTATACGACACCATTGCTGATTCGCGTCGGCGAACAGGACCAGGTGGTCAGCGTCGGTGCCTATCGGGCCGCCGCCTACGATCCGCAGACCGGCAAGGAACTCTGGCGCGTCAGTTACGCCGATGGCTTCTCGAACGTGCCGCGTCCGGTGTACGGCCACGGCCTCGTGTACATCGCGACCGGATTCCAGCAGCCGACGCTGATGGCCGTGCGTCCGGACGGCAGCGGCGACGTGACGAAAACGCACGTCGCGTGGACTCTTCGTCGCGCCGCCCCGTTGACTCCCTCGCCGCTGATCGTGGGAGACGAGATCTACGTCGTCAACGACGGCGGGATCGCCTCCTGTCTGGACGCCAGGACGGGCGATACCCACTGGCAGCAGCGCCTCGGCGGCGAATACTCCGCATCGCCGGTGTTCGCGGACGGCCGGATTTACTTCTTGAACGAGGAAGGCGGTGCGACGGCGATCGCGCCCGGCAAAGCGTTCGTCAGGCTGGCGACCGCTTCGCTGGACGGCGCCACGCTCGCGTCAATCGCTGTCGCGGATGGGTCGTTTTTCATTCGCAGCGACACGCACCTCTACCGGATCGTCAAGACGTCCTGAGGTCCAGCTAGCGGGCACCGCCGCGGCGCCGCGACCGGTTCGACGCCTCCATCTTCGCGATTCTCGCATCCGAGTGTTTGACCCCGGGTTGGCTCGGCATCGGTCGGCGGTGCTGCTTGCCCGGCGCGTCAACCACTCCTCGAACGCGAGTAAGGAGCGGACCACGTCGTCGAATGTTATAATTGTGAGTTCCTCTCGCTCCATTTTTCAGGAAGGATGCATCGCGCGCGATGATTGCAGTCCAGGGTGTCTCGATGCGGTTCGGGTCGAAGCTGCTCTTCGACGACGTCACCACCACGTTTTCCACCGGCAGGCGGTACGGTCTCACCGGGCCGAACGGTGCCGGCAAATCGACGTTCATGAAGCTGCTCACCGGCGAGCTCGATGCGCAGCGCGGCACCGTGGACCGTCCCGGCAAGCTCGGCGTGCTCAAACAGGACCAGTTTGCCTTCGATCGCGTTCGCGTGATCGACACCGTGATCATGGGCAACCACCGGCTCTGGCAGGCGCTCGAAGAACGCGAGCGGCTGTACGCCAAGGAGGCGCTGACCGACACGGATGGCATGCGCCTCGGCGAGCTCGAAGGCATCGTCGGCGACGAAGACGGCTATACCGCCGAGAGCGACGCCGCGATTCTGCTGCAGGGACTCGACATTCCGGAGGCGCTCCACGAGCGGACGATGGCGCAGCTGCAGGGCGGTCAGAAGGTCCGGGTCCTGCTCGCGCAGGCGTTGTTCGGCCATCCCGAGGCCTTGCTGCTCGACGAGCCGACCAACCATCTGGATCTCGATTCCATCCACTGGCTGCGGGAGTTTCTGCTCCGGTATGAGGGCACGCTGATCGTGATCTCGCACGACCGCCACTTCCTCAACGCGGTGTGCACGCACATTGCCGACATCGACTACGAGACGATCATCACCTACACCGGCGGCTACGACGACATGGTGCTCGCCAAGACCCAGATCCGGACGCGGGTCGAATCGCAGAACGAGCAGCGCGAGAAGAAGATCGCGCAGCTGCAGGATTTCATCGCGCGCTTCTCGGCCGGCACGCGCGCCAGCCAGGTGATGTCGCGCAAGAAAGAGGTCGAGCGCCTGCAGACGACCGAACTGGCACGCTCGAACATCCAGCGCCCCTACATCCGGTTCACGATGAATCGTCCTTCCGGCCGGGTCGCGCTCGAATGCTCGGGCGTCACCAAGGCCTTCGGCGGCGTTCCCGTCATCACGAACTTCGGGGCCATCGTCAATCGTGGCGAGAAAGTCGTGCTCGTCGGCCGCAACGGTCTTGGCAAGACGACGTTGCTGAAGAGTCTGCTGGCCGAAGACTCCGGCTCGGTCCGTTGGGGTCACGAAGTGTCGATCGGCTACTTCCCGCAGGATCACACCGGGGCGATCGAGAAAGGGCTGACCGCGGTCGAATGGCTGCACCGGTTCGACCCCGACGCGTCGCGGCAGGACATCCATGGCCTCCTCGGCCAGATGCTGTTCAGCGGCGAAGAAGGATTGAAGCCGACGGACGCGCTGTCGGGTGGCGAAACCGCGCGATTGCTGTTCTGCCGCATCATGCTGCAGAAGCCCAATGTGCTCATCCTCGACGAGCCCACCAATCATCTGGATCTCGAGTCGATCAACGCCCTCAACATCGCCCTCCAGCGCTACGATGGCACCGTGCTGCTGGTGACGCACGACGAGGACCTGATGGAGGAGGTCGGCACGCGCGTGTGGCACTTCGATCGCGGCGCGATTCAAGACTTCAAGGGCACCTACGAGGAATACACCGCCTCGCTCGTTGAAAGTTAAAAGAGAAAAGTTAAAAGTTAAAAGTTAAACTCGAAAAGTGAAAAGTGAAGTCACGCGTCGCAGCGTGGCTGTCTTTTGGTTTTAACTTTTACCTTTTAAGTTTTAACTTTGGAACAGTTCACCGTCACCTGCCCCTACTGCGGCGAGCAGGTCGAAATCTATCTCGAGCCAGACGTCCGCGGTACGTTCGTGCAGGATTGCGAGGTGTGCTGCAATCCATGGCGCGTCCGGGTCCGCGGCACGGGCGAGGACCGATCGGTCGACATCGGGCGTGCCGATGGCTCAGAATGACCGGACCTTGATGAATCGGACCTGGCTGTTCGCCGCGTGTGTCCTGCTGCTCGGCCAGGCCGCCTTCGTGCAACAGGCCGACGAGGGGTGGCCGATGCACGGTGGCGTCGACAACATCCGCTACTCGCCGCTCGCGCAGATCACTCGTGACAACGTCGCCAAGCTGCAAGTGGCCTGGACGTACGACTCGCACGATGCGTTCAAGGGCTCGGAAATGCAGAGCAATCCCGTGGTCGTCGACGGGATGCTCTATGTGACGACGCCGACCCTGAAGGTCGCGGCGCTCGACGCCGAAAGCGGCCGCGAGATCTGGAAGTTCGACCCGAGCGGCGGCGTGTCGAGCGGCGCGCGATTCCGTCACCGCGGCGTCACCGTCCACGACGACCGCGTCTTCGTGACCTATCGCAACTGGCTGTGGGCGCTGGATCGGAAGACGGGGACGCCGATCGCGTCATTCGGCGCCGAGGGACGCGTGGACCTGCGCGAAGGCCTCGGGATGCCGCCCGATCGCGCCAGCGTCAGCGCCAGCACGCCGGGCGCGATCTTCGAGGACCTGCTGATCATGGGCAGCAGCGTCCCGGAAACGCTGCCCGGAACGCCCGGACACATCCGCGCGTTCGATGTCCACACCGGCAAGCTGCGCTGGATCTTCCACACCATTCCGCAACCCGGCGAATTCGCGTACGACAGCTGGCCGCCGGACGCCCATCGCCTGATTGGCGGCGCCAACGCCTGGGGCGGCGTCACGGTCGATGCCAGAAACGCCATGGTCTTCGCGGCGACCGGATCCGCCTCGTTCGACTTCTACGGCGTCAATCGTCACGGCGACAACCTGTTCGCGAACTGCGTCATCGCGCTCGATGCCCGCACCGGCAGGCGGGTCTGGCATTTCCAGGGCATCAGGCACGACGTGTGGGACTGGGACTTTCCGACGGCGCCGAATCTGGTCACGGTCAGACGCAACGGCCGTCTCGTCGAAGCGGTCGCCCAGGTCACCAAGTTCGGTTACGTCTACGTGCTGGATCGGCGGACCGGCGCCTCGTTGTTTCCGCTCGCGAATCGACGCGTGCCGCCGTCGGACATCGACGGCGAGAAGCTGGCCGAGTCGCAGCCCTATCCGCTGAAACCGCCGCCGTTCACGCGCCAGGGTCTGACCGAGGCGATGCTCACCAGGCGCACGCCCGAAGCGCACGAGGCGGTTCTCTCGCGCTTCAAGCAACTCGGGTCCGGCATGTTCGCACCGCCGACCGAGCGCGGGATCATCGTGTTCCCGGGATTCGACGGCGGCGCCGAGTGGGGCGGCGCGGCGTTCGATCCGCAGAGCGCACTGCTCTACGTCAACTCGAACGAGATGCCGTGGATCGTGCGGCTGATCCCGAATAACGACACGTCGCTCTACAAGGTGAACTGCGCCAGCTGCCACCGCGAGGACCGGACAGGCTCCCCGGCGGCGCCGTCGCTCGAACGCATCGGCGAGCGGCGGACGCGCGAGCAGATCGCGACGGTCATCCGCGAGGGCACGGGACGGATGCCCGGCTTCCCGGACATGGGTGGGCGCAACATCGCGGACCTGGTGGAGTTCCTGATCACCGGGCGTGACAAAGGCGCAGACCCCAGCGTCACCAGCGATCCAAGCTGGCTGAAATACCGCATCGACGGCGAAACGCTCTTCCGGGATCCCGACGGCTACCCGCCGATCACGCCGCCATGGGGGACGCTCAACGCCATCGATCTCAACGCCGGTACCATCCGCTGGAAAATTCCGCTCGGCGAGTATCCCGAGCTCGCCGCGAAGGGCATGAAAGACACGGGTAGCGACAACTACGGCGGACCGATTGCAACGGCCGGCGGCCTGCTCTTCATCGCGGCGACGAACTTCGACAAGAAATTCCGCGCCTTCGACAAGCTCACCGGCAAGCTGCTCTGGGAAACGACGCTGCCGGCGGCCGGCAACGCGACTCCCGCCACCTACCGCATCAACGGCAGGCAGTTCGTCGTCATCGTCTGCGGCGGCGGCAAGAACGGAGCGCCGTCCGGCAGCTCAGTCGTCGCGTTCGCCCTGCCTCAGGCGCAGCCCTGAAAGGAGGTTGCGAGATCAGGTTAACGCGAAGTCAATCAGCTCCCCCATGCTCCGAATCGTCGCCGGCGTCCAGTTCGGCGCCTGCCGCAGATACGAGTGCCCATCTCCCCAGAGCAGGCCGAGCAGCGTTTCGGCGACGATGCGCCCGCCGATGGTGCCGAGCCTGAGCGGTTCTTCGTCGCCCTTGCCGCCTCTGCCGGTTGCGCGCTGGATCCACTCGTACTGCGCCTCCGCGAGCACGTAGTACCAGAGCGGCGCGCGTCCAATGAAGCTGTCGTGGAGCGAGGCCAGCGTCGGATTGCTGTCCCAGTCCTCGACCACAGCCTTGCCGACGCGCAGATCGCGATCCCTGATCGGCTCGATCCCCATCGAGCGCGCGACATCCTGGCCGCTCGGCAGCCCCATGCGCAGCCCGCGCAGCAGGTTGCGCTGCGCCAGGTTGGCCGGGTTGTTCACCGGATCGATCGGGACCGAATGCAGCTGGTCCACCGTCAGCGGCGGTTGCGGCGCGCGCGGCGGCTGGCTGAACTCCGGCAGGAAGCCGAGAGGATTCACGAGCGAGGTGTCGATCTTGTACGCCGGCTGGACCCTCCGCTTGCCGACGTTCTTGATCGATCCCTTGACGTCGAAAAAGAGGCTCCAGTCGATCGCCCACTGCTTCGGGAACTCGCCGAAGCCATTCAGGCCGCGCCGCTGGACGCCGGCAAAGATGAAGAACCGGCCGTCCAGGCCGCGCTCGATTTCGTCGGGCGTCGCCTTGAGCGGATCGTCGCCGCCGTTCAGCCGCGTGTTCAGGCGGTAGATCGGCCGGACCATCGAGTGGCCGAAGCGATAGGCCGCCGCCGAGAACTCGATCGGCATGAACGGATCGGTGCGCCACCGATACAACTGGAACCGCGGCGGGTTCTTCCAGATCGGCAGGTTCTTGCGGCGGTGCGGAAGGATGTCGTTGACGACATCCTCGCCGCAGATCGTCACCAGGAAATCGTTGACGACAATCCATTGATAGTGCCAGCGCACGTGCTGCTGGATTTCCTGGAAGGTCGCGGTCTGGTTGGCCGGGTCGTCGACGAGCTTGTTGTGAAACTGCAGGAGGGCGGCATGCAACTGCGAGATGATGACGTTTTCGTCGTTTCGCTTGTCGCCGATCAGCGCGCGCTTGGCGCCGTTCGGATCGTTCGGATCGTCGAACCTGGGTAGATCCCGGGCCTTCGTCGCCTGATCCAGATCGAAGAGCGGCCGCCCGAGCCTGAATTTCTTCCCGTCGTACATGTACGGCTGCTCGTCGGGCCCGCGGCCGTAGACCGAGTCGAGGTCCAGCCGCGGCGTGCGAAAGTCGACCAGGGCCATCGGGTCGTTCTGCTGCTGAAGACTGGAGGCTGGATCGAACGTGATGTCGTGGTCGATGAACTGCCCGAGATAGGTGTACCCTGCGGCGATCCCCGCGTTTTCCTCGTCGTCATGGATCCGCTTCTTCGGATTCTCCTTCGCGGCCGCCGGCAGCCGCGGATCCTTTTCGCCGGTTTCGGGCTCCGCCGTCATGTTGCCGGTGGCGCCGAGCGTCATCAGCGCCTCGACTGGCCATACGGCCGGGGGCAGCGACCGAAACATCCGGCCGAATCGCCCTTCGAAGAGCGACGACCGCGCGACGTACTGATCGCCGCGCACGCCTCCGCCGTGCGCGGCAGGCTGCCGTTTTCTCAGTTCCGGAATGTTCTCGGCCAAATTCCTCCAGCGTGACGATGATGGTTGGGATCGTCGTGATCATACGTTTACACATGCGGGTGTCTTCACGATGACATTCGTCGCTTCAGACGTTGTAAACGAAACCGAGTCGTGCGTCTGTCAGGACGCCGCCGCTACTGTCGAGCTAGTGCGACGGCAGGAACTTGGCGATTTTGCGTCGATCTGTGAAGAAGGGGCGATCGAAAACCATGATAGAACTGGTAACTGTTCCATATTGCACAGACAGCGTGTTCGACGATCCGCGACTGTAGCCGGGTCACGCGCAACTTTTTTTTGGAGTCCGTGTCTTATGCCGCCAGGCCTCGACAATCTCAAACATCTCGTCGTGCTGATGATGGAGAACCGCTCGTTCGATCACATGCTCGGCGGGCTGTTCAAAGAGAACAATGCGATCGACGGGCTCCGGGGCGACGAATCGAACCCCGACACGACCGGAACGATCGTGAAGGTCCAGCCCAAGGCCAAGTATCAGAGCCAGTTGACGCCGGATCCCGACCACGACTTCGCGCCGGTCGACCAGCAGATCTTCAACGGCGGCGACGTGCCCGGCATGCAGGGCTTCATCGCCAGCTACTTCAACAAGCAGCGGAACGTCGAGCACTCGCGCAATGTGATGTATTACTTCGCGCCCGAGAAGCTGCCGGTGCTGACGACGCTGGCGCGCGAGTACGCGGTGTTCAACCGGTGGTTTGCGTCGATTCCCGGGCCGACACTCTGCAATCGGGCCTTCGCGCATTACGGGACGTCGTTCGGCCACGTCGGCATGGAGCTCTTCTACGCCAACCAGAAGTTCAAGAGCATCTACGACCGGGTGATCGACAAGGGGAAGCTGGCCAAGCTGTATTACTTCGACCAGGTCAGCTCCACGCTGGAGGTGGTGAATCTGCTCCAGAACCAGCCACAGCTGTTCGCCACCTATCCGCAGTTTCTCGACGATTGCAAAGCGGGAACGCTCCCCGATTACTGCTTCGTCGAGCCGAACTACAGCGACCACGACGGCCCCGGCGGCAACCTGATCGCGTCGGACCAGCACCCCGATCACCATGTGGCCGAGGGCGAGCGGTTCATCGCGTCGATCTACCAGGCGATCCGGAAGAACCCGGCGCTGTGGGCGAGCACCGCGCTGTTGATCACCTACGACGAGCACGGCGGCATCTACGACCACGTCCCTCCGCCGGCGTGCATGCCGGACGGCTTCGTGGCGCAGCCGAACGCGACGAAAACCGGCGAGCCGTTTCATTTCGATCGCCTGGGCGTGCGCGTCCCGGCCATTCTGGTCTCGCCGTGGGTGCAGAAAGGCACCGTCGTGCACAAGCGGGCCGACGGCACCGAACGCATCTTCGAGCACGCCTCGATCCCCAACACGGTGTCGAAGTGGCTGCTACCCGGCTTCAACGACAGCGACCGATCGCCTCGCGAAGCGGCGGCCGAAACATTCCTCGATCTTCTGTCGCTGCCGGTCATGCGGCCGGACTGTCCGGAATTCACCCTCTGATTTCCATCAACCCGGAAGGCAACCACGATGGCTGTGACCAAGATCAGCGTTCCGAAGACCCCGAAGAGCGCGTTCAACAAGAACCGTCTGGCGTCGGGCCTCTTGCTGGCGCAGCTCGAGCATCTCGAGACGGCCTGCTGGCGAGTACCCGCCGCCGAGAAAGAAACGGAAGAAACCGCTGACCGAAGGTCAGGTCGCCGCGCGCATCCACGAACTGACCAGGGCGTCTGCATCCACAGGCCGCGCACGTGCCGCTGCCCACGCGCGCGGATGATTAGCCACGCGGAAGAACCTGGCGCCGTCCGGCGGAGGCGCGGCGCCCGCCGGCCGCAAAGCGCCGAAGAAGGCCGCGGCGCCGAAGCGCGGGCGCAACGCCCGCAAGCGAGGCTGACGGATGCGCATCATCATCATCATCGCGTGCGTGCTGACCGCCGCGCCGGCGCTGGCGCAAGGCGAGAGCACGCTCGGGGCCGAGTTTCGAATCGAAGGCGAAGCGCTCAAAGAGGGCTGCAAGAGCTTCAAGACGTTCGTGAGCTGCGCCTCGACGTTGGCCACGGACCACCCGGTGCACGTCGCCATCGGCAGCATCGCGCCGCAGAACGGGTTCGCGTTCGGACCGGCGATCACCGCCGAACGCCCGATCGGTGAAAACTGGCGATTCAGCTGGAGCGGTGACGTCGTCGGCGCCACCGGCGGCGCGTGGAGAGCCGGCGCGTACTTGAAGATGGTTCGCACGGGCGTGCGGCTGCCGATCCCCGTCGGTCCGGGCGCCGGATCGGATGCGTCCGCCGGCATCAGCCCCTATCCGGTCTTCAACATCTACGCGCAGAACATCTCGTTGCCGACCGTCTCGTACTTCGGCCTCGGGCCCCAACACGACCCTCAGCATGAAATCGATCTTTGACATGCGGCAAACGATCGTGGGAACCAGCGCGATCTACCCCATCACACGTCTCGGCCGGCTGAATCTGTCGCTGGTCGGCGAGGCAAACGGCCGCTTCGTGGACGTCGGCGGCGCGAACACGGACAAGGGGCCGTCAATCGACCAGCTCTACACCCCCGTCACCGCACCCGGTCTCCTCGCCCAGCCGGGCTTCGCACAATTCGGCGAGGGCGTTCGCGTCATGCCGCGATTGGCGAACGGCCGCGTGCGATTGAACTATCTGGGCACGTTTCAGCAATTCCTCGCGGCGTCAGACTCGACATTCTCGTTCCGACGGTGGACGCTGGATCTGTCGAACGAGTTCGCGCTGTACAAGACCGTGGCGCCATCGCTGACTCGAGACACGAACGACCCGAATCAGTGCGGTGTGACCCCCGGCGACCTCCGGTGCCCCCCGATGATTCCGCCGGCGGCTTCCCGCAACTACACGGGAAGTATCGGATTCCGCTTGTTCGCGTCGGCGTCCGGCGTCTCCGCCGGAAATGTGGTCCCGTTCTACTTTCAGCAGACGATCGGTGGCTCCGACATCAACGGCAACCGCGTCCTACCCAGCTACGAAGACTATCGCTTCCGCGGTCCGAAGCTGCTCGTGCTGCAGGAGAGCTTCGAGCACTCGATCTTCAAGACACCAGTCGGCATCTGGCTGGCCGCTGAACAGGGTCAGGTGGCGCTCCAGCAAGAGAGCTTGAGCTTCGACAACCTGGTTCGCAGCTACACATTCGGTCTGACGCTGAGGGCCGGCGGGTTCCCTGCGGTCGTCGCCTCGTGGTCCACCGGCAGCACCGAAGGTCATCATTTCGCGTTCACGATCAGCACATCGCTGCTGGGAGGGTCGTCCCGACCGTCGCTGCAGTAAACACGCGCCTGCGCCCCGGTATCGCGGATTGGTGTGAAGTCCGGCAAGGAGTCGAACAATGGGTTGGGTTCGATCGAGCGACTGGCGTCATCGGTTCGTTCGCGGCGCCGGTCTGCTCGTGTGCTGTCTGCTGGCGGCCGTCATCCATGGGCGCGCTCAGGCTCAAACCGGCCAGGGCGCTGCCCCGCTCGCGCAGCGCGGACAGATGACGGCGCACGGCATCACCCTGTCCTATCCCACCGGCTGGTTCATGGCGCAGGAGGGGGACAACGCGCGGATCGTCAGTGTTTCAGCGGACCGACTGAGCGCGCTCGATGCTCAAGCCCTCAATCAGACCGCACAGATTCTCGTGAGCGTCGAAAGGATGCGCGACCACGCGGAGGCGCTTCGCCGACTCGAGAACATCCGTTCCGAATCTTCCGCGCCGACGACATTTCTCCGGATCGGCGGGTGGCCGGCATTACAGCGCCGGTCGATCGAGCCGCGCGAGCAGCCCGGGATGGAAGACCCGGATCTCGAGGAGCCCGATCGGGACGACCCGTCAGCGGGACGGGAACAGCCGGAAAGACCTCGTGAAGCACAGAAGCAGGCGCTCTATCCGCTGACCGTTCTGCGACTGACCACGGTCATTGCGGCCGCGAACCTCGTCGTACGCGTCGAGGGTCGGCTGCCGCCTGATGCGCCGGCGGCTCTGGAGGCGACCACCAGAGCCATCGAGCAGAGCCTCGTGTTTCGTGCACAGGGCGATCCCGCCGTCGTGGACCGCGAGCTGTCACGGCTCCGTGCCACGCCGCTGCGCCGGCCGATCCCTCCGCCGCGGCCGAACGCGAGGACTATTCCGGACGGGCGTGCGGGCGGCCGGGCCGTCCAAGCGGTACCGAGCCGGCGGCGGCCGCGCCGCTGCGCTGAGTCTTCAAGCGCCGGGCCTGGCACAACTGACCTTGAACAATGCCAGCGAGGCCGAAATCGCAGTCTCGACCAACGGCCAGAACATCGTCATCGCTCAAGGTTTCGTCTATTCGACGTCGACCGACGGCGGGCAGAACTGGACGATTGACCGCCCGATCGTACCCCAGCCGACTGGCGGCGACGGATCGGTGGCGTTTGGCCGGAGCGGCACATTCTACGTCGCGACAATCAGCGGAAGCTCGACGGCCATTCAGGCGACCAACAACACGCTGACGCTGGGCCCTCCGGTCAACGCGTTCACCTGTCCCGCCGCAACCAGCGTGAACCCGCCGCCGTGTGGCTTTGCGACCGCCCCGCCGAACTCCGTTCCGATCCCGGACCAGGAACACATCGCGGCTGACCGGTTTAACGCGGGCAACGGCGGCGGCGATCAGGTGTACTCAGTTTGGCGGCATGGCGGCAACCGATACGGGATCGCCTGCAACAACGGTCAGGCGTGGGGTGGGGCGACTGTTTTCGCAGGGGATTTCCCGCGTGTCACGGTCGGACAGGACAGCCGCGTGTACGTGGTCTATCAAAACGGCAATGGGATTTTTCTCGATCCGTTTTACCTCCTGCACGACCGGACTCGTGCGGCAGGTGATCGCCGCGCCGGTTGCGACGTTGGGTCCTGGCGCATGGGTGTCGGGCGCGATCCCGTGCGGTCCGGCCGCGATGCCCGGCCTCGATCGCTGCAATACCGGGAACAATCTCTCGAGTTTCACGGTTGCGGTCGACGACCGCGACGCCACGCATATCTTCGTCACCTACGCGCAGAATGACCGCCGCGAACAACGAGAACATCGTGGTGCAAGATTCGGTCGACAGCGGCGCGAACTGGCTGCCGGCCCGTACCGTCACCGTGAGCAGCGCTGCCTTGGGGCGCCGCTTCATGCCTTGGATCTGTTCCGTGGGGGGCGCCGCATACGTGACATGGTTCGATCGGCGCGCCGCAACAGCGACCAACATCAGCCTCACGGATTTTTACGGCGGCAGCGCAACGCGTGACGGTGCCGGCAATCTCGTCGCCGGCGTCGAACGACGGATCAACCCGGCGAACACTGCGGACAACCAGTGCGAAGCGGGGCGGCCCCCGGGGAGCCCGAACAGCTGGTTCCAAGGCACGCGCGCCGTCTCCGACTCGGAAACCTGCACGCCACAGCAGCCACAGCTGGCTGGACGGTGCTTTCGCCCCGCCATTACTCCGCAAGTCGGCTCGGGCAACTCGTGCGATTTCAGCACGCCCAACTGCCCCGTCGTGCCATTTCCGGAGACGTGTCAACCGGTTCCCACAGGCGGAGTCCCGAAGTACGGGGATTACAACGGCAATGCCTGCTCGGCCGGGCGCGTCTACGCGATCTGGCCGTCCGCGACGACGCCCCCGCCCACGATCGGGCCAGCCGGCGCCGTCAATCTCTATTTCGCATCGCTCGTCGTCGCCGCCTCGCAGATACAGATCCCCGGACCCGTCGTGTTCCCCGATACCTGCGTCGGTTCCAGCGCGCTCGCCACCGCCAACGTCTGCAACACGCGGCACGAATCCTCTCCACGTCGATCCCATCACGTCGTCCGACCCGCAATTCTCCGGTCGCCACGCCCTCATCCGGATACCCCGTCACCGTCGCGGCAGGTTCATGCTTTCCGTTTCAAGTGCGGTTTACACCGACCGAGCGCAGGCAACAAGTCGGCCGCGCTGACCGTGCCGAGCGACGACACCGTCAGCCCCAACGTGAATATTTTCGTGTCGGGCCGCGGCACGCAGGCAGCGATGACGACGATGATCGCGGACGCTGGCGATTTCGGCACCGTCACGCCCGGCTCACTGCGCGATCAGCCGCTCGTGATTGCGAACCCCGGCAGCTGTCCGTTGACCGTCACCAACCTGACGTCGAACGCGCCGGACTTCCAGGCGGCGCAAGTGACGTCGTTTCCGTTCTCCGTCGCGCCCGGAACGGCCGTCGACGTGCCGATCCGATTCCAGCCGACCAGCGTCGGCCCGAAAAGCGCGACGCTGACCATCACGAGCAATGATCCGGCCGGCGCGCAACGACAAGTCCGCGTCAGCGGCACCGGCGGCGCGCCAGTCATCACAACCAGCGTGGTGGACACTGGAAGCCTCGGGCAGGTGTGTGTCGGCGACACGCGCGATCTCGACGTCACGGTGACGAACAGCGGCGTCGCGCCGCTCGTCATCTCGGCGATCGCCTCGAGCTCGCCGGAATTTCAGGTGCCCCAGGTACTGGTGTTCCCCCTGGTCGTCGCGCCTGGTACGTCGCTCCAAGTGCCGATCCGTCTCGCGCCGACGACGGCAGGCCCGAAAACGACCACGCTGACTTTTTCGAGTAACGATCCGGCCACGCCTGCGAAAACGGTGACGCTGACCGCTGACACGCCGGCGGCCGAGTTGTGCCATGCCCCGTCGTTCACCTCGGTGGGCCTCAGCATCGGCCCGACGTTCGGGTCCACCCGAACCGGCGATTTCACCGTCACTGCGCAGGGACGGCAGATGGTGCCGTTCGGCGAGCGCCACAGTTTCGCCTTCCAGGGCCAGGGCGAATATCTCTACTACGAAGGGCGCCACGAAGGCGAAATCGACTTCGGTCTGATAAAACGCCGGCGCGAGGTGCAGTTTGGCGTGTTTGCAAACCTCAAGTTTGCCGACTTCGCGCCCTCGCTCGATGGCGGCTCGCTCGGTCAGGCCTCAGCCGTCGCGGACGTCCTGTTGACCAACGTGCGCCTGAATTTCTTTGGCACGAAGGGGTTCAAGGACGTCGGCCTTCTTGATCGCCAATCGTCACTGCTGCTCGCGCCGGTCGGCCTGGGAATTCCCGTCGCGGCGATCGAGCGCATCGCCCAGGTGACCGATGCCTATGGCGGCGGAGCGCAGGCGGCGCCTGGCGGTGAACACCGACATCGAGGGCCATCTCATGTGGCTGCGCAGGGCGAGGCCGTCTTTGCTGAGCGATCGCGTGGGCGCCGATCTGCGCGTCACCCAGCATTTGACGCCTCAGTTCGCGCTGTTCGGCGAGGTGATGCTGAACGAGACGCTCGTCGGCTCGTCAAACAACGGCGCGGTGGTGTTTGGCTTCGTGTTCGGTCGCTGGACTCGCCCATCCGATCTGAGCAACAAGCACACGCCGCTCGGCATGGATATCCCGAGTATCCATTACGACCTCAGGACGCGGGCCCGGTAGCTATTCGTTACGAAGGACCGCGGCGGGTTCGACGCCGATGGCACGGCGCGCGGGAACGAAACAGGCGGCCAGCGCGACGCCGAGCATGAGGATGGCGACCGCCGCGTACGTGACGGCATCGGCGGCGCCGACACCGAACAGAAGGCTCGACATCACGCGCGCGGCGCCGGCAGCGACCGCCAGCCCGACGACGACGCCACCCGTCACCACTTTCATCCCTTCGCGGACGATCAACCCAAGCACGTGAGCCGGCCGCCCGCCGAGCGCGAGGCGGATGCTGATGTCCTTGGTCTGCTGTTGGACGTAGTGCGCCATCACGCCGTAGATCCCGACCAGCGACAGCATCAGCGCCACCGCGGCGAAGCCGCCGACGAGCATGGACATCGACCGCGGCCGCAGCAGCGATTGGTCGACGAGATCGTCGAACGTGGCTAGTCCTGAAAGCGGAACGCTGGGGTCGAGTTCCCGGACGATTTGACGTACCGAAGACGCGAGCGAGATCGCGTCGACGTCCGTCCGGGCAAGAACGAAGCGGACCCGAGCGGGCGACGATGACCCCTGTGCCGGCATCGCCGTGTAGACCGTGCCATCGTCCGGCTTGTCGAGGCCGGCGTATTTCACCTCGCTGACGACGCCAACCACGGTCGTCCAGGGACAGGTCGTGCAGCCGCCTTCGTGAAACCGTTTGCCGACGGCGCTCTGACTTGGGAAAGAACCGCCGGGCCCATGCGCGATCCACGACGACCGACTCGAGATTCGCGGCGGCACCGTCGCGGTCCTCCAGCAGCCGGCCGTCGAGCAGCGACAGACCGAGCAGCCGGAAGTAGTCGGGGCTGACCGACACCCACGGCGTCACCGGCTGCGACTGCCCCGCTGCCGTCGGAAAGTCTTCCAGATCGAAGTTGTTGAAGTTGCCGGCGCCGTTCGGCGGCCGGCTGTCCGCGAACGCGATGCGCGAGACACCCGGCAGCGCCTCGAGGCGCCGCTGCAGCTGATCCCAGAACGCGATGACGCGGCCCGCAGTGTCGTACTGCGTCGCCGGCAGCGAAATCGATCCGCTGAGGACGTTGTGCGTATCGAATCCGAGATCGACGCGCCCCAGCTGCTTCAGGCTCACGAGCAGCAGGCCCGCCACGACCAGCAGCGGCGTGGCAATGGCAAACTGGCTGCCGACCAGAATCTGCCGCAGCCGCCTCACGCTGACACTGCCGGTCGAGGAACGCCCCATCGACCGCAGTGACTCGTCGACCGGGCCGCCGGTGCCGTACACCGCCGGCACCACGCCGAACAGCAGCGCGCTCGCCGCGGTCAGACCGACGAGGAGCCAGAAGACCGGTCCATCCAGCGCAATCTCGTGGGTGCGCGGGAAGTAGGCGGCGCCAACATCGCGGAGCAGGCGCACGCCTGTCCGCGCCAGCAGCACGCCGAGCGACGCGGCGCCAATCGCGAGCACCGCGCTTTCCGCCATCAGATATCGCACGACGCGCCCGCGCGACGCGCCCAGGGCCGCGCGCACCGCGAGTTCGCGCCGCCGGCTGGTCACGCGCGCGACCAGCAGGTTCGACGCGTTGGCGCAGGCGATCAGCCACACCAGGGCCACCGCCGCGAGTGCCAGGCCCGCCGTCAGCTCGACGTCGCCGATGACGTGCCGCTTCAAATCGATGAAGCTCCAGGTCGCTTTGTCGTCCTGATACGACGACCGCCAGATCGGAAACATCCGTCTGTTGATGGCGCGCAGCTCGTCGGCCGCCGCCGAACGTTCCGATTCGCTTCGAAGACGGGCGAGCGTGGTGATGAAAAACGGTCCCTTGCGCCGCGGCGGCTGCCACTGGGCGGCGATGAAGAAGTCCTGCCCCTCTTCGAGCGGTCCGACCGTCTGTGGCAGGACGCCGACCACGATGTGATCGGCACCGTCGATGCGGATCGGCTTGCCGATGGCGTCGACGCGTCCAGCGAGCCGCTGATGCCAGAATCCCCGCGAGACCATGACCGTGAGCGGGCTGCCGGGCCGGCCGTCGGCTTCCGCGAAGTCGCGTCCGTTGGCCGGCCGTAGACCGAGCAGACTGAAGTACGTCCAGGAGACGAGCTTTCCCCGGAGACGCTCGGCCACGTTGCCGTCGCTGAACGACATCAGCCGGTCGGTGTAGCCCGCGATCTGCTCGAAATGGGTCTGCTCGGCCTGCAGCGCCTGGTAGTCGGCGACCGAGAATCTGAATCGGTTCGGCGGCGCGTCCGTATAGATGCGCACCAGCCGGCCGGGGTCGGCGTAGGGCAGCGGCTGGAGGAGGGCGGCGTGAATCGCGCTGAAAATGACGGTGGTGGCGCCAATGCCAAGGCCGACGGTGACCACGATGGTCAGGGTCATCATCGGGAGCCCGGAGAAGGCCACGAAGCGTGACGCGAAGGTCCTGTCAGCAGATCCTGGAGCATGATTCTCTTTTAGACGGTGGAGCGCGGCCGCCCGTTAGTGTAGGGGCGGACCTGTGTGTCCGCCCGGGGGCCGACACGCGGGTCGGCCCCTACGTCATTCGGCCCGCAATGCCGTCATCGGATCGACGCGCAGCGCGCGCAGCGTTGGCGCAAGCGTGCCAAGAACGGTCATCAGGAACGCCAGCGCGACGGCGGCAGCGAGCGTCGGCCCGTCGGCCGGTTTGACCCCGGCGAGCAGCGCCTCCATGCTGCGGCCGGCGGCGTATGCGAGCAGCACGCCGGGAACAATCCCCGCGATCGCGAGGATCGCGCCACGCCACATGACCATCGACAGGATGTCGCTCGACCGCGCGCCGAGTGCCAGACGGACGCCGATCTCCTGCACGCGTTGAGACACCGCGAACGACAGGAGGCCGTGGATGCCGATCGCGGCCAACACGAACGCAATCAGCGCGAACGCGCCCAGCACGCGCACCTGCGTCGACCGCGATGCCGTATCGCGATCGACGATCGTCGTCAACGGATTGACCTCGGCGACCGGCATCATCGGATCGGCGTTCCGCACGATGCCGCGGATCGATGCCGTGAGGCTCTCCGGCGGAAGCGTCGATCGCACAACCAATGCCCTCGGCACGAAGCCGAGGATCACGCTCCGAGATGGAATGGGGCGATCGCCGATCTGCGGCGACGGCAGGTACGTCTGCGGCGCTGCGTCGCTCTCGAGCCCTCGCATGCGGATGTCCCCGACGACGCCAACGACGGTGCGATCGTATCCGGCGAAATTGATCCGGCGCCCGATCACCGAAGCGATGGTCTCGTTCGGCCAGTAGCGCTTCACGAACGATTCGCTGATGACGGCCACGAACTGACGATCCGCCGCGTCCGAAGCCGCGATGTCGCGCCCGCTCAGAAGCGGCGTGCCGATCGTCGCGAAGTAGCCGGGGGTCACGTACCGCAGGTAGGCGGAATCGCCGTGCGGCATCACCGGTTGTCCATCGACCGCGACGGACCAGACACCCCCGCGCATACGGCCCATCGGCAGGTAGCTCACGAAAGCCGCGTTGGTCACGCCCGGGAGCGCGCGCAGGCCGGTCAGCACCTGCGTGTAGAACGCCTCGCGCGTCGAAGTGCCAGCGTATTTCGGCATCGGAAGCGGCGTCTGCATCGTCAGCACGCCTTCCGCGCGGAACCCGGGGTCGACCGATCGGACGTTGAGCAATGCGCGCAGCAGCAGGCCGGCCGACACCAGCAGCAATACGGACGCGGCGATTTCGACCACGACGAGCGCCGAGCGGGCGCCTTCCTTCTGGCCGCCGCCGGCTCGCGCCCCTTCACGCAACCCGGCGAGGCTCGCTTCGCCGCCGACGCGCATCACCGGCGCGAGGCCGAACGTAAGGCCGGTGACGATCGTCAGCGTTATCGCGAACAGCATCACCCGCACGTCGACACTTGGCGTCGTGGCGACAGGCAGCGTCACCGGTACGAGTTGGTTCAGCAGCGGGACACCGGCGTACGCGACGAGGACGCCGAGCGCCCCACCCATGATCGCCAGCAGCAAGCTCTCGGTCATCAGCTGACGAATCATGCGTTCGTGGCCGGCGCCGATGGCCGTGCGCACCGCCAGCTCGCGGCGCCGCCCGAGCGCCCGCGCGAGCAGCAGGTTCGCCAGATTCGCGCACGCAATCAGCAGCACGCACGCCGACGCGCCGCCCAGCGCGTAGAGCATCAACCGCGATTGCTCGGGCACCTCGTCGCTGAGCCGCAGCACGTCGGCCGACGCGTCCTTGTTCTCGGCGGGGTGCTCCTGGCGCGAGCGCGCGGTGATGACGTCCATCTCCACTCGCGCCTGCTCGAGCGACACCCCGTGGCGCAGGCGAGCGACGCCGTTGAAGGAATGGTTGCCCCGATCGGATGACTCACGTTCGCTCAAGCGCAGCGGCATCCAGAACGACGACCACTCGGCTGCCGGAAACCTGAACTCGCGGGGCATGACGCCGATCACGGTGAACGGCTCGTCGTCCATCAGGACCTTTCGCCCGATCACGTTGGGATCCCCGCCGAACTGCATCTGCCAGAAGCGATAGCCGAGGAGCAGCGTGCCCGGCGCTCCGGCGCCATCGTCTGTGTCGGCGAACGTGCGGCCTAGCAACGGCGAGGCTCCGAGGATCCGCAGAACGTCGGCCGACACCGACGCGCCTTCGACACGAATGGGATCGCCAGTCCCGGTCAGGCTCGAGAGCTGAGGGTGGTACATCCCCGCGCGTTCGAACGAGGTGCTCGCGCTCGTCCAGTCGCGGAAGTTCGCCGGCGAGAGGTTGTTCCGGAACTTCGGCATGTGCTCCCAGAGCGTCACGATCCGATCGGGTTCGGGAAACGGGAGCGGCCGCAGCAGGACAAAATCAGCAATCGAGAATGCAGCAGTCGTCGCGCCGACGCCGAGCGCCACGATGAGCACGGCCGTGATCGCAAATCCCGGAGAGCGCCGCAGGACGCGGCAGGTATACGACACGTCCTGTTTCAGGATGTCGACGTGGACCGCGACGGCGTTCGCCACGACTTCCCCGATCGTGCCCACCCAGAGCGCCACGATCCCGACGCCCCTCGCCTGCGCACGCCGGCGCTCGAACAGCGGACGCATTTCGTCGCCGTACTCGTTCCGGAACGACGCGGGATACAGACGAAGCAGAAGGTCATACACGACGCATGGCGGACTGGTCCGTCCGTCCGTCACTCGGCCCGCAATGCCGTGATGGGATCGATGCGCAGCGCGCGCACCGTCGGGGCGAGCGTGCCAAGCACGGTCATCACGAACGTCAGGACGATCGCGCTCGCCAGCGTGAGACCGTCTGTGGGTCTGACACCCGCCAGCAGCGCTTCCATGCTGCGTCCGGCCGCGTACGCCAGCAGCACGCCGGGCACAATCCCGCCGATGGCCAGCAGAACACCGCGCCAGACGATCATCGAGAGGATGTCGCTCGACTGCGCGCCGAGCGCGAGGCGGACGCCGATTTCCTGCACGCGCTGCGACACCGCGAACGACAGCAGGCCGTGGATGCCGATCGCGGCCAGCACGAACGCGACGACCGCAAACGCCGGACAGCACGCGCACCTGCACCGACGCGCGACGCCGTCTCGAGATCGACCATCTCGGTGAGCGTCTGCATTTCAGTGATCGGCAGCTTCGGATCGGCCCGCCGGATGACGTCGCGGATCGCCGCCGCCAGGTGGTCCGGCGGTATCGCCGTCCGGATCGCCAGCGCCTTCGGCGAATAGAACGCGATTGCGCCATCGTCCACCTGCTTCGATGACAGGTACACCTGCGGCTCGCTGATGCGCTCGAGCCCGCGAAACAGGACGTCACGGGCCACGCCGACGACCTCGCGGTCGGCGTAGGCGAACGTGAAATGGCGGCCGATGGGATCCTCGTGCGGCCAGTAGCGCTTGACGAACGACTCGCTGACGACCGCCACCGGCTGTCGGCCGCGGGTGTCGCCTTCGGCGATGTCGCGCCCGCGCTTGAGCGGTATGCCCATCGCCTCGAAGTACCCAGGCGTGACGAACCGGATCGCCGCCACGTTGTTGGCGCTGCGGATGTCCTGCCCGGCGTCCGCGTCGCCCTTGACCGAAACCGGCCAGATGCCGCCGCGGAACGAAGACACCGGCAGGAAACTGATGAAGCCGGCCGCCCGCACGCCGGGCAGCGCCCGGACGTCCTGCAGGACCCGGGAGTAGTAGGCCTCGCGCGCCACGACAGGACCGTACTCCGGCATCGGCAGCTCCGTCCGCAGCGTCAACACGCCCTCGGCGTTGAACCCGGGATCGATCGCCTGCACGGTCAGCAACGCGCGAATCAGGAGACCGGCCGAGACCAGCAGGACGACCGACGCGATCACCTCCGCGACGACGAGCGCGGATCTGAGACGTTCCTTCTGCCCGCCGCCCGCTCGAGCGCCCTCTCGCAGGCCATCGAGATCCGGACGCCGGCCGATGCGAACGACCGGCGCCAGCCCGAAGGCGATGCCAGTGAGCGCCGTCAGCCCGACCGCGACGACGAGGACGCGCAGGTCGACCGACGGTGTTTCGGCGATCGGCAGCGTCGCCGGCACGAGCCGCGCCAGCAGCGGTACCGCGGCGACGGCGAGCGCGATCCCGAGCGAGCCACCGGCGCCGGCCAGCAGCAGGTTCTCGGTCATCAACTGCCGCACCAGCCGCTCCCGGCCGGCACCGATCGCCGTCCGCACCGCCAGCTCGCGGCGACGGCTGAGGGCGCGGGCGAGCAGGAGGTTGGCCAGGTTGGCGCAGGCGATCAGCAGCACGCAGCCGGCCGCTGCCGACAGCGCGAGCAGCAAGAGGCGCGATCGCTGCGAGACCTCCTGCCCGAGCGGGATCACGAGGGCACCCGTGTCCTTGTTCTCGCGCGGGTACTCCCTCTCCAGCCGCGCGGCGATCACCTGCAGGTCGGCCTCCGCCTGCTCGGGAGTGATCCCTCGCCGGAGCCGCCCCACCGCTTCCAGCCAGTTGTTGGTCCGCTCCGACGCCTGGTATTCGCGCTCGCTGAAGCGCGTGGTGATCCAGAACAGCGAATTGCTTTTCGGAAAATGAAACTCGCGCGGCATCACGCCGATCACCGTGAACGACGCGTCGTCGAAGTCGGCCTTGGCGGCGAGCTGTCGACCGATGATGCCAGGATCGCCGCCAAACTCCGTCTGCCAGAGGCGGTAGCTGAGAATGATGGTTCCAGGCGCGCCGGGACGATCGTCCTCGGCGGTGAACGTCCGGCCGATGATCGGGGCGACGCCGAGCGTCGGAAACAGATCCGCGCTCACCGACGTGCCGTCGAACCGGCGCGGCTCGCCGGCGCCGGTCAACGTGATCTCGTCGAAGTGGTACATGCCCATCGACTCGAACGACCTCGTCGCCGCTTTCCAGTCGCGGTAGTTCGGCGCGGACAGCTCCATGCCCGGGTAGCCGGGAGTCCTTTCCAAAATCTTGACGAGGCGTGAGGGCTCGGGAAACGGCAGCGGGCGGATGAGCACGAAGTCGGTGACCGAGAACGCGGCCGTCGTGGCGCCGATGCCGAGCGCGACCATCAGGATGGCGGTGATCGCGAAGCCTGGACTTCGCCGCAGCACGCGGCCGCTGTAGCCGAGATCCTGCCGAAGGATGTCGAGGTGGACGAAGGCGGCGTTGCCAAGCACCTCGCCGAACGTGCCCACCCACAAGGCCGCGATCGCCAATGGTCCGGCCGCTTCACGCCGGCGCCGCTTGAAGACGGTCCGCATCTCGGTGCCGTACTCGTTTCTGAACGAGGCCGGATAGAACCGCAGAAGCGCGTCGTACAGCGTTCATGATCCTCCGCCAGTTCGAGCCATGCGTTGTGGAACGCAGAGCACGCAAAGCACGCAGAGACGATCTGACTCTGCGAGCTCAGCGAGCTCGGCGTTCATGGGCACACCATTCACGCGCGGCCGGGGGCAAATCCCCTTGCGCGCGCCATCCGCACCAGCTGGGTCAGTCGGCGCGCCTCCGCTTTCGCGACCGCCGTGCCCAACGGCGTAATGCGGTAATAGCGACGCCGCTCGTCGTCTTCTTCCGGCGCCGGCCGTTCGCGCGTCTCGACGAGCAATCCCTGCTCGAGCATGCGCTGAATCGATCGATAGAGCGTGCCGGCGCTGAGCTTCAGCTCGCCCCGGTCCGTACGGCCACATCCTGGATGATGGCGTAGCCATGGCGGTCTTCGCCTGCGACCGCCAGCAGGATATGGAACGTCGCCGGCGGAAGCGGAAGCAGTTCGTCGATCTCGTGCCTGTCGACCATGGGCTCAGTGTAGCTCACTATAGCCACACTGGCTACATTGCTCATGGCTATAGACGGATCTCGCGGCGAAATGGTTTATCGGCCCACCGGAGCTCGGGTCCGGGTCATGCAAGCGAAGGCCGGCGCGCGTACAATCTGAGCCCGATGGACAAGACGTTCATGCTCATTGGCTCGGTCGCCGCGTTGATTGGCGTCGGCTTCGGCGCCTTCGGCGCGCACGGACTCCGGGGGCGGCTGACGCCGGACATGCTGGCGGTCTTCGAGACCGGCGTCCGGTATCAGATGTACCACGCGTTCGCGCTTCTGATCACCGCGCTGGCGCTGGCGCGATTCGACGGCTGGCTGCTCCGAACCGCGGGCTGGCTGTTCACGGCCGGCATCGTGCTCTTCTCCGGCAGCCTCTATGCCCTCGCCCTGTCGGGCGTCACGGTGCTCGGCGCCATTACGCCGCTCGGTGGCCTGGCGTTTCTCGCCGGCTGGGCCTGCTTCATCATCGCGGCCATCTGAACGCCGCGCACTCGAGCATCATGCCGGGAACACGAAGACACGCCCGAAGACGCACGAAGAAGAATCAGGCCACGAGTCACCGAGGCACAGAGGCGCGCCGACTCGGTGCGGCGGGCGCCGCGAAGCGGCGGCACGGTCGGATCGACCGATACGAACCGACGACGCTTTGACGTCGCAGACGTCGGTGGTTCGAGACCTCTGCGTCTTCGTGATCTCGTCGGCCCCGTCTCTGTTGTGGCATCCCAGTGCGTGGCATGACTATCCGAATCACCGACGCGATCGCCATCGAAGACAGCGAGCTCACGAGCGGTTCGTCCGCGCGTCTGGTCCGGGCGGTCAAAACGTCAACAAGGTGTCGACGGCGGTGGAACTCCGATTCGATGTCGGCGCGTCATCGCTGCCGCACGACGTCAAGTCGCGGCTGATCGCGCTCGCCGGGCATCGAATGACGACGGATGGCGTCCTGCTGATCGACAGCCGCGAACACCGGACGCAGGGGCAGAACCGCGAGGCGGCACGGGCACGGCTGATCGCGTTGATCCAGCACGCCACGCGGCGGCCGAAAACACGGCGGCCGACCCGGCCGCACAAGGGGGCGAAAGAAAACCGCCTCTCGTCCAAGAAACGCCGCGGCGAGGTGAAATCGTTGCGCGGCCGCGGCCCGCGAAGCGATGATTGACGTCGTGCATCGCCGCCGCTTTCTTCGCGACGCCGCCACCATGTCCGCCGCGATGGCGTGGGGCGGCTTCCCGAAGGCGTGGTATCAGGCGCCGGCGGCTGCCGCCCGGCGCCGCATCTTCGAGATCACCACCCGGATTGAGATCCGACAGCCTAGTGGACCGACGCGTGTCTGGGTGCCTACGCCGCTCGCCGTGGCACCGTACCAGGAAACGCTCGGCGACACGTATCACCTCGGCGAGGACGGGCGCTCGGTGATGGTCGAGAACGAAGACGTCGACATGCTGGTCGCCGAATGGCCGGCCGGCGCGGCGCCGCTGCTGACGTTGACGAGCCGCGTCGCCACCATGGGACACGCGGCCAGCCTCGCCAGGCCGACGGTGGCGCCACCCTTGAGCCTCGACGTCTTCGCGCGTTTCCTGAGGCCGACCCGTCTGATCCCGACCGACGGCATCGTGAAGGAGACCGCCTCGGCGATCACGCGTGGCGCGGGGACGGACCTCGAGAAGGCGCGCGCCATTTACGAGTGGATCGTCGACAACACGTTCCGCGATCCGAAGACGATCGGGTGTGGAACCGGCGACATCCGCTTCATGCTGGAGTCGAAGAACCTGAGCGGAAAATGCGCCGACCTCAATTCGCTGTTCGTCGGCCTCGCCCGCGCGTCAGGCGTGCCGGCGCGCGATGTCTGGGGCCTTCGCGTCGCGAAGTCCGAAAGCGGTCTGCGAAGTCTGGGCTTGTCGTCCGACAACGCGTCGAAGGCGCAGCACTGCCGCGCCGAGGTCTATCTGGTCGGCTACGGCTGGGTGCCCGTCGATCCCGCGGACGTGCGAAAAGCGGCGCTCGACGAGCCGCCAGGCAACCTGCCGCTGAGCGATGAACGAATCCGGGACGCTCGCGCACGGTTGTTCGGATCCTGGGAGATGAACTGGATGGCGTACAACGTCGCGCACGACGTCGCGCTTCCCGGGTCGAAGCACGGCCGGCCCGTGCCGTATCTGATGTACCCGCAATGCGAAACCGCCAACGGCCGTCTCGACAGCCTCGACCCGGAGTCGTTCAGCTACGAGATCACGGTGCGACGAGACTACTCGGCAAACTTCGAGGAATTCAAGAATTAGGAATGCGGGCCTTGAACTTCCTAATTGCAGAATTCATAATTCCTAATCTTCGCTCTATGTACGCCCATCGTCCCTTCGCCGACGATGACCGCTCCCCCACCGACCTTGATGCCCGTGACGTCTGCACCGGTCATCTCGACCTTTGCATAGATATGGGAAGGCCGCTTCACCAGCACACCTTGCAGGATCTCGATCGAACCAGCGCGCTCCGGCGGAACGAAGCGGTGCTGCACCATGAAGCACGCCGCCGGGCCCGCTGCCGATCCGGTGCCGGGGTCCTCGGTGCCGCCTGTTCCAAGCAAGCGCGTATACGCGGTCGCCGTGTCTGACCCCGGCTCGTTCGTAAACACGTAAATGCCGCGGCGCTGAATGCCAGCCGCGGCGAACGCTGCGTCAGCCTTCGCACGGTCGAGCACCGCCGCGTCCACCGCCTTGCGCGTGGCCAGCGGGACGATGAAGAAATTCGATCCGCAGTTCACTTCCTGCGGCGCGTGCGGACCGGCGATCGCCGAGGCGTCGACGCCGATCGCCGACGCCAGCGCCGCGGTGTCCGTCATCGTCTTGCCGAACGTCGGCTTGAGCTGTGTCATCCACGCGAATGCCAGCCGGCCGTCCTTCCAGTCCAGGTCGACGTTGGTCGGACCAACCCCGAGGCCGAACACGGTTCTCGCGGTTCCTGGCTTCAGCACGCCGGCATGCGCGAGGGCGAACGCGGTGCCGAGCGTCGGATGCCCGGCGAACGGCGTCTCCGCCGTCCGCGTGAAAATGCGGACACGGTGATCGGTGCCGGCGGCTTCCGGGGGGAACGCGAACGTGCACTCGGAGTAGTTCGATTCGCGCGTCAGCGCCTGCATCCGGTCCACGTCGAGACCCGCCGGCTGCACGAATACCAGCAGCTGATTGCCCTGCAGTCGGCGGTCCGTGAACACGTCCACGTGCACGTAGCGATACGTCCCGCCCTGCGCCCACGCGCTCGTACGGGGCAGCGCCATGCCGGCGAGTCCCACCACGCCGATCCGGCCGAAGTCTCTTCGATTCATGGCGGTTACAATAGCTCGAATGGCCAACATTCTTCAGCGTCTTCCCGCCGGCGAGCGCGTCGGCATTGCGTTTTCCGGCGGCCTCGACACGAGCGCGGCGCTGCACTGGATGCGGGCGAAGGGTGCGATTCCCTACGCGTACACCGCGAACCTCGGTCAGCCCGACGAGCCGGACTACGACGACATTCCGAGGCGCGCGCTGCAGTACGGCGCCGAGCAGGCGCGGCTCGTCGATTGCCGCCCGCAACTGGTCGCCGAAGGGCTCGCCGCGCTGCAGTCTGGCGCCTTCCACATCTCGACCGCGGGACTCCCCTACTTCAACACCACGCCGCTGGGCCGCGCCGTCACCGGCACGATGCTCGTCGTCGCGATGAAGGAAGACGACGTCCACGTCTGGGGCGACGGCAGCACATTCAAAGGCAACGACATCGAGCGGTTCTACCGCTACGGGCTGCTGGCGAATCCGAATCTCCGGGTCTACAAGCCGTGGCTCGATCAGCAATTCATCGACGAGCTCGGCGGCCGGAAGGAGATGTCGGAGTACATGCAGCGCGCCGGCTTCGCGTACCGCATGAGCGTGGAGAAGGCGTACTCCACCGATTCGAACATTCTCGGTGCGACGCACGAGGCCAAGGATCTCGAGTTCCTCAACAAGGGCATCACCATCGTCGAGCCGATCATGGGCGTCGCGTTCTGGCGCAGCGATGTCGCGGTGAAGCCGGAGACGGTGGCCGTTCGATTCGAGGAAGGACATCCGGTCGCGTTGAACGGCCACGAGTTCCCGAACGACGTGGAGATGTTGCTCGAGGCGAACCGGATTGGCGGACGCCACGGACTCGGCATGTCCGACCAGATCGAGAACCGAATCATCGAGGCCAAGAGCCGCGGCATCTATGAGGCCCCCGGGATGGCGCTGCTCTTTCTCGCCTACGAGCGGTTGATCACCGGCATCCACAACGAGGACACCATCGCGCAGTACCGCGACGATGGGCGGCAGCTGGGACGGCTGCTGTATCAGGGCCGCTGGTTCGATTCGCAGGCGTTGATGCGGCGGGAAGCCGCCCAGCGCTGGGTCGCGCGGGCGATCACCGGCGAAGTGACCGTCGAGCTCCGCCGCGGCAACGACTACTCCATCCTCGACACCACGAGTCCCAATCTCACCTACAAGCCCGAACGTCTGACGATGGAAAAGGGCGAGTCGGTGTTCTCGCCACAGGATCGCATCGGACAGCTGACGATGCGCAACCTCGACATCACCGACACGCGCGACAAACTGCTGACGTATGTAAAGACCGGGCTCCTCGCGCCGACGGTCGGATCGGCCGTGCCGCTCTTGTCTGATGGCGCCGGCGATCGCGAAAAGACGGGCAAGCCATGATCCCGACCGAGGTCAACGCACTCGGCCAGCCGGTGGGATGGCGCGTCGACGGCTGGAGCGCCCCGCCCTTTCCGCCCCGCGAGCCGATGGTGGGCCGCACCTGCCGGCTGGAGCCGCTCGACGTGGCCGCGCACGCCGCTCATCTGCACGAGGCCAACGGTCGCGATCGGGATGGGGCGAACTGGACCTATCTGCCCTACGGGCCGTTCGACACGCTCGACGCCTATGTCACGTGGGCAGCCGCCGTCGCCGCGGCCGCCGATCCGCAATTCCACACCGTGATCGATCTCGCAACCGGCAAGCCGGTCGGCGTCGCCAGCTACCTCCGCATCGATCCCGGCGCCGGCTCGATCGAGGTTGGTCACATCCACTACTCGCCGCTGTTGCAGCGCACCGTCGCGGCGACCGAGGCGATGTACCTGATGATGAAGCGCGCCTTCGATCTCGGCTACCGCCGTTACGAGTGGAAGTGCAATGCGCTCAATGCCCCGTCGCGCGCCGCGGCCATGCGCCTCGGGTTTTCATATGAAGGGATCTTCCGGCAGGCGCGCGTCGACAAGAGCCGGAATCGCGACACCGCCTGGTACGCGATGATTGACAAGGAGTGGCCGACGCTCGACGCCGCGTTCCGCCGCTGGCTCGACCCGTCGAATTTCGACGGGCACGGGCGCCAGCGCGTCGCACTCAGCACGCTCACGGCGCCGATCCTCGTGAGCCGGGGATGAGATGAGTGTCACCCGCGTGGCGGCCCTCGCCGCCGTCCTCTTTGTGTTCACGGCGCAAACCCCCATGAGCGTCCCATCGCTACGAAGTCGATCCCGCCTGGCCCAGACCGCTGCCCAATCACTGGATCGTCGGCGCCGTGGTCGGCGTGGCCGTCGACGCCCGGGATCACATCTGGATCACGCATCGTCCCTCGACGCTGCAGCCGAACGAGACACGATCGTTCTGGCGCGCGGCGCCGCCGGTTCTCGAATTCGATCAGCAGGGGAATCTCGTGTCGTCGTGGGGCGGGCCTGGCGCCGGCTACAGTGGCCGCAGCTCGAGCACGGCATTTACGTCGACGATCAGGATCACGTCTGGCTCGGCGGCGGCGGCGACAAGGACGCGCAGATTCTGAAGTTCACGCGTCAGGGCCAGTTCGTGATGCAGATCGGACATCAGGGCCAGGGACGCGGCAGCAACGACACGCAGAATCTCGGCGCCGCCGCGCACATGGTCGTCGACCGCGAGGCCAACGAGCTCTACGTCGCCGACGGTTACGTGAATCACCGCGTGATCGTGTTCGATGCCACCACCGGCGCCTACAAGCGGCACTGGGGCGCCTACGGAAAGCAGCCGGACGACTCCTACTTCACGAACGCCGGCGAAACGCTGCCCGGGCCGTTCAGCGGCCGGGTCCAGAACGAAAACAAGCCGAGCCAGTACGACCCCAACGGTCCGCCGCCGCCGCAGTTCCGAATCGTCCATGCCGTGCGCATCTCACGCGACGGGCTCGTATACGTCTGCGATCGCACGAACGATCGGCTGCAGGTCTTTCGCAAGGACGGCACCTTCGTTCAGGAAGTGTTCATCGCGAAGGAGACGTTCGGCAGCGGATCGGTGTGGGACGTCGGGTTCTCCGTCGATCCGGAGCAGACGTTTCTCATCGTCATCGATGGGACCAATCAGCAGGTGTACATCCTGCGCCGGAAGTCGCTGGAAGTCGTCAGCACCTTCGGCGGCGCCGGCCACTGGGCCGGACAGTTCTACGGCGCCCACAATCTCGCCGTCGATTCGCAGGGCAACCTCTTCATCACCGAGACGTACGAAGGCAAGCGGGTCCAGAAGTTCGCGTACCGAGGGTTGCGCGCGCGTTGAGGCGGCGCGCGCTGGCGGGGACGGCGGCCGGCCTGCTCGTCGCGGTCAGTGCCCTCGCGCAGTTTGGCGGCCCGAGAGGGCCGTTTCACGAGCGGCGCAACGCCGCCTACGACGGCCGTTTCACGTTCGTGCGGCTCAAATACACGACCGCGCCCGGCGGCTACTGGTATGGCGGCTGGCCGGCGTGGGGCCACGGCTATCCGATTTCAGAGCAGAACCTCATGAACATCATGAATGAGGTCAGCTATCTCAACCCGCACGTCGACGACGTCAACGTGCTGACGCTGGACGACCCGGACCTGTTCAAGTATCCGGCCGCGTATGTCATCGAGGTCGACTGGTGGGCGATGACGGACAGCGAGGCGGCCGCGTTGCGGACCTACCTTCAGAAGGGCGGATTCCTGATCGTGGACGACTTCAAGCCGCGCCGTCGGGGACGGAGCTTCTTGTCGGAGGAGTCAGCGCTCCGTTCCCGGACGGCGCGATTTCGGCAGCGGCTGGCCGGTGTTCGAGGCGCAGATGAAGCGGGTGCTGCCGGAAGGGCGCTTCGTGGACCTGGACGCGTCGCACCAGATCTTCCATTCGTTCTTCGAGATCAACCGCCTCGACATCATCCCGCAGGCCTACATCGCGGGCACGCCGGTGTTCCGCGGGCTCTTCGAGGACAACGATCCGCGCAAGCGCCTGCAGATTCTCGTCAACTACAACACGGACGTCTCGCAGTTCTGGGAGTGGTCCGGGACCGGCCTGCGGCCGATCGACGACACCAACGAAGCCTACAAGCTCGGCGTGAACTACATCATCTACGGGCTGACGCACTGAGCAAGGGATCGGTCAAGGGTGGGCGGACACATGGGTCCGCCCCTACACCGGCCGCGTAGGGGCTGAACAACTTCACCGAACGCGTAGGGGCCGACCAACGTGTCGGCCCCGAGGCTGCATTAACATTCGTATCGACTCGATGAGGCGCGTTCTGCCGGCTCAATTGATGCATTCCGCGATGGCCGTGCGACGATCTCCCAGACTCCCGTCCTTTGATTACTCCACGGCCGGTGGATATTTCGTGACAGCGGTTACACACAAGCGGGCGTGCGCGTTTGGTGAGCTGAGCGAGACCGATGGCGCGGTACATCTGAATAGCACCGGAGCAATGGTGCAGCAGTGGTGGAATCTGATACCGCAGAAATTCTCGTCAGTGACACTGGACGCAGCCGTCGTCATGCCCGACCATTTTCATGCGATTGTTCTACTGAACTGCTCGGCTGATCCTACGCACGCATCCATCTCGCTTCCGCGCGTGATGCACTGGTTCAAAACGATGACAACTGCTGAGTCCTTCAGGCGCGTGAGGACCGACGGTTGGCCGTGCCTGCAACATCGGCTGTGGCAGCGCAGCTACTACGACCATATCATTCGAGATGAGAGTGACTTGACCGATATTCGCGCCTATATCGAGAGTAATCCCGGAGCCCTCCTCGAGCGACGGCTGGCGCAAGCGTAAGTCTGTCCGCCGACACTGACGTGAACATCCGACCCATCGTGTAGTTCCGACCCCACGCACGGCGGTGATGACCCCAGACGATGGTTCGTAGGGGCGGACACATTGGTCCGCCCCTACACCGAACGCGTAGAGACCGACCGACGCCCCCTACACCGAACGCGTAGGGGCCGACCAACGTGTCGGCCTTTAGGGACCGCCAAATCGAGGACGGATGTACACTTGCCCGCGTGCGAGCTTTGGCACTCGCTCTTCTGAGCCTCGTCGCTGTTCCGCAGCAGGAACCGATTCGGACCGCGGACATCACGGTTCGCGGTCTCAAGCCCACGGACTTCCCCCGGATCAAGAAGCTCGCGGACAACGTCTATGCCTACGAGCAGATCGATCCCACCAAGCGCGTCGTCACGGTCAATAACCTGATCGTCGTCACCACCGACGGCGTGTTGATTGCCGAGAGTCAGGGCACCGTCGAGAACGTGCAGCGGCTGCTCGCCGACGTCGCGACGCTGACGAATCAGCCGATCAGATATCTGGTCGTCGGATCGGAACACGGCGACCACGTCGGCGGCATCGAGGCGTTCCCGAAGACCGTTACCGTCCTGGCGAGCCCGTATTCGGCGCCGAAGCTAAAACGTCCAGCCGAGGCGATTCCCGAGAGTAAAAGGGTCCTGACGCTGGGCGGCACCGAGATCGACATCCTGTTTCTCGGACGTGCGCACACCGGCGGCGACCTCGAAGTGTACCTGCCGCGCGAGAAGATCCTGTTCATGAGCGAGGTCTTCGTGAACCGCGTCTTCCCGTCGATGGCCAACGGCTACCCGTCGGAGTGGATCGCGACCCTCAGGAAAGCCGAGGCGATCGCGCCGACGTGGTTCATCCCGGCTCATGGGTTCGTCGACAGCGCCGACGTCTTGCGCGAAGAGGAACAGAACTACCGGCTGGCGATCGAACGGGTCGTCGCAGAGGGCACGCGTCTGCACGCCGCGGGCGTGCCGGCGGACCAGGCGCTCGCCCGCGCGGACTTCGGGCCGTATGCCGGCTGGACGCGCCGCGAGAACAACGCAGCCGGCGCGCTGCAGCGCGTGTATCTCGAACTCGAGGGAAAGCTGCGATAACAACATGACAGACGGCTTTTCACGAATTCGTGTCCTTCGCCCTCTTCGCGTCTTCGTGATGAGCTGTTGCTTGTGTTCGTATGCGGCCGCTCCCGCGGCCGCGGAATCGATTCAGGGACGATGGAAGCTCCTGGCCGCCGAGGATCTGCGGGCCGATGGGACCACCGCGCGCTATCCGTGGGGCCGGCATCCCGCCGGTTCGATCGTCGTGGAGGGGACGGCGTGCTACGTCCAGATCATGTCGACCGACACGCCGTCGTTCTCGGCCGCCGCGCCGTCACCGGTCGAGCAGATGCGGGCGGCGCTCCTCAGTTCCTACATCGCGTACTCCGGCCCGTGCACGATTGACGAGGCGGCCGGCAAGGTGACGCTGAAAGTGGATGCGGCGTGGCGGCCGGACTACGTGGGCACCGAGCAGGTCCGCTTCTTCCGCTTCGACAACGGGCGTTTGATCTTCGGTCCGGCGCCGGGTTCGATTCGCGCCGGCGACGAGCGGCTGTCGCGCCGGCTGACGCTCGAACGCGTTCACTGACGCCCGGACTTCTCCTCGAAACGCGCGCCGCGCAGTATGCCCTGCAGCGCGTGATTCCCTTCGTGACACGCGTATTCGAACAGCTGGTCCGCGGTTTTTCGCATCGGCAGCGCCGCGCTCCACGGCTTCACGAACGACGACGGATCGTCGACGCGGAATTCGTATAACAGCGTGCCCGCGTCCGTGCGGGTAAACCGTTCGGTCAGGTGCAGGTTCGGACTCGATCCGCGGACGTTGGTCTTGTCGGTGAAATTCGACGTGTCGACGACCAGCGTCTGCCCTTCCCACCGCCCGCGCGAGTCACCGAGCCAGAAACGCGCCGGCGCGGCCGCGTGCGGCCGGCCGTCCAGCGGAATCACACGCGCGTCGTGGATCATCTCGTTGTAGATGACGACGTGATCGCGGGTTTGGATGACTTGCATGAAGTTGTTGTACGGGCCTGGCAGCATCGGCGGGCCGGCGTTGAACATCAGGCAGCGCTCGCCGAGCGACCGATCCTCCGGGCCGTCCGCCGGGTGCGCGCGCCGCTCCGCGGCCCGCGCGCGCGGCGCGCTCCTGGGCCTCAGCGGTGAGCGCCGGCACGCGTCCGTCGGGCGGATCGACAATCAACGACGTGCGGTATTTCCCGCCGACCAGCGCGACGGTCGTCCCGCGATCCCACCAGAACTCGTTGTAGGCGCCGCCGACGTCGGCGTCGCGGTTGCTGGTGTCACGGTTGTCGCGATTGTTCCGTTCCATCGTCCGCCTGGCAAAGGCGGCCGCCTCGGCCTCGGTGAGAAACTCCTTGCCGGCGAACTCGGCGGGCCGCTCGAGCGCGGTCAGCGTGGAAAAACTCCAGGTGCCGGACAAGTCCGGCTGTGGCTCTTTCGCGCGCTGAGCCAGCAGCACAACCGGCGCGAGCGCGAGAAGCATCGTCGCCGTGAATCGAGGGCTCACACCCAGATTGTATACTGTCGAGAGTGCCAGATCGCGGGGAGCGTACAGACAGCGCCGTCAAGGAACGCGTCGAAATCAAGCGGCAGGACCCGACGCTGTATGCGGTGGTCCTGCTGAACGACGACTACACGCCGATGCAGTTCGTGGTCGACGTGCTCGAATCGCTGTTCGAGAAAATGCCGGCCGAAGCGCACCGGATCATGATGCAGGTGCACGTCAACGGGCGCGGCATCGCCGGCGTCTACCCGTGGGAAGTCGCCGAGACGAAAGCCGACAAGGTCGCCTCGCTGGCCAGCCACGCCGGCCACCCATTACGCGCTACAGTTGAAGAAGTGTGATTCAGCATTTAACTTTCAACTTCTAACCTTTAACTTCTAACTTTTAACTTTTAACTTTTAACTTTAGATGTTCTCAGCCTCCGTCGAAGTCATTCTGCACATCGCGTTTCGCGAGGCGGTTGCCCGCAAGCACGCGTACCTGACCCTCGAGCACCTGTTGTATGCGCTCGCACACGATACCGACGGCGAACGCATCCTCGCCGCGTGCGGCGTGGACCTCGGCCGCCTGCGGAAGAACCTCAATCTCTACCTCGACGAATCGATCGAGCGGTTCGGGCGAGGCAAGGAGCGCGAGCCCGAGCAGACGGCGGCATTCCGTCGCGTGCTGCAGACCGCCGTCCTGCACGTGCAGAGCGCGCAACGGCAGGACGCGGAGGTCGGCGACCTGCTCGCGGCGCTCCTGCAGCAGCCCAAGAGTCATGCCGCGCAGCTGCTGGCGGAGGACGGCGTCACGCGGCTCGACATCCTCGAGTACATCTCGCACGGCATCTCCAAGACACCGATGGCCGCGTCGCCGGAGAGCGCCGGGCCTGGCGCCGCAGGCGGGACCGGCGAGGAGGGGCCCGCGTCGGCGAAGGATCCGCTTTCCGCGTACTGCGTGAACCTCACGGCGCGCGCGCGCGAAGGCTTGCTCGACCCGCTGATTGGCCGCGCGGAGGAGCTCCAGCGCGCCATCGAGGTTCTCTGCCGGCGGCGCAAGAACAACCCGGTGTTCGTCGGCGACGCCGGCGTCGGCAAGACGGCGATGGCTGAAGGCCTGGCGACGCGGCTGCTCGCCGACGACATCCAGGAGCCGTTGAAGGGCGCGGAGGTCTTCTCGCTCGACACCGGATCGCTGCTCGCCGGCACGCGTTTCCGTGGCGATTTCGAGGAGCGGTTCAAGGCGGTCATCAACGCGCTCACCGCGCGGCCCAGGGCCATCCTCTTCATCGACGAGATTCATGCCACCGTCGGCGCCGGCGCCGTCACCGGCGGGACCATGGATCTCGCGACGCTGATGAAGCCGCTGCTGACCGCCGGCGAGCTGCGCATCATCGGCTCGACGACATTCGAGGAGTTCAAGCACATCGAAAAGGACCGGGCGCTCGCGCGGCGCCTGCAGAAGATCGCGATCGACGAGCCGAGCATCGACGAGACCGTGCGGATCCTGGCCGGTCTCCGCGCCAGGTACGAAGCGCACCATCGCGTGAAGTACACCGACGCCGCCCTCGACGCCGCCGCCAGGCTCGCGTCCAGACACCTGCGCGACTATCGACTCCCGGACAGCGCCATCGACCTGATCGACGAAGCCGGCGCCGTCACGCGACTCAGAACCCCGAACCCCGAACCGCGAACCCGAACCCGAACCGGAACCCTGAACTCCGAACCGGGAACCCTGAACCCGGAACCCGGAACCCCGAACCCGGATCCTGTGGTTGACGCCGCCGACATCGAACCTATCGTGGCGCGCATGGCGCGCATTCCGGCGCGTCAGGCGTCGTCTTCGGATCGCGAGCGGCTGCGGACGCTCGAGGAGTCGCTCACGCGCGTGGTCTTCGGACAGGACGAAGCGGTGCGGCTCGTCGCCCAGGCGATCAAGCGCTCGCGCGCCGGCCTCGGACAACCGGATCGTCCGGTCGGCTGCTTCCTCTTCACCGGGCCCACCGGCGTCGGCAAGACCGAGCTCGCGAAGCAGCTGGCGATCCAACTTGGCAACGAGTTCATCCGCTTCGACATGAGCGAGTACATGGAGAAGCACGCGGTGGCGCGGCTCATCGGCGCGCCGCCCGGCTACGTCGGCTTCGAACAGGGCGGCCAGCTGGTCGACGCCGTGCGCACGCATCCCTACAGCGTCGTGCTCCTCGACGAGATCGAGAAGGCGCACTACGACATCTACAGCATCCTGCTGCAGGTGATGGACCACGCGACGCTCACGGACAACACCGGCCGCAAGGCCGACTTCCGCAACACCGTGTTGATCCTCACCTCCAACGCCGGCTCGCGCGAGATGAGCGTGTCGTCCATCGGCTTCTCGGATCGCGATCAGAGCGCCAGCAAGTCGAAAGCGGCGATCGAGAAGCTCTTCAGCCCCGAGTTCAGGAACCGCCTCGACGCGATCGTCACCTTCCGCTCGCTGACGCCGGCCGCGATGGAGACGATCGTCGAGAAGTTCGTGATGCAGCTCGAGGCGCAGCTCGCCGAGCGGCGCGTGGCGATTACGCTGACCCCGGAAGCGCGCGTGTGGCTGGCCGCGAAAGGCTACGACCCGGTGTTTGGCGCGCGTCCGCTGGCGCGCGTGATTCAGCGCGAACTGCGCGATCCGCTGACCGATCAGATCCTGTTCGGATCGCTCGAGCACGGCGGCACGGTGACAATCGGCGCACCAAACGACCAGCTCACCTTCAGCTTCGAACCTCGCGAACCCGCCTAGCCAACTGATGTGGTGTCAGACACGTGTCAGACACCGTCTCCATACGGCCGGGCTGCCTCCAGCAGGACCGCGCCTTGCAGACGCTTTCGCCTTCGGAACTGAGGAGGTGGAATGTCCAAGCTCGCACGAGATGTGATGACGGTGAATCCCGCACTGTGTACACCAGACACGTCGCTCGATCGGGTCGCGAGGCTCATGGTTCAGCACGACTGCGGTGAAATCCCCGTTGTCGATGCAGCTGAGCAGGTCGTCGGCGTCGTCACCGATCGCGACATCGTGTGCCGTGTCGTTGCCGAAGGTAAGAACCCGTCGGCCTACCCTGCCGAACACTGCATGACCAGCCGCGTCGTCACCGTCACCCAGGACGCGCCGCTCAACGAGGTCCTGACGACGATGGAGAAGCATCAGGTGCGGCGCGTGCCGGTGGTCGACGATCGCGGCGGCTGCGTCGGGATGATTTCGCAAGCCGACGTCGCGTGGATCGGCAAGGAAAAAGAGGTGGCCGAACTGGTGCGGGAAGTGTCCCGCGACACCGGAGAGATCTCGCGCTGAAAGGAGCATCTCCATGCGGACGCTGCTGATCGCCACGCTGCTGATCGTCGCCGTGTTCGTGATTTGGGCCTATCCGACCGGGGTGCCGAGGTTCTGGGAGCCGCGGCCGCCCGCGGCAGAAGTTGGAACCAGCGGGACCGTGGACAAGGCGCGTGAGCGCGGCGCCGAGCTCGGGGAAAAGGCGGCCGTGGCCGGCGAAAAGATCAAGGACGCCGCGCACGATGCGGCGATCACGTCGAAAATCAAAGCGAAGATGGCGCTCGACGACACCGTGAAGGCCCGCGCGATCGACGTGTCGACGGACGGATCGACGGTCACCGTCAGCGGGACGGTGCGATCGCGCGCCGAGCACGACCGCGCTGTCGCCCTTGCGCGCGAAACCGCTGGCGTGACCACGGTGGTCGATCACCTCTCGCTGGTCGTCGATCGCTGAAGAGTACGGCCGCGCCGGCGGCGTGTCTGATTTCAACACCGGCGCACCGCTGACCGGCGCCGCGATCAGTGTTGTCGCCGCCGTCTGGCATTCTTGCTGAGGTTGGCCGACGACGAGTATTCCGACACACCTCGAACTCTGCATCGACGAATCCCTCCCTGGCCGAGTATCATCAGCGTCCGTCGTCCGACATGAAGACCGGTCGCCCGCAATCTGGAGATCGATGGCCAGCCGCGACACAGCCGTGGCCGCCGGTCGGACAGATGGCGTCCTCACCTCATCTGGGCGACGGTCGTGATTCTGGCGTGCGCGTCAATCAGCGGCGCGCAAACCGAACGGCGGCAGGTCATGCTGCTGTACTCCTACGATCGCGACTTTGCCTCCCACAACGCGTTTGCCACGATGTTCCGGCCGGAGCTGCGCCGATCGTTCGGGGAACCGATCGATTTCATCGAGGTGTCGCTGCAGGCGGCACGCCTGAACCCGAGCGCGTCAGAAAAATCAATCCTGAACCAGGTTCGATCCACGTTGCCGCACCGGCGGCTGGATCTCGTCGTGCCGATCGGGGGACCGGCGGCGGTGTTCGCACAGACGTTCCGGCAGCAGCTCTTTCCCACCACGCCGATGTTGCTGGCCGGAGTCGATCGCCGTTTCGTTCGAAATACGGCCCTTGCCGCCAACGACACGGCCGTCGCCGTCGAGCATGACCCGCCGCAGATGATCGAGACCATTCTGCGGCTCCTTCCCGACACCAGGACGGTCTTCGTGGTCATCGGGGCATCCCGACTCGAGCAGTTCTGGCTCAGGGAGGTGAAGCGCGGGCTTCGACGATTCGAGGGGCGTTTGACATTCATCTGGATGAATGAGCTGTCCTTCGAGGAGATGCTGAAGGACGGCGCCTCGCTGCCGCCGCAATCTGCGATCTTCTACGGCGTGTTGTCGTCGGACGCGAAGGGTGTTCGTTATGGAGAGGAAAGAACGCTGGGCGCGTTTCACGCCGCCGCCAACGCGCCGATCTTCGGTTTCGACAGCACGCAACTGGGCCGCGGCATCGTGGGCGGGCCGCTGCTGTCCATCGAGGACCTGAGCCGGAACACCGCGACAGTCGCCGTCCGCATGCTCCGCGGCGCATCGCCGCACAGTCTCGCGACGCGAACGCAGGTTGCGGCGACACCGACCTTCGACGGGCGCGAGCTGCGCCGCTGGGGGATTGGCGAGGATCGATTGCAGCCGGGCAGCGTCGTTCTGTTTCGCGTGCCGACGGTGTGGCAACGATATCGACCTCAGATCATCGCGGGCGTGGCCTTCGCGAGTGTCCAGGCGGGGTTCGCGATCGCCTTGATCGCGGGCCTGGATCAAACGCCGGCGTGCGGAACGGTCGCGCCGCGTGAATGAAGAGGGCTTCCGTCTGCTGTTGAATGCCACGCCGGTCATGCTCTGGAGCGCAGGTCCCGACAGGCAGTGCACGAATGTCAATCGTGCCCGTCTCGATTTCACCGGCCGATCGATCGAGGCGGAGTTGGGAGAGGGCTGGACCGAAGCGGTCCACCCTGATGATCTGAGGCATTACCGCGGGATCTTCACGCAGGCGTTCGACCGCCGTGAGCGCTTCCAAGTGGAGTACCGCCTCCGCCGTCATGACGGTGAGTACCGATGGGTCCTCGACACCGGCGTACCGGATGGCTTCGCCGGGTACATCGGCTCCGCGATCGACGTGACGGCGCTCAAGCTCGCAAGCGTCGCGCTGTCCGGCCTGAGCCGTCGGTTGTTGCAATCTCAGGAGGAGGAGCGCGCCCGGATCGCTACGAAGCTCAACGAGGATCTCTGCCAACGGATGACGGGGCTCAATTTACAACTGCACAGCTTGAGCATGGGGCCGCACGGTAATGTCACTCAGATGCGCGTGCGTGTCGAGGAGCTGTGCGCGCAGTTCGGCGATCTGGTGAGCGAGATTCAGGCAATCTCGGATCAGTCAGGTCACACACTCGAGTTGCGCGGACTCGCGGCATCGGTCAGGACCTTCTGCCAGCAGATGTCGGCGCGCCACGGCGTGACGATTGACTACCACTATGAGGGTGTGCCGGACACACTCCCGAACGACGTGGCGCTGGCCATGTTCCGCGTATTGGAGGAGGCGCTCGACAATGCCGTCAGACACGCCGCGGTGCATCGCGTGTCGGTGTCGCTCGGCGGCAGCCGCGATGAGATGCGACTCGACGTCGCCGACGAGGGCGTCGGTTTCGATCTCGAGGCCGCCATAAGAAGCCACGGGCTCGGATTGATCGGCATGCGGGAGAGGCTGAGCCTGGTCGACGGTGAATGCCTGATCGAATCGCAGCCTGGTGCCGGCACCCGGATCCGCGCGCGCGTGCCGTTACGCCGAAGCGACTGACTCCTTCGGCGGTCGTGTATTTCCTCGCGAGAGCCAGGGGTCCAGCGCGGATCCAATCGCTTCGAAGGTTCGCTCAGCCACCGGTGGGCGCGGATCGGCGATAATCGCGCCATGTCGGTCCGCGCCTTCGCATGATTCTCGCGATTGCTCTTCTGCTGGCCACTCTCGTCCTCCGGGGCGCGAGCGCCAGCCGGCGGGTCCGCGGGAAGCTCCTCACCTCCTGTCTGCTCTTTGCGACGTCGGCGGCCGCGGCGGCGCTGATCGAGGTACGCGCCCCTGACGCCCCCGGTCGTCGACCAGATTCGGACCGTCAACCCGCTGCTCATCACATTCGGCGTCATCAACGTCCTCGTCGTCCTCGCGATCAACCCGTGGCGCGAGAACCGCGTGCCCGAGCAGTTCCCCACCATCGTCCAGGACGCGATTGTCATCGGCGTGTTCGCGCTGGCGGCGATCCTGTTCATGCAGGACAAGATTCTGGCGACCACGGCGGTCGGCGCGGTGGTGCTCGGCTTCGCGCTGCAGGACACGCTCGGGAACCTGTTCGCCGGGCTCGCGATTCAGATCGAGAAGCCGTTTCGCGTCGGTCACTGGGTGGCGATCGCGGGCACGGAAGGCGCCGTCACCGAAGTGACCTGGCGGGCGACCAAGATCCGGACCAAAGCCGGCAACTTCCTGATCGTGCCCAACAGCGTCGTCGCCAAGGAGACGGTCACCAACTTCTCGGAGCCGACACAGGACACGCTCCTCGAGGTGGAGGTGGGTGCCAGTTACGATGCCGCGCCGAATCACGTCAAGGCGGTCATCCGCGACGCGTTGTTCGACGAGCCGCTCATCGCCCACGACCGGCAGCCCGAAGTCTTGATCGCCGATTTCGCCGCGTCGGCAATCACCTACCGCGTGCGGGTCTGGACGAAAGATTTCGGCGCCGACATCTACGTGCGCGACCGAATGCGCACGCTGATCTACTACGCCTTCCGGCGGCACGGCATCGACATCCCGTATCCAATTCAGGTGCAGCTGTCGGATCTGCCCCGGGCACCTCACGTCCCCGCGGCCGTGACGACGGGCGCTCTCGACGTCGTCAGCATCTTCGCGCCGCTCAGCAACGATCAGCGCGGCCGTCTGCTCGACGGCACCCGCGTGCTGGTGTACGCGGACGGGGAGGTCATCGTGCGCGAGGGCGCGCACGGCAACTCGATGTTCCTGGTGATGCGCGGAGAGGCGGTGGTGACGCTCGCGAACACGAGCGGCGAGGTCGCCCGGCTGCATGACGGCGATTTCTTCGGCGAGATGTCGTTGCTGACGGGACAGCCGCGCACCGCAACCGTCACCGCCGTGACCGATTGCCAGCTGCTCGAGATTGGCGTCGAGGCGTTCCGCCGGGTCGCGCTCGCCGACCCGGCGATCGTCGAGCAGGTCACCGCGGCCGTCGGGACGCGCCGCGCCGAGATGGACCAGCACCGCGCGGCGAGGACGACGGCGGCCGTTTCAGCGGAATCGCCGCACACCTTCCTCGCCCGCGTCAGGGATTTTCTGCGGCTCTAGCAGCTAGGGAGCGTCCACGCTGAATCGGGACTAGCTGCGGCCTGCAGACACGATCACGAAACCCTGCGTCTTTTTCGTGTCTTCGTGCCTTCGTGGCAATCCCGGCGGCACTGGTTCGTCAGGGATAGCGACTAGGCGATCCCGCGCTTGAACTCCGCGACGTCTGCGCTGCTGACCGTGACTTTGACCGGCGCCGGATTGCTGCCGCCTTTCGCCGCGCGATCGGGACCGACGCCTCGCGACCCGCCGGACGCCGACACCTGCGCCGACTCCTTCTCTGGGGCGACGGCCTGCTTCAGACCGCCGAGACCGAAGCCCTTCTTCTTGGGCTCCTCTTCCTTCTTCGCGTCGGCTCTCTTTCTTGTCGCCGGCTTTCGTGGAGCCGGTCAAGCCGGAGGCGCCGTCCTCGACGGTGGCGATGGCGGTCACCGGCGTCGGCTTGTATTTGACGTTGGCCTTGTACCTGGCCTCCACGACCGCTCCGTTCCTGGAGCCGGCCTGCTTCCGGATCGCTTCGATGCGCGCCTGCATGTCAGGATGCGACGCGAACAGGCCGTTGCTGGCCGGCTGATCCTTGTTCCGTTCGTCGAGGCGCGTGAGGAAGTCGGCGAGCTTGCCCGGCGCGTAGCCGGCCTTCTCCGCCAGGGTCAACGAGACCTTGTCCGAATCCATCTCGTCGTTGCGGTCGAACTTGTTCTCCAGCACGATGTCGTAGGCCTTGTTCGCGATCTTGTCGAGGAACGGTCCGCGGCTGGACAGCGTCTCGTTCGAGCCGAGCTGGACCGCCTTGCCCTTTCTGATGGCGTTGACGGCATGCTTGTGCGCGACGTGTCCGACTTCGTGCGCCAGGACGCCGGCCAGCTCCGCCTCGCTCGTGATCAGCCCGAGCGCGCCCCGCGTGATGTGCACAATCCCGCCAGGGGACGCGAACGCGTTGACGCCGTCGGTGTCGAGCACGATGAAGGTCCACGCGAGATTCGGCCGCTCCGACTGCTGGGCGAGCAGCGTCCCGACCAGCGTGACGTACTTGTGAATCGCCGGATCCTGGACAACGCCGAACCGCTGCCGGATTTTCGCGCTGACCTGCTCGCCGATCGTGCGCTCTTCTTCCTCGGTCACGTTCAGGTCGTCGAACTTGCCCTTCGCGTCCTGAATCTTCTGCGCCTTGTTCAGGATGCCGCCCAACTGCGCGTGCGCCGGTGCGGCCACCGCCAGCAGCGCCACCAGGATCATCGAGTGCTTCATACGCGCGCCCCTTTATTCATGCCAGACACCATGCCGGCCGCCGGCCCGACGACTTCAAAAATCGCGACGGGATGCGTCTTGCCTTTCACGACGACGTCGCCAAGCGGACGGAATTCGTAGTCGCCTTTCAGCCGCTGTCGCGTGGCGTCGCTAATGATAATCCGCGTGCCAAATTCCTTGTTCAGCGACTCGAGCCGCGAGCCCAGATTCACCGCGTCACCAATCACGGTATAGCTCATGATCGCTTCGCTGCCGATATTGCCGGCGATCATCGGACCGGTGTTGATGCCGATGCCGATGTCGAGTCCGGAAATCCGCCCCTGCGTCCTTCCACCGCGCGTTCAGCCGGCCGAGCTCCGCGATCATCGCCAGCGCCGTCTGCACCGCGTGGTCGGCGTGGTCGGGGTCGTCGAGCGGCGCGCCGTAGAGCGCCATCACCATGTCGCCCACGAACTTGTCCAGCGTGCCTCCGTGCTTGAACACGAGATCGACCATGCTCGAGAAGTACTCGTTGAGCATGCCGACGATCTCGTCCGGCTGGCCCCGCTCGGTCACCGTCGTAAACCCGCGAATATCCGAGAACAGCACGCTCATCTCGCGGCGCTGGCCGCCGAGACGGGCCAGGCCCGGGTTGGCCATCAGCACGGCGTACACGTCCTTCGACACGTATCGGCCGAAGAGCTGTTTGACTCTCCTCTTCTCGCGGTCCTCGAAGAAGTACTGGTAGCCGACCCCGCCCAGGAGCGCGAACCATGATGCCAGGACGGGCTGGGTGAGGTTGAACCAGACGCCGTTGGTGAACAGGAACGTCGCCCACCAGGCCATGAGCGCCATGACCGCGAACGCGGCCAGTGTCGCCCACCACGCCGGCAGCAGCGCCGCCGCCGTGCCGACCACGAGCGCGCCGGCCACGACCGACACCACGCGAACCCACCCCGAAGCCGGGCGGATGAAGCGATTGGACAGGATGTCGTCCGCCACCGCCGCGTGAATCTGAATCCCTGGCATCTTGCCGTGTCCGAACGGCGATTCAAAGGTGTCGAGGAGTCCCGATGCCGTCGTGCCGACGAAGACAATCTTGTCGCGGAAGATCGACGGATCCACCTTCGGTGTCTCCTTCGTGAGCAGCTGGTTCTCCGACAGCAGCAGATCGAAGAAGGTGTAGGTGGGATACATGCGGCTCTTGATTTCTGCGTCGTTCGGCGGCGTCGACCGATTGGGCGCGTCGAGGAGTGCCGGACCGCGGAAATCGATGAGTGCCCACAGATGCCGCACCACGTCCCCTTCACGATCGACCTGGCGCCACGTGAGCGGCATGCGCCGACTGCCCAGCCGGAGCGCCGTCCCCTCGAGTCGCGACGTCGGCGGGGCCGATGCCCGCGGCGCGCAGCGCCGCCGCCATCCCGAGCGACGGCAGCGCGCGCTGCTGCGCGCGGACGAACGGCGTCATGTGACGAAGGGGGCCGTCGGGGTCGAGGATGAACAGGTTATGGCCGAGACCGGCCGCGGCCTGCGCCAGCGTGGGCAACGGCGGCAGAATGCCTTCGCGCTCGAGAGCACCGCCGCTCTCGAGCCGGTAGCCTTGATCCGGCAGAACGGCGCCTGGCGTCGGCGGTGTCGTACGCCGCATCAGCGAGGAGCAGCACGTTGCCTGCCGCCTTGATTGAGTCGGCAAGCGCCTTGTCCGATTCCGCGCCGGACCACGTCGTACCGCCGAATTCGAATCCAGTGCCGAGTGTCGGCGTCGGTAAAGAGCACGTCGTATGCGACGACCTTGGCCGGCGCGCGCGCCAGGTAGTCAATGAGCATCGAGTGCACGGTGCGTGGCCAGGGCCATCGACCCGCGGTCGACTGGAGGTTGCGCAGCGAGGACTCGTCGATCTCGACCAGCGCGATGTCTTGCCGCGCCGTGTCAGGCCGCGCCGTGTGCGACAGTCGCCAGTCGTAGGTCCTGAGCTCGACCGCCTCGAGTGGATGGAGTCCACTGGTGAAGCGCGTGAACAACAGATCGACGGCCAGGACGATGGCTGCCGCGGTGCAGCCAACGAGCAGGCCGGCAGAAGCTTTGCGCAAGGACCGGTTCTAGCAGTGGTGCCTAGGGAAGGCGCTCGAAGACTTCCGGCGCCACGCCCACCCGGCAAGACCGACCGCGGCCAGACCCCAGGACGCCCCGCTTCAACCAACGGCCGCGCCGGGTTTCGACTGGTCCGTGTCGAGTAACTGTCGATAGGTGTCCAGCGTCTCACGCGACTCGGTCGGCGCCGGCCGCGGACGGGCGCGCCGTTCCGGCGCCGGAATCCAGCGGCTGATATAGGCGAACGATTCCGAGCTGCAAATCGGACAGGTCTGCTGTTCGTAGACCTCGTCGCAGTCGAGGCAGAGGCGCGCGATATGGAGCTGCACCCGACCATGATAACCGCCCGCCAGACCCCCGCGAAATAGACGCGTCGCGCGGCCGGTGCTCGCCGACTCTGCTCAACTGTCCGGCCAGGGTCTCTCCGGCGAGCCGGTCGCGTCCCAGGCGGCCAGCACCCGTCGCCGGGCGGCCACACCCGTCGCCGGGCCGCCGCTCCCATCGATTGGCGCCGGTCGGTCGCTGACCTGATCAGGCGTTCGCGAGGACGTGTTCGGTCTGCGGGCGAGTAGCTCTTCCAGCCGTCGCGGCCGCTTCGTTTAGCGTCGTACAGCGCGGCGTCCGCGCGCCGCAGCACGGCGTCGATGTTCTGATCGCCGGACTCGACTTCGCTGATACCGATGCTGCAGGTGCACCGCACGTCGCCGGCCGCAGCGTCCACAACAAGGCGCCGGCACCCGGCGATGATGCGCTCGGCGATCGTCTCGGCCGCTTCGCGCGATGTCTCGGGCGCCAGCAGCGTGAACTCCTCGCCGCCCACCCGGCCGACGATATCCGAGTGCCGGCACTCTGCGCGCAGCATGTCGGCAAAGCGGCACAAGAGACGGTCGCCAGCTTCGTGGCCGCAGGTATCGTTCACACGCTTGAAGAAGTCGAGATCGATCACCATCAGGCTGAAACGGCTCTCGTAACGCTGCCACCGCGAGAATTCCATGCCGGCGAGTTCGAACCACCAGCGGCGCGAGTACACGTTCGTCAGGACGTCGGTGCTGACCAGCCGCGAGAGGTGATCGCGCGCGGCTTCCAATTCGGCCACCTGATCGGCCAGGCGGCCCTGCAGCGTCGCCACGCGCATGCCGACCTGCACCCGCGCGCGCAACTCCTCGGTGTCGATCGGCTTGACCATGTAGTCGTCCGCGCCGGCGTCGAGGCCGGCGACGAGGTCCGCGCGGCCGTTGCGCCCAGTCAACAGCAGGACGTACATCCCGGCGAGCGCCGGTGTCCGCCGGATCCGCCGGCAGATCTCGATGCCATCGGTGCCGGGCATCATCCAGTCCAGAATCGCGAGCGCGGGAGCCGGTCCACCGGTCAGGAGATTCCAGGCGGCGTCGCCGTCAGACGCCGAGACCGCGTCGATGCCCCAGCGCTCCAGCGCCCGGGACAGGATCGCCGTCGTGACCGGATCGTCGTCGGCTATGACCGCCCGCATGCGCCTCGGCCATCGCAAGCCGGATGCCGGCGCAGAAGTGCGCAATTGCCGCGCGCGGTGTTGCGTTTCGGACGCTCTGCGTGTGCGCGTCCCGTGCGTCGGTGTTCGGAAATGTTACAAGGACTGCGAGCCGCCAGGGTTCAGGAGCGCCCGGGTCACCCGCCGGATGTCGTCGAGGGACAGCGGCTTGTGCCACACCTGCGCGGAGAGGGTGCGGAGATCGCCGATCGTCGATTCGTCCAGCGTGGTCTCGCCGGTGATCAGGGCGACGGCGATGCTCTGGTTCGCCGGATCCTGGCGCAGCCGATACAGGAACCCGACGCCGTTGATGAGAGGCATCCGGAGATCGAGCAGGATCGCGTCCGGCCGCTCCTGCTTGACGTAGGCGAGGGCATCCTCGGCGCTGGCCGCCATCTGCACGGCGTACCCTTCCTTCGTCAGCACCCGCGAATAGACCGAACGCAGCGCTTCATCGTCATCGACGACGAGAACGCGATGGGTAGGCGCCATCGAGATACCTATCGGCTCGTCCCCGGCGGAACTGAAGGGCGACCTCGACGCGGTCCGCTACGATCGAAGGCCCCCGGGCGACATCGTCCGCGGGTTCAGCGATCGGGGCCTCTGCCAACCACTCGGGCGTGGCTGAGCGCCTCGGCTCGAGCGCGCCCGTCCGGTCCGATGATCGACGCGTGAATGTCGTAGTCGCCGGCCGGCGCGCCGCGGCATTGGAACGTCATCACGCGCGGACTGTCTTCCCCATCGAGTTGCCGATCACTCGAGCAGCTGAACTCTTCCGACTGCGTGACGACATCGAGCGCGCGATTGTCCGGGTGACGTTCCACGATCACGCGAATCACGAGATCGGAAGGCTCGAACGACACCGCCGGGGACACCAGGATCTTGAGTCGCAGCGGTGTCGCCGCTGCCCGCCACGCGATCAACATCAGCGCCAGGCTGATGACTGCGATAGTCTTTCGCACGCACTTGTCTCCCACTTCGGTGGTAGACAAGGCAAGCGGCGTTCCGGCGATGGATCGCGGTCAACGCTAGGGAGCGGCCCCGAACCGGTGTGACGGGTGGGGCGATCGTCGCGACCTGCCGTTACAAAGGTCACGGGATCTGGGCCCTGCCCGGCGTGGTGTGGAGGACGTAGTCACGGATGATCAGACCGCACCGCGCCAGTGTGTGCGCGGCCTGGTCGAGTCCCTGGGCGATCGCCGAGGCGACGTGCAGCTCACGAAAGTCCGGGGCGTCGCGAATCAGACGTTCGCGGACGATGCGCTCGGCGCTGGCGACCTGATGCCGAAGCTCGGCCAGCTGATCGACGGTCGTCAGGAACTTCTCGATCTCCACCCGGGTTGCGGTGTGCGAGAGATCGCGAGCCTCTTCGAGACAGCGGACGTATTCGCGGGCGCTGCGGTTGACCAGCTCGGCGAGCTCCTCGAGCATCGAGATGCTCTTCTTGTCGATGTTCGGAGGCACGACCGTGAGCATGAACGCCGTGCCCTCGAGCGCATCGGCGACGTCGTCGGCCTGGGAGAGCAGGCGGCGCAGCCGGTAGCCGTCCGAGGTCTGATCGAGCATCCGGCTGGAACAGCCGCACGATCTCGTCGGCGCGCTCCTCGCAGTTCTTGGCCAGCTCGGAGACCCGGCCCAGGTCCGGGCGTTCTTCGCCGCGCTTCATGCGGGTCAACGCGTGGGACAGGTGGTCCGCGATCGTGGCCATCACCGCGGCGTGGTCCGCCGCCGCGCCGAGCACGCTGCGATCGGTCGAGCGCAGGTGCGTCAGCAGCTCGGCTTCGATTTCATCTTCGATCAGGCGCATCGAGCGGCCGCCGCTCATGCCGGCGGAGACGATTCCCAGGACCGACATCAGGAACAGCCGCGCGGCGTCGGATCCGAGCAGCTCGTCGAGGCGGGCACCGAACCGCACTTGCGACGGCGTCGCCCGCTCGAGCGCGGTCGAGATCAACCGGACGTCGCCGGCCTGGAGGAACGCGTGGTGGCCGATGTTGTTGTCCGCGGCCCATCTCAGCAGCGCCACCGCCTCGGAGTTCTTCACGAATCGCGCGAGTCGCTTGCGCGCCCGATTCCACTCCAGCAGGAACACCAGGCGCGAGCCGAGGAACGTCAGAAAGCCTTCGAGAGCGTCCTGATGAGGGGCGGTATAGGTGCCGACGCTCATCTCGTAGGTCGCACCGGCCGCAACCGACGGCGTCTCCCAGTGGATGTCGTGGGGACGCAAGAGATCGTGCAGGAAGCGGATGCGCGCACGGTGGATGTCGGTATAGATCACCGTGGCGGTGAGCTCGCGCACATGCACGACGAGGACGTGGACGTCGCTGCTGCCGAGATCGTTCTGGATCGTCAATTGATCGCTGTCGCGGGTCGCGGTCGTGCCCAGCCCCGGCCGATCGAACTTCAGCCGGCTGCGTCTCGTTGACGCCGTTCATGAAGGCGTGCACCAGCGCGCGGTCCGCGGCGGTCAGGCTGTAGGTGGTCGCGCCGTCGACCGACTCGAGCGAGACGCTGCCGTTCAATCGATTCAGCTCCCACTGAAGATCCATGGCGAGCTGGTTGACGCTGTCGTGACCGTTTTCGGTCCGCCGCGCCAGCGACTCGATTGCCGCAGCGGTCAGCTGATCGTCATGACACGGCGGTGCGCCGGCAATCTGTCGATCGACGCGGGCCTGGTAGATTTCGAATCGCTCGCGCATTTCCGGCCGCGCCGCCAGGGCCGCGCGCAGCGGCTGCAGCATCTGCCGCAGGTTGCCGAAGATCTGCTCCAGAATCAGGTGCGCGCCCGGGATGGAGATGACGTTGGCGCCGATCGAGCGACTCGCCGGGACAATCAAATCCAGGGCGGCGTCGGAGATCCCGCTCGCCTCGCGCTCGCCGCGCAACGTCGGCGCCGGATGATGCGGCGATTGCGCGTAGACGTGGGCGGCCTGCAGCAGCGACACGTCGTACTTCAGCTTGTCGCGCGCCATCAGGCCGCGATTGATCAGCTCGGGCAGGAACAGCCCCGACTCGCCGATTTGTTCGATGATGCCGATCTTTGGCGCCATAGTGATATCGCTAGGGTGTCAGCGCCGGCCGCCGCCACGGAAGCCGCCGCCACCGAAGCCGCCGCCACCGAAACCGCCGCCGCTCGGCCGGAAGCTTCCGCCGTCGAAGTCGCGGCCGGAGCGGATGTTGCTCCAGTCGTTCGTGCGCAATGCCCCCTCGTTGCGCGCGAACGAATCGCGATCCAGTTGACTCGACGCCGGAAGCTGCGTCGATTTCTGAAGGTTGTTCCAGCCACCGCTGTCGTATTTCTGCCAGCCGCTGCCCGAATTGCGGTAGACGTTGCCATCGTGGCCGGCGTAGAGGTTGCCGGATGGCGTCTTGGCGACACCTGACGTCCCGACCGGCCCCACACGCGTCGCCGCTGCGCCGCCGCCACTGCCCTGCATCGTGCGGGTCGTGGCCCCGGTCAGGTTGTTGGAGACGTGCGAGGTGCTGGCCCACTGATCGCCGCGCTGCACCTGCGTCGTGCCCCAGCTGCCGTAGACACCCGCGCCCTGCCGCGTGGCGCCGAACGCGCCGGTGCGTGGGTTGAAGGCTTCCGCCGCGCCACGAGCGCCGTACGGTCCGTAGGCAACGCCGCCGCGCGCCATTGTTCCGGTGCGCGGGTTATACGCGCGGCCGGCGGCCGCGCCACCGTACGGACCCCAGGCCGCTGCGCCTCGGGCGTAGGTGCCGGTCACCGGGTTATAGCGCGCGGCAACGCCGGCGCCGCCATACGGACCGTAGTACGCCGCCCCACGACCGAAGGATCCAGTCCACGGGTTGTACCAGGCGCTGTAGCCGTACGTCGGATAGTCCGGGAAGTACACCGGGACACCGCCGGCGAAGCCGAGGTAGGGGGGATAGTAGTAGCCGGTGCCCCACACCGCGCAGCCCCACCCGACCATCAGGCCGGTGTACGCGGCCGCCGCCGAGAACTCCACCCAATTCGGATCGTCGCCGGCATCGACGGTGACGAACGTCACGTTATACGCCGGCGAACTCGGCGGAATCTGATAGATCGCCGGCGGCACGGTATCGGTGACGCTCCACGGGCCGGCCGGCGCGTCGGCGATGAACCAGACACCCTGGTAACACAGGTAGTACACGTTGTTGACTTCGAATACGTCCTTGTCGGTGTTGACCGCGAACGACACCGAGGTCGACGCGATCGGCTGGAAATTCGGTGCGCCCTGATAGGTGACGGTCGGTCCGGCGAGCGAGCGCGAGACGCGCGCGGTCTGCGGAATGTCGGCAATCAGGACGGCTTCCGCCGCCTGCGGCGTTCCGGGCACCGACGCGAGGACGCGCGATCGCGGGTGATCGATCGGAATATCCTTGAAGGCGTCCGGCAGCGTCGGCGTGGCAAACGTCCACGGTCCAGTGAAGTCCGGCGCCGAGAACCAGCGCCCGGACACCAGGTAATAGATCAGACCCGACGATCCGACGCGAAACACATCGCTGTCGGTGTTGCTCAGCCACTGCAGGATCGTCCCGGTGACGTGCTCGTAGGCCGGAGCGCCTTGCAGCAGGATCAGTTCGGCTGGCCGCGAGCTCACAAACACCGTTGGCGCGCTACCGGCCGGTACCGCGGCGCCAGGAATCTCTGACTTCGCCGCAGTCCAGTTCTCGTTCGAGGGCAGCTGGCGGAAACTGGCCGGCAGCGGGCCCGCGGGCGTCCACGGCCCGCCCACCGTCGCCGCCTTCAGCCAGAACTTGCCGTCGCGCAGGTACAGCGTGTCCGTCCCCTGCTGCCGGAACAGATCCCAGTTGGTATTGACCGCGAATTCGAGATCGGTGCCCGCGATCGGATCCCAGATCGGCGCGCCGTTGATGTTCACGACCACGGCCGGCCTCGTGCTGTAGAACACGATCGGCGGATCGGCTTTGAGGTGGTCGTTGTTCTTCGGAATGATCTGGCTCTTGTCGATTCCGGCCAGCACGCGGTCGAGGGCGATCACCCGCTCGTTCTTCGGGATCGCATGGCTGATCTCGGCGACAATCTCCTGCATCTGCGCTTTGTCGAGCGTCGGGAAATTCGAGTCGGTGATCGTGAAGACCGAGAAATCGACCAGGCGATCGCTGACCGCCACCTTGGTCTGGGCTTCGGCGGTGACCGTGCCGAGCACCGGCTTGGTGGCGCCTGACGGCGTATAGGCCACCGCGGCGTACAGCGTCAGCTGCTTCTGGTTTTTCCACGCAGCAACCTGCGGTTGGTAGAGCGTCACGCTGGCGCCTGTCGGCGTGACGTACAGACTTCGGCCAGCCGCCGTCGATCGGTGGTGACGGCTTGACGGCAGCGGGACGCGGTGCAGCGACGAGCGGCGCGACCGGCGCCAGCATCAGACTGCACACCGTCCCCAGGGCGACCTGATGGCGAACGAGACGAAAGCGAAAAGACATCATGGCGTCCTTACGCATGGCGGAGCCGTTCGGACGTGCCGGCTGCCGATCGCGAACATCTCGGCGATCCCGGCGACCAGCAGATTGGCGCCGACCACCGTCCCAATCGCCCAGACAGAGCTGAGCGGCCATCCGTTGATGATGATCGCGCCGAGCGCCAGGGCGACGATTGCGGTCAGCAGTGTCGAGCCGGTGCGATGGCCCCCGGAGATATAGGCGATCAGGCCGATGACGCCTTCAGCCAGGAACACGAGGCCGATGACGAGGGTGAGGCTCGTGACGGCCCACATCGGCTGTCGGACCAGGACGAGACCGGCCGCAAAGTAGAGCAGACCGATGGCGATACTGCGGGCGGCGCCGGTCAGCGTCGAGACATGCCACAGCGACAACATGTGCGCGAGCCCGCCCAGCATGAGGATCCATGCGAGGACGAGCGTGAAGCCGACTGATGTCGCGCCGGGGACCGCGAGCGCGACCAGCCCGAGCAGGACCAGGAAAATGCCCTTGGCGACCGACATCGCGACTTGCGCTTTCGAAGGTGCCGTTTGGAACTCCATGACCGCCGTCCTTTCGTCGCGGCTAGATACACACCAGCGTCTGCAACTCTCACACCCGGGGCTTTGCGCACCGAGTACACCCAGGGCGCTGAAGGAATCACCACCTGTTGTACGCACGTGACGGCAGGTCGTCGCTCGCGACGGCGCGGCACGTCGTTCGATGGACTACGGCCGCTGTCGAGCCGCGACTGTTTCAGGAACTGGTGATGCCCCCCGCGTTCGTAGTGATAGCGGGGACGATCACTTCGCGGCCGTCACGATCATGATGTCGTCGATCTTCGAGTCGACGTGGACGAGACCGCAGCGCGTGTCGACACCGTCCGAATCGAAGCGGCAACCAAAGATGCCGGCGAACGGCGCGCCGCATTCGTCCTCGTCGACCGAGGCCGCCCAGAACCCGGAGCCGGCGGGCCGGCGCCGGAGATTGCCGGCGAGGTTGACGGCAATCAGCATGTCGCCGCTGCCCCCGGCGCCGCCGCCCTTGCACTTGAAGGCGCCCGACTTCGACGCGAACAGGATCTTGTTCGGTTCGTCATAGGCGAACGTCGCGTCGTCGATGGTGCCATCACCGTCGATGTCGATCTGCTCGGCCCAGACGCTCACGTCGTGATTCCTCGAGGCCGTGACGCGGTTGTTGCCGACGACTCTCGCCTGGGACGCGTAGGGCGGCGGCGGTGTCGATGCGCGCGTGGCGACCTCGGCCGCGTTCACCTTGGGGCCGATCAGCAGCGCCGCGTGGGTGACGATCGCCACCGTCGCAGCCGCCAGGGCGGCGATGGTCAGCATAGCGCCTCCCTGGAGCGTTGCGGGGTGCGGCATGGTCGATCGGAAAAGTGCAAGACACGCTCCGAGGAGCCGTGACGGTGAACGCGAACAATGGCGTTGCCGCTCACCAGATGCCGTGATCGCTCGCCCGGTGTTGGTCAGAGCGCGACGGCCGGCATCTCGGCGCGCGGCGTCAGAATCGGAACGTGCTGCCGATCTGTATCTGCCGGGCGCGCAGGCGGTGCTGGTCCGCGTTGACGCGAACACCGTAGAGGAATTCCGCCACCAGCTCGAGGCGCGGGATCGGCGACCAGATCATGTTGCTGGAATAGCGCTGGGTCAGGCGATACGCACTGGCCGGTTGGATGTCGAGCGTCGTGACGCCGACCAGCCCCACCGTTGTCGCGGAATGGAGTACTTCGCTCCACCAATGCTCATAGCTGACGTACCCGGCCCGCGCAGACAGCACCCGAATCACATTGGCCGCGGCGTCGAAGACGCCGTCCTGCCCTCCCTCTGCATTGAGGTCGTTGATGTAGTGGCCGATGCCGTCACCGCGCTTGACCTGGAACAGCAGCTGATCGCGCGCGTCCAGCAGCGGCACCGGTACGTCGCCGCTGAACTGGACGCCCCACCCTCGGGCAGTGACGAGGTCGGCGGGCGCGTTCGAGGGAAATCCGCGAAGCTGTCGAACCAGCGCCGCCACCTGCAGGTGTCCACCGCGATCGGGCTGCCAGCGGAGGCGCGACACGAAGTCGGGATTGTCATTCGCGGCAGTGAGGCCGGTGAGCTCCGTATCGGCGTTCTCCAGCGCCAGCGCGACACGGAACCGCGGGGTGGCCCGCCACGTCCAGCGTACCTGCGGCTGCCGGAAGTGCACCGCCGCGTTCAACCCTTCGAAGTCGATCCCGTCCGGAATGGCCTCCGGATCGGCGAAGGTCGACCACGTCTGGCCGAACAGCAAGCGTCGCCATTGTCCGTACGCGTGACGCAGACTGAACGTGTTGCCGCTGCCGCTGAAATCCGCCTCGATGAACGCACGCACGTAACCGACGCCGGTGGGCGTGCGAAAGTCGAGGTTGAAGCGGCTGGGAATCGCCATCACATCGACTCGTGCGCCGACCGGCGCGCCGGTCACATCCACCGGGATAGCGGCGGTGACGAATTTATCGGTCACCAGCAGCGGATCGAGCGTGCTGACCCAGTTGACGCGGACCAGTCCGCCGATCTTGACCGCCGCGTCGGTGCCGGGAATCTTGAACGAGCCGGGAAACTCTCCGAACGTGACCGCGTCAGCCGGGATGTCCGGCTTTTCCGCCTTCGGCTCCTCGACCTGCGTCGGCGCGACGGCCTGCGGTGTCTCTCGGGGCCGCTCCACCTGCGCCCGCAGCTCGTCGAGCTGGCGCTGCATCTGTTCGATCCGCCGCGCCAGATCGTCAATCAGCTGCTGCTGGCGCTCGACACTGCCGGGTTCTGGTGGCGTCGCGGAGTGATTGACCGGGTCGCGCTCGGTCGGCTGTCCGAGGGCGGGCAGCGCCACGCCGCACAGCAGGAGCGCCGCGACCGCGAGCCTCAAATGACGAGGTGCGATCCGCAGGTGCCGCGGCATCACCTGCGGATCACGACTAGCGAATGCGGGACCGCGATAGGCATCTCCGGGTCGCGCACCGCTTCGACCCGGACACGTTCAGGCACCGGCGACATCAGTCGCCAGCCGGCGAGCATCTTTGGTGGTGGGGCTGAGTACCGAGGAAAGTGGACGTCACCATCGCCACGAACCGCTGCGTGGTGCGAACAGCCCAAGGACTACCGCTGATCACGAATCTCATTTTCTGAAGCATCCCTCTGCGGTCGACCCGGGGTGCAGTCGAGCAACCGTCGTGCCTGCGCCGCAGAGGGCTACATCGCATCGATCGCGCGCGTCGATCACGGTCTGCCGCCATCGCGGCCACGGCCGGTCGCTATGGACTCATGACGACGGTGGCTTTCGGCGTCGGCGGATACTTCTCGAACATCTTCGAGACCCGACGATTGATCCGTTTCGCGACATGCGACGGTTTCGAGATCGTATCGACTCTCTTCACGCTGACACCGCGCCACACCAGCTGATCGCTGGCGACGTCCTGGAGATCGACGGTGAGGGTGCCGACGGTGATGTCCTTGACCTCGACGGTCGTGTACCACGGGTTCCAGTCGTAACCGTAGAAGCCCGGATACCCCCAGCCGTAGCCGTAGCCCCACGGCGATCCGTAAATGGAGGTACTTGGGTTTGGTATCAAACGACTGGCGCACGACGACGTAGAGATCCGGGTCGGGCGTCGTCGCGCGTCAGGCCTCGAGCGCCCAGCTGCGCCGCGACTGCGGCGGCGATACGCTCGTCGACGAACGGGTTGTCGGTCTGTTGAACGTCCTTGAAGGTGTAGGTCCTGAGGCGAGAGAAGTCCTGGGTCGGCCGGAAGTCGTAGGTGACCGACTGTGCGGTCGCGAGTGCCGGCAGCAGCCCGCCGAGGATGACCGCTAACAGCATCCGCAGGCGCGTAGTCATGGAACCCTCCCGTGCGGCGATCCGATAATCACCGTCAGATCGGGAAGAGGCAAGAAGGCTGCCGGGCGTGGTTCAGCTGACGGGCATCTGCGCGATGGCTCGACCGCGATCCGGCGCGACCGCGGCGCGGCCAACGACCAGCGAGCGCTTGAACTCCTCGAACGGCGCACCCGCGTCAGCCTTCCGTGCGCGCTGTACCTCCGACTGGCTGACGACAATCAGCGCCGCGGGGCTGTGATGGAGCATGTCCGCGATGATCCGTACGTCGTGCCCGGACAAACCGCGCCAGAACGATCCCATCGTCGAGCCGCCAGTCGGCGGCGGATCGTCCCAGAGCAGAAACGGCGGGCTGAACAGGCCGGCGAGCTCGCCGGCGCCCAGTCCGATCCAGGCCTTGCCGGCGTCCGGATGTTCGGCGGTCACGATCCTGAGCTTGCCGTCGAGTTTCTGACCGATCACGGTCGTGTCATCGGTGCGGACCATGCCGCCGGCGTAGCGCTGCGTCACGGCCACGAAGTCGGCCCGGGCATCCTCGAGTCGCGCGTAGGTCGCGACGTAGACGACAACGACGTCGTGGTCCGGCATGAAGCATCTCCGTTCTGACCGTTTTGACCGTTCTGACTCGCGGCGGTGTTCCTGACGATGCCGAGTTTCTTCATGCGAAAGCGCAACGTGTTGGGATGCAGGCCGAGTCGCTCGGCGGCGTTGCCGGCGCCGTTGATGCGCCAGCGGCAGTCACGCAGCACGCCTTCGATGTGCGTGCGCTCGACGGCGCTCAGCGTATTGGCGTCTTCGGGCGGGCGCGATGCCGCCGGCGCCTCGAACGAATCGTCGAGCAGCCGGAGGGTGTGTCCGGTCGAGTGAATCAACGCGCGCTCGATGACGTTCTCCAGCTCGCGGACATTGCCCGGCCACGAGTGGTTCTGCAGCGACGCCATCACCGAATCGGGCACCACCTTGATCCAGCGGTGCATGGCGCGCTGCCGTTTCTGAATCACGAACCAGACCAGCGCCGGAATGTCCTCGCGTCGCTCGCGCAGCGACGGCAGGCGAATCGGAAACACGCTCAGCCGGTAATACAGATCGTCGCGGAACTCTCCGTTGGCGACGGCGCGCGCCAGATCCTTGTGCGTCGCCGCGACGATCCGCACGTTCACCTTCTGGGTGTGCGACGATCCGATCCGCTCGAACTCACCTTCCTGCAGGACGCGGAGCAGCTTGCTTTGCAGGTCGAGCGGCAGATCGCCGATCTCGTCGAGGAACAGCGTCCCGTTGTGCGCCAGCTGAAAGCGCCCCGGCCGCATCGCCACCGCCCCGGTGAAGGCGCCGCGCTCGTGGCCGAACAGCTCGCTTTCGATCAGCGTTGGCGGCAAGGCCGCGCAGTTGACGCTCACCAGCGGCGCGTTCTGCCGCGGTCCCTGGCGATGCAGCGCGCGCGCGATCAGCTCCTTGCCGGTCCCGGTCTCGCCGAGCAGCAGGACCGTGCTGTGCGTCGGCGCGACTTCCTTCACGCGTTCCAGCGCGGCCTTGAGCACCGGACTGTTGCCGATGATGTCGTCGAACCCCGCCTCGGTGGTCCGGGTCACGGTCGGCGGCGTCGCATCGATCGCGAGTTCCGCGGTCAAGCGGGCGACCTCGGCGTGACTGTAGCGGAGCGCCTCCTCTTGTCGGCCGCGATACGCCGCGCTGGCCAGGATCTCGGCGACCAGCCGCAACCGGGCCACCAGCGCCGGCGGCCACCGGCGCTCGCCGCGCACCAGTTCCACGGCGAGCGCGTACGCCCGCTGGCCCCCGATCGCGATCGGGATGATCACCGCCGCGCGCAGCCCGGTCTGACGCACATGATCCAGCATCGCCGGCGTGGCCGCCTGATGCGGCAGCCCCTCTGGAATCTGCTCGAGGACGACCACACCGTTGTCCCCGGCGGCCCGATCGAGCAGCCAGGCCAGACGTTGCGCATGGTCGTCGCAATCGACCTGCGCCACGTCGTCGGTCGCCCAGTGCTGGGCGGCCCGCACCGTCTCGCCCGTGAACTCGATCAGCGTGCTGCGATCGACCGCGATCGCCTCGCCGATCTGCTGCTGCGCGGCGTGCAGGGCGACTCCGATGTCGTCACCGGGCAGCGTGAGCAACGCTGCTGACAACTCATTGATGAGGAGGTCCGCCTGCTGGCACCACTGCTCTTCAAACGACAACCACGATGTCTCCATGACCGAGCCGTCCTACTTCTGGGTTGGTGGGTACTGCTCGAACATCTGGGCCACTGCCTTGTTCATCTTCGCTGTGTTCTTGTCCGGCTTGTCGCTCGATCGTGTCCGGTGCCGGTGCCGCGCCACACCAGTTGCTGGGTGCGCGCGTCGTCGTGCGCGAATGCCGTAGACCGATCGGAATCGACGTTCACTTTCTGCGTGAAGGCGGGCGCCGGCGCAACCAGCAGCGCGACGACGATGAGCCAGGTCCGCATAGCACCTCCCTTCGATAACGAGTCGTTGCCGATGACTCCACTCTAAACAGTGCGACGGTGCGCTGGAACTCGGCGATTGTCCTGATCGATAAAGAAAAACTAACAGGCCAGACACCGTGACGCCGGCTAGGCGGCAGAGGGCGGTCGTGTCGCCGACGTCGTCGCCGCCGGAATCGCGACCTGCACCTCGACGACCGTGCCGCCATTCGGCTTCGAGTTCACCGTGATGCTGCCCCCCAGCAATCGCACCCGCTCACGCATGCTGGTCAAGCCGAGGCCGTCTGACGGACCCGCCGGGTCGAAGCCGCGACCGCTATCCGCCACGCGCAGCACGATCTCGTTCGGCGGCGCCGGACAGCTCGACCCGCGCGTCGGTGACGCCGCTGTGTTGGACGACGTTGGCGAGCGCTTCCTGCGCGACGCGGAACAGACACAGCGCGATGTCGCCGGGCAGAGCGGTTCTGCACGTTGTCCGCGGAAAAGCGCACGTGAATGCCATGCTGCGACAGCTCACGACAGTGCGCCCGCAGCGCCGAGACCAGGCCGAGCGCCTCGAGCTTGATCGAATGCAGCCGATGCGACAGCGCATGCACTTCACGTGAAATGTCGGTGGTCGCTGTGCTCAAGCTGGCCAGGCCTGCCGCCATATCCTCGGCGCCCGGCGGCACGCTGTTGCGGAGGACGTCGACTCGCATCGCCAGCAGCGCCAGCCGCTGGCTCACGTTGTCGTGGAGCTCGCGGCCAATCCGCGCACGCTCCTGCTCCTGCGCGCCGATCAGGCGGCCGCTCAGATCGCGCAGTGCCTCCTGAGCGCGGCGATCCTCGGTGAGATCGGTGACGCCGCCGATATAACCCAGGAATGTGCCGCGCTCGTCGTATCGCGGCACGCCATGGCCCAGCAGCCAGCGGTACTCGCCGTCGTGCCGCCGCAGGCGGTATTCGACGGAAAACGGCTCGCGCGCCTCGAAGGCGCGCAGGTAGACGTTCCGGACGCGGTCGCGGTCGCCCGGATGCACGCTGTCGAGCCAACCGTCGCCAAGCTGCCGTTCGAGCGATCGCCCGGCCAGATCGAGCCAGGTCTTGTTGCAATAGGTGCACGCCGCGTCAGCGCCCGACATCCAGACGCCCACCGGTAGTGAATCCGTGAGGTGCCGAAATCGATCGTCGCTCTCGCGCAGCGCGATCTCCGCCCGCTTGCGCGCGGTGATATCGACATCCACGACGACCGCGCCGCCGTCGTCGTGCTTGAGTGGCGACACCGTCATCAGAAACCATCGCTCGTCGCCGGACACGTCGCATCGATACTCGAGTTCGAAGGCGGCCCGCCGCCCGGCGCACACCGCCTCGACCCCAGCCAACGCCTCGGCCGCGCCGGGCCCGCCACCGCGCGCCGACGCCGCCAACATCTCCAGATAGTCGACGCCGGCGGTGATCATGTCGCCCTCATCAGAGCCCCGCGCGCGCCAGCGGCGCCGCCACGGCTCGTTCACCGCGATGATCACGCCGCGACGATCGAGCACCGCCACGTTGGCCGACAGCGACCTGAGGATCGCGCCGCTCAAGTCGTCGCGTGCGTCCAGGGCCTCGCCGCCACGCTGGAGTTTCGCGCCATCGGCGAACAGGTCCGCAACCAGACGACGCTCCACCCCCACGCGCCCGCTCATCGTCCGTCCCTGTGCCGATCGCCGCCAACCGACAGGCGTGGGTCGGCACCGAGCCGCGTCCCTTCCTGGATCTTCTGGGTCACGCGGCGGATGAAACGATCAGCGTCAGCCGCACCGTAGCCGGCCGTGCGGAAGATGTCGTGCCACTGCCGGTCCGTCAGGCCGCTCAGCAACCCACTCGCCCACCGCACATCATCTGGCGTGATTCGTTCGCGGACGAGGCTGGCGTGCACGGCGTGGTAGCCGAAGTCGACAAACCCGTTGCGCACGCCGGCGATGAACGGCTTGCGATCGAAATGCGTCGGGTTGTTCGGCGTCGGATCGAATCGGCCGACCTCGCCGAGCGCCGTCCCCAGATCCCGGACGACAAACCAGCGCGCGACGCCACCCTTTGGCGTCTGGAGATCGTAGATGGTGTTGTTCGAGTTCTTCAGGTCCGCGCTGTTGAGCAGCACGAGAATGACCAGGAGTCCCTGATAGGGTTGGGTGCCGACGAACGGATTCTCTTCCCAGGCCCACTGGCCGCGGCTGGTCAGCCCATCGTGGGTCAGGCGAAACCGACCGCCGCGCACCGTGCGGATCTCCCGGCCTTGCGCGACGGTGAACGAGGGCAGGAAGTACACCGGCGGCTGGTGATAGCCGACGGCTGACAGGACACGCGAGACGACCACCTCGGGCGAGGCTTCCCGGCCCTGTTTGACATGCCATCGGCGCCCGCGCGAGTCGGTGACGACCAGCCCCGGGCTCGAGCCGGCGCTGGGCTTCTTGTCCCTGACGAACGTGTAGATATCGGTGGGATTAGGCGCGTTCTCCGGTCCCCAGCCGCCATCGACGACGTTCTGCGCGGACACGTCCGCCGGTGCCTGCCACAATTCGGCGAGACTGGGCGCCGGCGCCGGCGACCAGCCAGTGGACAGGCCGGGCATGCCGAGCAACAGGCTGACGGTGACGATCGCGGGGACCAGCGGAGAGACCATCGGTTGCCGCCGGTTAGACGAGGTGCCGCTCGACCGCGAATCGAATCAGCGCGGCGCTGCTCTTGATCTGCAGCTGATCCATGATGCGGTACTTGTGAAAGGCCACGGTGCGTGCCGAGACGCACAGAATGCTCGCCGCCTCTTTCATCGATTTGCCTTCGGCCAGCAGTTGCAGCACTTCCCGCTGCCGGTTCGTCAGATCGTGAGGCACCTTGCCGACGTCGGGTCCGTGCATCAGCGCCTGCATCACGCCGTCGCTGACGAGCGGCGTCAAGTACAGGTGATGTTTCATCACCTCGCGGATCGCATCGAGCAGCTCCGAGCCGGCCGATCGCTTCAGCAGGTACGCGGCGGCGCCGGCGCGGAAGGCTTCCGCGGCCAGATCAGGGTCCTCGTTCATCGTGACGAACACCATCCTGGTCTGCGAATTGAACTGCCTCACCTGACGCGCGGCGTCGAGTCCGTTGAGCAGCGGCATCGAGACATCGACCACAACGACATCCGGCTGATGCTTCCGCACCGCCGCGACCATCGCCCGTCCGTCGCTGACGTGGCCGATCACCTCACACGTCGGCGCGAGCAGCGTCTCGAACGCTTCGACGACGAGGGTGTGATCGTCTGCGATGAGCACACGCGGCTTTACCATAAACTCTCCCCAGCACAATCGTGCATCTCGTGTACCCGCGCACCTGGCGTTCGCCGCTGAGTGCGGGGCGTTGAAAACTCACGGGCGCTTGTCACCGCATCACCGCGCCTCGTTATCGATCTCTGTCTATTTCGACGCGTCGCAGCGCGTTCAGGGGCCGACGGCGATACCGCCGATGCCGACCACGCAATCGGACTCGAGACTGCAACCGCCATCGTTCACGTTTGTAGGAGCCTGGGCACCCGGCCACCGGCCGGGTGCGCTGTCACGCTGATTGGGACGAGGGTCAGGACATCCGCAAGGACTTCGACGATCGCGTCGTTGTCGTGCGGCATGGCGCCGACTGCCGCCGAATCGAGCGTTCGTGCACTCGATTGGCGCGGCAGTAGGGGGAACGAGCGCGCACAGTGTCAGCGCCCAAGGCCCACCCGCACGTAAACGTTCGTCGGGGTGCGCCTGAGGAAACCATCGGCGATGAGCCTATCGACGAGCGCATCGCACGTGAGCGGATCGAGGCCCCAGAGCCGCTGAATCTGAGCCTTCGTCAAATTGAGACCCGGGATCTCTTTATACTCAGCACGGATCAAGTTGAGCCAATCCGAGGAAGTCCCAGCCCTGGTGAGCATGATGTTCCTCCATATCCCCACGAGTCGGGCGAACGTTTAGTCCGAAACCGTCCGCTCAGTCGAAGGCCGTGGTACAGCTACTGAGCAACGACAGTACCAACTCGTCACGGACAGAAAGTTTTTGCAGGTTAGCGACCGATTCGCGACCCGCACGCAGCATACGAAGTGCGCCGAGTAGCAGCAATACAGTTGATTCTGTAGTGGTTACAACCGTGTACGCGGGCGCTATGGTCGTTGATTGAACTTACGAGTCGTACTCGGAACTCTCGGCTCAGGGTTGGATGATGTGGTTGCGCACTGCGTAGCGGACGAGCTCACTCATTGAGTGCAAACCAAGCTTGGCCATCATGCGCGCGCGGTGGGTCTCTGCGGTTTTGACGCTGATCTGGAGCAGGGCGGCGATTTCCTTGTTGCCTTTCCCTTCGGTGAGGAGCTGCAGCACCTCGCGCTCGCGGGTCGTGAGGCGGTCCCGCCGCGGCTCTGATTCGATGGCCCGACCTGACAACGGGAGGCGCCGCACCAGCCCGCCAACGGTGTCCGACAGGAACGGCTTGTTGCGCAGGATCGCGCTGATCGCCTGGACGAGCGTGCGATTCGAGTCGGACTTCAGCAGGCACCCGCGCGCGCCGGCGTTCAACACGTCGCCGAGGATCTCCTCGGACTCGTGCATCGTCAATATCAGGATCGAGGTCTGAATCACCCGGAGAATCCTGCGCGTGGCCTCGAGTCCGTTCAATTCGGGCATGCTGACGTCGAGCACGACCACATCGGGGCGAAGCGCAATCGCCTGGGCCACCGCAGCGCTGCCGGTGTTGGCTTCGCCGCACACGACCCATCCGTCAACCCTCTCGATCACGGCACGCACCCCGAAGCGTACAACCTCGTGGTCGTCCGCGATCAGGATCCGCACGGGATTCATCGGTTGCCCTCTTGTAGCGGCACGCGAACCAGGACGGTGGTGCCGTGGTCGGTGAACTGGATGTCGAACTCACCGCAGAGTTGATCGACGCGTTCACGCATCGCCAGGATCCCGGCGCCGGTTTTCGCCGGCCGCAGCCGACGGTCGGCGCCGGTCCCTCCCGCACGAAGACCCCGTCCCTGATCCCGAACCTCGAGCAGGAGGTCGCCGTTGGCAACCGCCAGCGAGACGACTGCGGTGGGACTCGCGGCGTGGCGCTCGATGTTGACGAGGCTCTCCTGCACGACGCGGAAGAGAATTCGCTCAACGGCGACCGTCAGGCGCCCCACGTCGCGGACCACGACTTCGACGCGGATGCCGCTCCGCTCGGTGAAGCGCGCCACAAACCAGCGCACCGCCGAGACCAGTCCCATCTCGTCGAGCAACGGCGGCTGCAACCCGTTCGCAATCGTACGGATTTCGCCGACGCACTGCTCGGCCAGCAGCCGGCTCTCGCTCACCAGGTGCCGCAGCCTCGAATCGAGCGGCTTCTCGAATTTGCCGATGCGATCGAGGTTCATGAGCAAGGCGGCAAGATGCTGGGTCGTCGAATCGTGCAGTTCGCGAGCGAGACCTCGGCGTTCGTCGTCCTGGCCGTGCAGCAGACCTCTCGAGAGCTGCCGGTACTCGGCTTCGCGCCGGCGCAGGTGGTCTTCGGCCGACTTGTGTTCGATCCAGACGCCGATCTGCCGTCCGATCCACTCGATACGGGCCGAGAGATGCTCATCGCGCGGGCGCCGTTCGCGGTCGCACAGCACGAGAACACCGGCCGCGCGGCGCCCCTCGAGCGGACACGCGAACACCGTCCGCCATTTCGGGCGGCCCGCCCACCCTCCGTCACTGCCACACCCCTTCGCCGCTGTCCGAGACACGCTCGGCGATGGCGCGGCCGCCGGCCGGTGGCGACACCGCTGACAGCGTCTTCGGCCGCCCGCTCGCGAGTTGATTCCAGAAGGCAATGCGTTCCAGATGGCTGTCGGCGCCAGACGCCCTCGCCCACAACTCGCCATAGGGCCACGCCGTCCGTTGACAGATGGTCCGAACCAGGTGCATGGCACCGTCGGGGACCTGGCTGACGCCGACGAGCTCCTGGGTCACCGCATCCTGGAGCTCGAGCTCGCTCTGGAGCGCCGTGCGGGCAGCGGCGTGCGCATCGATGTCAACCAGCGTAATGACGGCGCCGGCCGGTCTGCCGCCAGCCGCGCGATAGGGCCGAACGGTCAGCACGTTGTAGCGGCCGTTTCGGTCCTGCACGTCGCGCTGCGCCGTGGTGCCGCTGGCGGCCGCACTCCGGACCATCTCGTCGACATCGTTGACGCTCACGTTCCAGTGGATGTCGCCGATCGGCCGTCCGATGTCGCTCGCAATCACATTCACCATCCGCCGCGCCGATGACGTGAACCGCCGCACGCATCTCTCGCCGTCGACCACGACCATCGGGACGTCGAGGCTGTCAAGAAGATGTTCCAGTTCCTCGTTGACCGTGGCGAGTGATTGCTGTTCCGCGCGCAGGACGTCGCGATCGTCAGTCGGCAGCCGCAGGATGTGGCGCACGCCGGGTAGGTGCGCCGCGCCAATGCGGCGGAGCCCGGCGCCGAACGACCGATCGCGACCGAGCCAGGCGATTTCACGCGCGATCGCCGCCGGTCGAAACACGAAGTCCGCGACCAGCGCCTCTTCGGCGTAGGTGAGCCCGCCCTGCTCGCGAATCGCACCGAGGCCGCGCTGGCCGACCGCGCCGGTTCCCGCCAGCAACACGCCGATCGCGCCATACCGCCGCTGTTGCGCGAGCGACCGGAAGAACGCGTCGATCCGGCTCGGGTCGGATACCGGACGCCGCCGCACCAGCCACGGATCGTCACCCTCGATCTCGAGCACGCCATCGGGCGACGTGACATACACGTGATTCGGCCGCGGCCGCGTGCGCTGACGGACGTCGGTCACCTTCATCGGCGTGCCGCGCGCCAGCGCCGCGACTGCCGCCGACGGCGACGGCTGGTGAGCGACGACGACGAACGCCATGCCGGTATCCGGCGGCAGATGACGGAAGAATTCCGAGGCTGACGCGATATTGTCGGCGGCGACTCCGAGCCCCACGATCGCGCTCGCGGCGAGGCTGGAACGGCCTGCGAAGCGCTGGCTCGACGCGGATGATGGTTCGAGGCTCCTCGACATCGTGTCGCCGGGTGTCCTTAGCAACTAGCGCGATTATCCACCATTCGCCACACCAGATGGCGCTCAACTGTCACAGAGATTTGTCAGCTCGTCACGGCCAATGGTCGGGCACGGACGCGCTACGCCATCGGTCGACGACGCATTTTTCAACGAAAGGCCAGCGGTTCGTCGCGGGGTGATGCTGGTGCCGCTCTTGCCCGTGACCTCGGCATGGTGTGTCGGGTTCAGGTGTCGCTCGAGCCGGAGCCGGAGGAAAGCACGGTCCGTCCTGCCGGACGGCTGACGGCGGTCCAGCTCGACGAACGGCTTCGCGCCTACGTCTTGCGGCGACGCCCCTCGTGGTCACCGATCGCATCCCGCTCGACACCAGGCTGGTTCACGCCAAAGGCGGCGGCCGGCAGCGCCGAAGTCGTCGCCGTCGCCGAGTGCCTGGGCCGCATGACGAGGTTGATGTGAGCAGCGTCGTCGCGGCCAGCCCGTCATTTCCCCGCCACAGGAGGCGGTTTCAATGGTGACTCACGTTGTCGCTCGCCACCGCGATATCGCCGCGGCCACGCTCGGGGCGCTGCTGATCCTCGTGGCGGCTGAACGCACGCCTGCCGCGCAGGACGCTCAGTTGGCGGCCCCGGCCGCGCCGGGTGCGACAGCCGCGCCGGCGCCGCAGGCGTTCAAGCCACAGACGACCACCCGATTCGGCCCCTGTCGGATTCTTCACTGAGCCCGCCATCATCACCAGCAACATCGACTACTTCAACCAGAGGTGGGGCGAAGCCAGCGGTCGGCCCAGGAACGGTTTCTATCCAGAGTTCTCCAACATGATCACCGGCGCGGGGTGGGTGTCGGCGGGGCCCGGATACCGCCACTACTTCGCCGACAACCAGATCCTGCTGGACGCGTCCGCCGCCCTCTCCTGGCACCTCTACAAGATGGGGCAAGCCCGCTTCGAGCTGCCGACGCTCGCGAACGACCACGTGATCGTCGGCGCGCAGGCGATGTGGCAGGACGCCACGCAGGTGGACTACTACGGGATCGGACCCGATTCACTGGCTGAAAATCAAAGCCAGTACCGGCTGCAGACCGTCGACTTTGTCTCCTATGTCACCGTCACGCCGAATTATTGGCTCTCGATCAGCGGCGAGTTGGGATGGCTGATGCGGCCCCAGGTCGGGTCCCCGGGGGGCAGCTTCGCCCCGAACGACGTCCGGACGACGGCCCAGGAGTTCCCCAACGATCCGGCCGTGGGTCTGGACCCTCAACCGAATTTCGCGCATGGCGAGGCCTCGATCGCCGCCGACACCCGCGATCATCGGGGCTATCCCACCAGCGGCGGCCTCTATCGCGCGGCATCGACCTCCTATTTCGACCAGAGCGGCGGGACCTTCAGCTTCCGTGAGTACGAGGCCGAGGCGCTGCAGTTGTTTCCGCTGGCCGACAAGCGCGTGGTGCTGGCGTTCCGCGGCTGGGCACTCCACAGTCAGGTGCCGACCGGCCACCAGATTCCGTTCTATCTGATGCCCGCGATCGGGGGGAGCAACACGCTCCGCGACTATCCGGACTACCGCTTCCACGACAACAACATTCTGGTGGTCAACGCCGAGTCTCGGTTTGCCGTGTTCCAGCACGTCGACGCCGCGCTGTTCGTCGACGCCGGCAACGTGGCCGCGACCTTCAGCGAGCTGAATCTGGACAAGACGAATTACGGCGCCGGCCTGCGACTGCACACCGACGCCACGACGATCGCTCGCGTCGACGTCGCCTACGGATCGAACGGCTGGAAGCTCTTCTTCCGGACCAACGATCCGCTCCGTCTGGGGCGCTTGAGGCGCCACATCGCGATCATACCGTTCGCGCCGTGAGGCGGAGGTGAGCATGCGCGGCCAGACCCTCGGTCTCAGGCTCGTCCCGGTGATCCTCGCGGCGTACCTGGCGCTCGGCACATCTGCGGTTCGGCCTCAGGCGATGGCGCCAGATGCGTCGCTGTCCGCGCTGTGGGAACAACCGCACGATCTGCGCGACCAGGATCTGTTCAACGGTCCGTGGGGCGCGGCGCGTGCGCCCGATCCCGATGCGGTCTACACCTTCCTGCGGCTGAAAACCACCGGCACCAATCCCGGCGTCGTGGTTCAGGATCCGGCCGGGCGTGAATGGCACGTCAAGCAGCCGCCGCACAACGATCACGGCGAGGAAGGACCCGTCGAGGTCACCGTGTCTCGCGTGCTGTCGGCCGTCGGCTATCACCAGCCGCCGGTGTACTTCCTGCGGTCGTTCATGATGCGCGATGGCTCGGGCACGCGCCAGGTCCCGGGCGGACGATTCCGCCTCCACGACGGGACGATGCACAGCCGTGGCACGTGGTTGTGGCAGCGAAACCCGTTCATCGGGACGCGGCCGTTCCAGGGGTTGCTGGTCATCCTCCTGGCATTCAACAGCTTCGATCTCAAGAGCTCGAACAACTCGGTCTACGACGTTCAACTCTCCGGCGGTCGCACGGCGCAGTGGTATGTCGTCCGCGATCTGGGAGCGGCGCTCGGCGAGAGCGCTCGACTCGGGCCCACCCGGAACGATCCGAGGCGGTTCGAACGCCAGACCTTCATCACCGGGATCCGCGACGGCTTCGTGACCTTCAGCTATCACGGCTGGCATCCCGAACTGTTCCGCGGCCGCATCGTGCCAGCCGATCTCGAGTGGGCCGCCACGCTGCTCTCCGGACTGAGCGATCGCCAGTGGGACGACGCCTTCCGCGCTGGTGGCTACACCCCGGCGGTCGCCGGCCGTTACCTTCGGAAGCTGCGCGCCAACATCGCGCGCGCGCAGCAGTTCTCCAATGCTCCGGCGGCTGGTGCCGTCGAAAGGCGGTGAGTGTGCGCCGGTTCGCGTTGGCGTTCGTGGCGTGGGTCGGCGTCGCCGCTGCCACGGTGCCGGTGGCGGTGCCGGTGCCGCTGCCGGCGGCGCTGCCGGCTCGGCCAGGTTCGCTGAAGTTCGCGGCGATTGGCGACACCGGCACCGGCGACCGTCCGCAATACGAAGTCGGCCAGCGGATGGCCACCGAACGGAAGCGATTTCCATTCGAGCTGGTGATCATGCTCGGCGACAACATGTACGGCCGCCAGCAGCCGGCGGATTTCGTCGACGAAATTCGAGCGGCCGTACGCGGCGCTGCTGTCGGCCGGGGTCGCCTTCTACGCCTCGCTCGGCAACCACGACAACCCGCGCAACGCCCAGTACGAGGGGTTCCACATGGGCGGCGAGCGCTATTACACGTTCAACCGCAAGAACGCGCGCTTCTTCATCCTCGACAGCAACCAGATGGATCCCAAGCAACTCGCCTGGATCGACGAGGCCTTGAAGCAGTCGCAGGACGAGTGGAAGATCTGCTACTTCCATCACCCGCTGTATTCCGACGGCGGACGCCATGGGGCGAGCGTTCAGCTCCGAGTCGCGCTCGAACCGCTACTGGTCAAGTACGGCGTCAACCTGGTGTTGTCGGGGCATGACCACATCTACGAGCGGCTGACACCGCAAAAAGGGATCGCCTACTTCGTCGCCGGCTCGGCCGGCGAGCTGGCGCAAGGGCGATGTCAGGCCGTCGGCGACCACCGCCGCCTACTTCGACCAGGACCAAGCGTTCATGCTCGTGGAAATTGCCGGCGATGAGTTGTTCTACGAGGCGGTTTCCCGCACCGGCCAAACCGTTGACTCCGGCGTCATCCGCCGGCGCGCGACCAGAACGACGGACGGATTATGAGTACTCGACGCGGCCGCCAAAGCGACGATCACCCGGCACGCGCACCGGGCGCCGACGCATCATCACGTCCGCCGCGCCGCCCGATGGCTGACTCGCCATCTCCTGGATCGCTTCCTGCTGCTGCCGATCGGCGCCGCGATCGCCCTGGTCTGGGCGAACAGCGCCGCCGAAAGCTATTTCACGTTCGCCCAGGCGCTGTCGTTCCCGGTCAACGAGATCGGCATGGCGTTCTTCTTCGCGCTGGTCGACGCAGGAGATTGTCGAGGCGGTGATGCCGGGCGGGGCCCTGCACACCTGGCGGCGCTGGGGTCTGCCGGTGGTCGCGGCCACCGGCGGGATCGTCGGGTCAGTCGGCGTCTACCTCGCCTACGTCACCTTTCAGTACGAGGCCGTGTTGACGACGGCATGGCCGATCGCCAGCGCCATCGACATCGCCGCGGCGTACTACCTGCTGAAGTCGATCATGCCGCGCAGCGGCGCTCTTCCCTTTGCGTTGATCGTCGGGATCGCCACCGACACGTTCGGCATCTTCGTCGTCGCGCCGCGCTACCAGACGCTGGCGATTCACGCCAGCGGCGCGGCTCTCCTGTTGATGGCGATCGCGCTCGCCTGGCTGTTGCGCGCGATCGGCGTACGCGCGTTCTGGCCCTACCTCTCGATCTGCGGCGCGGTCTCGTGGTGGGCGTTTTTCTGGGCCGGCCTCCATCCGGCGTTTGCCCTGGTGCCGATCGTCCCGTTCCTGCCGCATGAGCCGCGCCGGCTCGATCTGTTCGCGGATCCACCCGACGATGACGCGACCCACCACTTCGAGCACGAGTGGAATGCCTTCGTCCAGGCCATCCTGTTTCTCTTCGCACTCGTCAATGCGGGAGTCCAGCTGCGCGGATTCGACACCGGCTCGGTCGCGATGATCGCCGCCGCGCTGGTCGGGCGCCCGCTCGGGATTCTGGTCGCGGTCGGCGTGGCGCTGCTCGCCGGTCTGCACCTGCCACGGCATTTCGGCTGGCGCCAGCTGATCGTCGTCGCGCTGGCGACCTCGAGCGGTTTCACGATCGCGTTGTTCTTCGCGACCGGCGTGGTCGCGATCGGACCAGTGCGCGCCCAGGTCACGATCGGTGCGCTGGCGACCGGTGCCGGCCTGCTTCTCTCGCTCGGGGCCGCCCGGTTGCTCCGCGTCGGTCGATTTGGCTGAGCGGCGCCGAGGAGGCGAACGATGGCGTTCAGACTCAAACCGGGGAGATCGGTCGCGAGTGAGATTCGTCGCATCGTGCTGCGCCAGATCGAAGCCGCGACGGTCGGGCTCAAGGCGATCGGCGATCCGGAGAGTGACGAAGCCGTTCATGACGCGCGCCGGCGGGTGAAGAAAATCCGCGCCGTCATCCGCCTGGTGCGGCCGGCGCTTGGCAAGACCTCTCGCGTCGTGGACAAGGACCTGCGCGACGTCAGCCGCCTGCTGGCACCGGTCGCCGACGGTCAGGGCATCATCGCCACGCTCGATACGCTCGAGCGGCGCTACAACCGGCTGCTGCCGAAGACCCTGGTCGCCTCGCTGCGCACTCGACTGATCGACCGCGGCTCGCAAACCGATCGCCAGGCCGCCAGCGACCACGTCCTGCAGGCCGCCGCCGGCGCACTCAAAGTCGAGCGCCGCCGCATCAAGCAGTGGCAGCTGCGGACGGACGGCTTCGCCGCGCTCTCGCCCGGTCTCGAGGCCAGCTTCCGTCGGGCGCGCAAAGCGATGCTGGCGGCCTGGAACCGTCCGACCGGCGACCACTATCACACGTGGCGGCGACACGTGAAGAACCATTGGTTTCACATCCGCCTGCTCGAAGGCCGCTGCGGCGACCGGTTGCTCGCCGACCAACGCCGGCTCGAAGCGCTCGACGGCATTCTCGGCGAGTACCACAACCTCGTGCTGCTCCAACATGTGCTGGTCAGCGACCAACTGGTGGCGCCGGCCGCCATCGTTCCCAGCCTGCGAGCCGTCTCGCGCTACAAACGGGTCCTGCGGCAGCAGGCGCAAGCGCTCGGCGCGCGGATCTACAGCGAGAAGCCGCACGGCTTCGTCCGGCGGATCAAACATCTCTGGGGGGCGCCGCCAGCGGAACGAAGCCTGCGACGACCGGCGCGGTGAGCCCGCACCACCGCATGCGTCTGGGTGACGCGGCTGCTGCGCCCGTACTGGGGACGGCTGGCCATCGCGTTTGCGGCGATGCTGCTCGAGAGTGGAGCCGATCTCCTCGAGCCGTGGCCGCTGAAGATCATCTTCGACTACGTCATCGACGCCAAGCACCCGCCGCACTGGCTGGTGGCGGTGCTGCCGCACGGCTTCGATCGCACGACGATGTTGAATCTCGCCGCGCTCGGCGTGGCGGCGGTCGCGGTCATCGGCGCGATCGCCTCCTATACCGAGCGCTACCTGTCGGCCACCGTCGGATCCCGCATCGGCTACGAGCTGCGGCACACGCTGTATCACCATCTCCAGCGGCAGTCGCTGTCGTTCTACGAACAGCGGCAGACCGGCGACATGGTCGTGCGGTTGACGAGCGACATCGACGCCGCTGAAAGCTTCGTCACCTCGGCGATGCTCGCGGTGCTGTTCGATCTGGTGACGCTGGTCGGCATGCTGTGCGTGATGCTGTATCTCGACTGGCGATTCGCCTTGATTGCCCTGTCGATCGCGCCCGGCCTGTTCCTGCTGGTGTTCCACTTCATGCGGCGGATCAAACAGGCGGCGCGCGACGTCAAGCACAAGGAAAGCGAAATCGCGTCGGTCGTGCAGGAATCGATCGCGGCGGCGCGGCTGGTCAAGTCGATGGCGCGCGAAGACTTCGAAGAGCGCCGGCTCGATCGCGAGAGCCATGCGGCCATGGATCTCTCGCTGCGAGCGCGCGGCGTCAAGGCCACCCTGAACCCGCTGGTCGACCTGGTCGTCGCGGGCGGAACCTGTGTCGTGCTGTGGTACGGCGTCCGTCTGGTGCTCTCCGGCCGGCTGACGGCGGGGGCGCTGCTGGTGTTCGTGATGTACCTCGGCAAGATCTACAAGCCGATGAAGAACCTCTCGAAGATGGCCGACACCTTGACCAAGGCGGCGGTCGCGTTCGAGCGGATTGGCGAAATCCTCGACGACGAGAGCAGCGTGCGCGATTTGCCGGGCGCGCGGGCGTCCGGGACGTTCGCGGGCCGGATCGTGCTGTCGCACGTGCGATTCGGCTACAACGCCCACGACCGCGTGCTGCGAGACGTCACGCTCGCCATCGAGCCCGGCCAGCGGGCGGCGCTGGTCGGACCGACCGGCGCCGGCAAGTCGACGATCCTCGCATTGATTCTCCGCTTGTACGACGTCCTCGATGGCGCCGTGCTGATCGACGGCTGTGACGTCCGCCGCTACACGCTGCAGTCGCTGCGCGGGCAAGTCGGCATCGTGCTGCAGGACACGGTGCTGTTTCACGGGACGATTGCCGAGAACATTGCCTACGGCCGATCCGGAGCGACCACCAAGGAGATTCGTCGCGCCGCCGAGCTCGCCAACGTCGACGAGTTCGTCGCGCGGATGTCGAAGGGCTACGACACCATCGTCGGCGAACGCGGCGAGACCTTGTCGGGCGGCCAGCGGCAGCGGATTGCGATCGCGCGGGCGCTGATCCGGAACGCGCCGATTCTGCTCCTCGACGAGCCGTCGGCGGCGCTCGACGCCGAATCCGAGCAGCTGGTGCTCGAGGGACTGTCACGACTGATGCGCGGCCGGACGTCGATCACCATCGCGCATCGCCTGGCGACGATCCGCAGCGCCGATGTGATCTTCCTGCTGAATCACGGCGTCATCGCCGAGCGCGGCACGCACGACGAACTGGTCGCCCGCAACGCGCTCTACGCGCGGTTCTGCCGTGCGCAGTATCACCCGAGCCTCGCACACCAGCGAGTCAGTGATGGCGACTCATCAGCGCGAGCCAGCCGGGCGGCGCGGCCGAGTGGCGGCGTCGATTCCAGTCGCCGCCGGCGGTACAACGGTTGCTCGACTCGTCATCTGCGACGAGGTGGCACGTGATGCGTCGTATCCTCACCACCGGTTTGTCACTCGCATCGCTCGCGTACGCGGCGATGGCCTCTGCCCAGCCGCCGGCCCCGGCTCCACAGCCGCCGCCCAACCGCGCACCGACCATCACCGTGACGTGCGAGCCGTGCACCGTCGATGTCGGGCAGACGGCGCGAATCACGGCGACGGCGATCGACCCCGACGGCGACGAGCTCGTCTATCACTGGATTGCCCCGGCGGGTACGCTCGGTGACGCCGCCCAGGCGCAAACGACATGGACGGCGCCTCAGGAAGAGGGTTCGGTGGCGCTCACCGCCGTCGCCGATGACGGCCGCGGCGGCACCGCCTCCGACTACGTTCGCATCGTCATCAAGCGGGCTCCCCGCATTCATGCCTTCGACGACAGGCTGCTCGCTCGCGGTCAGCGCTGCGGCTGGTCGGTCTGCGCAGGACAGGCAAACGGCCCCGCAGCGGCCAGCCGGGTCGAGGCGACCCCAGTGAGGAGACGTTGCATCAACGCCTCGACTCTCGATTCGCGTGCCGCCGTGTTCATGACGCTGTCGCCGTCAGCGATGGCTGCGCGGACGGCAGCTGCCACTTCGTCCGGCGTGCTCGTCGGCCATCCCGGCGCAACCTGCGCCCGCGGATGGAGGCCCGGCAGCAGACTCCGCACCGTCTCTTCATAGTCGCTGTCGATCTGCTGTCGCAGGGTTTCATACTGGACCGTCCACATGGTGGCGCTGTGGCTTTGGAGATCCACGATCCTGCGGTTACGCTCCGCGATCGCGTCCTTGAGCAGCTGTGCCACGTGGACGCTCTCTAATTGCTCCGCTGTCGGCTCTTCGGTGATTGCGGGCTCGGCAGGACTCGGCGCGGACTGAGCTGGGTCGAGCGCGAACAGCATGTAACAGCCGGCGGTGACGCGGTCGCGAATCGTATAGACGGTCAGCCCGGTAACAGCCGCGACCGCGTCCTGTCCGAGCAGCTCGAATCGGCTCTGCGCCGCAGCGTCCGATCGTGCGCCCATCGACCAGACGAACAACGCGGCGACTCCAGCCAGGCGTAGCCGTGAGGCGTGCATGAACATGGCGCCCCCTTTCTCTACAGGGGAGGTGCAAGTGGAACGCCGTCAGGGTCCGTCTCTTGCTTCAAAGTGCATCAGAGGGACGCCATGGGACATACGGTACATCCTGAGCCTCAGCCTGGCCGCCGGCATGATCGCGGCCGCCACGGAAGTCCGCGCCGCGCAAGCATCCGCGGTCGACCCCAAGCAACCGGCCCTGCCGGGCTGCGTGGCGATTGATGACGCCGCCAGTCCACGCATGACGATGGTGGAGACGCCGGGCCGTGCGAAGCACCGGGTCAAAGAGACCCACCCGCGGCAGTATTTCGGTGAGCGTGTGCAGGTGCGCGGCGGACTGCTGCCGACGGTGAACATCGCGGCGCAGGCTGGCTCCCTCGATCCGGTTTTCGCGGCGATGGTATTCAGCGGTGACTACCCCGCCACCGGCCGCGGCATGATCCGAGCCGGCGAGGTGCATTTCGCCGCGAGCTCACCGTTGACGGGAAAGAACGTGTGCAACGCCCGCGTCAAGCCGCGAGCGCGTCATCGACCGGAGTGGGTCCATCGCCCGTCGGCAGCAGATGACGCGTGCTCAGGCCGCGCGTCAGCGGTGCGATCTCGCGGCGCGGCTGGATAAAGCTCGGAACATAGGCGTCGCCGTTGGCGACCGTCTGGATGGCTTCGCGCATGTCGTCGATGACGACTGGTTTCACGCAGGAAGCCGGCGGCGCCTTCGGCCAGCGCCTCGGTCGCGAGCTGCTCGTCGGCGTGGCCCGTGAGGAAAATGAACCTGGCAGGAAGGCCGTACGCCTTCAATTGCCGCATGACGTCCAGGCCGTTCATGACCGGCATGCTGATGTCACTGATGATGATGTCCGGGCGCAGGACACAGGCACGCTCGAACAGTTCGCCGCCGTCCTTCACCCGCTCCAGCAGGGTGGCCGTCCGCGCAATCAACTCTCCCAGCGCAATCCCGAGCAACTCACAATCATCGGCCAGCAGGATTGTCGGGCGCATGCACGCCTCCACGTGAAGGATGACGGGGACACGTCAGTGAACGTGTCGAATCAGGCGCCACGCTCGGACGCTATACTGCCACCGGCGCCCACGATCTATGCCGGTTCGGCAATCCGCTGTCGGCGATGGTCTGCCGCGCGCCGACATGGCTGAGGTTGATCGGCACTCAAACGCACCCGTGAGTTTTTCCGCGCCGGATCTGTCAGTTCCAGCAGTATTCGCGTCGCGGACGCGGTGCTAGCGTGAAGCCATGATGATGAAAGACACCCGCGACGCCACGGTGCGTCGAGCCGCGGCCCTGCTGCGTGAGCAGGCAGTCGAACCGGTCCGGCTCCGCGATGTGTGCGAAGCGATCGGCATGAGTGAACGCTCACTCCGCGACGCGTTTTACCGCGTCTGCGGGATGAGCCCCATGCGGTTCGAGCGTCTCCAGCGCGCTGACCGATGCGCGGCGGGCACTGCAGACCGCGCCGCCGGACCGGGGCGCGGTCACCCAGGTGGCCATCCAGTTTGGATTCTTCGAGCTCGGGCGGTTCGCGAAGTCGTACAAGGCGGCGTTCGGCGAAACGCCGTCAGAGACGCTGCGCGGCCATCGCACCGGCACACTGGATCAGTGCGCGGCACTCCGCGAGCAGTCAGCCGCCTGCCGATGCTGCATAGCGCTATTCGCGATCGGATTCTATGCTCGATCGCGGTTACGGTAGTCGGCGAAGGTGGATCTCGGCGGTGATCACTCCCCCGTATCTCGTCGGGCACGTGATGCCGACCTCCGTAACCACTCGTTGACCACACGTCGACGAGTGTGCGGGGCCTCATTGAACGCGAGGATGAAGCCGATGACGCGACCATCCACTTCCAGGTACTCTCCGGAATTGCGGGAGCGCGCCGTCCGTCTGTTTCTCGATCACGCCGCCGACCATCCGTTCCAGTGGATGGCGATTCGATCGGTTGGCGGAAAGCTGGGACGTCGCGTCGATGCGCTGTTGCGATGGTTTCGACAGTCAGCGCGGGACGCCGGATTGGGAGCGGACTCCGCCACCAGCGGACAGCGGCGGTAGAACGCGCGACGCGTCGAAGACCACCTGGTCGGACCACCAGAGCCGTTCGAAGAAGCCGCGCGCGATCTCCAGCCGCGGCGTATCGCCTGCCGATGGCCGCGCACGCTCCACGAGATCGATAATCGTGCGCTCCCCATCAATCGCATCGAAGAGACGCTTTTCTCCGGAGTCTATCGGCACGAACAGATCCGTGTCGGTGTGACTCTGGTTGATCAGGACGGCCGCGGCTCCGGGCGGCAGCCGCTGTTGCAAGGCAGATGGTGTCGGGCATGCGGATCGGGACATAGCCGAGCCACGCGTCACCGGCGAAGCTGATGCGGTGGCGGTCGCTCGTGTGATCGTGTCTGTAGGCAGCGACGGTGTGCCGAACCATCGTGCCGCGAAACAGTTCCGCCGCCGCGTACTGGTTCGCCGCGGGTAGTTCCGCCAGAAGGCCACTCTGGGGAATGGCCGCCATGACACCGCAGCGGGCGCTGTAGGGCGCCTGCCTGACCCACCGGCCGAACCTCAATCCGCCGCCCTCGAGAAACTCGAACAGTTCCGGAACCGAGTAGGCGCGGTCCTGGGGGTGCAGCAGCGCATCGGCGAGCCCCGCTCGCTGACGAAAGTCCGGAGCGTGGCGCAGCAACTGCGCCAGCGGGTGTCCAGACGGCAACGCCTCGAGCACGGCGAGGAGATCGCGCATCCCGTCGTCGGTCGCCTCGATCCCGATCCGTCTGCAGAACTCCTGCAGCATGTAGACGCCGGTTCGTCCGTACTTCGCGTACACCATCAGGTGCATCGCCCCATCTCGGTTTCAGCACGTCGGCGAGCGATCGGAGTCCCGCATCGGGGTCCGGCAGATGATGGAGGACGCCGGTGCAGACAATCTGGTCGAAACTCATCCCCAGTTCGCCGACGTGCTCGATCGGCAGGTGATACACCTCGAGATTGTCGAGCTCGTATTTGCGCTGGAGCGCCTGCGTGGAGCGCACGCTCGCGGCGCTGAAGTCGATGCCGATCACACGCGCCGCAGGCCATCGCAGCGCGTGCTTGGCGGCCTGCGAGGTGCCGCAGCCGGCAACCAGGATGGAAAAATCATCCTTGTAGGATTCGGCGGGCCAGAACAGATGGTAATCGGCGCGGAGTCGCTGCGGGTCCTGCCAGTGACTTTGATAGGTGTCGAGGCTGTCGACGGCCGGCGGGTAGGGATACCGCTCGTAGAAGTCCTGAACGGCCCCGGCTGAATCGGTGCGCATGGTACTCCGTCATCGAATCTCGTCGAAAGGGAGGTCCGTAGACCTCCCTTTCGACAGATCGTCCTCTACTTCGCGTGAGTGAGTTCCCGGTGCTCGTCTTTCTTCGCTTTCGCTGCGGCCTCGGCCTCTTTTTCCGCCTTGATCGCCGGCCCCAACTGCGCCAACACCGCGTCAAGGTTGAACGACGGCAGGTTTCTGGCGTGGCGGGAACTTTATGAAGCCCGCGATCTGTTCTGCCACCACCTCCTGCGCCAGATACAGCTGTGGGACGTGATCCACCATCCAGTCCAGATAGGTGTTCGAGTTGACTTCGGCTCTCTCGAACGGGTCCCGCCGCAGGTTGAATATGTACGGCATCCGAAGCTTCACGAACGGCTCCGCCCAGAGCCGCATCGTCGTTGCCCGTTGCACCGCGAACGAAAGCTTGTAGTCGCCGACCCGCAGCGCCAGGACGTCGCCGTCGTCGCTCATGTACATCAGGACGTTTCTCGGGCTTTCCTTCGCCGCCCCGGTCAGGTAGGGCACAAGGTTGTAGCCGTCGAGATGGACCTTGAAGGTCTTGTCCCCGACCTTGTGGCCGTTGAGGAGCTTCTGGGTGACTTCCGTGTCGCCGGCGATCGCCAGCAGTGTCGGGAACATGTCGATGTGGGAGCAGATGCCGTTCAGCACGGTACCGGCCTTGATCTTGCCCGGCCAGCGGATGAAGCACGGCACGCGCCAGCCGCCCTCCCAGTTGGTGTCCTTCTGAGCGCGGAACGGAGTGTTGGCGCCGTCCGGCCAGGTGTCGTTCTCCGGACCGTTGTCGGTGGAATACATGACGATGGTGTTGTCGGCGATGCCGAGCTCGTCGAGCTTGTCGAGCATCTGGCCGATCTGCTCGTCGTGGGTGACCATGCGATCGCTGTAATCGTCCTGCCCGCTCTTGCCGCGGTTCTTGGCGGCGAGGTGGGTTCTGAAGTGCATGGCCGTCGAGTTGTACCAGAGGAAGAACGGCTTGCTCGGCCTTCGCCTGCTTCTCCATCCAGGTCGAGCGCCGCTGAGGTGATCTCCTCGTCGATGGTCTCCATGCGCTTCTTGGTCAGCGGGCCGGTGTCCTTGACCGTCTGCCGCCCTTGCCGTCGGCCATGCAATGGAGCACGCCGCGGGGGCCGAACTTCTTCTTGAATGCCGGATCCTTGGGATAGTCCGGCAATTCCGGTTCTTCCTCGGCGTTCAGGTGATAGAGGTTGCCGAAGAATTCATCGAAGCCGTGGACGGTCGGCAGGTATTCATCCCGGTCGCCGAGATGGTTCTTGCCGAACTGACCGGTGGCGTAGCCGAGCGGCTTGAGCAGTTCGGCGATGGTCGGGTCTTCCGCGTGCAGTCCGACGGTGGCGCCGGGCATGCCGACTTTGGTCAGGCCCGTGCGGATGGGGTTCTGGCCGCAGATGAAGGAGGCACGTCCAGCGGTGCAACTCTGCTGGCCGTACCAGTCGGTGAAGGTCGCCCCCTCACTACCGACGCGATCGATGTTGGGCGTTTGGTAGCCCATCATGCCCATGCTGTAGCGGCTGATGTTCCAATAGCCGATATCATCGCCCCAGAGGATCAAAATGTTGGGTTTCTTGGCTGCCATCTTTTCTCTCTCTCTCCTTTCGATCGGTTGACGAGATTCCTTCAGGTCGCGCGTCCGCGGCGCTGAGTGCGCGCATCGTGACTAGCTCGGATATGCCCCGGAAGACGCACCGGAATCCAAGGTGCGCCATGCCGGTGTCGATCATCTGCGGCTGCCTCGCCGCCGGACGATAACGAAAGCAGTAATTCGGCGCGCACAAGTGCGAACCTCCTTTGACGACTTTGCGCGGGATCCGAAACTGTGGCTGGCGCGGGTCGTAGCTTTTCTCCGGCGAGACGACGCGCGGGTTGACGGAGCCCATGCAGCACGACTTGACCGCCGGGTTCGAGCCGCGCGGCTCGTACCAGTCGCACGTCCATTCCCAGACGTTGCCGGCCATGTCGTACAGCCCGTAGCCGTTTGGCGGAAACGAGCCGACCGGTGATGTGCCCTCGTAACCGTCGACGAGCAGGTTCTGCCAGGGGAACTCACCCTGCCAGGAGTTCGTCATCGCCTTGCCGTCGGGAAACTCCTCGTTGCCCCAGGTGAACACCGCGCCGTCGAGACCGCCGCGCGCGGCGAACTCCCACTCCGCCTCGGTTGGCAAATCCTTGCCCGCCCACTCCGCGTAGGTGATGGCGTCCTCGTACGCGACGTGGACCACCGGATGGTGCGCCAGGTCGTCGAGCGGGACGTGCGGACCCCGCGGATGACGCCAGCACGCGCCCGGCACCCAGGCCCACCAGTTCGCGTAGTTCCGGAGATCGACCGGTCCGCCTCGCCTCTGGAACACCATCGAACCGGGGACGAGGTTCTCCGGCGGAGCACCGGGAAAGTCTTCGGCGCTCGGCGGCCGCTCGGCAATCGTCACGTAGCCCGTGGCGTCGACGAAGCGGGCGAACTCTTCGTTGGTGACCGCGCACTGGTCGATCCAGAACCCGCCGACCGTGACGGCGTGCACCGGCCGTTCCTCGGGATAGAACGCCGCGGAGCCCATCTGGAAGGTGCCGCCGGCGATCCACGTCATGCCGGCGGCGGCGAGGCGGCCGCCATCGGGTTGACGTGTGGTCGAAACCCGCGTCGGAGGGTCGAACGCGTCGATCGATCGTTAACATCGTGTGACCTCCTCAACTGCCCGGCTCACGCGTGGCGGTGCGTGCCCGTCGGCGTGCGGGTCGATGCACCGCGTATCGCTCGAGCCACCCGTGTGACCAGCCCGCGCAATACCAGGTACGGCACGATCGCCAGAATCAGCGCCACGGTGATCGATTGGAGCGGATAGACGTAGTGCAGGACGTACAGCTGGTAAACGACATCCAGCACGATGGCGAGCAGGAACACTCTGCCGACACTCTTCCAGCCGTCCTTGAGAATGGCCATCGCGATTGGCGCTATGCCAGAAGAGGTCCCAGAAGTACGGCGGCTTGCCGGCCGACGCATCGGCCAGGCCGGCGCGAATCGCAAAAAACGCCGCCATCAGCGGCTGCAGCACCAATCTGAACCGCATCGGACCGCTCAACCTGCCGATGAGATCGGTCGAGAAGCGGACCCACATGTCGTCCATGACGAAATTCCTTTTCGTGTCTGTTACAGGCGGCGATTGACAATGCGACCCGCTCACCTTTTCGCGCGGGCGCCGGCGCAATCCACTCGTCCTCCTTGCGACAACGCGCGATGGCGCGCCGGCGCAATCCGATCACGACGTTGTCTGTCGGAGCTGGGTCACCAGGTCGGTGAACACGAACAGGCCCAGCAGGCTCATGAGAATCGCAATCACGAAGGCCAGGCTGGGCCGGCGCGCCAGACCCTGGCGCGACAGCGCGCTCACTTCAACTCTGTTCTGGATCGTTGCCAGGACGAGCGCGACCGTCCCAAGCACGACGAGGTAGTAGGCAACGCCCATGATGTCGGTGGTGCGATCGCGCCAGAGCGTCACCTTCGCTGACCGCAGCACGTCCCCGAGCTTGCCCAGCGTGAAGCCAAAACTGATCAAGGCCAGCGAGGTTCGAACCCAGGCCATCAGCGTGCGTTCCGCGGCCATGAGGGTGCGCTCGAGCGCCAGGTCGGTGCCGGTGTCGGCCAGCCGCCTCGAACGATCCGCAGGATTGATGTCTGGCTGCACCGTGCTTCGGGCGGAAATGCCCGCCACGTCGTCAAGACCTTGAGTCAGCATTCACAACGACCGAAATCGTGTCGAATCGAGCAACGGCCATGCCGCGGTGCAAAATGCGCCCTCACAGCGATTTCCGGGCGGTAACCGCGACGATGACGTCCTGACTCGCCACCGTCGCCAGCTGTCGACTCACAACCGACCGTGAGCAATCACCACAGGTTGTTCGGCGCAGGTTCCGGGCATGGAGACACGTCAGCGGGCGTAGTGTCTGGTGCGGGAGCCGACGCCCCCTTACGGATGCACGCGCATGGCGACCACCGTGCCGTCCATGTCCATCACCGCGTTACCCTTTGCCGTCCCGGGGCAGGGCTCTTCGACGTGGCACGTGCAGCGGCGTCCGTTCTTCTTGCAGAACGCCTGACATTCCGAGCTCTCGCTCTCCATGACGTTACCCTCGTCATCGACCGAGCAGCTGTATTTGCAACTACAGGGATGCGCCGATGTCTCGCTCTTCGAGATGGCCACGTCGGCACGCTTGCAGTAGTGGCCGGGCGGGATGCGGCGTTCACTCTCCTGCAGGTTCGACTCGTCCGGCGGTTGCGTCTGCGTCCCCGTTTGCGTCCCCGTCTGCGTCCCCATGACGAGCCCGAGCAACGCCGCCGCCAGAATGAACCGCGTCACGATTCCACCTCCTTGACCCTGTTGACATCGCGCACCATCGGGCGATCGTCACGGGCGACCGAAGGATCAAGACGGGCGCCACATCGCGTTTCGCTCGTATGACAGGGAAACAGCTCTCGATGACGGATGCGCGGTACCGCTGTGACACCGCATCTTGAGGTTCGGTGACGGCGCGCCGTGGCGCGCGACTCTGACTATCCGATCTGGAATGCTTCGACGAAGAGACCTGCAGGCTGGAGCCGATCGACGCTCGCGTTCATGGAGTCACGACGGAGCCGGGGCAAGGCCAGGCGGCCTCGCCCCGAAACGCAACCACTTCATGTGCGATGTCGCACGACATTATTTGACCGCGGCTTCCAGCTCGACGCGTCGATTGTGCGCGCGTCCAGCTTCCGTCGAGTTGTCGGCTGCCGGCTTCTCGCTGCCATACCCCTCTGCGTGAACCCGCTCCGGGGACACGCCGGCGGCCGTCAACCTGGCGGCAACCGTGTTGGCTCGATCTCGAGAGAGCGCGCGGTTTCTGGCTTCGCTCCCCGAGCTGTCCGTATGGCCGGCAATCGTCACCTCCGCCCGCGGGTATGCGCGCAGAATGATCGCGATGTTATCGAGCTGCTCATTGGAGTCTGCCGTCAGTACGGCTGAATCCGTTTCGAACGCGATGCGGTCGAAATTGAACGTCGCCACTCCCGGGTGTGCCGTTGCCAGGTACATCGACAGGCGCTGCTCGACGCTGCCGTCCGGCATGTTGATGGCGACGTTGCCAGGCAGTGTTCTCGGGACCATTCCCGGGAGCGTCCCCGTCGTGCCGACGGGTCTCGACCCCATCGGTCCGACTTCAACGATGTCCACACGAGCGACGTCGACAGGCTGCTGGCGCGCCGCCCAGATCAGTCCACCGATGCCGAGTGCGCCCAGCAGCGCCATGAGCGGAACCGACCAGCCGCTGGCCGCCCGTTCCTTGACGGCCCGCCGACCCGTCTCGTACGGGGCGCCGATTGCCGGCATTTTGAAGCCGGCTGGCAGCGACCGAGTGAGCTCGGCGCGTTCTCCCCGGAGCAGGTCGGCCAGGCCGGAGACGGTGAGCTTGTCGCTTCGCATCAGGCGGCCGATGTATCCCAGCGCCAGTGGCGCGGCGATTGCGAGCAGCGATGCGGCCGACGATCGGCCGATTCCCGCATACCGAGCGATGCTGCCACTGACTTCAGAGACGTTGTGACCAAAGAGGCTCGACAACCATCCGCCAATCGCGGTGGTCGAATCGATGCCTGTTGGCGAGGGACCGAGTGCGCCGATCGCGTCGAGGGGATGAGATCCTGCAGCACTCTTGGCCGCGAGATCCGCGAGGTTGTTCATGAACCCCGGCTCGTCAGCGCGATTCGCCATGGTCGAGACGATCGCCGTCGTCGCGGCGCCGAGACCCTTGGAGACAGCGACCTCTGACTCGGCCATCTGCCGAGACACGACCGAAACAAGCGCCGGAGAAACCAGAGCGCGTAAGTTGTCGACCATCGTGGCCATAGCGTCCTCCCGTTGTCAGATCTGGGTCAGCTTCGAGCCGTTCTGCTCGAGGCGTCATCGTGATCAACAGCCGCAAACACCGTTCCTCGCAGATTCGTGTCGCGGCGCACTTCTGCCTCACCACCGGCGGTGATCCTGACGATATTCAGCGAGGGCGCGCTTTCATCGAACGTACCCGCGCGCAGTCTGTTCGACGATGTGCCTGTCCGGTGGCCTCCGCGGCAGACCCCTTGCAGCACTGACGCCGATGCTCGCGATCAAGCCAGGGCAGGTGCTCGACCACGCCTATTTCTGATTTTCTCGCCTACAATCCTGGGACACGTGGGCCTCGCCTCAGTACTCCCGAACCACCTGAGTTCGTCTGGATCTCGGCCGACGACATACCGTCCCGACATCGATGGACTTCGGGCCGTGGCGATCGTGCCAGTCATCGCCTTTCATTTTGGTTTCGGACTGCCGGGCGGTTTCGTCGGCGTCGACATATTCTTTGTGATCTCCGGGTTTCTGATCACCGGCCTGCTGCTTGGGGACCTCGAGCGCGGCACGTTTTCGTTCGTCCGGTTTTACGAGCGACGGGTCAGGCGCATCTTTCCGACGATGCTGCTGGTGTTGTTCGTCACGACAGTGGCCGCGATGGTCGTCGTGTTGCCCACGGACTTGATGCGGTTTGGCAAGAGCCTGCTGTCGACCGCCGGCTTTGCCTCCAATCTGTACTTCTGGCGGGCCACGGCATATTTCGATCGGACCGCCGATTCACAACCGCTGCTCCATACCTGGTCGCTCGCGACGGAAGAGCAGTTCTATTTGCTCTTTCCGGTGGTGCTCTGGGCGGTCTTCAGTCTGTCGCGGCAGTGGCTTGGCCGGGCGCTCGTGCTCGGTCTCGTCGGTTCGTTCGCAGCCTGCGTGTGGTCCGCTGGTGCGGCACCGGTTGCCGGGTTCTATCTGCTGCCGACGCGCGGTTGGGAGCTGATGCTCGGAGCGCTCCTTGCCGTCGGAATCGTGCCGCCGTCGAACCGCGGCTGGATCAGGCACGTCACCTCAATGGCTGGATTGTTGGCCATTCTCGCGAGCGTCCTCGTCATCAAGCCATCGCCGTCATTTCCAGGGTGGATCGCCCTGCTACCGTGCGTTGGTGCCGCGCTGGTCGTTTACGCCTCACAGTGTGGAGGTGGCCTTGCGAATCGGGCGCTGGCACTCCGCCCGTTCGTCGGGCTCGGCTTGATCTCGTATTCGCTGTATCTCTGGCATTGGCCGGCCCTCGTGTTGGTGCAGCAGTGGGTCGGGCCAGTTCCACCGCTCGGCCGAGGTATCGTGATCGTGCTCGTCACGGTCTCGGCGTTCTTGTCGTTTCGCTACGTCGAGAGTCCGATTCGGCACCGGCACGCCATCCGGGAAACGAAACACCTGTTTATCGCGGCGGGCGTGGCGACCGGATTGATCGCGGCGTTGGGCCTGTTGATCGTCACGCGGGCCGGACTTCCGGATCGCCTCCCGTCTGCCGCGCGCCTCGCACTGGACTTCTCCGATGATTTCTCCGATCCCGAATGCTTCAATTTGACCGCCCGGGACGTTCGTGCCGACAAGTTGTGTCGCATCGGTCTCACCACCGGCTCGACACCGTCGTTTATCGTCTGGGGTGACTCGCACGCGGATCGCCTTGCCTTTGCGGTGTCGTCGATCGCCAGGTCACACGAACAGACAGGGATCGTCGCCGCGGCTGGGGGTTGTCCCCGCTGATTGGCGTGCGCGCGGCGCTCGCGTCGTGCCAGGAGTTCAATCAGGCGGTCGTGGACGCCATCGATTCCAGCCGACATCGAACGATCGTCCTGGCGGCAGTCTGGGGGGCGTACTCAGAAGGCGCATCGCTGAACCCATCCGACGGGTATCAATTGTCAATGCTCTTGAAAGACGACGAGTCAACCAGTGGAGCGCCGCCGAGAATCGCCGTGTGCTCAGGCGCGCGCTGCTTCTTGCCCTGTCGGGCACTTCGTCGATGCTGGTCGTCGCGTGGTGGTGATCGGCCCTGTCCCTGAAATGCCCTTTTCTGTACCGGAGGCACTCGCGTTTTCCATCTGGCACCATCGGCCTCACCCATTGGGGCCGACACGGCGCCAGTCGACCAGCGGGAGCGCTTCTTTTTCGAAGTCATGGCGGACGTCGTGCGCTGCGTATCCCGTCACGCTCATTCGGCCAGACTCCGCGCTGTGCCGGGAGCGATGCAACCGGATGCCGATGGCAGGCCGCTCTATGC
>CAWBVG010000038.1:0-52807 GCA_963792175.1 uncultured Acidobacteriota bacterium
AGCGAACGCCATGGCTGCCGCGGCACTCCTTCTATAAGGCATGGTGTTGTCCGAACGCTTAGACCGGCGTCAGAGTCATTTGTAACATACGTCAGCTATCGGCTTTCAGCTCGAGCGCTGACAGCTGATAGCTGACGCTGATAGCTCTTTATTACGATTCGAGCCGGTACTTCGCGAGGTAATAAGACAGCGCGCGCTGGCTGATCCCCATCAGCTCGGCGGCATCCTTCTTCACGCCTCCGGCGTTCTCGAGCGCGCGGCGAATCGTCTCGCGCTCCACCCACTCGATGTTCTGCCGCAGCTTCAGCGACGGCAGTCCCGTCGTCGCCGGCGCCGCCGCGCCCAGCACGGAGATCGCCCGCGCCGCGATGACCGGTCCGGGCGACAGGACGACGGCGCGCTCGATCGTGTTCTCGAGCTCGCGCACGTTGCCGGGCCAGTCGTACTGCTGCAGGCCGGCGAGTCCGCCCTCGTCGATCCGCTCGACGCGGCGGCCGGTTCGCTGGGCGTGTTTCTTGACGAAGTGCTCGACCAGCACGGGGATGTCGTCGCGCCGATCGCGCAGCGGCGGAATCTCGATCGGGATCACGTTGAGCCGGTAGAACAGGTCCTCCTGGAATTTGCCGTCGGCCACCATCTGCCGCAGATCGCGGTTGGTGGCGGCGATGACCCGCACGTCGATCTTCTCGGTGCGTTCGGAGCCGAGCGGCTCGATTTCACGCTCTTGCAGCACGCGCAGCAGCTTCGACTGCAGCGTGGGGCTCATCGTGCCGATCTCGTCGAGGAACAGCGTGCCGCCGTCCGCGAGCGCGAATTTGCCCTTCTTGGTCGTCGTGGCGCCGGTGAAGGCGCCGCGGACGTGTCCGAACAGCTCGGATTCGAGCAGCGTCTCGGGAATCGCGGCGCAGTTCACCTTGATGAGCGGCATGTCGCGCTGCGCGCTGCGATCGTGGATGGCGCGCGCCACCAGCTCCTTGCCGGTGCCGGTCTCTCCGGTGATCAGCACCGTGCTCTTGGTTTCGGCCACCAGCTCGGCCCGCTTGATCACCTCCTGCATCGAGCGGCTGCGGCCGATGATGCCGTAGTGGTCGAACTGTTCGTCGCGCTCGCTGACCAGGTAGCGGTAGTCCGTGCGCAGCCGCTGGTGATCCAGGGCCCGCCGCACGACGACCAGCAGCTCCTCGATCTCGAACGGCTTCTGCAGGTAGTCGAGCGCCCCGAGCTTCATCGCCTCGATCGCGCTCTCGACCGTGGCGTGGGCCGTCATCATCAGGATCTGCGGGCGCTCCTGCTCGGGCGTCGACGCCACGAACTCGCGAATCAGCTCGAGGCCGCTCAGCTCGGGCATCATGTTGTCGACGACGAGAACGTCGAAGGTCCGTTCCGCGAGCAGCCGCTGCGCGTTGCGCGGGCTCGTCGTCTCCACCACGGCGTGGCCGGCGTTGCGCAGCGCCCGTCCGAGCGCCTTGAGAATCTTTTCCTCGTCGTCGACGAGGAGAATCGAGCCGCGGTGCGTCATCGAGGCAGATCGAGCTGGATTTCGGTGCCGCGGCCTGGCGCGCTCGACACCGAGATGGTGCCGCCGAGCCCCTCCACGATGTTCTTCGCGATCGGCAGCCCGAGACCGGTGCCGCCGCGCTTGGTCGTGAAATAGGGATCGAAGATGTGCGCGAGGTCGGCCGGCGCGATGCCGGCGCCGCGATCCGCGACCACGAGGGAGACACGGTCGCCGTCCACGCGGCTCGTCAGGCGTGACGCCGCCGCCGTGGCCGTTGAGGGCGTGCCGCGCGTTGACGAGCAGGTTCACCAGCGCCATCCGGAGGCGATCGGCATCGGTGGTGATCGTCCGCAGCGACGGGTCGAGGTCGAGCCGGATGTCGTCACCGCCGGCAGACTTGGCGGCCGCCGTCGCTGACTCGCGGCACAGCGTGTTGACGTCCACCGGCGACAACTCGAAATGAATCGGCCTGGCGAAGTCGAGCACGTCGTTGACAATCCGGTTCAACCGGGCGACTTCCTCGTCGATATCGGTGATCGCTTCCTTGACCACCGACGACGGCGCCTCCTCGTCGCGGAGCGTGTGCAGCGCCGCCTTGATGATCATCAGCGGGTTTCGCACTTCGTGAGCGATGACCGTGGACAGGCGGCCGAGCGAGGTGAGCCGCTCCTTCTGCGACATCTCGCGCTGAAAACGCGCGATCGAATCGGTCAGCGTGTTGAACGTGGTGCCGAGCAGACGCGCATCCTCATCGTCCCATCGGTTGGCCTGACGGAGCGCGATCTTGCGCGTCAGGTCGCCGGTCGCCGCCACCTCGCGCATCACGTCGGTGATCGCCGCCAGCGGTCGCGCGATCGTGCGGGCAACCGCAAAGCTCAGTCCGAGCCCCAGCAGCACCGCCAGAATCGCCGTCGCGGCGAGCCCGGTGTGAATCGCCTCGAGCGACTGCAGTTGCTCCGTCCGCGACCGCAGGATGAGGGCGACTGGTCCGGAGGTCGCTGTTTCCTGGCCGGTGGCCGCGCCGAGCGGGCGCGACAGGGCTTCGTAATCTTCATCCTGGAGCCGGACGCGCGAGCGCGGCTTCCGCAGGTGATCGGCGAGAACCGCATGAAGGTCGCGCGGCAGCGTCGAGGCGAGAATCTGGCCGTCCATCCCGAACGCCAGATCGCTGCCGGTAATCCGCTTCATTTCCCTGAGCAGGGCATCGTCGAGCAGGAAGCCGACGCTGAGGGTGCCGAGTATCTCCGGGCGATGCACGTAGATGGAGACTGGAACAGTGACCACCTGCAGGATGCCATTGGGCTGCGGCAGCAGGCTGAGGCTGTCGCGGCCGGCCAGCGCGTCGCGAATCGCCGGCTGGTTGGCGGCAATCGCCGCCACCCGTGGAGACCCTCCGCCGGTGTAGAGCATTGGCCCGTGCGATTGGTCAGCACCACCAGGCTGGCGTTCAACTGTTCCTGGTAGCCTTTCGCGAATTCCTCGACCGTCGGCGGATCGTTGGTCGTAATGGCGGCTTTCAGCGTGGGGAGGTCCGCGATGAGGTGCGCCATCAACGTGAACGTCCGCGCCCGCTCGACGCGCAGCTGATCGATTTGGGCGCCCGTCGCCACGATTTCCCGTTCCAGCGTCCGCTCGGCCTCGCGCGTCACCTGGACGTTGACCAGGTAGAGCGCGACGCCGATGCAAAGGATCGCCAGCGCGGCGCTCGACAGGAAGATGCGGCTCCGAAGCGACGACAGCGGGTTCATCGGAGCGCGAAGTCCAGTTCGGCGGCGCCGCCATCCGGCACGACCACGGCTTTGGCTTCAGACGGGTTGCCCTCGTTCCAGGCGATCACGCCGTAGGTGCCCGGCGGCACGTTGTCGATGTGATAACGCCCCTGGCTGTCGGTCACCGCGAAGTACGGATGGCTGAACACGAGGATGAACGCGCTCATGTGCGAGTGGATGTCGCAGAACACGCGCACGATGCCCGGCCGATCGAACCGGATCGACCTCGAGTGGCCGGCGGAGTAGCGGCCGAGATCGAAGCGGGCCGGCTTCGAGAGCGAAAACACGTTGTGATAGAACTTGTCCGAATTCGGAAAATCGACCGTCGTGCCGGTCATGATGGCGAGCAGATGCGGCACGAACGTTTCGTTGCGCTGATCCATCACGGCGCGGCCGCCTTCGTCGACCTCGAAGGCGCGCCGCGGCGCCGACTCCAGGTAGACCACCGAGCGCATCCGATCGTCCACGTCGCGCGCCGCCGGCGCGCCCAGGTCGGTGACGCCGGGCCGGCGCTCCACCTGCGGCATCACGCGCCGGACCTCGACGCGCCCTCGGATCACGCCGTTCCGAGCGGCGCCTACGGTGCCGTCGGAACGGCTGACAAGGACACAAAGGTACACAAAGGACACAAAGGAAAAGACACGACACGGTCAGCACCGGCACAGTGCCTCGCGCCTCTGTGTCCTTTGTTTCCTCTGTGTCCTTGTCAGGTTCATCATCAGAACCAGAACACCAGTTGACCAGCGCCGAGGTTCTCGACCCGCTGCAGCACGCCGCCGTCGCGGGTGTTGTGCTGATAGGAGATCTTCAGCAGCAGGTTTCGCTGGATGGAGTAGCCCGTGCCGACCTCGACCCGCGTCACCGGGGCGTCCCACGGCAGCGTCGACGTCGACCCGACGAGATCGCTGAATCCCAGGTGCTCGACGCGTGCCGCCGCGTACAGGCCGGGGACGATCTTGTAGCGTCCTTCGACCGATGTCGACAGCGCGCGAAGCGGTTCGTCGATCGCCGGCGTTCGGATCGTCGGAATCCGCCAGGCGCTGACGATCGACTCGAAGCGTACGAGGTAGTAGCCGTGCGAATACTCCGCATCGGCGCCCCATGCGGTTTGCCTGAAGTCTTCGCTCGGCGCCGCCTCGCCGAGCGCGCTTCGGACGGCCGCGTCGCTGACGAAGCGTCCACGCGCGAATGAGGTACCGGCAATCAGCCCCGCGATCGGACGGACCTCGAGCCGTCCGGCGAACTGGCGCCCGCCGTTGTCATCCGAAAAAAGCGGGTTCGAAACCGTGCCGGCGGTGACCGCCGCGGCCGCGCTGAAGATCCCGGCGCCGGCGTGGACCTGCACGCCGCTGTCCCAGCGGAACGCGCTGACCAGAGGGACACCGCGATCGACGCCCGGGGCGCCCACCGAGTACCGCACCAGCCAGCCCAGACTCCGCTTCTGGAGCAGTTCGTCGGCGTTCGCCGGCAACGCATCGGGCCGAAGCGACGTGAGGTACTGGTAGGCCAGCGGATACCCGATGAGCGGGTTGTCGTTCGCGTAGGTGCGCCGGCCGAACGCGCCGAACGTCGGCGGTATCCGGCCGACCTGGATGTCGAAGTCGCGTCCGGTCCACGGCCGGATGCGCGCGAACAGCGCGTAGGCCTGGAGCGTGTCGATGTTCTCCGAGCGCACTTCGCCCAGCAGCGAGAAATGCGGTCCGGCCTTCGCCGCAGCCGCGACGTCGATCCGGACCAGACGCAACGCCGAGTGTTCGTAATCCGTGTAGTTGAAAAACCCGGGGTCGGGCGATCCGAACGTCGCGGACACGTCGCCGCTGACGGTCACGCGGCCGTCGGCCAGGGCAATCGGCTCCGACGGAAGCCCCTGCGCGCGGACGACCGCTGCGTTCGCGATGACGACGAGGATCGACGCCAGGCGCCGGGTGACGACTCGAACTCTCATCGGATGCTCGAATTATAAGCCCCCAGCCTTCGCTCGTTGGACAACGGCTTGCCCGCCGTAGCGCGACCGCGCGAAGGCGCGAGCTTCGGCTTGGCAGGCGGCCTCAGCGGTTCGCGTTGAACGCGATCGAGCGTGAATCGGATGACCATCGTGCCTGAATTCAGGCGCGTGAGCGTCGCGTCGGGATAAGGCGAGAGCAGCGTTTCCGATATGAACTCGTTGCCGCGCTGCTGCCATCGCCGCACGACCCGGACCCGCGTCCCGCCGTAGAGCCGCGCCAGTGCCGCTCGATTGTATGGACCGGCGGCGCCGAAGGCCTCGAGCGCCTCCAGCGCCTCGATCCGGACGTCCTGCCCGCCGGTTCCGGTGTCGGCGGCGGCCGACTCGAGCCCCGCCGATGTGGTGCACACCTCGTAACGCCCCAACTCCGGCCGCGGCGGCGTAAACAGCGCTCCCAGCAGGGGATCGCATATCATTGAGATTGAGAGGGCGATGGCGTATATCATCTGTGAGCCCTGCGTCGGAACGAAGGATACCGCGTGCGTGGACGTCTGTCCGGTGGACTGTATTCACCCGCGGAAAGACGAGCCGGAGTTCGGCGCGGCGGAGATGCTCTATATCCATCCCGACGAGTGCATCGACTGCGGCGCGTGCGTGCCGGCGTGTCCCGTCGACGCGATTTTCACGCTGGACGAGACGCCGCAGAAGTGGGTGGCGTTTATCGGCAGGAACCGGGACGTACTACGAGTCGGGGCTAGGGGCTAGGGGCTAGGCCGATCGGCGTTCAGCGCGACAGCTAGCCCCGATCCCTGACGAGGATCACGAATGGGACTCATCGACCACCGTTTCGAAGACAACTTCATCACGACCAGCATCGATCGCGTGCTGAACTGGGCGCGCGAATCGTCGATTTGGCCGATGGGCTTCGGCCTCGCCTGCTGCGCCATCGAGATGATGGCCGCGTCGGCGTCGCGCTACGACATCGCGCGCTTTGGCGCCGAGGTATTCCGCGCCTCGCCGCGCCAGTCGGACCTGATGATTGTCGCCGGAACCGTGACGAAGAAAATGGCTCCGGTGCTGAGGCGGCTCTACGATCAGATGCCGGAACCGAAGTGGGTCATCTCGATGGGCAGCTGCTCGAACGCGGGCGGTCCGTTCCCGACTTACAGCGTGCTGCAAGGCGTGGACAAGGTGGTTCCGGTCGACGTCTACGTCTCCGGTTGCCCGCCGCGCCCCGAAGCCTTGCTGTACGGTTTGATGCGGCTTCAGGACAAGATTCGCAAGGAAGGCACCGTGCTCCGCAAAGAGCGGACGATCATGTCGGGCGACACCGAACCGACGCTGAACACCAGGCGGTTCGACGCCGACGGCGAAAGGGCGTAACGCGTCCATGCAGACCGTCATCAGATTCCTGAAGACCATCTTCCTCGTCGACCTGCTGAAGGGCCTGTGGCTGACGCTGAAGTACACCCCTCAGCCGGCCTTTACGTTCCAGTACCCGGCGGAGCGGCGGCCGACGGCGCCGCGGTTCCGCGGGGTGTTGCGGCTGCAGACCGAGCCCGGGACCGGTGCGCAGACCTGCATCGTCTGCGACCAGTGCGCCAAGGCGTGTCCCGACGACCTGATCGCGCTCGGCGGCCATCGCGAGCCGGGCCAGAAGATCAAGGTGCTGGATTACTTCGATTTCAACCTGTCGCGGTGCAGTTTCTGCGGCCTGTGCGCGGAAGTCTGCCCGACCAAGCCGATCAAGGCGCTCATCATGAGCGAGGATTACGAACTTGGTAGCTACAGCCGGGACACGCAGATACTGCGCGTGGACGAGATGTACGACGGCGTGCCGATCGAGCAATACACGCACTGAAACATTTTTCGCTTCTCGAAAGGCCCCAAACCAGAGACAATCGCGTCCACGTGGCGTTCTCGCCGCGGCGCGATTCTTGTAAAGCCTGGGGGGGTCATGCACAGCGCCATCCGTGTCGCCGTCGCGTCGGCCATCGTCGCGACGGCCACGTTCCTCATTTCCGCCGACTCGACGCCTGCCTCGGAAGCTTCAGAAGTCCAGTTGAGAATCGGAGATCTCCTGTTTGCGGAGGGTCGCTTCAGCGACTCGCTGGATGCCTATCGCAATGCGCTGAAGACCGCGCCGGCTGACGGCACGCGCCGGCCGCGCATGGGGGTCATCGCGTCGGCGTTGCGGGTGGCGGAGTTCGGGCTCGCCCGCGTGGAAGCCGAAAAGCTCCATCAGAGCGATCCGAAGGGACCGGACGCGACCGCGCTCTATGCGGACGCACTGTGGTCGTCGGGCTTGTTCCAGGAGGCCGAGTCCGGTTACCGGGACGCCCTGGCGGCGGCTCCGGAGCTGGCGCGCGGCCGTCACGGTATGGCGCGGTCGCTGGCGGCACGGTCCCACCTCGAAGAGGCGCTGGGCGAAGCGCAGGCGGCGCTGCGCCTGTCGCCGCGCGATCTGGAAATCCATCACACCGTCGGGACGATTTTCGAGCGCATGCACAAGTACGAGGAGGCGGCGGCCGCCTTCTCCAACTACGTCAACCTGCTGCCGAACAAGGATCGGAGCGAGAAGGCCGACTGGTCGCGCGCCGAAATCCGCTTCCTGCGGTCGTTCGGCCAGCGCACGCCGTTCGAGAGCGAACCGGGCACCGAGGACAAGCTGTACACGGTCGACTTCCGGCTGGTGAACGACAAGGTCGTGGTGCGCGCGAAGGTCAACGACGCCGCGGCGCAGGATTTCGTGGTCGACACCGGATCGGAGAACACCGTCATCACGCGCACGACGGCGCAGCGGCTCGGCGTCACGCCGGTCACCTACACGCTCAGCGCGGGCGTCGGGCGCGTCGGTCTGCGCGGTCTGCAGCTCGCCCGCATCGATTCGCTCGAGCTCGGGTCGCTGAAGCTGCGCAACATCCCGTGCCTCATCAAGAATCCGCCGCTGCGCGACATTCCGGTCAAGGAAACCGAAGGTCTATCGCCGCTGGCGCTCGGTTATTCGATGGTCATCGACTACAAGACCCACAAGCTCACCTTCGGGAAGCACTTGCCGGAAGAGCCCAAGGATTTCGAGCTGCCGCTTCGCCTGCACCGCCTGGCGACGGTCCGCGGCGTCGTCGATACCACGCACCAGGCGAACTTCGTCGTCGACACCGGTGGCGAGGTCATCTCGATCAGTCAGGCGACGGCGACCGCGCTGGCGAAGCCCGAGACCGGCCGCCGCATCGCGCTGAAGGTCTACGGCACGTCGGGATGGGATCCCGATGCGTTCCTGATGCCGGGCGTCGATCTGCTGTTCGACACGATTCAGTACAAGAACTTCCCGGTGGTGGTGCTGAACCTGGATGCGCCGAGCGCGTTGCTCGGGTTCCAGCTGGGCGGCATCGTCGGCCACAAGTTCCTGAGCAAATACCGCGTCGCGATCGACATGGAACGCTCGGTCCTGCGGCTCAAAGCCGTTTCCTGAGGTCAGTCCTCGGCGACGATCCGACGGCGCAGGCGCTGCTCCCGGCGCGCCTGCGCTTCCTCGCACACGCGGCGCTCTTCCTCGGTTTCCACCAATAACGGCGGGACCTGCACGCGGCTGCCGTCGCTGTCGATCGCCACGAACGTCAGGAAGGCACGGCTGGTGCGGCGGCGCCGTCCCGTCAGCGTCTCTTCGGAGAAGACGTCGACCTGCACTTCGAGCGAGGTCGTGAAGACGCAGGTGACGCGCGACTTGAGGATGATGAGGTCGCCGACCTTGATCGGGTGAAGGAACTGCAGGTCGTCGACGGCGGCGGTGACGAGTCGCGTGCGCGTGTGGCGGTGACAGGCGATGGCGCCGGCGATGTCGATGAGGTGCATCACCGTGCCGCCGAGGATGAACCCGAGGGGGTTGGCGTCGTTCGGCAGCACGACCTGCACCATTTCCGTGGCGGAATCCGCGGCGCGCTTCGGTGTCAGGTCCATCCGGATATCGGTATCCGGTGCCGGGATCGGTGCCGGGATCGGTGCCGGATCGGTGCCGGGATACGGCGATCGGTCGCGGTGTCGCATCCCCGCGCCAGGTGGGCGGTTACGTGCCTGACAACTCCGGTTGCTCTCCGAACTTCTTCGCGACGTCCTTCAGCATCCCGTCCATCGTCGCGTGATGACCCATGACGTAGCGCGACACGAAACGGAAGATCGGGTTGCCGACCCAGCCGTCCTCGGTGATCGTCAGCGTGCTGCCGGTCGGCGACGGCGTGATCGTGATCGTCCAGGTGCCGCCGAACATCTTCTCCGTGTCTTTGACACGCGTCACCTGACGCCGCGGCGGATCGCTCTCCACGACGTCGACCGGGACCCCTGACGCGGCCGTCGCCTGCATGATCGCCGGCCAGACCTCCTCCGGCCGGCCGCCGCAGCGCCAGCGAGCGGGTGGCGACGTGATCGCGGGGCAGCGTCGCGCCGATCGCGGCGATCACCGCAACCACGGCCGCCACTACCACCAGAGCAATCAGGATCCACTTCATGCGTCCTCTCTCCGAATCCGCGCGTGTGGCAGGGAAGTAGATCCGCGGGTAGGCAAAAAAAGGACCGGGGGCCAGAGGCCCCCAGTCCGTGTTTATCAGCGAGCCGCTGGCTTCTAGCCCCTAGCCCCTAGCCCCGACAGGTCTCTTTGACTAGAAGTCGTAGCCGATCCACACCGCGAACCGCGGCTTGCGCCACGCCGCGCTGCAGCCGTCGCCGTTGATATTGCAGCCGTTCTGACCGGCGTACACCACGTCCTCCCACGCCTTGTTGAAGGTCGTCCGCCACGACCAGTCGAAGTGAATCGGGAAGCCGAGCGCGAACGTCTCGAGGCCGACGCCGTACGAGGCGCGTCCGTCCTTCAGCCGGAACCCGTCAATCGTCCGCGGCGGACCGTAGGTGAGCACCGCGTTGCCGCTCGGGTCGCGCACGAAGTCGGTATTCGTCGCGTTGACGAGCGCGCCGGTGACGAGGCGGCAGGTTTCCGTGGCGCTGGTCGCGAACTTGTAGCCGCCGGAGCCGGTGCACCCGGTATCGGCCGACGGCTGATTGTTGAACCACGCGCCGCCGATGCTGGCGAAGAATACGCCGCGAATCCCGCCGATGACGCCGATCGGCGTCAGCGCCGCCTCGATCAGCGGGAAGCGCAGCTCCGCGTTGGCGACCACGGCGTTCTGACCGGCGAACTCGAGGTAGTCGTAGCCGCGCAGGTCGTAGTTGCCGCCGAAGTACCAGAAGTCCGGGAAATCCCCGGTGCTCTTGAACCCCTTGATGCGGGTCGCCAGCAGGCCGGATCCACCGAGGCGCAGGTAATGCCGCGCCTCGAGGTCGATCGTCTGGCGCGACAGCGTGTTGCCGATCTTCGGCGCCACGTCGTACGCCAGCCGCATCGTGCTGCCGGCGAGCGGGCCGAATTCCCGGAAGACCGTCGTCTCCTGAGATGAACGACACACCGATCGGCACGAGCGTCCCGTTCCGGAAGACCGACGCGCCGTACAGCTGTTGCTGGTAGTCCTGCGCCGCCTGCTGCACGGCCGGATCGTTGTACTCCTCGTTCAGCTGCATGACGCCGCCGGAGAACTCCAGGCGGCGGTAGCGATCGAGCGGAAAGATGCCGATGGCCGATCCGCCGCGGACGGTGCGGGTCGCAATCGCCAGGTCGCGATCGATCAGGCCGCTGTAGACCGGATCGTAGAACACGCCGCCGAGCTGTCCGTAGAAGAACTGCGTCTGCGAGTAGCCCTGGAGCGCGTACTGGAAGCGCCGCGACAGATTCACGTACGACAGCGCCAGGGTGCGGTACTGCGAGATCGACGCCGCAAAGAAGTTGACCTGCTTGTCGCCGAGCACGTCGCCGAAGCTGACCTGCGTGCCGCCGAAGAGGTCCCCGTTGTTGGTGACGCCGACGTTGACCGGCGGCCGCCCCTCGAGGAACATCTTTTCCCACGTCCCCTTCTTGCGGTTGTTCTCCTTCACGAGCGTGTGCTGCAGCGGCGCCTGGAAATCGATGACCGGGCCGGGCGCGCCGAAGTCCGACGACGCGGCGGTGTGCAGCGGCTCTTTGCGCTCGAGCGTCCGGATGCTGTACTCGTTCTTGTAGTAGCTGATGAACGCGAGCTTGTTGCTCTTGACGCCGCCTTCGCTGAGCACGACCGGCGACCAGTTGCCGCCGACGGCGTCCGTGTACTGCCGGAGCTCGCCGTTCTTCAGATCCAGCGTCCAGATGTTGTAGATGTTGCCGTTCTTCGCGACTTCCGGCTCCAGCGGTACCGCCGGATCGGTCGCCGTCGACGCAAAGGTCAGCGTGTTGTCGTCGATGAACGACGCGGCGGTTTCATCCTGCGTGCCGAAGGTGAGCTGCGTCTTCTTCTTGGTGTCGAGATCGAACCGGAACAGCTTCTGGTTGCCGCTCACCCGCGCGTTGTAGACGATGAACGTCCCGTCCGGCGAATACACCGGCCCGTAGTCGGCGAAGGCATCGTCGGTGAGGTTCGCGATCTGCTTGGTCGCGAGATCGACGGTAAAGATGTCGCCGACGCCGCCGCGCAGCGCGGCGAACGCGATCGTCCTGCCGTCCGGCGCGAAGGCCGGCGATTCCGGCTCGTCGACCGACTTCAAGGGAATGCGCTCTTCGATCTTCCGCGTCAGCACGTTCTGAATGATCAGCGTCCGCTCCTTCTCGGTGCGGACGAAGTACGCGAGGCGATCGCCCTTCGGCGACCACGACATGTACGGCATGATGTTGGTCCGCTCGCCGCGCAGGACGATGTGGTCGAAGCCCATGTCCTTGTCGAACCCGCCGGTCAGGTTGCGGACGATCGACCCGTCTTTCGACGACAACAGCACGATGTCGATCTCGCGGTCCTTGCGGTTGATGGTGACCGCCGCAATCAGATCGCCTGAGGGCGACGGGGCGATGGAGAGCGCTTCCGCGAAATGCGTCCGCTCCTGGTTCGGCGACAGATCGCGCCCGTAGTCCGCCGGCCGTTCCTTGTCGCGGAACGGCTTGAACCGGTCTTTCAAATACCGGTCGAACGCTTCGTCGAACTCTTCCTTCTTCATCCGCAGCGCTTCTTCGTAGGCGTCTTCGCCGCCGCCGATGACGCTCTTGCGCAGCGAGAACAGGAACTGGCGCACGCCTTCCTTGCCGAATTTCGCTTCGATGAACTCGAAGACCGCGTGACCCAGGTTGTACACCAGCAGCACGTTGCCGGAGTTGCCGTAGCCCTCCATCTCCGACATCTTCGGCACGATGTCGGCGATGGCGGCATCGCGGACCTGCATCAGGTCGCTCGAGCTCCACTGCCCGCGCTCGTAGTCCGACAGCCCTTCGTTGACCCACAGCGGCACGCTGCGGCGGATGAGGGTGGTCGGAATGATGTCGAACTCGAACTGGTGCGTCAGCTCGTGGGTGATGAGGCCGTACAGCTGGTCGGGTGGATCGTCGATCGGCAGGAGCATCCGGTGCTGCATCGGCTCGGCGAACGCGCCGACGCCTTCCTGGGCGCCGCCGGGCGCGACGTTCTGCTGCTCGAACTCGCTGTGGGTCTTGAACAGGATCATCGGCACCTTGTACGGCAGGTCGTGCTTCAGATCCGCGCTGATTTGCTGATACGCGCTTTCGGCATAGCCGGCGATCCGTTCGAGGTGCTGCTGCAGCGCCGGATAGTAGAAAATCTCGAAGTGGTCGGTCGTATAGATGTACCACTCGAACTTGTCGTAATGGATGTTGTTCTTGCCGAAGTACGGGATCATCTGCGTTTGCGCCGCGGCGGTAGTGGCCAGGCCAGAGACGAGCCAGACCATCAGCAGCGCGACGGACGAATAGCGGATCGGGAGGGGCACTCGGGTACGCATAGGCAGGTACCTCGGAAAAGTCGGTCGGAAAAACCGGCTGCGATCTTACTGTTACGGCACGCCGCCTGCAAACACTGTGCTCGGCAATTGTGCATGCATCGCGTGTGGTTTGTCCTCTGCCGACGCCGGGCCCCGACCCCTTTGGGCGACACGACTTATACTGGTCCGCTTATGCGTCCGTGTCGTCAGGCACGCTTCGGCGGACGGCCTTCGGGCTTGCCACCCGTCTCGCGCGGTCGAGGCTGCTGCGACGGCCGGCTGCCTAGGCCGAAGCGCGAACGCCAGCGGCGCGAAGGCTGGCTTGCCAGGCCGAAGCGCGAACGAACCCAGCAGCGCGAAGGCTGGAATAGATGCCGCCCCTCAAGGGTTTACGAGAGGTGTCGCCAGCCTTCGAGGCCGAGGCACTGGCGTCGCTCGACAGCCTCTACCGCGCGGCGTTACGGTTGACCCGTGTGCCGGCCGATGCCGAGGATCTGGTGCAGGAGACGTATCTGAAGGCATTCCGCGCGGCAGAGAGCTTCGAACCCGGCACCAACATGAGGGCGTGGTTGTTCACGATTCTCCACAATACCGCCCGTAACCGCTTCCGTGATCGCGCCCGCGACACCGTCGCGGTCGACAGCGACGTGGTGGATCGGGCGGCAGAGTTGCCGCCACCCGGCGGCATCGTCGAGACGCCTGAAACGCGGTTGATTCGCGACACACTGGCGCCCGACCTCCAGGCGGCCCTTGACGAGTTGCCGGACGCGTTTCGCGAGGCGGTCTGGTTACGCGACGTGGAAGAGTTTTCCTACGCCGAAATTGCCGCAATGCTCTCGATTCCCCTCGGCACCGTCATGTCGCGCATCTCGCGCGGCCGCCGCCTGTTGTTCCAGAAGTTGAATCATTTACGGCCTGTCGGGCTTGCCAAAGAACATGCGTAGCTGCGAATCCATCGACCCGCTCGTCACGCCGTACATCGACCGGGAGCTGCCGGACGAGGATCGCCAGGCGGTCGACCGCCATCTTCGAGCCTGTCCCCCGTGCTATTCGCGCGTCGTCGCGGAACAGGCCGTGCGCGATCTGGTCCACGCAAGACAACCCGAGCTGAACAAGAAGGAAGCGCCGCCGTCGCTGCACGCCAGATGTGCGGCACTCACCATCGGTCTCACAGCCGACCGTGATCGCGATGACGTGGTGAAGCCGGCTGTCAGGGGGCAGGTCGTGCCGCTTCCGCTCCCGGCGAAGGCCGGCCCGCCGCCGACAGGCGGTCCTCGTTCGGCCCGTCCGGCCTGGACCGCGCGCCTCGCGCCGTTCGCCCTCGCGGCGTCGCTCGTCGCGGTCGTTGGCGGCGCGTTTCTCTATCAGGCGACGAAGAGGTCGACGCGCGTCATGGCCGCCGAACTCGCCGCGGATCACGTCAAGTGTTTCGCGATGAACGCCGCGCTCGGCACCCGGCAGGTGCCATCCGCCGTCGAGAGCACGATGCTTTCGAGCTTCGACTGGCGCATGCATCTGCCGGCCGATCCGTCGCGCGCCGGGCTCGAGCTGGTGGGCGCCCGACCCTGTCTCTACGGCGAGGGGAAAATCGCGCACATCATGTATCGCCACCAAGGGCGCCCCGTGTCGCTGTTCATGCTGCCCGGCACCGAGCGCGCCCAGGGCCTGGTCGATGTGCTCGGGCACGAAGCGGCCATCTGGTGCGTCAATGACCGGACGTTCGTGCTGGTCTCGCGCGGGCCGAAGGAGGATGTCGAGCGGCTCGCGGCGTACGTGCGGAGTTCGTTACATTGACGAGAGCCGCTGTCGGCTGAGAGCCGAAAGCCGAAAGCTTGTGAGGAGTTTGCGATGAACCTTCGATGGGCGATTGCCGCACTCGGTGCCCTGGCGCTGGCCTTCGTCACCGTACCGGCGCCGTGGCCCGACAGCCACGCCGATGCCGCCGGCCCTGCCTGTCCGGCGAACGCCAAGCCGGCGAACATGAACTTCACCTTCAAGGATCTGAACAACAAGGAGGTGAAGCTCTCGGCGTTCAAAGGCAAGGTCGTGCTGCTCGACTTCTGGGCGACGTGGTGCGGGCCCTGCAAAATCGAGATCCCGTGGTTCATCGAATTCCAGGAGAAGTACGGCAAGAGCGGTCTGAACATCATCGGTATCCTGACCGAGGACACCATCGCCAAGGCCAAGCCGTTCGCCGCCGAGTGGAAGATGAACTACACGCTCCTCTCGGGCATCGACCGCGACGACGTGGACGACGCCTACGGTCCGATGTTCGGACTGCCGGTGACGATCGTCATTTCCCGCGACGGTAAAATCTGCAGCAAGCACGTCGGCCTGTCGTCGAAGGACAAATTCGAGAGCGAAATCAAAGCGCTGTTGTAACGCCCGCTTTACGACGCTGGCGCATTGCCCGCGTGGTATGATTCAGCGATGCTGAAGGGATTTACTCACGCGCGGCTGGCCTGCGGCTGCCGGATCGCGTTCCGCGAAGGCGTCGAGGGCAGTCCCGTCACCGTCGTGGTCGAGGAGAAGTCGTCGGCGTGTACGCTGCCGCTGCACGTGCGCAACTTGCCGGTGTTCGACTACCGCGAAGCGCTGCGGCCGTCCACGCGTCTCGGCCCGCCCGAAGAAGAGGAATTCGAAGAAGAGGGATAGATCACTCGACCAGTCATCAGTCGTCAGTCTCGGTCGGGCGGCGCGCGTCGCCCGGGAGGGACGACTGAGACTGCGACCGACGACTGAGACAGACTCGCGGCCACTCTCCCGTGACAATTCACAGCGATTCTCCTGTCGGCGACTTGTCGCGCCTGCGCATCGACCGGGACACCGGCGGGCGCCGGCGCTGGGTGCCGTGGGCCGTCCTCCTGGTGCTGGTGGGCGTCGGGGCGGCGCTCTACCCGAATGCCCGCGCCTATGTCGCCGAGCGGCGCGCGCCGGAGGTCGAAACCGCGCGTGTCACGCAAGTGGTCGACGACGCCGGGCGGTTCGACGGCGTTGCCGGTGCTGGTGGCGAGCGGCTACGTGGTCGCGCGCCGCAGCAGCGACGTCGGCGTGAAGATGGGCGGTCGGCTGGCGCGCCTCAGGTTCGAAGAGGGAACCCGCGTGCGCAAAGGCGAGGTGATTGCCGAGATCGAGCACGCGGATATCGACGCGCAGCTCGAGGCGTCGCGGCGCGCCGTCGCGGAAGGCGAGGCGCAGCTCGGACAGGCGCTCGCGACGCGCGACGAGGACCTGCGCAACCTGGATCGGCAGCGCGCGCTGATGAAGGATGGCATCACGACCACTGCGACGCTGACGGCGGCGGAAGCGTCGGCGGCGGTCTCCGCCGCGCGCGTGAAGTCGGCGGAGGCGGCCATCGCGTCCGCCCGCGCGCGCGTGCGCGTCACCGAAGAAGCGATCGAGAACGCGAACGTGCGCGCGCCGTTCGACGGCGTGGTGATCAAGAAGCGCGCGGAGGTCGGCGAGACGGTCTCGCCGTTCGGCGTCGCAGGGCCAGGCGTCGCGCGAGGGCGGCGCGATTGCGACCATCGCAGACCTCGCCGAGCTCGAGGTGCAGACCGAAGTCAGCGAGAACAGCGTGGCGAAGCTGAGCGCCGGCGATGCCGGCCGAGGTCACGCTCCAGGCGTACCAGGATCAGCCCTACAAGGGCCGGCTGCGGCAGATTTTTCCGTCCGCCGATCGGGCGAAGGCGATCGTCGAAGTCCGTGTCACTATTCTCAATCCCGACGCCGCACGTGAAACCGGAGATGACCGCGAGCGTCACCTTCCAGGAGCCGGGCGCGGGACGGGGACGGAGCGGTGCCGCGACGGAGTCTGGTCCGCCCGCAGCCGGCGCCGCCGGTGGTGCTCGCGCCCAAGCGCGCCATCAGCCAGCAGGGCGGCACGTCGGTCGTCTGGGTCGTCAGCAACGGCTCGTCCGCGCGCCGCGTCGTGACGCTCGGCGCCGAGCGGCATCGATCAGGTCGAAATCAGGAGCGGCGTCGTCCCGGGCGAGGTGGTCGTGCTGAATCCGCCGGCCGGACTGACGGATCGCGGCATCGTGCGCGTGAAGGGAAGCTGAGATGGCGCTCATCGAATTGCGGGACGTGACGAAAGCCTACAAACGCGACGCGATCGAAATCCCGGTGCTCGATCGCGTCTCGATCACCGTCCCCGAGGGCGACTTCCTGGGACTGATGGGGCCGTCCGGCTCGGGCAAGTCGACGCTGCTGAACCTGCTCGCCGGCATCGATCGGCCGTCGCGCGGCGCGATCCGCATCGGCGATACGGAAATCAGCACGCCTGTCGGAGCGCGCGCTGGCCGCGTGGCGCGCCCGTCACATCGGCTTCATCTTCCAGCTCTACAACCTGATTCCGGTGCTCACCGCGTTCGAAAACGTCGAGCTGCCGCTGCTGCTCACGAATCTGTCCAAGAAACAGCGCCGCGACCACGTGTTGACCGCGCTCGGCATCGTCGGGCTCGGCGATCGGGAGAAGCACTACCCGCGTCAGCTGTCGGGCGGACAGGAACAGCGCGTCGCGATCGCGCGCGCCATCGTCACCGATCCGACGCTGCTCCTCGCCGACGAGCCGACCGGCGACCTCGACGCGAAGTCGGCGGGCGAAGTGCTCACGCTGCTGCAGCGGCTGAACGGCGAATACAAGAAGACGATCGTCATGGTGACGCACGACCCGCACGCCGCCGAGCGCGCCAAACGCGTGCTCCATCTCGAAAAGGGCACGCTCGTCGAAGCGCAGCAGCAGGTCGGATAGGAGGTCGATGTGAAGTTTCTGGGCCTCGTGCTGAAGAGCGCCAAGCGCAGCAAGCGGCGGACGCTGCTCACCGTGATGAGCGTCGCGATTGCCGTCTTCCTGTTCGCCGCGCTGCGCGCCGTGCTCGACGGCTTCAACGCCGGCGCCGAGGCCAGCTCGTCGACGCGCATCGTGACGATTCGCTCGACCTCGCTGATGTTCCCGATGCCGACCAGCCACTGCGAGACCATCAAGAATACGCCGGGCGTGCAGGACGTCACCTGGGCGAACTGGTTCGGCGGCATCTACAAGGATCCGAAGAACTTCTTCGCGCAGTTCGCGGTCGATCCCGAGAGCTACCTGCGCATGTATCCGGAGATCCTGCTGACGCCCGACGAGCGCAAGGCCTTCCTCGACGATCGCACCGGCTGCATCATCGGCGACGGGCTGGCCAGGACGTACGGGTTCAAGGTCGGCGACAAGATCACGCTGCAGGTCGGCATTCCGCTCTACGGCCAGCGCGACTACGACTTCACCGTTCGCGCCATCTATCGGTCGGGCGGCGCCGCGGTCGACAACCAGTCGATGATGTTCCACTGGAAGTACGCCGACGAGCGGTCGATGCTGAAAGGGCAGATCGGCTGGTACGTCACGCAGATCGCCAATCCGGATCAGGCGCCGCAGATCATGCGCGCGATCGACGAGAAGTTCGCGAATTCGCCGTACGAGACGAAGACCGACACCGAGCGCGCATTTCAGAGCTCGTTCGTGTCGATGTTCGGCAACCTGAACCTGCTGCTCGGCAGCATCGCGCTGGCCGTGGTCATCACGACGCTGTTCGTGGCCGGCAACACGATGGCGATGTCGGTGCGCGAGCGGACGACCGAGATCGCGGTGATGCGGACGCTTGGCTTCCCGTCGGCGACGATTTTCCTGCTGGTCGCCGGCGAAGGCCTGCTGATGGCGATCGGTGGGCGGAATCCTGGGCGTCGGCCTGGCGCGCGCGATCGTCAATCCGCGATTTCCTCAACGCCGGCGGATTCATTCCGGAAATCGGCGTCAACAACGCCAACGTCGCTGGTCGGCCCTCGCGCTGAGCGTGGTGCATCGGCCTGCTGGCGGGGCTGATTCCGGCGACGATGGCGTCGCGGCTCAAGATTGTCGATGCGCTGCGGCGGGTCGCGTGATGTCCCAAATCGCACAGCGCGCAAGGCGGGCGAACCCGCATACTCTTTGCGGGTTTAGCCGCTTTTGCGTTCAGACGATATGGGTCTGATTACCAACTACAACCTGCGCTCGATGGTCGTCCGCAAGGGCACGGCCGCGATGACCGCCGGCGGCATCGCGATGGTCGTCGCGGTCTTCGTGATGACGCTGGCGATCGCGCAGGGGTTTCGCGCCGACGCTCGTCGCCAGCGGATCGCCGCGAGAACGCCATCGTCCTGCGCAAGGGCTCCACGGCCGAGACGACGAGCGCGGTGCTGCGGCCGGACCTGCCGATCGTCGAGAGCCTGCCGCAGGTGGCGCGCGGCTCCGACGGCCGTCCGCTGTCGTCGGCCGAGCTGGTCGACGATCATCGCGCTGCCGCGCGTGACCGACAACCAGCCGGCCAACGTGCCGGTGCGCGGCGTCGGGCCGCGGGCGTTCGACGTCCGCGAGACGCTGAAGTTCGTCGGAAGGGCGCCGCTTCGCGCCCGGCACCCGCGAGATCAACGTCGGCCGGCTGGCGGTGGGACGCTTCCAGGGGCTGACGCTCGGCAGCGACGTGAAGTTCGGCAGCGCGACCTGGAAGGTCGTCGGCGTGTTCACCGCCGACGATGCCGCGTTCGAATCGGAGATCTGGGGCGACATCGATCTGATGATGCCGGCGTTTCAGCGCAACGGCTATCAGTCGATGACCGTCAAGCTGGCCGATCCGTCGATGTTCGATTCGTTCGAGGCGGCGATCAAAGGCGATCCGCGCCTCTACCTGCAGCCGCAGCGCGAGCAGGACTACTACGCCGAGCAGTCGCAGGCGATGACGACCGTCATCCGGGTGTTCGGCACGTTCGTGACGCTGATTCTGTCGATCGGCGCGATGTTCGGCGCGATGAACACGATGTACGCCGCGGTGGCGTACCGGACCCGCGAGATCGGGACGCTGCGCGCGCTCGGCTTCTCACAGTTTCGCATCGTGACGGCGTTTCTCGCCGAATCGATCGCGCTGGCGCTCGTCGGCGGCGTCATCGGTTGTATTCTGGCGCTGCCGGTCCATGGGCTCTCCACCGGCACGACGAACTTCTCCAGCTTCACCGAAGTCGCGTTCAAGTTTCAGAATCACGCCGGCCCTGCTGGTCGGCGGCCTGGTGTTTTCCGCGGTGATGGGAGCCGTTGGCGGCCTGCTCCCTGCGCTTCGCGCGGCCCGCATCCCAGTCGCCCGAGCGCTGCGAGAGATTTGATCACGTGCTTCCAAACATCCTTCAGATTTCGATTTTCTGGACTGTGCAGGTGAGCGCGCTGCTGGTGTTCGCCGTCCCGTTCCGCTGGGCGTTCATCGGCGCTGTGGGCCGCGTCGCATTTCGTCCGCGCCCTCGGCCTGACGCTGATCTTCCATCGCTACCTGGCGCACCGCGCGTTCAAGATGAACCGCGCCGCGCGGTTCGTGTGGGCCTTCATCGCCACCGCCGCGATGCAGAAGGGGCCGCTCTGGTGGGCCGGCCACCACGTCAACCACCACCGGTTCGCCGATCGCGACGGCGATCCGCACAGCCCGATGGTCAGCGGCTTCTACTACGCGCACATCGGCTGGTTCCTCAACGACACGAAGCACGACCGCGTCGAGGCGACCAACCCGGTGATCCGCGATTTCTCGCGCGTGCCGGAAATCGCGTGGCTCGAGAAGTACTTCTTCGTGCCGCCGCTGGCGCTCGCGGTGGCGATGTTCCTGATCGGCGGCATGCCGTGGCTGGTCTGGGGCTTCTGCCTGCCGACGATGACGCTGGCGCACGCCACCTTCGCCATCAACACCGTCAACCACATGTTCGGCTCGCGCCGCTTCGAGACCGTGGACGAGTCGCGCAACAACCTCGTGACGGCGTTTTTCGCCGTCGGCGAAGGCTGGCACAACAACCACCACCGCTATCAGCGCGCGGCGCGCAACGGCTTCTACTGGTGGGAATTCGATCCGACCTGGTACGTCATCCGCGCGATGGCCGCCGTCGGCCTGGTGTGGGACATTCAGCAGGTGCCCAAGCGCATCTACGAAGAGGCGCGCGCCGTCAAAGCGAAGCGCGCCGCCACCAAGGTGCCCAGCATCATCGACGCCGCGCCGATTGGCTTCGAGCTCGCCGACGACGAGGTCTGAGACCCGCTTCCAGTCCGTCAGGGCGTCATTCGTCGATGCGCACTCGTGGCGCCGGCGGGTAGCCCTACCTCCGCGCCGTCGCGAGGCGCAAGCCGTGATATAAGATCCGTCTCAAGATACCACGGAACGTGCGGACTCTCCATGCCCTATCCAGCTCCGGGTGGATACCGGCATCGCAGCTGATTAGTCGGCCATCGTGCCACACCAGCCCGTGCGACGCACGATCCGGGCGCAAGTCCACGGTCATCAGGAGCTGGCCGGTCTTGCGTCATATGTTCAAGGCCGGCTTTCCCCTCGGCGTAGCTGGCGCTGTTGTTGCCGGTCACGACCCAGATATTCCCCTCGTTGTCGAACGCCACGTCGTGAAGGCGAGGCCGCTCCGTCGAACTCACGCGGATCAGAACTTCGGGAACCCACGTCTTCGGATCGACGCGCAAGATGCCGCCCAGGCGCAGTGCAGCAATCCAGAGCTTCCCGTTGTGCCACTTCACGCCATGGCAACCACCGCCATTGCCGTCGATGCTGAGCGGAATCTGACGGTGAGTGATTTGCTTGGAGTTCAGATCGACCTGAAAGATGCCGTTTGGCTCGGCGTTCGCGCCCATCCACACGCAGCCGTCCCCGTACGCCATGCCGGACGTATTACGGGAATGGGTCGTGACCGTCTTGAGCAGCTTGCCGTTCCAATCGACCAGCCACGCCATCTCATCCCGGTCCGGTCCAGCGGCAGGTTATGATGTCACCGCATTTTGAGCAGTGACCTTCTGCTGCCCGATCCATAAGCCCCGGCTCCGTCGGTCATCACGGCCAGCGCGTTGCGGATACAGGCCCGGCGACTTGAACATCCGGGTCGTCTTCGCCACTCGGGTCGGCGTCGCGCCGCGCTCCGCCTGCCGTCACCGCCGCCGGCCTGTCCGATCTGGCGTCGCACCGCCCTGCTGCGCCCGCGCAATCGCCGTAGAACTGGCGCGGGATCGTGCCGACCCGCACGGGCTGGTCGTGGCACGAGGGTCGACTCATCAGCTGCGATGCCGGCATCCACCCGGGATGGAGAGGCGGATGGAGAGTCCGCACGCAGGTTACATCTTCAGCATCGATATCGCTTACGTGATCAGCAGGCACTCGTAGCGCAGGCCTTTCCGCCTCCGCTCGCCGGCATCGAGCGAGCGACGGCGAGACGCGCAAAGCGCCGCAGTCGCGACGGCAGTAGGTCTGCCGTCTGTCCAGGTGCTGGCTAGACGCTCGCGCGCGAAACGTCAGGAAGCTGTAATCGTCCGGGTATGCGCGCGTCGGCGGAGTCGTGTCCTGCGACCCCGCCGACGCACGACGCAGGGCCGTTGCAGGCGCCGCAGAATTGTTCTACAGCAGGATATCCGCGACCACCGGCAGGTGATCCGACGCCATCGTCGAGAAGCGGTTGCGCACGACGCTGACCGAGGTGAACTCGATCGCGCCGTCGAAGTAGATGTGATCCAGGTGCAGCACCGGCAGCAGGCCTGGAAACGTCGCCTTGCGGCCGACGTAGTGGCTCAGGTCGAGGCTCTTCAGGCTGGCTGAGAGCGCTCGCGTGGCGATGCCGCGCAGCCACTCGTTGAAATCGCCCAGCACGATCTTCGCGCCCTTCACGCCATCGTCGACGACGATCTTCGCCACCCGCCTCGATTGATGCCGGCGCTCGAGGATGGACGTGCCGAGGTGCACGTTGTAGACGTGAAACGGCCGGCCGGCGACCTCGAAGTCGACGCGCTGCACGCAGCGCGTCTGCGTATGGCGCCACCGGAGCTCGTGCGCCGTGTGACTGAGGATCGGCAGGCGGCTGAGCACCGCGTTGCCGAATTGGTGGCCGCGCACCTGACGCGCCGGCGCCATCACCCATCCCATGCCGAGCGCCGCGCCCAGTTCCTCCGCGTGACCGCCGGTGTGCGCGCCCGGTCCGATCACTTCCTGCAGCGCGACGATGTCGGCGTCGATGTCGCGGAGCACCGCCGCGGTGCGTTCGGGACGGGTGCGCCGATCGAGGCCCCGGCAGCTGTGCACGTTGTACGTGGCAATCCGGAGCGTCGGCCGCGCCAAAGTCACTGCGCTATGATAGCGCGTGATGCCGCGCGCTCTTCGGGCCCTGGCCTTCGCGGCCGTCGTCGCGATCGCGTCCGCCGCCTGCTACAAGGCGCCGGAGGAGCCGATCAAGCTCGAGGGCAACATGGTCACCGTCAGCAACGTGAGCACGCAGGAGTGGACGCACGTGGAAATCTGGATCAACCAGCAGTTCCGGATGGTCACGCCGTCGATTCCACCGGGGAAGCGGTTTCAGGCGACGCTCGACACCTTCGTCACCGGCTTCGGTCACCGCTTCAACTTCAAGCGGATGCAGGTGAAGGACGTGCGCATGATGGCGAAGCTGCCTGACGGGAAGCCGATGGAATTGAAGATGCCGTTCTACGCCGGCGGACTCGAAGGCGCCTTCGGGGGAAAACGCTGATGGCCAAACTGAAATCGGAGCTCGAAGTGACCTGTCCGTGCTGCCAGGCGACGCTGGTCGTCGACCTCAACCTGGGTCGCGTCGTCGGCCACAAGGAGCCGGATCGCGGCAACAAGCCGGAGTTGAGCGACGCGCAGCGGATTCTGGCCGAGCAGGCGGCCCACCGTGAAGCGGTCTTCCAGCAGTCGGTGGATTCGGAAAAGACCCGCGGCGATGCGCTGGCCCGGCGGTTCGAAGAGGCGTTGAAGCAGGCGCGCGAGGAGCCGGTCACCAAACCGATGCGCGACTTCGACCTCGACTGAAAATCAGCATTGGGTAATCGGGTGATTGAGTAATTGGGTAATTGGGTAATTGATTGCGAGATTGAACTGCATTTACCCAATTACCCAATTACCCAATTACCCAATTACTCAGATTCAGTCTTTTACCGGTCAGTCGTCGCCGTCCCTTTCCTTCCAGCGGCGCTTCCACGCGTTTTCTTTCCACCAGCGCCGCACCAGATCGACGGCGAAGATGCCGACGATCATCAGCACGATGAACAGGGTGGACGTCACCGCGAGCTAGTGTATCAATCCCGGAATTCGGAGGGCAGGGGCGTCCAGCGCTCCCGGCCGCGGTAGTCGACCGGTTTTCGGCCATGGCGCGTCCGAAATGCACGGTACCACGCTCGCAATCGGGCCACGCGGGCATCCGAGGATCGGATCGGCCGATGCGGGTAATCGAGCAGCACCCGCTCCACCTTCCACACGTTGGTGGCCGCCAGCCGCCATTCGTAGTCGCCCATCGCCGCGGCGAGGTCGACGACCGCGTAACCGGTGACGCGGCCGGTGAAGTCGACGTACGGGTCGAAGTAGCTGAGCGCCAGCGCCCGCGGCGTCGCGAAGACCGGCCGCCGGCCGTGCAGGCCCGGATCGCGGGACCGCGCCACCGATCCCCAGCGGCCGTTCTGACGATAGACGAAGATCACGTGGTCCAGTTCGTCGATCGACTCGAAGCTGAGGACGAGCGGCGGGTAGCCGTGCGCCTCGAGGACGACCGCGGCGAAGAGCGCCGCCTCCAGGCAGTGCGCGCACCCCTCGCGGACGACGCCGCGGAAGCTGCGGAGCGTGGCGCGGCCGCCTGGCTCCTGGTTGTAGGGCAGATCGTTCAGGTAGCGCTGGACGGCGGCCGGTGTGTTCAGCCGTGCGACCAGCCGCCGCTCGCGTGCGGAGAACCGCGGGTGACGGGATTCGTGGCTCGGGACTCGGGATGCAGAGAGCGCGGCTCGTCCGATCGAATCCCGAATCCCGAATCGCCCGAATCACGACTTCGAGCCAAGGGTCTCGAGGTCAGCGAGCACCTGTTTCGGCGACCAGTCGTTGCCGGTATACACCTTCACGATCCGGCCATCGCCGTCGACGATCGCCGTTCGCAGGTTGTGCGTGATGTCGCGCGCGTCGTTCATCGCCCTCGAGATCGACACGCCGAATCGGGCGGCAAACCGATCGATCTCGTCCCGATCGCCGGTCAGAAACGTCCAGCGCGCGAGGTCCGCGTTCAGCTGTTTCGCGTGCGCCTTGAGTACGGCGGGCGTATCGGTCACCGGATCGAAGCTGACCGTGACCAGCCGCACGGGGCCGAGGGCGGCGTTCGATCGCAGCGAGGTCTGCAGCGTGGCGAAATGACGGTCCATCAGCGGGCAGAAGGTCGGCAGCGGGCACTTGGTGTAGATGAAGGTCATCACGACCGGAGAGCCCTTGAAGTCGCTGAACCTGCGTTTGCGGTTGTCCTGATCGACGAACGCGGCGTCGGGCACGGCGTCGCCCGGCTTCAGCAGCTCGAAGCCCGAGGAAGCGGACGGGTTGGGCGCCTCGGCGGGCGGTTTCTCGAGCGGCGCTTCGCCCACTTTCTTGATCGTGGACAGATACGCCCCGTTCGAGACGACGACGAGCGTGGCATTGATGAGATCGCCGGCCTTGAGCCCGTCGAGCAGCTTTGCGTCGCGGACCTCGTACGGCATGGTCATCGCCGGCATGAACCCTTTGATCTCTTCGTGCTTGACCGTCAGCACCTTCCGAGCCGGTTCGAGCGACAGCACCTGTCCCTGAAGCGTAAAGGTCCGTTCGTCGGACCTGGTGCACGCGGACATGACGAGGATGGCGGCGAGACACGACACGAATCGGCCGGGCATGTGTATAGTTTACTCGTCGACCAGGTACCTAGCCCCTAGCCCCGAGCCCCGGCATGATTTGGATTGGCACGTCCGGCTACAACTACCCCGAGTGGAAAGGGAGCTTCTATCCCGCGGATCTCGCGGCGGCGAAGATGCTGCCGTACTACGCGGCGCGGTTTCCGACCGTGGAAATCAACTACACGTTCTACCGGATGCCGAATGAGAAGCTCGCGAGCGGCTGGGCCGCGCAGACGCCGTCGCCCTACAAACTGACGCTCAAGGCGCCGCGACGGATTACGCACGACAGCCGGCTGAAGAACTGCGGCGACCTGGTCCAGGCGTTTTGCGGCGTGGCCGCGACACTTGGCGACAAGCTCGGGGCGCTGCTGTTTCAGCTGCCGCCGAACCTGAAGAAGGATCTGGCGCTGTTCGACGCCTTTCTCGGCGACCTGCCGCCGAAGGTGACCGCGGCGTTCGAGTTCCGCCATGTCTCGTGGCTCGATGACGAGGTGTTCGGGCGGCTTGCCGCGCGCAATCTCGCGCTGTGCGTCGCCGACAGCGAGAAGCTGTCGACCCCGGTCAGAATCACCGCGGACTACGCCTACTTCCGTCTGCGCGACGAGGGCTACACCGCCGACGACATCGCGCGCTGGGCCGACATCATCGCGCGCGACACGGCGGCCTGCCGCGACGTGTTCATCTATTTCAAGCACGAGGAAGAGGGGAAAGGCCCGGAGTTCGCCCGGACGCTGATGACCCACCTCGGTCTCACGCCACAGTACCTCGTCATGACCAATCCATTCGTCATTGCCAAAACCGCCGACGGCAAGGAACTCGAGTTCCTGCCGGCGCTCGCCAATCGTCACGGCTTGATCACCGGCGCGACCGGCACCGGAAAGACGGTGACGCTGCAGGTGCTCGCCGACAACTTCTCGCGGCTGGGCGTGCCGGTGTTCCTCGCCGACGTCAAGGGCGATCTGTCGGGGCTCTCGGCCGCCGGCTCGATGAGCCCCAAGCTGCGCGACCGCCTGGCCGCCAATGGACTCGAGGAGCCGGCGTGGAACGCCGACCCGGCAGTGTTCTGGGATGTCCTCGGCCGTCGCGGCTTCCCGGTGCGCGCGACGATTTCCGATCTGGGCCCGCTGCTGCTGTCGCGACTGTTCGGACTGAACCCGACACAGCAGGGCGTGCTGGCGCTGGTCTTCAAGATCGCCGACGACAGTGGACTGCTGTTGCTGGATTTGAAAGACCTGCGTTCGATGCTGCAGTTCGTGGGCGACAACGCACGGCAGTTCACGACGAACTACGGCAACGTGTCCACGGCGTCGATCGGTGCCATCCAGCGCGCGCTCCTCGAGATCGAGCAGCAGGGCGGCGGGAAATTCTTCGGCGAGCCGATGCTCGACGTCGACGATCTGCTGCAGACCGACCGGACCGGGCGCGGGATGGTCAACATCCTCGCGGCAGAAGAATTGATTCGCTCGCCGAAGGTGTACTCGACCTTTCTGCTGTGGATGCTCTCCGAGCTGTTCGAACATTTGCCGGAAGTCGGAGACGTCGAGAAGCCGACGCTCGTGTTCTTTTTCGACGAGGCGCACCTCCTGTTCACCGACGCGCCCGCGGCGCTCGTGGAGAAGATCGAACAGGTCGTCCGCCTCATTCGCTCGAAAGGCGTCGGCGTGTATTTCGTGACCCAGAGCCCGTCGGACATCCCCGAGACGGTGCTGGGCCAGCTCGGCAACCGCGTGCAGCACGCCTTGCGCGCCTTTACACCGCACGATCAGAAGGCGGTCAAAACAGCGGCGGACACGTTGCGGCCGAATCCGAAGCTCGACATCGGCTCGGCGATTACGGAGCTGGCCGTGGGCGAGGCGCTGGTCTCGCTCCTCGATGCGAAGGGCAGTCCGACGGTCACCGAGCGCGCCTGGATCGTCCCGCCGGCGTCGCAAATCGGTCCGATCACCGACGCGCAGCGCGACGCCATCCAGAAAGAGGCCGCCGCCATCTACGGTCACTACACACAAGCCGTCGATCGCGAGTCGGCGTACGAGAAGCTGCAGGCGAGAGCGGGGGCGGCAGCGGAAGCGGGACAGGCGGAGGGCAGACGACTGCCACGCCCGGACTCCCGGAATCGGGCGGCGCTACAGGGAGCGGATCGACGTTCACCGATGCGCTGTCGTCGATTCTGCTGGGAACGACTGGACCGCGCGGGGGACATCACGATGGCCTCGTCCAGTCGGCCGCCAAGAGCGCGGCCCGCTCCGTCGGCTCCGGGCTTGGACGGGCGATCTTGAGAGGCGCCCTGGGTTCGATTCTCGGCGGGACGACGTCGCGCTCGCGATCGCAGGAGTCGGTGGTCGGACGATCCTCAGCTAGCCAGCCCCCGCCTCCGCTCGCAGTCATCCTCGCGAGCTTCGGCGAGCAGGCAGCACTCAGCTAGCCCCCAGCCCCTACTCCTGGCCCCGGCGGCGCGCCGATGATCGCCCGCCGCTGAAGCTCCCGCTGTGTGGCGCGGATGTTCTCGGCGTCGCGCTTGATCAGCGCCACCACATCCCCCGCGCAATAGGCGGCGAGGACGGACGGCAACCCCATTTTCCTCAGGCGGTTGTCGATGTCGGTGAGATGCAGGTCGGCGTCGCCCGGATCGGTCAGCGCCAGACGTTGGGCGTCAGGCGACGTCGAGCTGTGGACGGCGATCCGCAGCGGGCACGAGCGCGAAGGCGCCGCCGCGACGAACACGTCGATCTTGAGGCGGCCGCCGCCCGCGTCGTAGGTCGCGACCTTGTGATACGCGTAGTCGTGATCGTGAGGACCGTCCTCCCACACGATGGCGTCGCCGGGTCCCTTCACGACGGTTAGTATCGCTCAACCTGAGCCATTCAATCCGCTAAATCTGGCCACAAACTGGATGATCTGGGTTTCTGCCCAGTAGCCGTCGTCCGCGGCCGACCGGGCGGCGACGAATCCGCAATGTCCGCCATGCTCCGTAACCCGCAGGTCGATGCAGGCGTTCGAGGTGACCCTGGAATCCTGAAACGGCTGCGACGGCACGAACGGATCGTCTTCCGACGTGATGATCAGCGTCGGGACCCGGATGCGGTCGACGACCCGCATGGCGCTGGCGCGATAGTAGTAGTCCTCGGCGTTGCGGAACCCGAAATGCGGTGCGGTATAGGCCTCGTCGAAGCCGCGAACCGTGCTGACCGAGTCCAGCGCGCTCAGGTCGAAACCGCCAGGGCGGTACTGCTCCTTGCGCCGCATCCGCCGCTTCAGGTCTTTGACGAAGTTCCATTGATACAAGGCGTTCTCGCGGCGCTCGAGCGCGCGCGTGCACTCGCCGATCTCGATGATCGGCGACACCGCCGCCACGGCGACGAACGCTTTCGGCGGATGTGCGCCGTACTCGCCGGCCAGCTTCAGCGCCAGGTTGCCGCCCAGCGAATAACCCGAGACCGCGATCGCCGTCAGGCCGTCGACCGTCGCCAACTCGTGGACGACGTGCGCGGCGTCGGTGGTGAGTCCGGAATGAAAGAGTCCGGCGGCGAGATGCTCGGTGTTGCCACAGTTCCGCTGATTCAGCCGCAGCACGTTCATGCCGCGCGCGAAGGCCTTCGACGCCAGCCCCTTCATGTAGTGCGCCTCGCTCGAGCCGTTCAAGCCGTGCAGCGCCAGGAGGGTGGGATGCTCCCACGGCCGCTCCTGCCAGTGGCAGTCGGCGACCACCCGCGCATCGAGGGCGACGTCGAAATAGCGCCGCGTCGGCGGTGGCAGCGAGGGGAAATAGCGCGGGTTTCCCCAACTGTAGAGCGTCATCCAATGGCCGTTGCGGAGGCTGTCGCGCGGCTCGAACCGATTCACGATTCGATCATAATGGACGACTGGAAACAGCCTACAATTCACCTCACTTGGAGGTCTTCATGCGATTTTCACGCCTGGCGGCGATCGGCGTCGCCCTTGTCGTTACCGTCACGCTGTCTGCGGCGCCGCCGCAGCAACCCGCAGCGGCTTCTGCGCCCAACCCGCAAATCGACCAGTACAAGCGGAACGTCGGCCTCGAGGTCGACAGCATGCAGGAGAACATCCAGAAGTGGAACGACTCGGTCTTCAGCTTCGCCGAGCCGGGGTTCCAGGAATTCGAGACCTCGAAGTACCTCACGGCGATTCTGAAGCAGAACGGCTTCAGCGTGCAGGAAGGCGTCGCCGGCATTCCGACCGCGTGGATGGCGACCTGGGGATCGGGGAAGCCGGTCATTGCGCTGGGCTCCGATATCGACGACATCCCCCAGGCGTCGCAGAAGCCGGGCGTCGCCTGGCACGAGCCGATCATCGAGGGCGCGCCGGGCCACGGCGAAGGACACAATTCCGGCATGCCGCTCCAGATCGCGGCCGCGCTCGCGGTCAAGAAGATCATGGAGCAGCAGCATCTGCAGGGGACGCTCAAGCTCTGGCCTGGCGTCGCCGAGGAGTTGCTCGGCACCAAGGCCTATTACGTCCGCGCCGGCCTCTTCAAGGACGTCGACGTCTGCATCTTCGCGCACGTCGGCGCGAACATGCAGGTCAGCTGGGGCGACAGCACCAATAACGGCCTCGTGTCGGTCGAGTACACGTTCAAGGGCGAGAGCGCCCACGCCGCCGGCGCGCCGTGGCGCGGCAAGTCGGCGCTCGACGCCGTCGAGCTGATGGACATCGGCTGGAACTTCCGCCGCGAGCATCTGCGCCTGCAGCAGCGCTCGCACTACGTCATCCCCAACGGCGGCGATCAGCCCAACGTCGTCCCGCCGAACGCGTCGGTCTGGTACTACTTCCGCGAGACGAGCTACGACGAGGTCAAGAAGCTGTGGGACATCGGCAACACGATGGCGAAGGCCGCCACGATGATGACCGACACGGAATACAGCATGCGCGTGCTTGGGTCGGCGTGGCCGGGGCACATGAACAAGACGGTTGCCGAGACGATGTACGCGAACATCGAAAAGGTCGGCCTGCCGCAGTGGAGCGAGGCCGATCAGGCGCTGGCCAAGGCCGTCCAGCGCGAGATGAAAGTGCCGGAGACCGGCCTGGCGACCAAGATCAACCCGTTGCGGGGCCGCGAGTCGATCCCCGACGAGGAAAAGCGCGGCGGCGGGTCCGACGACATCGGCGACATCGCGTGGAACGTGCCGACGGTGACGCTCAGCTACCCGTCGAACATTCAGGCGGGTCCGGGCCACAACTGGGCGAACGCGATTTCGATGGCCACGCCGATCGCCCACAAGGGCATCCAGTACGGCGCGAAAGTCGTCGCGCTGACGGTGATCGATCTCCTGACGCGGCCCGAGCTCGTGACCCAGGCGTGGGACTACTTCAAGAACGTCCAGACCAAAGACCGGAAGTACGTGCCGCTGATTCGGCCCGAAGATACGCCCGCGATCTGGCTGAACAAAGAGCGGATGGAGAAGTTCCGGCCGGAAATGAAGAAGTACGACTACGACCCGTCGAAGTACAAGACCTATCTCGATCAGCTGGGCATCAAGTACCCGACGACGGTCAAGCCGGCGAAGTCGTCGGCGCAGCAGTAGGTCGGGTGGGTCGGAGTAGGTCGGGTGGGATCGGTAGGCGGGATGGGCTTCAGCCGAGCAGGCGGGAGACGTTGATGCGGGTCATTCGATGGTCGTCGCTCGCGGCTGCTGTCGTCGTCACCGTTTCGCTTGATGCGGCGTCGCAGGCACCTCAGTCGCGCCGCTGCCGGCCTCGAGTCCGCAGCTGGATCAGGTACAAGCGAAACGTCGGCCTCGAGGTGGACGCGCTTCAGGAAAACATCCAGAAGTGGAACGACTCGGTGTTCAGCTTCGGCGAGCTCGGCTTCCAGGAGTTCGAGACGACGAAGTACCTGACCGCGATCCTCAGGCAGAACGGCTTCACGATCCAGGAGGGCGTCGCCGGCATCCCGACGGCATGGACCGCGCGATGGGGATCGGGCAAGCCGGTGATCGCGCTCGGCTCGGACGTCGATTGCATCCCGCAAGCGTCGCAGAAGCCGGGCGTCGCCTGGCACGAACCGATCATCGAGGGCGCGCCCGGCCACGGCGAAGGACACAACTCGGGGATGCCGCTCCAGATCGCGGCGGCGCTCGCCGTGAAGAAGGTGATGGAGCAGCAGCATCTGCAGGGCACGCTGATGCTGTGGCCGGGCATCGCGGAAGAACTGGTCGGCACGAAGGCGTACTACGTGCGCGCCGGGGCTCTTCAAGGACGTCGACATCTCGATCTTCGCGCACGTCGGCGAGAACCTCGGCGTGACGTGGGGCGACGGCACGCAGAACGGACTGGTGTCGGTCGAGTACACGTTCAAGGGCGAGAGCGCGCACGCCGCCGGCGCGCCGTGGCGCGGCAAGTCGGCGCTCGACGCGGTGGAGCTGATGGACGTCGGCTGGAACTTCCGCCGCGAACACCTGCGCATCCAGCAGCGCTCGCACTACGTCATCGTCAATGGCGGCGATCAGCCGAACGTCGTACCGCCGAACGCCGCCGTCTGGTACTACTTCCGCGAAACCGACTACCCGCACATCAAGGAGATGTGGGAGATCGGCGACCGGATGGCGAAGGCGGCGTCGATGATGACCGACACCGAGGTGTCGATGAAGGTGCTCGGCTCGGCGTGGCCCGGGCACTTCAACAAGACGATTGCCGAAACGATGCACGCGAACATCGAGAAGGTCGGGCTGCCGCAGTGGACCGACGCCGACCAGACGCTGGCGAAGGCCCTGCAGCACGAGTTGAAGGTGCCGGAAGTCGGGATGGCGACCAAGCTGCAGCCGCTGCGCGGACGCGAGCTGATTCCGGACGAGGAAAAGCGCGGCGGCGGGTCGGACGACATCGGCGACATCTCGTGGAACGTGCCCACGGTCACGCTGCGGTATCCGTCGAACATGGCGGCGGGTCCGGGCCACAACTGGGCGAACGCGATCTCGATGGCGACGCCGATCGCGCACAAAGGCATCCATGCCGGCGCAAAGGTCGTCGCGCTGACGGTGCTCGACTTCCTGATGAAGCCGGAGCTCGTCACGCAGGCATGGGACTATTTCAGGAACGTGCAGACGAAGAACGTGAAGTACACGCCGCTGATCCGCCCGGAAGACAAGCCGGCGATCTGGCTCAACGAGCAGATCATGGCGAAGTACCGGCCGGAGATGAAGAAGTACTACTACGACCCGACGAAGTACAAGACCTATCTGGAGCAACTCGGCATCAAGTACCCGACGGTCAAGGCCAGGTAGCCGCAGGCGAGTCGGGCTAGCGCGGCGAGGTAGGTCGCGCGCTCGACCACGGCGGGTCGGGGCTCGAGGCTGGCGCTGAGGTACGCCGCGCAGCGCCTTAGGCGGCTCGAGGCTGCCTGTCTGATACACTGCTAGCTCGACCATAACGGAGTCTGCACCATGAGAACGATTGCGAATCGCGGCTGTCTGTGCTGTGTGCCTGGGCTGTCTGGCGTCGCGCGCGCCGCCGATGCGCCCGTGACGTTCACGAAGGACGTCGCGCCGATTCTCTACAAGAGCTGCGTCGAGTGCCACCGGCCGACGATGTTCGCGCCGATGTCGCTGTTGACGTACGACGAGGCGCGGCCGTACGCGCGGTCGATCAAGCAGCGAGTCGTGTCGCGGATCATGCCGCCGTGGGGCGCGGATCCGGCGCACGGCGAGTTCAAGAACGACCCGCGGCTGTCGCAGGCGGAGATCGACACGATCGCGGCGTGGGTCGATGGCGGCGCGGTGAAAGGCAACGACGCGGATATGCCGAAGGCGCCGCAGTTCGCCGACGGCTGGACGATTGGCAAGCCCGACGCCGTCTTCACGATGGAAGAGGAGTACGACATTCCGGCGACCGGCGTGATTCCGTATCAGTATCTCCGCGTGCCGACCCATCTCACCGAGGACAAGTGGATTCAGGCGATCGAGATCCGCCCGTCAGCGAACGCGCAGGTGCATCACGTCCTGGCGTACACGCAGCCGGCCGGCCAGCCGATCAACCAGGGCGGCGCCCTCGGACCGACCAATATCGGCGGCGTGACGCCGAACAAGCCGGGCATCACGTTCGAGCCGGGCGTGGCGCGGCTTCTCCGCGGCAACTCCGACCTGATCATGCAGATGCACTACACGACGAACGGCAAGCCGGCGAAGGACCGGACGCGCATCGGCGTCATCTACGCCAAGCAGCCGCCGACGAAGCTGCAGGCCGGCGGCATGGTGCTGCAGCCGCGCTTCGTGATTCCGGCCTACGATGGCAACGCCGAAGTGAAGGGCACGACCACGCTCCAGCGCGACACGGTGATGACGAGCCTCACGCCGCACATGCACGTCCGCGGCAAGGACATGACCTACATCGCGCACTATCCCGACGGGACGGACGAAATCGCTGCTCTCGGTGCCCAAGTACGACTTCAACTGGCAGATCTCCTACGAGCTGAAGACGCCGAAGGTGCTCCCCAAGGGGACCATCGTCGAAGTCATCGCGCACTACGACAACTCGGCGGCCAACAAGTTCAACCCGGATCCGTCGAAGGACGTGAAGTGGGGCGATCAGACGTTCGAGGAGATGATGATCGGCTTCTGGTCGACCGTCGTTCCGGTGCCGGTCGCGACGCCGTCGTCGCAGCGCGACAGGCGAATAGTCGACTAGGGATTGGGGATTAGCGTCGTCTGAAACCTGAATCCCTAATCCCTAATCCCTAGTCCCTAATCCCGCAGTCCTACATCGTCGGTTGCGGCTTGCAGCCGTTGACGAACTGCTTCTTGATCGACTCGGGCTTGTCGATCTGGCGGAAGAAGCCTCGAGATAGTCCTTCGCTTCCGAGCGCGCGCTCGAGTCGAGATCCTTCATCGAGTCGATCAGCGAGAGCATGTCCTTGCGCTTGTCGCGGAAGCCTTCCGCGACCTTGTCGAACTCCTCGACCGTCCGGCACGGGCCGCGGTACATCCGATCGACGACGCTGCGGAGGCCGAGCCGGCGGTCGGGGATGGCGTACGGCGGATGCACGAAGCCCGAGATGTCGAAGTCGTACGGCACGACGAACAGCTTGCGGTCGGGATTCTGCACGAAGCGCACGTTGTGGAGCGCCCAGATCGAGACGTCGGTGTTGCCGACCATGTATTCGTACAGCATCGTCCGCGTCAACGATTCGGCTTCGAGGTCGGTGAACGAGATCCGCTGCAGCTCGACGACGCGTCCCTCGTTGCGCCGCGCGACGTCGTTTTCGTGCTCGATGAACGAGCGCGTAGCGGGGATTGCTCTTCTTCGACGATCCTTCTTCGACGTAGGTGGCGCGGGCGAGCCGCGCCCGGAACGACAGCGGCGTCAGCATGTGGTAGATGCGGGTAGGTCAGGTACTCGCGCAGCGTGTACTGCTCGAATTCCTTCGACGACTCGCACCCGGTGCCGAGCTTCAGCGTGGACTGTCCGTCGAACACCGTGCCTGCGGCTCGTCCTTCGGCGAACTCGATCCGCAGCGGGACGAAGTTGCAGTTGCGCGCCATGCGGCGGAAGTGTCCGCGCGCGCTGAGCTTGACGGAGATGGTCTTGCACGCGCGCCGTCCGCGCCCGCCACCGTCAGCACGCCCGGGTAGCGCTTGGTGCTCTCCGGATTGTGATCCTTGTTGATCGTGTTGAACGGTCCCGTGAGCGTGAACTCCAGCGGATCGGTGCTCTTGAACAGCGGTCGCTCTTCAGCTTCCTTTTTCCGCTGCTTGAGGACGTCGGCTTCCGGCCACGGCTCGGCCAGCTTCAGCAGCGGGTTCTTTTTGGGTGGCGGTCCGGCCGGAGCGGTTTTCTGCTGCGCGGCCGGCGTCTGCGCGGTCGCGAAGGTCAACGCTACCGCGGAGACGAATACACCGAAGGCACCGAAATAAGGGCGCATCGCGAGTTCCTCCTCACGCATGAGGTTGATGAGCGGTCATGTTAGCATCCCTGCCCATGCGGAGAACGATGCTTCTTGTCGTTTTTCTTACGGCGTTTTCGGGTTTTGTTCGCGTGTCCGGCGCGCCGCCCGCGGCACGAACGCTGTCGGTCGCCGGTCTCAGCCAGCCGGTCGAAGTGCTTCGCGACCGCTGGGGCATCAACCACATCTACGCGGGGAACGAGCACGACCTGTTCTTCGCCCAGGGCTACGCCGCCGCCCGTGACCGCTTGTTCCAGTTCGAGTTATGGCGCCGGCAGGCGACCGGCACGGTGGCCGAGATCCTCGGTCCGAAGGAACTGAAGCGGGACATCGGCACGCGCCTCCACAAGTTCCGGGGGGATCTCCGGAGCCGAGCTCAATTGGTATCACCCGCACGGCGAGGCGATCATCACCGCCTATGTCGCCGGCGTGAACGCCTACATCGCCGAAGCGATGCGCACGCCGTCGACGCTGCCCGTCGAGTTCCGGATGCTCGGCATCACGCCGGCGGCCTGGACTCCCGACGTGGTGATCTCCCGCCACAACGCGCTGCTGTCGAACCTCGGGCAGGAGGTCAACCTCGCGCAGGCGGTGAAGCTGCTCGGCGCGGAGCGGGTGAAGGACCTGCAGTATTTCCAGGGCGGCGATCCGAACATCACGCCGGATCCGGCGATCGATCTCGCGTTGATCAACGGGTCGATTCTCGAGATCTACAACGCGTTCCGTCGGCCGCTGCAGTTCGGCGCCGGCGCGCCGGTCGAGGAGCCGTCCGCGCTCGAACTGAGCCAGCGGAACGAGGACATCGGCAGCAACAACTGGGTGGTCAGCGGCCGCCTGACCCAGAGCGGCTATCCGATGATGATGAACGATCCGCATCGGACCCAGAGTGCGCCGTCGCTGCGCTACTGGGTCCACCTCGTCGCGCCGGGGTGGAACGTCATCGGCGGCGGCGAGCCGGTGCTTCCCGGCGTGTCGATCGGCCACAACGAGTTCGGCGCATGGGGCCTCACGATCTTCGGATCGGACACCGAGGATCTCTACGTCTACGAGACCAACCCCGCCAACCCGAACCAGTACCGGTACCGCGGCGCGTGGGAAGACATGCGCGTGATCAAGGACACGATTCCGGTGAAGGGGCAGGCGCCCGCCGCGGTCGATCTGAAGTTCACCCGGCATGGCCCGGTGCTGAAAGAGGACGCCGAACACCACAAGGCGTACGCGTTGCGCGCGGCGTGGATGGAAACCGGCGCGGCGCCGTATCTCGCAAGCCTGCGGATGGATCAGGCGCGGACGTGGGAAGAGTTCGTCGAGGCGTGCACGTTCAGCCGCATCCCGTCGGAGAACATGGTGTGGGCGGATCGGCAGGGAAACATCGGCTACCAGGCGGTGGCCATCACGCCGCTGCGGCCCAACTGGTCGGGGCTCGTGCCGGTGCCGGGCGACGGGCGCTACGAGTGGAACGGCTTCCTGCCGATCAACGCGCTGCCGCACGCGCTGAATCCGGAGAAGGGCTACATCGCGACCGCGAACAACTATCTCTTTCCGCCCGGACTTTCCGTACAAGGAGGCGCTGCATTACACCGGCGCCGATCCGTACCGCGCGTCACGGATCAGCGAGGTGCTCGGGTCGGGCCGGCTCCACACGGTCGCCGACATGATGCGGCTGCAGAACGACAACGTCTCCATTCCCGCGCGCAGCATCGTCCCGCTGCTGCGCGACGTCCGTGCCGGATCGGTGCCGGATCGCCGGGATCCGGACGCGCCGCCGCGACGTTGGCAGGACGCGCGTACGCTGCCTGCTGAACTGGAACTACAGCGTCGACGCCGACTCGGTGACCGCTGGCATTTACGAGATGTGTCAGCGCCGCGTGTCGGCCAATATCCGCAATCTGATGGTGCCGAAAGAGGCGCAGACGTTCATCGGGCAGCTGTCCATGAAGCGCGTCATCGACTGGCTGCAGGCGCCCGACGGGCGGTTCGGGAGCGACGCGGTCCAGGGCCGCGACGAATTGCTGACGCGGAGCCTTGCCGAAGCGATCGAGGAGCTGACGAAGAAGCTGGGCCCCGACATGAACGCGTGGCGGTGGGGACAGACCGCGTATCACCACGCCCTGATCCGTCACCCGCTGGCGGACATCGCGCCAGCCGACGTGCGCGCCAGACTGAACGTCGGCCCGTTCCCGCGCGGCGGCGACAGCTACACGGTCAGCGCGACCGGCAACGCCGACAACCAGACCTCCGGCGGATCGCTGAAAATCATCGCGGACACCGAGCACTGGGACAATTCGGTGGCGCTCAACAACCCCGGGCAGTCCGGCGATCCCGACAGCTCCCATTACCGCGACCTCTTCGAGCTCTGGTCGCGCGGCCGCTACTTTCCGATCTTCTACAGTCGATCGAAGGTCGAATCGGTCGCGGAGGATCGCCTGACGTTGACGCCGGGTGCGGGCGGGGGGATACGAGCCGGCTGCATGCTCAGCCTTCGTCCGCCGACGGGCCGATAGATCGCCGGAACCGGGACGTCGTTGAGGCGCAGGTACACGCTCAGCTGACCGCGGTGGTGGATGATGTGGTGCAGGACGAAGTTCCGGAACGCGGCCACGCGCGGCACGGTGAACATCTCCTGGCCGCCGCGGCGTCAGCGTCCACGGCGCGACGTACTCGGCGTCGGTCTTGTCCATCCACGCCCGCGTCCGCGCGCGCGCCTGGTCGAAGGCCGCGAGGATCTCGGCGCGTGAGGTCTTCTCCGCCAGGTGTGGCGGCGCCGCCGCCAGATCGAAGGATGTGTCATTGAGGATCGCGCCGGCCCAGTTCGGGATGTTGCCCAGATGCGTGGCCAGGCCGCCGAGCGTCATCGATTTCTCGTGCGGCTTCCAGGCCAGTTTGTCGTCAGGCAGCCGCTCGAGCAGCTTCCTCGTCGTGCCCATCTCGTGATCGAAGTCCGCCAGCAGTCCGTCTTTGATCGCCATGGCAGAGAGTCTAGAAAAACCGCGCCGCGCGCGCAAAGCCGGACAGGCCGTCGCGGCTTTCGCGACGTGTTCGTGTTCTTCGTCGCGTACCGGTTCTGTCTCCGTGCCGTCGTCCGCGCGCCACCGCCGCCGCCGCTGGTCGCCGCAGGTCTCCGGGACACTCGAAGCCGCGGTCTCCGCGCCGGTGCGGGTCGTGCGCGACGCGTGGGGGATTCCGCACATCTACGCGCAATCCGCGGACGATCTGTTTTTCGCGCAGGGATTCGTGCAGGCCCAGGATCGCCTGTTCCAGCTGGATCTGTGGCGGCGGTCGGTTCAGGGGCGCCTCGCCGAAGTGCTGGGACCGAACTTCGCCGAGCGCGATTCGAGCACGCGCCGGATGCAGTACCGCGGCGATCCCGACGCGGAGTGGGCGAGCTATGGCGCCGACACCAGGGCGATTGCGTCGGCGTTCGTGCGCGGCATCAACGCGTGGGTGACGCGGGCGCGCGAGCGTCCGCCCGAGGAGTTCGTCGTCGCCGGCTGGAGACCCGAGATCTGGTCGCCGGCCGATCTGCTGAATCGCACCGACGCCTTCGTCGACAGCGGCGATGCGATCGCCGAAATCGCCCGCGCACGTCTGAGCCCGGTGGTTGCGGACGCCCTCCGGCGCGTCGGCACGCCACCGTTCTTTGCCGGATTCGCCGTGCCGCCCGGAGCGCGGCTCGATCACCCGTCACGCCGCTACTTCGTGCACCTGCAGGCGCCCGGCTGGAACGTGATCGGCGCGACTGCGCCGTGGCTGCCGGGCGTGTCGATCGGGCACAACGATCGCATTGCCTGGCAGAGCCAGCCGGTGACTGTCGATACCCAGGATGTCTACGCGGAGAAGGACGCGCCCGTGACGGCTGTGTTCAACGACTCGCTCACCATTCGCGGCCGGAAGGAAGCGTTCGACTTCACCCACGAATTCACGCGACACGGCGTGATCGTCGCCTCCGATACAGAGCACGGTCTGGTCTACGCCGTGCGATGGAGCGGTTTCGAAGCCGGTGGCGCGGCCGAGCTCGCCGCGCTGGCCCTGGACCGCGCGCAGTCGTGGCCCGAGTTTCGCCAGGCGCTTTCGCGCTGGAAGATGCCCGCTCGACGGTTCGAATATCGAGGACGTCGACGGCAACCGCGGGTTTCAAGTGGCGGCGTTGGTGCCGGTCCGCCGCGGCACGGAGTGGGTGGGCTGGCGAACGCTCGACGAGCTGCCGCACGGCTTTACGCCGGCCGCGCGCCGCGGAGGCCCCTCGTCCCGGGCGCAACACACGCCGGGCGGCGCCGACGCGGCGGCACCGGTGGTCTTCGCGCATCCGCTGGGCATCACCGACGCGCTGCGCCAGCGCTTTCAGGTCGGCCCGCTGACGCCGGCCGGCGACGCGCGGCCATTCCATGTCGCCTTCGATGCCGCCGACTGGGATCGCTCGAGCGGGATGAACGCGCCGGGTCAATCAGGATCGCCGGCCAGCCGGCACTTCTCGGATCTCGCACAAGGGTGGGCGAGGGGCGAAGCGGTGACGCTGGCGTTCAGCGACGCGGCGGTTCAGGCACACACGGAGTCGACGCTCACGCTGGTGCCGCCACGATCGCAGTGAGGTCGCGCTAGCGGCCAGTAGGCCGCGACCTCAGCCCTTCGGTCATGTGCCCGCATCGCCGTTGGCTTCGCGGCGCTGCTCGAGGAGCGCCGCGATCCGATCGGCAGTCTTCGGCACGAGCTGATCGGATCCTCTCAAATCCGCGATCCGCTTGCCGTCGTTGAAAACGGTGACCGGGCCGTCCGCCGAGACCACGAACGCCAGCACATCGGGGCAGTCGTAGGTGTGACGCGCGGCCGACGTGTGGCGCGTGCCCTTCATCGGCGGCACCGCCTCTTCGCTCGCTTTCTCCGACAACAGGATCACGTTCACCGCCAGCAGCTGTCCGCCCCGGCCGACGAGCATCGCGCCATCCCGGTATCTCGCCTGGTGCAGCACCAGCGGCTCGTGCGCGGTGTCGAGCACCGAGATCTTCATCGCTTCGACGCGAACGCCATCGTCGCGACGACGGCCGGCGGGCTGCTCGGCGTCGGTCAGCAGGTAGATGATCGTCGTGCCCACGCTGCCCGGGCTGATCCGGTGATGACAGAGCTCGAGCAGACGGCGCACGACCCCGAGGTCCGCGGCCGGCACCACGTGGAGGATGTCCTCGGCCGCCTCGAACACCAGCGCCGTCGCCATCCATCGACGGCCCTCGACCTTCGTCACGGAGCTGTTGGTGACGATTCGGACGATCCCCTTGTCGTCGTTGCAGATGATGACGCCGTCGATCCACATCGCCCGGGACGCGTAGTCCTGGTCCGTGTCGATCCCTTCGTCAAGCAGCAGCAGCCGCGGCGGCTGACCCTTGACCGCCAGCACGAGGCTGTGCCGGCCGTCGGCGAGGCTTTCGATCACGTCTTCCGAGAGCGACGCAGTCTCGACGATTCGTCCCAGCCGCTCCAGTTGCGGCGTCTCGCGGCACACGATCGCGCCGTACGGTCGGATGACCTGCTCGTGCACGGCGGGGTCGAGGCAGCGCGCCAGCTCGCGGGCGACTTCGCGCTCCAGGTGCCTGAGATATCGCGGCGGGATCGACCCGCGCCGCTGCAACTCGCCCCACGCCAGCGACTCCGGGGTTTCCGGCTCTTTCGTCACCGAAGAAACCCGCTGGTCGCGCGAGCGTCGCCGTCGTTCGGCGCCGGCGCCAATTTCAGCAGCGCGCAGAGAAAATCGTAGACGTGAACGTTCTCGAACGGTTCGGCGACGAGCCCCTGACGGATCGCGGGTCCGGCGGCGACGAACAAGCCATGCATCGATCGCAGCGCCGGGTCGTAGCCGTGGGTGCCTCTCCGGGCCTCGGCGTCAGGCTTGCGCCTGGCCTCCTGCTCGCGCGTGGTGACGATCCACCCTTCGTCGACGACGCCGATGATCGGCGCGATGTGCGGATGATCCCGGTAGTGGTACCGCGCGGGAATCTCCTCGCGTGTGTAGAACGTCACGTGGGGCAGCTTGCCGCGCACGGCGCGGACGATCGCGTCGATGCTCGACGCGTCCCGCTCGCGTCCCGCCGGCGGCGCGAGCTGAACGAACTCGCCGGTGGCGATCACATTCACGGTCGCCGGATCGATCGCGGTATCCAGAAACACCATCTGATCGTCGGTGTGTGGCGCCATGCCGTGATCCGAGACGACGACGATGGTGACGCGATCCGACAGACCGCGGCGATCGATGCCGGTCAGCAGCTGGCCGAGCGCGGCGTCCAGGTGGGCCGCCGCTTCCAGTAGCTCGGGCGAATCGGGCCCGCTCACATGCCCGATGTGATCGACCTCCTGGAAGTACAGGCTGACGAAGGCGGGCCGCTCGCCCTCGGGCAGCGACAGCCAGTCGATCACGCGCCTGACGCGCTCCTCGTTGGACACGCTGCCATCGAAGGGCCACCAGCGCGTCGGCGAGACGCCGCCGATGGCCGCCTCGCTGCCCGGCCAGAACATCGACATCGCGCGGCGGTTCTGGCGAATCGCCGTCAGCCAGACTGGCTCGCCGCCCCACCAGCCGGCGTTGCGAACCTCGTTCGACGACATCGAGAATTTCCGCGGCATCGACGGCGTCGCCATCGTGTTCGACACGATGCCGTGGTGTCCGGGGTAGAGGCCGGTCACGAGGGTGTAGTGGTTGGGGAACGTCAGCGACGGAAAGGACGGAATGAGCTCTTTCGCGCGGACACCGCGTGCCGCGAGCGCTTTCAGATTCGGCACGTTGGCGCGGTCGGTGTAGTCCCACCGCCACCCGTCGAACGAGATGAGGATGACGAGCGGATCGCGGGACTGCGCGCGCGGACCCGCGAGCGTGGCCAGGACCGCGAGCGCCGCGACAGAAGCGCGAGGCGACGGGTGGTCACTTCTTTGCCGGCGTCATCCGCTCGAGCTCATCGGTCCAGTTGAGCACCACGTTCAAGGCCGGTGCGTTCGAGGATTTGTCGTTCTGCGGGAACTTGATCACGAGGAAGCGACCGTCTGGCGCCACATCGTAGGTGCGCGCGGTTGCGGTCGGCGTACTCGGCAGCTCGAACAGGATCGCGGGATTGCCGGTGGTAAAGGTCGCGCCGGTTTGAACCGGTACGGCGACGAGACGGAGCTTTCCATCCAGGTAGAACAGCTCACGTCCGTTTCGCGCCCAGACCGGCCGCGTGCCTCCGTCGGTCGATATCTGCCAGCGCCCCGCGCCGACGGACGGGAACGGATGCACGTAGATTTCGCCGCGCCCCGATTCGTTCGACTGGTACGCGATCCACTTGCCGTCAGGTGACAAGTCGGCGTTGCCCTGGTACGACGGCTGCTGGACGAGTGGCGTGATCAGGCGCTTGCCATCCGACGGTGAGGATGGCGAGATCGACCCCGGTCTTGAGGTCGGTATCCTGAATGACGAGCGACCGGCCGTCTGGGTTGAACGCCCAGGGGACTTGAGAATGTGGACTCCGGCGACAGACGCTCGGCCACGCCGGTCCCATCGGCGGCCTGCCAGTAGACGCCCGCCGTACCTGCCCGGAAAGACGAGTACGCGATCCGCTTACCGTCGGGCGTCCACACGGCGTTCTCGTCGAGTCCCGGGTCGAACGTGAAGCGCGACAGTGTCTGTTTCGGCGTGTCCCAGATCCAGATGTCGATGTCCTGGTCGCGCACGTCCAGCGCGATACGCATGCCGTCTGGCGAGACGCGCGGATGCGTGTAGGCTCGTGGCGGCGCCGCGAATGGGTTCCTCATGTCCCTGGCGGTCGCGCCAGGCGAGCGTCATGCCCGGTGCCTGCGCGCTCCCGCGAACGTAGACGAGCGTTCCGTCGCGCGAGACGCCGAAGTCGGCGGCGCCGGTCGGACTTCGTCACGACTTGCTGCACGACCGGCACAGGGATGCCCGATACGGCGAGACGATCGCGGATCGAATCATGACGGCGAGGAGCGTGCCCGTCGGCGCCGTAGACGAGATGCGTGCCGGCGACGCACCTGCCCGTGTACGCCGCCGCGGGCGAGCGACCTGCTTGCGTGCCGGTTCGGAGATCGCGCGCGACGATGACGGTAATCGTCGATGTCTGCCGCCGCTGAACAGACGACGTGTATAGACGATGGCTTCGCGCCCCGGGATGAACTCCGGGAAGACGAGTGCCCTGTTCGCCCTTCGCACGGTCGGGCACTCGCGACGATCCGATAACGGCGCCGCCGCCGGGCAGGCACGCGCCGGAGGAACCCGCCGCCCTGCGCGGCGAAGACGATGGTGTCGTCAGCACCCCACGCTGCCGCCGCGGTTGCCGGGGGAGCACTCGCGCGCAGATCGTGATCGGCGATCCGCCCTCGAACGGACACCTTCTTGAAGTCGGCGCCCTGAAAGAAGCCGACCCATTCGCCGTCTGGTGAAAAGAACGGGCCGCGCACGTTCATGACGTCCGGGACCGGTGTGCGCATCGCTCGCGATCGAGCTCGCGCAGCATACAGTTGCGGTCTGCGCGGTCCCGGTCGTATATGCGAGCCGGCGGCCGTCCGGCGAAATCGCGACGTCGATGGCGAACGGATCGATATTCAGCGTGATCGCGGCAGGCGGAGTCGCATGCAAGACCTGGACGAGCGGCCGCGTACGTGCGGCTCGACCGGCGGTTGAGGACACAGCGCTGCCAGCCACGAGCGTCGCGGCGGCCGCAGCGCCCATGGCAGACGCGCCGCCAGCCAGGCGGTGCGGGATTTGGGCGTCGGGATTCGCGGACTCGCGCGGTTGTCAGACTCGGCGCCTCGTTCATCAAGAACCGGACGACGGAGATATCCGGAATCCGCGCCTTCCGATCCTTCTCGAGACAGCGCTTGACGATCGCACGCACGTGAGGCGGCGTGTCTGCGGGCAATGCGCCCCACTCCGGCTCGGCCCGCACGATGGCCGCGATCACCTCGGTGGCGTCCTCGCCGTCGAATGCGCGCCTTCCCGGCGAGCATCTCGAACAGCACGCAGCCGAACGCCCAGACGTCGCATCGCTTGTCCGCGACGCGTCCCTTCGCCTGTTCCGGCGCCATGTACGTCGCCGTGCCGAGGATCATGCCCGCGAGCGTGCCGGCAAACGTCAGCGTCGGGGAGTGGGTCAACCCGCCTGGTCCAGCTGCCGCACCCGGGCCGCCGTCGTGTTTGGCGAGCCCGAAATCGAGCACCTTCACCTGGCCGTCGGCGGTCAACATGATGTTGGCCGGCTTCAGATCGCGATGGACGATCCCTTTCTCGTGCGCCGCCTCGACGGCGTCGATGATCTGGCGGGCGATGCGCAGCGACTCGTGAACCCCCAACCCCGCGCCGCTGGCCGCGTCGAGTTTCTGGGCGAGCGACTCGCCATCGACGAACTCGAGGACGATGTACGAGACGGCGCGTCCGTCCGGATCGCTCCGCTCTTCGAGACCGAAGACTTGTGCGATGTGCGGATGATTGAGCGCGGCCAGCAGCTGCGCCTCGCGCGCGAAGCGCGCTCCGCGCTCCGGATCGGCGACGAAGGTGTCGGGCAGGACCTTGACGGCGACGTCGCGATTGAGCTTCGTGTCGCGAGCGCGATACACCTCGCCCATGCCTCCAGCCCCAAGCGCGCCGAGGATCTGTACGGACCGAGGCGCGCGCCGGCGGTCAGGGACACCGCGACTCCTAGCCCTCTCGACGGCCCGGTGCGGTCATGTACTCGTGGAGGTCGCGGTACGCGCAGCGTTCGAGCTTCAGCGTGTCGAGCAGCAGCTCGAGGAATTCCCGATCGCCGCGCAGCGACGGAAAGATCTCGGCGACCTTCATCTTGAAATACGCGAACGTCGGTCGATTCGATTCGTGCCCCTTCGCGCGCGTCGCCAGATCGTCGAGCAGCGCGTGGCACGCTCGCGCCTGGGTTTCGGTCGCGCCGTACTGATCGAGGACGTTGGTCAGCGGTTTGGTGGTCGAGAGAATGCGAAGGATCAGTGCCTGTAACGCCTCGACCTCGCGCAGTCGCGCGTCCAGATCGGCAAGGGTCACCGCTTTGTCATCAGTCATATGCAGTTGTCGCGGAGGCGCGATTATAGCCCGTATTGAGCTATCTCACCCGGTGGCAGTGATAACAGCCGATCGACCGGCGGGCGCGATTGAACTCGTAAGGTCTGGTGAAATCGTAGGCGGGTCGATGAAGGAGGCGCGCCATGCCGGGGACGACGACTTCGCGCATGTAGGCGGCCTTTGACTGATTGTCGGATTCCGCGATGTAGCCGTAAATCGCGTTCCGCATCTGCGCGTCCATCGTGCTGGTATAGGTTTCCCAGCCGCGATCGCGCACCTCGGGCTGCGGCAGCGCGGCAACCGCTGGCATCTGCCAGCTTCGTCGCGCGGCCGTCTCCCCGTGGCAGGTCTCGCACGTAATCCGGTCGGCGCCGCCCTTGATCGGTCCGAGCGTCCGCCTCGCCCAGGGAAGGACTTCGCGCTCCATGAACGCGATGATGTCGGCCTCGCTTCGTTTCTCCCCGCCCGGGGCAATCGCATCGTCCGGCGCGTACGAGACGGCCGCTGTCGTGCCGTGCAGGCCGATGACGACGCCGAAGATGGCGATCAGCACGGCGATGATGGAGCCGAGGGCTTGTCGGAGATCGATCGCCGGCGAGCGCGGATTCCAGGCGAGCGCCGAGCGGGTTGCCTCGGCATCGCGCGGCGCGCGAGGGTCGCCGGCGAGCAGCTCGAGCAGCGCCGCCAGCTGCTGGCCTCGCTGAATCGAGACGAGAACGACCGGCGATCGCCGACGGCTGTGAACGGCGAGGGTCGAGGTGCCCAGGATTCGATCGAGCCGCGTCTCGGTGCGGCGCACGTCGGTGATGTCGTCGAGCGCGATCTCGTCCGCGTCATCGCGCCAGAGGCGCACGAGCCGGAAGTCCGTGAGCAGGTAGCGTTCGCCCGCACACCACCGGTCGGGCCGCCACGGCCGGCCCTGCCACAGCAAACGCTCCCATTCAGGCAGCTGCACAGGTCCGCTCTCCGAGCTGTCAGCGTTCGGCTGTCAGCTCTCGCCTAGGCGCCGGTGGGTTTACTGAAGTTCACTTTCGGCACCGTCTTGGCGTCGGGAGGTGCCTGGAAGAACGGGTATTCCTTGAAGCCGAACACTTTTGCGGTGAGGTTCGCGGGGAACTGCCGCCGCGACGTGTTGTATTCCTGGACGCGCTCGTTGTAGCGCATGCGTTCGGTCGCGAGCCGGTTCTCGGTGCCCGCGAGCTCGTCCATCAGCCGGTTGAACTGCTCGTTGGCCTTGAGCTGTGGATAGTTCTCGACCACCGCCAGCAAGCGGCCGAGCGCCGACGTCTGCTGATTGGCGGCGGCGATCGTCTCCTCGGGCGACTTCGCCGCGAGCAGCCGCGCCCGCGCGTCGGCGATGTCCTTGTAGACGCTTTCCTCGTGCTGCGCGAATCCTTTGGTCGTTTCGACCAGGTTCGGGATCAGATCGTTGCGGCGCTGAAGCTGGTTCTCGACCTGCGCCCACTGCGCCTTGATCGCTTCTTCCTGACCGACGAACTTGTTGTACGAACAGCCGGTCAGCGGAAGCGCCGCAAGCGTCACCGCAAGGATCTGAACTGCCGTTCTGCGCGTCATCGTCATAAACGTCCTAATCTCTTTCGCCGAGCCCCGAGCCCTGATGTCCGCTCAGCCCCGAGCCCCTACGGATCTCTTATCTGTATGTTACCAACTCGAGCCCCCGCCTCCGCCGCCGCTGCTCCCGCCGCCAAACCCGCCAAAGCCGCCGCCAAATCCGCCGCCCCCACCGCCGAAGCCGCCGCCACCCCAGCCGCCGCCAAACGGCCCGACGCCGCTCGACCAGCCGCCTGGGCCGCCCCAGAAACGGCGACGCCGCGAACCGCCGCCAAGCCGGCTGACGATCAGCAGCACGATGAACCCCACGATGAACAGCCAGATCGGAACAGGCGCGCTGTCGCGCTGCCGCGCGGCCCGCGGAACGCGGACGCCTTCCAGACTGACCCCGCGGCCCTGCGCGATGCGGCCGACGATTCGCTCGGCGCCAAGCCGCAGGCCGTTGCCGAAGCGGCCGGCGGCAAACTCGGGCGCCATCACCTGGCGGCTGGTTTCTCCGGCGAATCCGTCGGTAATCCACTGCTCCAGGCCGTAGCCGACCTCGACCCGGACGCGCCGTTCCTTCATCGCGAGCAGAATCAGCACGCCGTTGTCCTTGGCCTTGTCGCCGATGCCGCGGCCGCGGTTCTCGAACATCTTGACGGCGTACTGGTCGACGCTCCCGTACGGCTCGACGCTCGGAACGGTCGCGACGACGACCGCATCGCCGGTCTTCGCCTGAAGGGCGCGGCTCATGCGATCGATCTCCGACGCGCTCGCGCTGTCGACGACCTGGGCGAAATCGTTGACCGGTCCCGTCAGTTCTGGCAGTGGAGGATCGGCGGCCCACGCGGCGGCCGCGACAAGGAGACCGCCAAGCGCCGCCACCACGAACGCTGGCTGAAGGCTGCGCTTCGACGCGACGAATTGTCGATAGCCATGTGCCGTCAGCGATCAGGCATGACGAGTTCTTCATGACCGAGTCCAGCCGTCGACGTACGACACGAGCTTCTCGACCGCATCCAGGTACGGCGCGAACAGACGTTCGGCATCAGCCGACGGCAACTCGTGGCCGCCGGTCAGCGCGACGATGTCCGTGATGGCCCCGCCGGGGACGCCAAGCGTCCGTTCCGCGTGGCGAGCGGCTGCACCGTCTTCGGATGGCCTGCCCTTCGAGCCGGGCGACGCTTCGCAGCAGCGCGGCAAAGGCCGGCGCCGACTGGACGATGAGATCGGACAACGCGTCGGCGCGGCCATGGGTCTCGAGGTACGCCTCCCGCAGATGCAGCAGGTGGCTGCGCGCCTGTACTTCGCACGCGCGCCGGACGTCGGCTGGGTCGAGCCGCGAGGCGGCAAACGGATTCGCGCCCGAGACGACGACGTGATCGGCGAGGATCGCACCGAACTCCAGCGGAAAGGCGTCGAGCGATCGATCGAACTCGTGTGCGGCGACGAGCAGCGGCGTGGCCAGCCCGTGCGCGTGCCACGCGGCGACGCGCCCCGCGCACGCGCGCAGGTCCTCGCGGGTCATGCGCTCGACCACCGCCATCGTCCGCGTCGGTGTCTCGGCGTGGCCGTGCGCGCCGGGCTTCGCGTGCTCGCCGGATGGGGCGCCGTACACGATCAGCGACTGCAGTCGCGGGCCGAAGATCTCGCGCAGCTCGCGGTCGACGAGATGCGCCGCGTCAGGAATGGCCATCTCGCTATCTGTACGAAGCTTTCGGCTCTCAGCTTTCAGCTATCAGCTCGAAGGCCCCAATCCGTCCGTCACCCTGACTAGCTCGAAGCCGCTAGCCGATAGCCGACAGCCGATGGCTGATAGCTGAGAGCTGAAAGTAGAATGCAAGCGATGCGATTGCGCGAGCTGAACATCGGGTGTTTCGGCGGCGGTACCGGGTTGCCGAGTTTGCTCGGCGGCTTGAAACGGAATCCGTGGCTTCGCCTGAACGCCGTCGTGACCATGTTCGACAGCGGCGGCAGTTCGGGGCAGCTGCGCGACGAGCTCGGCGTCCTGCCGCCGGGCGACATCCTGAAGTGCGCGCTCGCCCTGTCGCGCAACGCGCGCGAGGCGCGCCGCGTGCTGCTGGCCCGGCTGCCGACCCTCGAGCACGCGCGGCTCGGCGGCCACACCGGCGGCAACCTGCTGCTGTCGATGATGCAGAGTTACAGCGGCGATTTTCTGAACGCGATCGACGGCATGCGCGCGCTCCTCGGGTGCAAGGGGCGTGTCTGGCCGGTGACGGTGCAGCAGGCGTCGGTCTGCGCCGAGTACGGCGACGGCTCCGCGACACGCGGCGAAGTCGAGGTCGACGCCGGGCAGAGCTCCGGGCAGTTCGTACGGCGCATCTGGCTCGAGCCGCAGGTGTCGATTCACCCCGCGGTGTCGACGGCGGTGACCGAGTTCGAGGCCGCGATCATCGGTCCCGGCAGCTTCTACACGAGCCTGATGCCGATTTTCCTCGTCAGCGGCGTACCGGAAGCGCTCGCCGAGGTGAAAGGGCCGATCATTCTGATCGCGAACCTGCTGACCGAGGGGCGCGGCATGTTCGGGTTCACGGCCGCCGACGCCGTCAACCGCATCGAGGAAGCCATTCACCGGAAGATCGACGTCGTCATTACCAACACGACCTGGCCTGCGCCGGCGGTTCTCGGCCGGTACGCGCTCGAGCACAAGGAGCCGCTCGCCCTCGGCAGCGTGCCGGATCATTGCGAATTGGTCGGTGGCGAATTCTGGACCGGCGACATCGCGCGTCACGATCGGCGCCGGCTGGCGTATGCGGTGTGGAGCGTGCTATCGCGCCGCGTGTTGCAGAACTGAACGCCCGTCGGGGCTCGGGGCTCGCGAATAGGTGCTCGGGGCTAGGGACTATTTTCTTCCTCTTTATCCCTGCGCCTTGCGATCGTCGCGGTTTCGTCCCCTTTGATCCTCCCTTTGTGTCCTTTGTTCCCTTTGTGTCCTTTGTGCGCGCGGCGCGTGGTTTTTTCCGTCAGCGTCGCGCGTGTCCTGTGTGCGCGCGACTTTCGTCTGAGCGCCGCCCGACGCCTTGAGCTTGGCGGCGCGCTCGATGATGGTCGCCAGCATCGCCCCGGCGTCCCCGCCTTTGGCCGGACGGTGCGATTGCCAGATCGCGGGCGTGTCGTCGCCCAGGATGTCCTCGAAGTCGCCGTCGCTCTTCACGCTGCGCGGCGCGAACTCGGTGATGTCGAGATCGCCCGACCAATCGTCACGGTGCTTGATCAGCAGCCACGACCGGTCGCCGCCGCCGCGCGCGCCGGCGTACCGGCCGCCGGTCCGGACCAGCACCCACGAACCCTTCAGTTTGTATCCATTGAGCGTGAACTTCAGGTCCCCCTTCTTCAGCGCCGCATCCACATCGTCGGTCTCCGGCGTCCACGTGCCGCGGTCCCAGAGCATGACGATGCCGGCGCCGTAACCCTCCGGAATGACCCCTTCGAACTCGCCGTAATCGACCGGATGATCCTCCACGTGCATCGCGAGGCGCTTGGTCTTGGGATCGAGTGAAGGGCCTTTCGGCACGGCCCACGACAACAGCACCCCGTTGTGCTCGAGGCGGAAGTCGTAATGAAGGTGGCTCGCCAGGTGCTTCTGGACGCAGAAGAAGCGTTCGGCGCGCTTCGGCGCGACGCTTCCCTTCCGGTTCCGGTGTTTTCTTGAAGTCGCGCTTGCGTTTGTATTCTTCGAGCGCCATGGATCAGTTGACGTCGCCCATCAGCCGCTTGATCGACGGCACCAGCAGCATGAGGACGACGCCCGCGCCGATGCCGAATGCGCCGACGACGCCGAAGAGCGTCGGCAGCGACATCGAGCCGTACAGCGAAGAGATACGGCCTCCGGTGAAGTTACCGATCGAGATCGACAGGTACCAGACGCCCATGATGAGCCCGCCGATGCGCACCGGGGCGAGCCGCGTCATCGCGCTCATGCCGACAGGGCTGAGCGAAAGCTCGCCGAAGGTGTGAAGCAGGTAGGTCGCGACCAGCCACCACGGGCTCACCTTCACGCCGTTCGCCGCGAAGATCGCCGCAACCGCGACCACCGCGAAGCCGGCGCCCGCGCAGAAGAGGCCGAGTGAAAACTTGGTCGGGCTCGACGGCTCGCGCGTGCCGAGCGTAATCCACAGCCACGCGAAGATCGGGGCGAACGTGATGATGAACAGCGGCTGCAGCGACTGGTAGTAGCTGCTCGGGAAGGTCCAGCCGGCGATCTCCGTGCGTGTGGCGCGATCGCCGAACAGGTTCAGCGTCGAGCCGGCCTGCTCGAACTGCGACCAGAACAAGGTGGCAGCGATGAAGAGGATGGCGATCGCGTAGAGACGCCGGTGCTCCAGAGGCGTCCAGCCCGAGGAGAACAGCAGCCACCCGAAAAACACGATCGTGCCGCCGAGGAGCGCGGCGCCGGCCGTGTCTGCAATCTGTTTCGGCGGTCACGGGCACGATTCCGGTGGCGAGCGCGAGTGCCACCAGCAAGAGCGCTCCGGCGACGACCGCGGCGATGGTCTTCGTCCGGTGATCGACGGCCTGCGCGGGCTCGAGGCCAGCGTTGCCGAGGTGGCGTGCGCCGAGCACGTACTGCACAAGGCCGAACGTCATGCCGATGCCTGCCGCGCCGAAGCCGATGTGCCAGCTGACGCGCTGCCCCAGGTAGCCGCAGATCAGCGGGGCGATGAACGCGCCGAGGTTGATCCCCATGTAGAAGATCGAGAAGCCAGCGTCGCGCCGCTGATCCTCTTTCGTGTACAGGTGCCCGACGATGACCGCGACGTTGCCTTTCAGGAGTCCGGTGCCGAGCACGATCAGCGTCAGACCGAGATAGAACATCGCCAGCGCCGGCACGGCCATGCTGAAATGGCCGGCCGCGATCAGGATGCCGCCGTAGAGGACGGCGCGCCGCGCTCCGATCAGCCGATCGGCGATCCAGCCGCCGGGCAGGCACGCCATGTAGACGCTCGAGGTGTAGAGGCCGTAGATGGCGCCGGCGACCGCCGTATCGAAGCCGAGTCCGCCCGCCGCGATCGGCGCGGTCATGAACAGGATCAGCAGCGCGCGCATGCCGTAATAGCTGAACCGCTCCCACATTTCGGTGAAGAAGAGCGTCGAGAGGCCGCGGGGGTGGCCGAAGAACGCGTGATCGTTCGGGCGCGCGTCGACGGCGGCAACAGGCATGTGGCGGAAGAATACAATGATTACGGCGTCATGCGCAGTGCGCTCCTCGTCAGCACCTATGAACTCGGCCGCCAGCCGTTCGCGCTGGCGTCGGCCGCCGCGTGGCTCCGCGCCGGCGGACTGACGGTCACGTGCGTCGATGCCGCCAGACAGAAGCTGGCGGAGGACGCGCTTGGCGCCGCGGATCTGATTGCCTTTCACCTGCCGATGCACACGGCGACGCGGCTGGCGGCGCCGATCATCGCCACCGCGCGGCGCCTGAACGGGTCCGCACGCATCTGCGCGTTCGGGTTATACGCGCCGCTCAACGCAGAGTGGCTCCGATCGATCGGCGTCGACGAGGTGTTCGGCGGGGAGTTCGAG